>NZ_JBNMHD010000038.1:0-33458 GCF_050872605.1 Fusicatenibacter sp.
ATACAGGGCAGTACGCAGGTTTCCTACATGCATCCGGCCTGTCGGGCTCGGTGCAAATCTTGTTTTTACATTGCTCATTTTTCTTTTCTCCTGATTTCTGCTTTTTCTGGAACAATCCTTTTGTCTGTTCCCTTCCACCATTTATTTAGAATGGAAAACAGCCCGGCGTTTCTTCCGAGCTGTACCATCCTTCCACTTTTGCCAGCGGCAATGCTCTTTTTCAGACCTCTACGCCGTGCTGTTTCATATATTCCATAAAGTCGCCGACGGTAGAAAGGTCTGTCAGTTCGTCGGTGTCGATTTCAATTCCGTACTCGTCTTCTAATGCCATAACCATCTCGTAGAGATCCAGGGAATCTGCTCCCAGATCATCTTTAAAAGAGGTATCTTCGTTGATGCTGTCTGCATCACAGTTGAGCTGTTCTACTAAAATTTCTTTTATCTTTTCTAACATTGTTCTGCTCCTTCCTGCCTCTACCCGGCAGCCAGTATTTCTTTCGAAAAAAGTGTATCTGTTATTCCGGCATTTGTCAATAGATTTTTCTACTTTTACTGTTCTTCCGCCGGTGCCTCTCCTTCTCCGCTCTTTCCCTCCTGGAACACAATAAAGCGGGAGACGCACAGGGCAATGCCGATTTCCGTCAGGATAAAGAGCACCGATGTTCCTCCGTAACTGATAAACGGAAGGGTAATTCCCGTTGCCGGCATCAGCTTCAGAACGACGCACAGGTTCAGAATAACCTGAATGGAAATATGTGCAAAAACGCCGCTCACCATCAGCATTCCATACGCGTCCGGCGCATTCTGTGCAACCACAAACAGGCGGTACAGCAGGTAGCCAAACAGCAGCAATACAAGAAGCGCGCCAAATATTCCAAGCTCCTCGCAGATGATCGAGAAGATCATATCGTTCTGTGCTTCCGGAATTGTTGTGATCTTCTGCGTACTGTTGCCAAGTCCTTTTCCGAGAAATCCACCGGAGCCAATCGCATAAAGTCCCTGCAGAATCTGATAGCTGCCTCCGGAAAGCCATTCATAGATACGGTTCGACCGGAAGTCACCGCCTATTCTTTCAAAGATCTGCAGATTATTTTTTAAAATGATAATCGCAAGAACGCCAATTACCGCCGCGCCCGGAATCACACGCGCATAAAATTTTACCTCCGGGTCCGCCAGAAACAAAATGACGCAGGCGATGAGTCCCAGAATAATGGCAGTACTCAGGTTGTCCGTCAGAATCCACGCAGCCAGCGCCTGCAGCACGCCAAGTCCGAGGACAATCGCTTTTGCGCGGATGGTACGCATATTTTTTCCCATCTTCAGGATAATGTATGGCAAATACAGAATCAGCCCCAGCTTTCCAATCTCCGCAGGCTGAAGACTGACACCGCCGATCCGGAGCCATCTTCTCGCCCCGTAGGCTTCATAACCAAGCGGCGTAAACCTTACCGCCGCCATCAGAAGGAGACTTCCCCAGTATACCAGTGCTGCAATCCGCTGGAACCATACACTATGATAATCTACAAACTTCGACAATATCACAATTCCCACCAGAACAATAGCAGAAAGCCCCGCCTGATGCGTGAAATAATACATATCATTTCCTTTGAATGTGCTGGCCGCCTCGTAGGCGCTCGCGCTGTACAGCATAATCAGTCCGAAGCTGACCAGCAAAATAGTGCAGGCCAGCAGGTTATAATCATAAAAATCCGAAGGAAGTTTTTTCTTCCTCTTTTTCTTCTTTTCTTTCTTCTGGGATGGCATGTTTACTTTCTCTGCCATGAAGTTTCCACCTCCATTGTTTTACTCCATTTATTTCAGTGCATAGCCAAGCAGACTAACAAAGCCCGGATTTCGGTCGGTTGTTCCGAGGATAACCTTACGCACTAGCTCCGGATCGTCCGTGATAATGTTGTCCACGCCGCAGTTGACCATCCGCTGCATATCTCCCTGATAATTCAGCGTCCAGGCACAGACTTCTTTACCAAGACTGTGTGCATGCTCTACGAAGCCTTCTGTAATGTACGTATATTTTACGGAGAAGAAGTCCGCCGCGTCCATATCCTCCAGGCCTCCGTACGACATTTTCATCGTATACCCGGTCTTGATATCCGGATTGATTTTCTTTGCCTGCCTGAGGAAATTGTAGTTCATGGAAGTCAGCACACACTGATCCACAAAGTCATTGTCCTCGATGATTTTCACCACTTTTTTGACAATATTCTGGTTGTGGCCGTTGTATTTTACTTCGATATTCAGGTTGATTTTTCCTTTCGCGTACGCGATGACTTCTTCCAGCTTCGGAATCTGCTCGCCGCGGAATTTTTTGTTGAATCGTACACCGGCATCGAGCTGGCTGATTTCATCGTAGGTCAGGGTCCAGATGCTGGCATTCAGACCGGTTGTCCGCTTCAGGTTCGTGTCGTGCAGAAGGACAATCTCTCCATCACTCGTCTCCTGTACATCGATCTCCGCATAATCCGACATGCTGTCCACTGCATATTTGATCGCGCTCATCGTATTTTCCGGTGCTTTTCTGGCTCCGCCCCGGTGCGCTGACACCGAAATATACTGGGAGGAAGCCGTTGCCTCTGCACGTGTTGCGCGCATGGCATATACAAGATAAACCGTTTCTCCTGCCAGCATGGTGATCGTGAGAACCACCGCCGTTACCGGACCGCAGAAGGTGCGTACCAGCTTCGAGCGCGGCTTTTTCGTTGTCCGGCTCTTCTGGTAGCCCTTTCGGGAGGAACGGATAAAAATCAGATACAGATACGTAATGCTTCCGACAAGGCCGAACGCTCCGCCGATCAGGCTCATCGTCGATTTGACCCAGTCACCATAGACGATGACGGTACTGACAACGGTAGACGGCGTTTTCACCAGCTTTGCATAGGCAACAACAGCCGTTCCGAAAATCAGATACAGAACCCACGTAATCAGAAAAATCATCACCTGGAAGGAGACGTTGATGCCAAGCTCGCGCAGCACGCGTTTTTCCAGTGTCTGGCGCACCCGCAGATGGGTATTTTTCTCTTTTTCCGTCATCATGCACCGGAACGGGATGGTGTAGGAAAACACAAACGAGAACACGACAAGCAGAACCGTCAGCACCACCGGGATCCAGTATGCCGGGAAGGCATTGAAAATCTTCGTCAGGGAAACCTGAAGCAGTTTCATACTGCGGATGGCGCTGTAGCTGCTGTGCAGCCAGAGGTACGGGAAGCTCGCTGCCATGTAGAAAAACCAGGTCCACGGGCGGGCGCGCACAAACTGTGCGGCTCCTCTTCCGCCGGCAAGCATCATGACAGGAACGGAAATCCGTTTTCGTTTCCAGGAGGCCTCCAGAGCCGCCATGACGGCATAGATTTCAAACAGCATACAGAAAAAGAAGACAAGCAGAATTCCGAAAATCAGCAGAAGGGTCAGCGGATGCAGCATGATCTTGTTGAAGTTTTCTGATGTCATATAACTCGTTCCCAGCTGTTTTAAGGAAAAGTTGATCGCCGCATTGGCGAGTCTTGAAACGAGCTGGCTGGAAAACAGGCGGTAGACCGTCTCAAATATCACGATGCTAAGCAGGTTTTTCTGCAAAAGTTTCCATGCCATATTCAGATAAATTCGTATCATTCCTGCATTTTTTACTGCCTTTTTTCTCATCTGCTGTTGTTCTCTCCTGTCAGCCGCAATTCCCCCCGATGAATCTGTATGCAAAAATTACCTTTATTTTTTCTCTTTTGTATTTTACATTTGACACTTCGAGTCTTTTTTGAAGCTCTTTTTCTTTCTGTTCATTTTAAACTATCTTTCAGTATAACACAAAATCGGGTCTTTGAGTATTCTTTTTTCTATTTCTGATTGCACCACTTCTGCAGTTTTTTTACCATGGCAGACGGGCTGCTTACTGTGCCGTCGATCGGCGTGCCGAGTTTTTTCTGCCAGGCGCGGATTGTCTGCGGACCGATATAGCCGTCCATGCCGGCCGATGCCCATTTCTGCATTTCTTTTACAAGTGCCGATCCGCCTTTTGGCGTATTGTCCCACTCGGCGGCTGTGATGCCATCGCAGAATTTCCGGTTGGCAGCCAGCTGATTGCTGATTTTTCCGTCCTGCGGCGTGCCGAAAAGTTCCTGCAGACGGCGCGTCAGACTTTCACCCCATATTCCGTCCTCTGTGACTGTCTTTCCGGATGACTTTGCTGTCTCTGCCGATTTTTCTTTTGCGGGACCGGCATAACGGCAATACGCTGTATGGCAGTTGATCCAGCCTGCCCCTGAGAGAAGCCGTCCCCAGCTTGTGTTCTGGATTTCCGTCACCGTGTAGCTTCCCTGATCCCGGATCGTTCCGGCAATCCTGCTGTCCGCATCCGGTGCCTGACGGATGCTGAGGGCCGCTGCCTGCTGTTCCCGTTCCTGTGCTCCCTGCACCGCTTCCGATCATCCGCTTCATGCGGTCCCAGTCACCGCGGTTCATGATCTGGCTCGGACAGTATTTGCTGCAGATGTCATAATGACGATAGACTCTTTCCAGCGGAATCCCCGTCTCCCGCATGATCTCCCGCACCAGTGCCGCAGTGTTCTCAAATGCTTTTTCATAATTATACCCGGCCTGCACACACATCTCCACGCCGATGCTGTTCTTGTTGCCGTACTGCTGAAACAGATTTTTTCCGCCGTAATTAATGCCGACATGCCAGCACCCCCGGCTGTGCGGCGCCGCCTGGTAGGCCGTGTCACCGTCATCAACGTAATAGTGCGCGGAAATGTTCTGGAAATTCCCGTCATGCTGTGCTCTCGCATGTGCCCGCGCATCGGCACCTGCTGCAAAGTTGTCGGTGTTGTGGACTACGATACATTTGGGATTGTTTTCCGCATACGTATTCTGATTGCCAAGATACGACCGATCAATTCTCACATTCTCCCCTTTCTGCCGTTTCAGACTGCTCCGGCATAACACAGATTTTTCGAAGCGCCGTTCACTCCGGCTTATGGATCTGCTTGATAATCTGATTCACATAATTGCTCAGCCCCGCCACCAGAATTCCCTGCGTGATCGCCGTAAAAACCGCCATCGCCCCCTCCTTCGCCGTCTCAATCTCACTCGTCGCCATCACCCAAACCGCACACAGCACCATGCTGATGCCTCCTAAGATCAGAGGAATGTACTTATTCTTCACCGCCTGCGCCTGCCGCAGAGCAACACCGAAAAAATACAGCACGAACGCAACGACGATGAGTTCGGGCTTTACATAATTCATTGCTTCCATGGAACATCCTTTCTGACTGTTCTGTTTTTGAAAGTCTTTTTTCTATATTATGATGGGACTGCGTTCTACGATCAGGTGTTTTCAGAATCGCATTTTGATCACATTGTACATATAGTGATAAAGAGGTGATCTTTTTATGAAGGAAATTGTATCCGTTACGCGAATTATATTGGAAGAAACCCAATACACTTCTGATGAATTAGGCAAGGAAAAAACCTCGGAAATCGTTCTGCAGCGAATAGAGTCTGCTATGGAATCGATCGGATACAACTCGGAAAGGAAACTAAGTGAACAGTAACAACTCGTATTCTCCTTTACAAGACACTCTGCTTTTAGTATACTAAGTACATCTCAAATAAAACAAATCCCGTTCTAATTAAAACAAGGGGAATTCATTATTATCTGGTATTACATTCCGGTGGACCGGATGGAGAGATGGGCGCATCCATGCGGTATCTCTCTCAGCGTTTCACAGCACCGAACCGAATTGTAGCGGGGGTGTTGAATGATGTTGGTACCGAGGAATTAGCTCATCTCGAAATGGTATCCACGATCGTTCATCAGCTTACCTGTAATCTTTCGCTGGAAGAAATTCAGAATTCCGGTTTTGCTAATTACTATGTAGACCACACAGCCGGAATCTGGCCACAGGCGGCCGGCGGAATCCCGTTTAATTCCTGCGAATTTCAGTCGAAAGGCGATCCGTTAACAGATCTGTTCGAAGATCTCGCTGCAGAACAGAAAGCCCGGTCAACGTACGACAACATCCTTCGCTTGGTAAAAGATCCGGAGGTAGCTGATCCGATTCGTTTCCTGCGAGCACGTGAGGTTGTGCATTTCCAACGTTTTGGTGAAGCACTGCGCTCTGTTCAGGATGAGTTGAACTCGAAAAACTTCTACGCGTTTAACCCGTCGTTTGACTCAAAAACATTCTGTTCTGCGCCGCAGCCGACATCGAATCAGGAAAATTGCTGCACCAGATAACACTGAGAAGTTTCTACTGCTTTTCATAAATCCCACTCGTTTTCTCCACGGGTGGGATTTTTCTTACCGTGTATATGCCGCACTAATACAGAAAGGACACTCATCATGTTATATCCATTTTTAACCCTTAATGATAATACTGAAATTGTTCATTCCGGAACTCTTCAAAAAGACGGAAAGGAACAGGTCGAAGTCAGGATTGAAAAGCCTGTTTATGGCGGATTTCACTCTGCCACATGCTGGCTTCCTGATTATAAATGGGAAAATATAGACGGCTTTTCCGAAGAAGAATTAAGCTATTTTCAGGATTACCTCGCATCCGTAGCACATATCATTATGCAGCTTGCCCGCGAGGGTGGATTTGAAGGAGGGAATGAAGATGCCTCAAGTTTTTAAAATCGGCGGATACGTCGTATATTTCTGGGTAAACGAAAATAATCCTCTCGAACCTGTACATGTTCATGTCTGTAAGGGCGTTCCATCCCCTACTGCCACAAAAATCTGGATTACCAGAAACGGAAAATGTCTGTTATGCCATAACAAATCCAAAATCCCTTCCAAACAGCTCCGGTTTATTATGCAGACGGTCGAGGCACGAAGCAAAGATATCCTTGATCTCTGGTATGCTACTTTCCGGCAGATTACGTTCTATTGTTAAAACAATAGATGAGTCCTCTATTTACAGATTAAAATTGGATTCCGCCGTCTTTTAAGGAATAATTGTATATGTTCAAAAATAAATTGTATCACTTAAAGAACACCAATTCATTAGTTTTCTGCCTGTTTTGGTGTTTTTCTTATGTTCTTAATGGAAGAATGTGATATTATGCCAGCACTAAAAAATGGTGCTCTCTACATCCGCGTCAGCACCGCAGACCAGACAGAGCTTTCCCCTGATGCCCAGCAGCGCCTGCTCCTGGACTATGCCAGGAAGAATGCCATTGTAATCAGCAAAGAGTTCATCTTTGAGGAATCTGTTTCCGGCCGACACGCGGAACAGAGGCCAAAATTTCAGGCGATGATCGCCCTTGCAAAACAGGAATCTCACCCCATTGATGTGATTCTCGTCTGGAAATACAGTCGCTTCGCACGTAATCAGGAGGAATCCATCGTTTACAAATCATTGTTAAAAAAAAGTAATGTGGATGTGATCAGTATTTCCGAGCCGCTGATCGACGGTCCATTCGGTACATTGATCGAGCGTATCATCGAATGGATGGATGAATACTACTCCATCCGTCTCTCCGGCGAAGTTTTGCGCGGTATGAAGGAAAAAGCACTGCAGCACGGTTATCAAACAACGCCCTGCCTGGGATACCATGCCGCAGGCGGCGGCAAGCCGTTCGTAATTGACGAAACGGAATATCAAATCGTCAAATACATCATGGACCAGTATGACTTCGAGCATCTCGATCCAACAGCAATTGCCCGAAAGTGCAACGATCTTGGATACCATACCCGGCGTGGAAGTCTTATGGAGCGCCGCTCGATCGAGCGCATATTGCGCAATCCATTTTATGCCGGTACTGTGGTCTGGAATGGGGTCTCTTTCGAGGGCACACATGAAACACGGCTGGATCCTGCACGTTATCAAGAACGAATCAAACGCATGGATGCCCGCAGACGCGCACCGAAAAGCCGCAGTCCATCCACCTGCCGCCATTGGCTGTCCGGACTTTTAAAATGCCCAATATGCGGCGCAACGATGACTGTAACGGCCGGAAATACATCCTGCCCATACTTTCAATGCTGGAAATATGCCAAAGGTTTCCACAAGGGTTCTAACTCGATCACGGTTGCAAAAGCTGAGCGCACTGTCTATCGCTATTTTGACGATACCCTCACCGGTACGGACTTCTCTTTCACCGTCCGCGCCCGAAAGCAGGAGCAGGAAGACGATGAAACCATCCAGCGGCTGCAGCAGACCCTGGACCATCTGGCCGTCCGTGAGTCCCGCGTGAAAATGGCTTTCGAAAATGGGATTGATACGCTGGAGGAATACAGCGCCAACAAAAAAAGGCTCGCCGAAGAACGGCAGCGCCTGCAGGAAGAACTGGACCGCGTGCTTACGCCCGCCGCCCCGCCGGAAACAATCTCGAAAGAAGATTTCCGGGAAGAAATAAAAAATATTAATGATATTCTGAAAAATCCAGAGGAACCGGCCGAGAAAAAGGGCCTTCTGCTCCGTTCCATCGTGGATCGTATTGTCTATGAAAAAGCTTCGGGAACCATGTATTTCGACTTTTTCGTCTCCTGATTTACACTTCTAAAGTCTGCAAAGCCGCATAAACACTGGATTTTTCCGTATCATCTGGTACGGAAATCCGGTGCCCATATTAGTTATTATCTGGTATTGAACTCCGGGCCACCGTACTGACTCATGATAATTTGGGCGATTTTGGGGTTTGGTGTCGTGATGTTTACAGGATACTCAAGGCGTTTTTCATAATTCCACATCCGTCAGCACCCTCCTTTCCGGTTAACTTCCCACGGCCATGGCTGCATAACCCATTCGAAAGAACGGCTCATGCGGTCGTTGGCGGTATCGATCGTGAGCGGGCCGTACTGTTCAGCATACTGTTTCAGTGCTTCTTTTCGAAGCTCCACTTTTTCCCGGAAAAAGGCAAGTGCATCTTCATCCTCCGGGTGGGTGTCGAGGTAAAGGTTCATTTCAACAACAGCAAAGCTGACCTGATCAATCCAGGCGAGCAGCTTTTCGCGGGATGGCATCTGCGGCATCATAGGCACTGTCCTCCTCCCTTTCCACAGAATGGTTTACAGAGTTCCGGGAATAAGGTTCCATTTTTTAATGCAGCGGAAAGATCATAGATCTGTTCAAACCGCTGCATCGGAACGTAAGCCATTGCAGGTATCATATGATCTACATGCTGCATTTTCCGCGGGAAATTCCTTGGTTCCATCTTCAGTTCCATATTGTTTGAAGCGGCGCGGCGGTTCTGCATATTGTTCGCACCGCAGCAGCCGCGATTCATACGGGATGAATCCATACCATGTTCCTCTTTCATTTCCTGTTCTTTATAGAGTATGAAGAAAATAAGAAAGTGTCAAAAAAGACAGCGGTTTCTCTTCCGCTGCCTTTTTTGCATTATTTTCGGGTCTTGCTATAATGAAATTTTCATCAAAACTGCATCTCATACAAATGCGCATAAATCCCGCCCTTCGCGAGCAGTTCCTTATGTGTGCCTTCCTCCGCAATTCCATTCTCCGTCAGCACCAGAATCCGCTTTGCATTCCGGATTGTGGACAGCCGGTGCGCAATCACGAAGGTTGTCCTGTCTTTCGCCAGAAGCTCCAAAGATTTCTGGACAACTTTTTCGCTCTCGTTGTCGAGCGCTGAGGTTGCCTCGTCGAAAATCAGGATCGGCGGGTTTTTGAGGAATACGCGGGCGATGGAAAGCCGTTGTTTCTGGCCGCCGGAAAGTTTTACGCCGCGCTGGCCGATATCGGTGTCGTAGCCGTCCGCCAGCTCCATGATGAATTCATGTGCATTGGCCGCTTTCGCTGCGCGGATGACCTCCTCGTCGGTCGCATCCGGTCTGCCGTAGCGGATGTTGTCGATGATCGTTCCCGCAAACAGGTACACATCCTGCTGCACAATACCGATCTCATCGCGCAGATCCTTTAATTTCACATCGCGGATATCCTTTCCATCCAGCAGAATCCTTCCTTCTGTCACATCGTAAAAACGCGGAATCAGAGAGCAGATCGTCGTCTTTCCGGCACCGGAGCTGCCCACCAGCGCTACATAGTCTCCTGCCGGGACATGCAGATTCACATTGCTTAACACATTCTCCTTCGACTCCTCATAATGGAACGAAACATTTTCAAATGTTACTTCACCCTGCACATTCTTCAGTGGCAGTGCATCCTGCCTGTCCTGGATGTCCGGCGCGATACTCATAATTTCCAGAAAACGTTCATAGCCGGAATAACCATTCTGGAACTGTTCCGTAAAGTTCACCAGCTTTTTCACCGGATCCGTACAGTTGTTGATGTACAGAAGAAAGGTAACCAGATCCGCCGCCCCAAGTTTCCCGCCTGTCATCAGCAATGCGCCGACAATCAGCGAAATAACGGTAATCAGCGTCGAAAAGGCTCCCATTCCCGAATTGTAAATTCCCATATAGCGGTAGCTGACCTTCTTCGAATCGACAAAGCGATCATTTCCCGCATTGAACTTACGCATCTCTTCTGTCTCATTTCCAAACGATTTGACAACACGGATCCCCGAAAGGCTGTCCTCAATCTGACTGTTGATATCCGCAATTCTGCGGCGGTTTTCCTTGAATGCACTCTTCATGCGGCTGTTCATCACTAACGCAAACAGCAGCATCACCACAATAACCACAAGCGGCACACATGCCAGCATCGGATTTACCACAAACAGAATAATCATCGCGCCGATCAGTTTGATAAACGAAATGACAATATCCTCCGGCCCATGATGTAAAAGTTCACTGATATCGAACAGATCGCTTGTGATGCGTGACAACAGATGGCCGACCTTCTGATTATCGAAAAAAGCAAACGAAAGCTTCTGATAATGGCCGAAGATCTCGTTCCGCATATCATGCTCAATCCGCGCCCCCATTACATGGCCGTAATAGGCAATATAAAAGTTACAGTACATTTCGACCAGAACCATAACAATCATCAGAATACCGAGGCGGATAATCTCACCCGTTGCCTGCTCCAGCGGCTTTTCCACAACCGTACTCGTAATATACCGTACAATCAGTGGAATCACCAGTGTAATGGCTGCTCCAAGCATTGCAAAAAACATGTCGGTAAAAAACAATCCCTTATATGGAATGTAATACCGCGCCAGCTGGCGAATTCTTCCCTTCTCTTTTCCGGTTTCTTTTTCTTTACTCATCCTGTCCTCCCTTTCCCTTGGAAACCATTTTGTAATCTTTTCGGAACTCAGACGGTGATACACCGCATGCCGTTTTAAATGATTTCATGAAATGCTTATCATTTTCAAATCCAACCTGTTTGGCAATTTCCGTAATTTTATCTTCTGTTTGAATCAACAGACGCTTTGCCTCCGCAATGCGGATCTCCTTCAGATAGTTCACAAAATTCACACCGGTATGTTCTTTAAACGCTGCTGAAAACAGCGAATAATTCATACAAATATGGTTAGATACCATTGCCATATTCAGATCTTTTGCATAATTTTCCCGAATATATGAAATTGCCTCTTCCATTTTTTCTTTTCCGGCCGTCTGACTTTTCAGGCTTTCCCTGTAAACGTGTATCCATTCTTCAAACGCATTCAGAAACAGATCCGCATCACGGTACTGCAGAGGGCGCGGACATTTTTCCTGTTTTTCCGGCACTCGATGAAAAAGATCCAGCTCTTTACAGATTGCTTCTGTTACTGCCAGAAGCTGATAGGGGGAAACCCTCTGATGCGCTGCCTCAAAATACCAGTTCCGCATTTTTCGCAACATAGCATCCACCCGTTCCGTCGGCACCTGCAGGATAAATTTTTCCTGAAACTGTGCCAGCTCCGGCTTTTCCTCAAAACATTTTTTCTGATATTCTTCCACAGGACTGTTCTGTATAAATGCCATTTCCCGTGCCAGCAGTGCTTCCCGGTATGCCTCTGGAATTTCCATCACAGAACGATGTTCTTTTCCCACTCCGAGACAGAATCTCTCATCTTTTTCTTCCATGATCCGCTCTGCCTCCGATTCCGGCAAAAGATACAGAACTCCTCCTTCTACGCCTTCCAGCAGAATTCCGCTGCATTCCGAAAACCGTTCCCCATTTGCCTTGCTGGTCAGTAAAATCCGGAAGCTGTCGTTTCCGATGTATCGCCGGATCCTGCTTTCCATATCCATCCATTCTTTATCTTCGGCCATTTCTGCATTCATCATCAGATAACGGAGCTGATTTAAAAAGCACCGTTCTTCCTCTTCTTCCGTTTCCCGGGTCTCCGAAAGCTCTCGTTCCAGATTTTCCAGAAGCTGTTCTATCGTCTCCCGCTTGATCGGTTTTAAAATATAGTCCCGAACTCCATGTTTCATCATTTCAACCGCATAGGAAAATTCATCATAGCCGCTTAAAACAATAACAACAGGTTTCTGTGACAACTCCTCCATTTCGTTGACCAGTGTCAGACCATCCATTTTGGGCATACGGATATCAGTGAACATGACGTCCACCCTCCGTTTCCTCAAAATCTCCAATGCCTCTTCTCCGTTTCGACACTCCAGAATCTCCTCCACCGGCACGCTGCTTCGCCGGATCATCGCCACGATTCCCTGTCGAATCAATTTTTCATCTTCTACAACCAGCAGTGTATTCATTTTCTTTTTCTTCCTCTTTCTCGTCACCCTCTTGATCCATCAGAGAATATTTCCCCCTCGTGATGGGGAGATGAATACTCACCTTCGTATAGCAATGCTCTTTTGTATAAACCGACAGCCCATACTCGGTTCCGAACTGAATGTGGATTCTGTCCTGTACATTCCGAAGCCCGATTCCATGTTTCGGCTGTGTATCCGAATTCAGGCGCATTCTCAGTTTGCGTCTCAGAATTGCAAGCTGTTTTTCTGACATGCCGATTCCGGAATCTGTGATTTCAATCTCGAAGCTCTTTTCATGCTCTATTCCTTTGATTTCAATGACAGCATCTGTATCCTGCTCCTCAATTCCATGTGTAATTGCATTTTCCACAATCGGCTGAAGAGACATCTTGGGGATATCCTGCCGATATAAATTTTCCGGCATCTGAACAGACAGTGTTATTGTGAAATCATACCGCAGATTCATCAGCTCCACATAGTTCTGAATATAATTCATCTCATCCTGAACGGTTACCAGGAATTTATTCCAGCGCATATTGTAGTGCAGCATTTCACCAAGTGCCGTTACAGCATCGGAAATCGTATATTCTTCATCAATCTCAGCCATCATCTTAATGGATTCCAGCACATTGTAAATAAAATGAGCGTTAATCTGATTCTGCATTGCCCGGATCGCCGTATCTTTCAAAGCTGCCTCCCTTTTGATGCTTTCTTCGTTCTGTTTCTGAATTCTCTCCAGCATTCCGTTGATCCCATAACTCATTTCCCGCATCTCTTCTGCACTGTAACAAACCTTTATCTTTGTTGTTCCATTGTCAATCTGACACATCTCACACAGGACGTCATAAAACTCCTTCAACAGGCCACGCACAATCAGATTGACCACCACAATCAGAAGCAGTCCGAAAACAGCAAATTCAAGCAGCATTCTCTGCTGCTGCTTGATCATGTTTCCGGTTGCATCATCCAGGTTGGTCAGTGTTACAAACATTCCATTGACTTTTTCTACTTTCCGAAGCACAATCGCAACATTTTTCCGGTCAATCACTGCACTCTGCTGGCCTTCCTTTCTGTCACGGATTCCTGCCCGGAACAGAATCAACCCCCGATAGGACTGCCATTTACAGGCTGCCGCTGTTTTCCCGCAGTCATATAAATTCCAATTTTCATCAATAAAGCAGGCCCAGCTGCTGTCACTGGAGCGATAGATTTCTGGAAATATGTCTGCCATACGCATGGATACCTCGATCACACCAAGCCTTCCTCCGCTTTGATCCCGCAGCTCCCGTACATAAGTCATCAAATGGGAACCTTCTTTTTTGGTGCCAGAGATAACATTTTTTTCCTGTATGTCAAAAAACCACTGTCCTCCGCCCTGATAGCTTCGGTACCAGGCGCAGTTTTTCATCTTTTCCTTCTGGTACAGGATCGGCTGCTGCTCCAGAAAACCGTCTGCCATGGCAAAAATATGGATCTGATACAGATCCGGCATTGCCTCCTGCATTTTATCAATTATGCTGATGCTGTTGTTCCGAAATTGCTGATAATAGCTCTCAGAGATCTCCTCTCCCCTCCTGAGATGAAGAAGATATTTTTCCAGTGGTTCATACTCCTGCAGCGTATCTACAACCATCGAGCAGGCATTCGCTTTTGCATTCACCTCCGCACAGGTAAGATCGGTTGCCGTTACTGCTTCATTTACCCCATGATCTATGGCATTCTTTTTGATGCTCCTAAACCCGAAACACATCATGCCAAAAAGTGGAATAAAAACAAAGATCAACGTTGTTACGGTAAATTTTTGGTTCAGTTTCAGTCCGCGAAACCAGTTTCGCATTTTTCATCCCCCAGTTTTCTTTTCGGTTCTGTAACCTTACTAATTTTACCAGTTTTTTCTTTAAAAAGCAATTTTTTCAGAAAAATTATTGACAAAAAGAGAAGACGATACACTTTTTTCCCGTGCACCGTCTCTCTTTTCGCAAGACTCATATATGACGCAAAGCATGATTCCAGGGAAACAGCTTTCGTACCATTGTTATACCGTTGTCAGATCCCACGGTTCATAAATCTTTGGAACATCGCTGATCAGACGTTTGGTATACGCTGCTGTCGGGTGAAGAATCACTTCTTCTGCCGGACCGGACTCTACAAATTTTCCATGCTCCATAATATAAACATTATCGGACACATAGTAAGCAAGACCAATATCGTGGGTGATAAAGATAATCGTCATATTGATCTCATCACGCAGTTTCAGCAGCATATCAAGGATTGTTGCACGGGAGCAGGCATCGATCATGGATGTCGGCTCATCGGCAAGCAGAATCTTTGGTTTCAGAAGGAAAATACGTGCGATCATCAGTCGCTGCATCTGGCCTCCTGACAGCTCAAATGGATATTTGTTTGTCAGTTCTGCGTATTTTAAGTTTACAAAACTGCAGGCCTCTGTCATCAGACGTTCTTTTTCTTCTTTCGGCAGATTCTTGTCACCGCGCATATTAATGCAATCCAGCAGAACAGAATCTACACGTTTAAACATATTGTAAGAAGCGAACGGATCCTGGAAAATCGCCTGAATTCCCTTCCAGTACTCTTTTTTCTTCTTTCCGTTCGAGATGTCTCTTGGTTTGCCCTGGAAATCAATTTCGCCATCGGTTACACTGATCAGTCCGAGTAGCATCTTGGAAAGCGTTGTTTTTCCGGATCCGGATTCTCCTACGATAGAAACAAATTCACCTTCATGAAAATCGAAATCCACATGGTCTACAGCGACTGTTTTAGCATCGCCAAAGCCAAACACTTTCGTTACACCTCTTCCGGAGAGGCATGGTTTTAATTCTTTTCCATCACGCATTTGCATACACCTCCCGAATCTTTCTCTCAGACATCAGGCAACGATACTCTCTTCCGTTCGGCAGCTCGATGACATCTGGTTTCATACCGCGACAGGTTGGCTGTGCATAAGGACAGCGGTCTGCGAAACGGCAGCCCTCCGGCGGATGCTTCAGGTTTGGCGGAGTTCCCGGAATTGCGGTCAGCTTCTGCTCTCTTACGCCTTCCTCCGGAACGATGATGGATCCCATCAGACCTTTTGAATATGGATGCAGCGGATCGAATACCATTTCTTTTGCGGTACCTTTTTCTACGATCTGTCCGGCATACATAACCATGATATCGTCAGTTACATTATAAAGAAGCGGCAGCTCGTGTGTGATGAAGATCATGGATTTGATAAATCCTTTTTCCATCAGGTCACGCATCATCTTGATAACCATCTTCTGGGAAGTTACATCCAGCGCGGATGACGGCTCATCGGCGATCAGTACCTTCGGAGAAAGGATGGTGGAAATTGCGATAACGGTTCTCTGTTTCATACCGCCGGAAAGCTCAACCGCATGCTTCTGCAATACCTCCTCCGGCAGGCCTAAGATCTGAAAACGTTCTTTTGCCAGATCATAAATATCCTTTTTCGGCATTTTCGGATCATGCGCATGGATAACGTCTTCTACAAATCGGATGATTTTCTGTGTCGGATTCAGAGCATTCATTGCTGCCTGCGGAATGTAGGCGATCTCATTGCCCAGAATATTTTTCCGGACATCGTCTGGTTTCATTCCGGAAATTTTTCTTCCATCTACGATAATATCGCCGCTGATGTAGTGAAGCGGTGCGAAATAATAGCCCATCAGGGACAGCGCCAGCGTCGATTTACCACAGCCGGACTCACCTGCTACACCGAGGGATTTTCCCTCCTCAATCTTCAGGGAGACTCCGTCTACGGCGTATACATCTTCATGAAAACGAGTCACATATTTCGTTTTCAGATTGTTTACTTCCAGCATTACTTTTCCCATAGCTGCCTCCTTAGTCTCTTAACTGCGGGTTGAATACCTGGTCAAGACCGGTGTTCATCAGGTTAAGAGAGAATGAAATAAGTGCGATTACAAGAATTACCGGGAAATAAGCCCACCATGCACCATTTAAGTGTGCATTGTACTGGGTTGCCCATTGCATCATAAGACCAAGTGTTGCGGTCTTTGTGGTTGCCGGTCCAAGTCCGATCATAGAAAGCTGTGCCTCTGCCAGAATTCCGGAGGAAATCTGGAGAATGAAAGCCATAACAACGTAGGATGCAACGTACGGAAGAATGTCAGTAAGGACAATCCGCAGCATGCTGTGGCCGGACAGCTTGGAAAGGTTTACATGGTCACGGTTTCGAAGAGAAATAACCTGAGAACGTACGGAACGTGTTGTCCACGGCCATGCTGTAATTCCAATCAGGAGCGCCACCATCATGATTCCCCTCTGAGACTCGCCTACGCTGTAGGAGATAAGGATCAGGAGAACGAAAGATGGGATAACGGTGAACAGGTTGGTAAAGAACAGAATCAGGTTGTCCACAAATCCTCCAAGGTAACCTGCAAGAAGTCCAAGGAACAGTCCGATCAGGGTTGCAATCGTTCCCGCAACCAGACCGATTTTCAGGGATGATCCTGTAGCAGAGATCAGCTCGGTCAAAACATCACGGCCAAAGTTATCTGTACCAAGAACGAAGGTCTGACGGTTAATAACATCTTTTTCATTGATATACTGCTTGCTGTCGATGCTCTGAACCTCTTCCAGTTCGCCGGTCTCTTCATTTTTCTCAGCAATAATGGTTGGAACATCTTCTAAAATACCGTCGATCTCTTTGTCGAGACGCTGATATTTTTTCTTTTTTGCTGCGATAAGGCCTTTCTGTTCTGCATTTGGGTCATACTTCTCCTCCCAGAGCGCAATCAGTCCTTCCGCATCGGTAACATCGATTTCACTGGCATCTACACCGCCGTATTTTTCCAGCCATTCTGCCATCATAGAACGGTTGTCCATTGTCAGTTTGCTTTCAACGATGGTTGCGGTTGCATCAACATTCATCTTATACGTTTTGCCGGAATTCACGGTATCCTGAATTGAAAGATAGGTACCCGGTTTGAAAAAGTTTCCGTTTCCGATCATTGCCAGCGGATCTTTCGCCACAATAAGCGGATAGATGATAATAGTCAGGAGAATTGCCAAGAAGATTACAAATCCTGTCACGAATTTTCCTGAATGAAAAATCTGTTTGATTGTATTTTTCATAGCGTATTCTCCTTTCTAATCCTGCTGGGATGCTTTGACACGTGGGTCAATGACTGCATACAGAAGTTCAACAAGCAGGTTGGCCAGCAGAACCATGATAGTAATGATTAGCGTACAGGCAGAAAGCAGCGGATAATCCTGGCCGGTAACTGCTGAGAGCATCGTTGTTCCAAGCCCCGGGTAACTGAATACCATCTCAGCTACCAGGTTACCGCCGATCATGGTACCAAGGGACATTGCAAGACCGGTGATCTGCGGAAGCATTGCGTTACGGAACACATATTTCACAATCGTATGATCCTTGATACCAAGGAAACGACTGTATTTTACATAGTCGGCATTCAATTCATAAATTGACATCGAACGCATACCAATAGCCTGACCACCGATCGTGATGATTACGATAGACCAGAATGGCAGCTGGTAATGCGAAAGCACAGATTTCATAAAAGCAAGGCTCATATGCGGAATCATACTGCTCGCATAGCCGCCTGCTGCAGGTGCGATATGTAATTTCAGTGAGAAAATAAACAAAAGTATGGTTGCCATACCAAAGGCAGGTACGTTACTGATAAACAGGAATGCCGGAAGGATTGCCTTGTCGAAAACGCCTTTCATATAAGCTGCAATTGCACCAAGCAGGTTACCAAGAATCCATCCAACAATAATGGCCGGGAGCTGCAAACATATGGTCCACAGAACCGAGCTGGAAATAATATCGGATACGGTACGCGGATACTGGCTGAAAGAAACACCGAAATCACCGCGAAGTGCATTTTTTACCCAGGTAAAAAACTGGACATACATTGGTTTGTTAATACCAAATTTTGCTGCATAGTCTTCATATACTTTCTGGATTGCAGTCGCATCGGTCATACCTTCTACCGATTTGGACGCAATAGTGGAAACCGGATCGCCCGGCATCAGACGCGGAAGAATGAAGTTCAGCAGTACCGCAAAGACTAACGTCAGAAGATACCACAGGATCTTCTGCGTATAATACTTTTTCATTCCTTTCATAGAGGAACCCTCCTTCTGATTTTGTAAAAGCGGCCGGAGCACCCCGGCTCCGGCCGCCTCTGTTACAATTCAGTATGTACTTTCTTTCTGTTCAGCAAATCAGCCGTCAACCAGTTCCAGATTGTACAGTGCTGCTACGCCATAACCATCCGTGCAGTCCATCGGAGGAACATTGGTTCCATCGTCTTTCTGCGGATAGTTGGTCCATACGGACTCATTTACCTCATGGAATACCTGCGGTCTGTACATCAGCGGTACACACGGGCAATCTTCCAGCATAATCTTGGAGAGTTCTGTGTAGTAATCTTTCAGTTTTGCATCGTCAGTTTCCTGAGGAATTGCTGCAAGGATTTCATCTACACGATCGTTCTGATAATGACCGAAGTTACCACTGTAGTTAACCTCGAGAGCGTTGTAATCAGAGCTCATGAAGAAACGACATCTCATGTACGGGTTAGCAACCGATGTACCAGGGCCGGACTGCATGGTGATTTCGAAGTTTCCGGTGCTGTAATCGGTGTTGTAGTTTGCTGCTTCCGGGAAGTAGGTCTCAATGTTAATACCAATGTTCTTTCCTGCTGCTGCTACGATCTCAAGGGTTGCATTCCAGTCAGACCATCCTGTCGGGCACTCAGCCTTGTAGGAAAGATTCTTTCCGTTGTACTCACGGATTCCGTCGCCGTCAGTATCTACGATTCCGGCGTCGTCCAGAAGCTTCTTAGCACCTTCTATATCGGCATTGGACCACTGATACTCTTTTAAGGCATCCTGATCCACCAGTGCCTGCTCGCCATCGGTCGGGTTCATAACAGAACGCGGAACATCTGCGAAAGTAGGAGACTGTCCGGACATTGCTGAAGAAATAACCTGATCGTAATCAACTGCCATAGCAATTGCTTTACGGACAGCTACCTGATCCAGTCCTTCTACTTCTGTATTGAAGAACAGGGTAGGCATTGTCATACACAGCTGATACGGTGCTTCATCGATATAGGTAGAAATCGGAAGATCCTGCTCTAACCACAATTTCTGAAGGTCTGTGATGAATACCTGTGCCACATCGACATCACCATTCTGGAATGCTGTGGTAGCTGCTGCGTTGTCTTTAAAGATCGGGTGAGAGATATATTTCGGAACCGGAAGCTTGCCCCACATGGAGTCTGCCTGTCCCCAATAATTATCATCACGAATCAGAACTACGTTCTGGTCATTATCAAAGTATTTTTTGTAAGGGCCAGATGATACGAGATCTTCCATCTTGTCCAGTTTGATTGCTTCCGGATCGTTGTTATTTCTCTCTGCCACGGTGTTCAGGTAGTTTTCCTGTAAGATGTAAAGCATCGGGAGATATCTTTCTGCCAGAACCGGGTTTACAGCTTTTCCAGAGTCATCGGTTACAAGTTTGAAGACTGCTGTGCTGTCATCCTCTGCAACAATATCAGCGATGTAGTTCTTCATCTCAGCACCGGTAGAAGAATTATTATCTACATGTGCATGATAGGTAGCTGCTACATCTTTTGCAGTAACCGGTGTGCCGTCATTCCATTTTGCATCAGCTTTGATCCTAACGGTAATTTCGGTACGGGCATCGTTCCAAACCGGATCTCCGTCTGCAAGGAGCGGATACATTTTAGCATCCAGCGGGTTCCACATGTAAAGAGTCTCATATACGAGTACACGGGAAGCATCGCCCTGTGCCAGAACCATTGCGTTGTTTGAGTTTGCAGACATCGGGTTGTAGTCGTTGACGGTACCCCACTGCTGGCCTGCGAAGTAAAGAGTTTCATTTCTCGGAAGCTCTCCTACCACATCATCCGAACCTGTGGTATCTTCGCTGGAAGCATCTGCTGTGCTGGAAGATGCTGCTGTGGTATCTTCTTCGCTTGCTGAGGAAGCATCTGCTGTTCCGCTTGAGGATGCTGTGGTTCCTCCTGTTGAACTGGAACTTGTGCTTCCGCTGTCTCCGCATCCGGCAAGCATCGTTCCTGCCATTGTCACTGTCATCAGCAGTGCAAGGACTTTCATGTTACGCTTTTTCATACTTTTTACCTCCTTAAGGTTTTCGTTCTTGCTTGATGAGTTCATTATATATAAAAAAAAGTGGAAAAACAGTGTCCATTTTTTGTTTTTGGTGTCTATTTTTTATTTTGCATTGGTTAATTTGCTCAGTTTCACTTTTTTAAGTTGATTTTTCATGTGCATTTTTGTACGTACTGTTTTCGCAAGATCTGCTCAGTTTCGTCATTTTGATTATTTATACCATTTTTCTGTCTTTTCCGACGTCTTTCCATTCGCTTTTTCCGTTCTTTTGTGCTATGATGGATTCTGTATCAATTTCAGGAGGTTCTTTCTATTATGAATACTGTTTCTCATAAGTACCGGCAGTCGGCGCTCCTGCTTCTGACCGCAGCGATCTGGGGTTCTGCCTTTGTCGCACAGCAGACCGGCATGGATTATGTCGGACCTTTTACGTTCAACGCAGTACGAAACCTGCTTGGCGGTCTTGCCCTGCTTCCGCTGATTGCCTTCTTTTCCTCACGGGAAAAACGCAGCTCTGCACAGCAGGCATCGGCGGACCACACTGCCGACAGAAAAACGCTTTGGACGGGCGGCATTCTCTGCGGTATTGTGCTGTTTGCCGCCTCCACGCTGCAGCAGGTCGGCATCCAGTATACAACGGTTGGAAAAGCCGGTTTTATTACAGCACTTTATATTGTACTCGTTCCGGTCTGCGGCCTGTTTTTCCGGAAACGCGTCCAGCCTAAAGTGTGGCTCGCCGTTCTCATTGCGGTCGCCGGTCTCTATCTGCTCTGCATGACGGACGGATCGTTTTCTTTACAGAAGGGCGATCTTCTTGTACTCGCCTGCGCGCTTGGTTTTACGGTACATATTCTGGTGATCGACCATTTTTCCCCGCTCGTTGACGGTGTGAAGATGTCCTGCATTCAGTTTTTTACGTGCTCACTTCTTTCGGCTGTCTGCATGGTGCTGTTTGAGACCGTAAATCTCTCCGATCTTCTGCACGCCTGGATGCCGATTCTCTATGCCGGAATTCTCTCCTCAGGGGTTGGTTATACGCTGCAGATTGTCGGCCAGAAAGGGCTGAATCCGACGACAGCTTCCCTTCTGATGAGTCTGGAATCCGTTTTCTCCGTTCTTGCGGGATGGGTAATTCTCCACCAGGCGCTCTCCGGACGTGAGCTTTTCGGATGCATTCTGATGTTTGCGGCAATTGTGCTGGTACAGCTTCCGGATTTTCAGAAAAAAACTTCTATTTCTTCATAAAAATACAAAATCCTGCATATTGATTGCAGGATTTTTTAATTCGTGCTACACTGTTTTTATGTGCTTTCATAGGCAATTATTTTATTAGGAGGTTCTGTTATGCCTGTTTTTGATTTCAGCAATTCACCGGAAAAAGCAAAAGTTTCCGAATGTACGTATACCATTTTCCGCACAAACGCACCGTTCACTTCCCCGGAACAGCCGATTCTCGTTCTGGATACGAAAGAGAAAGAATTCCCGCATCATCCCTGCGGCATTTTCACGAATCCGACGAAACGGACCTCGTTTGAATTTAAAGAGGAAGACGAAACCTTCATCGCCGATATTCTCCGGATCGATGCCCGCTTTGTCAGTCTGTTGAAATGGCTCGGAGAAAACCACATCAATGTCCGTCTCTCCGGAACACAGACCGCAGACGGCTATGCCGTTTATAAAATCCGCGAGATCGCTTTCGGCGGCGGTGCAAAGCTTTCCGCCGAGGACGGCTTTTTACAGTTTATGATCGAACGTCTCCTTGCCAGCAATGCACCGGAGGAAGAAATTGAGGACGAGGACCAGGAAGAAACCGGCGACAGCATGAAGCTCACCAGCATTCAGTCCATCACCGATTTTATGAACTGCGCCGGAAGAACACTGCCGGACAACATCCGCCTGTGGGCACGCCGGAATCTCGCCGTCGCACGCTCCCACGAGGTTTCCCCGGAGGAGCGCCGCCACGCACAGCGCGCTCTTTCCATGATGATGAATATCCAGTGGAAGAGCAATTACTTTGAAGCGATCGACCCGGTCGAAGCGCGCCGCATCCTCGATGAAGAGCTGTACGGCATGGAGCGCGTGAAACAGAGAATCATCGAGACGATTATTCAGATCAACCGTACCCATACGCTTCCGGCTTACGGACTGCTGCTGATCGGACCGGCGGGAACTGGAAAATCACAGATTGCCTACGCCGTTGCTCGAATCTTAAAGCTGCCGTGGACAACCCTCGATATGAGTTCCATCAACGACCCGGAGCAGCTCACCGGAAGCTCCCGGATCTATGCCAATGCAAAACCGGGTATTATCATGGATGCGTTCTCCATGGCGGGCGAATCGAACCTTGTCTTCATCATCAATGAGCTCGACAAGGCTGCTTCCGGCAAAGGAAATGGAAATCCGGCGGACGTACTGCTGACGCTGCTTGACAACCTTGGCTTTACCGACAACTACATCGAGTGTATGATTCCGACCGTCGGCGTTTATCCGATTGCAACTGCCAACGACAAAGACCAGATCAGTGCTCCGCTGATGTCTCGTTTTGCGGTCATCGAAATCCCGGACTACACACCGGAAGAAAAGAAGATTATCTTCTCGCGGTATGCGCTTCCGAAGGTATTAAAACGCATCGGCATGAAAGAGGGTGAGTGCATTCTGACACCGGAAGGACTTGATGCGGTCATTGCCTGCCATGAAAACACAAGCGGTATCCGCGATCTCGAGCAGGCTGCCGAGCATATCGCGGCAAATGCACTGTATCAGATCGAAGTCAACCACGTTTCTTCCGTTGTCTTTGATGCAGAGATGGTACGTGAACTGCTTCTGTCCTGCTGATCTGTCTTCTTTGAATAAAATGCCAAACCTGACACAGCTCCCTGTTCGACCGGCCGCCTCACGGTTTCTCGGACAGGGAGCTGTATTTTCGTTCAAAAAAGCCCCCGGCACTTTCATGCCAGGAGCTTATCTTTGATCGATTCAGAAAAATTATTTCTGCGGACCAGCGGAAACAAGTGCTTTACCAGCAGCGTTTCCTTCGTATTTAGCAAAGTTCTTGATGAATCTTTCAGCCAGATCCAGTGCTTTTGTCTCCCACTCGGAAGCGTCAGCATAGGTATCGCGAGGATCCAGGATAGCCGGATCAACGCCCGGAAGTTCAGTCGGAACTTCGAAGTTGAAGTACGGAACGGTCTTCGTCGGAGCTTCGTTGATAGCACCGCTTAAGATTGCATCGATGATTCCACGGGTATCACGGATGGAGATACGTTTTCCGGTTCCGTTCCAGCCTGTGTTAACCAGATATGCTTTTGCTCCGCTCTTCTCCATTTTCTTAACAAGCTCTTCTGCATATTTGGTTGGGTGCAGCTCCAGGAATGCCTGGCCGAAGCATGCGGAGAAAGTAGGAGTCGGCTCGGTGATTCCACGCTCGGTTCCTGCAAGTTTTGCAGTGAATCCGGACAGGAAGTAGTACTGAGTCTGCTCTGGTGTCAGGATAGATACTGGCGGAAGTACGCCGAATGCGTCTGCAGACAGGAAGATTACGTTCTTAGCTGCCGGTGCAGAAGAAATCGGGCGAACGATGTTCTCGATGTGGTTGATCGGATAAGATACACGAGTATTCTCGGTTACGCTCTTATCGTTGAAGTCGATTTTGCCTGCTGCATCAACGGTAACGTTCTCAAGCAGAGCGTCACGTCTGATTGCATTGTAGATGTCCGGCTCAGACTCTTTGTCCAGGTTGATAACTTTTGCATAGCAGCCGCCCTCGAAGTTGAATACTCCGTTGTCGTCCCAGCCGTGCTCGTCATCACCGATCAGGAGACGTTTCGGGTCTGTGGAAAGAGTAGTTTTTCCTGTTCCGGAAAGTCCGAAGAAGATTGCGGTGTTCTCGCCGTTCAGGTCTGTGTTTGCAGAGCAGTGCATGGAAGCAATGCCCTTCAGCGGCAGATAGTAGTTCATCATAGAGAACATACCTTTCTTCATCTCTCCGCCGTACCATGTGTTGATGATAACCTGCTCGCGGCTTGTGATGTTGAATACTACTGCTGTCTCAGAGTTCAGACCCAGCTCTTTGTAGTTCTCAACTTTTGCTTTGGATGCGTTGTAAACAACGAAATCCGGCTCGAAGTTCTCAAGCTCTTCTGCGGTAGGTTTGATGAACATATTGGTTACGAAGTGTGCCTGCCAAGCTACCTCAACGATGAAACGGATAGCCATACGGGTGTCTTTATTTGCGCCGCAGAATGCATCTACAACGA
The DNA here is from genome assembly GCF_050872605.1 of Fusicatenibacter sp. Classification (GTDB taxonomy): domain Bacteria; phylum Bacillota; class Clostridia; order Lachnospirales; family Lachnospiraceae; genus Fusicatenibacter. The sequence goes on from NZ_JBNMHD010000038.1 coordinate 25,023, forward strand.
ACAGTCTCTTGTTGGAGAGCTCTTTTTTAGCGATCTCTTTCACTGCTGCCCATGCTTCCTGGGTTGCCGGATGGTTATCGTTTTTGTACTCATCGGAAGTCCACCATACAGTGTCTTTCGAGTTCTCGTCCACAACGATGTATTTGTCTTTCGGTGAACGGCCTGTATAGATACCGGTCATAACGTTGACTGCACCAAGCTCTGTCTCCTGGCCTTTTTCATAGCCTTCCAGCTCTGGTTTTGTCTCTTCCTCAAATAACTGCTCATAAGAAGGGTTGTACACAATTTCTGTGGTACCGGTGATGCCATACTTTGTTAAATCGATCTGTGCCATCTTGTAATTAACCTCTTTCCTTTGATAGTAATACTGCTTCGTTCTGCAAAATGCAGAAATTTGAAGGTATCCTTTTTAAGAAACCGGACCAGCCGGCCTCTTCTACTCTAATTATACATAAAAGGTCAAAAAAATCAACTGAAAATCTTCCCTTTTTTTACAGAACGTGTCCCAAAATCTGTAAAAATTTTATAAACTTCTATTTTTCGAAATTTTCTGACATTTGCATTTTTATGCACTTCATCCTGCAAATTGACATTTTTTGATTTTGTATGTTATAATATTAACAATTATGTCCGGAAAGAGGTTTCTTTATGTATTACGATCTGACCCGCGGGAAAATCTCCCGCTCTCTTATCCTGTTTGCCCTGCCGATGATCGCAGGAAATCTGTTGCAGCAGTTTTACAACATTGCCGACACCCTGATCGTCGGACGCGTTCTCGGAAGCAATGCGCTCGCTGCCGTCGGCTCCTCCTATACGCTGATGACGTTTCTGACTTCCATTTTTCTCGGTCTGTCAATGGGCGCCGGTGCGCTCTTTTCGATTTATCAGGGACGGAAGGATCTTTCTTCCTTAAAGCTTTCCATTCTCCATGCGTTTCTGCTGATCCTTGCCGTTACGCTTGTGCTGAATTTTGCTGTTTACGCCGGCATCGATCCGATCCTTACGTTTCTGCGCGTCCCGGATGAAGTCCGTCCCGGCATGCGGACGTATCTTCTGATTATCTTTGCCGGCCTTATTGCAACATCCGTATACAATTTCTTTTCCTGTATGCTGCGCGCGCTCGGAAACTCTTCTGTGCCGCTGATTTTTCTCGCTGTCTCTGCTGTGCTGAACATTGCACTGGATCTGCTCTTTGTCGCTGTACTGCCGTTCGGCATCGCAGGCGCGGCGCTCGCTACGGTTCTTGCGCAGTACGTGTCCGCCGTCGGTATTCTGCTCTATGTGCTGCTCCGCTGCCGCATGTGGCTGCCGTCAAAAAAAGAATGGCGTTTCAGCCATTCCATTTTAAAAGAGATTCTGAGTCTTTCTTCGATGACCTGCATTCAGCAGTCGGTCATGAATTTCGGCATTCTGATGGTCCAGGGGCTCGTCAACAGCTTCGGTCCGGCAGTCATGGCGGCGTTTGCGGCTGCGGTGAAAATTGATACGTTCGCTTATCTGCCGGTGCAGGATTTCGGAAATGCCTACTCCACTTTCACCGCACAGAATTACGGGGCCGGAAATCACGAGCGGATCCGGCGCGGCACGAAAGATGCTTTTGCACTGAGCGCTGCTTTTTCCATCGTCATTTCTCTGCTTGTCAATCTGTTCGCGCATCCGCTGATGCAGATTTTCGTGAAAGCATCAGAAACGGAGGTCATCGCGATCGGCGTACAGTACCTGCGGCTGGAAGGCTCGTTCTATCTCGGCATCGGATGGCTGTTTCTGCTGTACGGGTATTACCGCGCTGTCAAACGCGCCGAGATGTCGGTTGTTCTGACCGTCATTTCGCTTGGCATGCGTGTGGCGCTGGCATACCTTTTCTCCGCCACGGCGCTTGGCGTTGCCGGAATCTGGATCGCCATTCCGATCGGCTGGGCACTGGCTGATATGACCGGACTTTTCTTCCTGCGGCGTGCATTCCGATCGCAGAAGCCTGCATAAGTTCCGAATCTTATATCGCAGTACGGTTTTCTGCGGATAAACTGCGGAACTGCCCCGGCGTCTGGTGCATGCGGTCCTGGAAGACGCGGTTAAAATAGCTGATATTTCGGAATCCGCAGTCGCCCGCGATCTTACTGATCGCCTCCTCGGTGGAAAGCAGCAGCCGGCAGCTCTCGGCAATCCGCAGGTTATTGACATACGTCACGGCGGAAATATGCATAATCGACTTAAAGAAGCGGCAGAAAGCACTCTCACTCATATGAAACTGACTCGCCAGTTCCGCGATTTCGAGATCCTCACAGAAATGAGCATTCATGTATGTGAGGATCTCTTTCATTCTGCTGACACGGTAATTCGTCGAGGCATCCATTTTTCCACTATTCTTTTCTGCCGCGCTGTAATATCCCTGCCAGATTCTCAGAAGTTCCGCTTTTAACAGCAGCTCCCAGCCCGGCTCTTTTCTTTCCTGCAGATTTCGGATCTCCAGCATGGCCCGCGCCGTTTTTTCTGCAAGGCGTGTTCCCCGCTCTGTCTTGGATGGAAAACGGATCTCGGAGGACAGCACTGGTTCGATATACTGCTGCTGGATCCGGTCAAGCGATGTGCCGGACAGAAAACGCGGCTGGAATACAACGGCAAGAAACGTAAATTCCTGTCCGTCGATTCCCTCTACCTCATGCAGACGGTTTGCATTGACAAAGGCGGTCTCCCCTTCCCGCAGGAGAAAGGTCTCGGTATCCATATGAAAAACAGCTTCGCCCTTTACTGCATAAAAGAGCTCCACTTCCTCATGCCAGTGGCAGTACACCCGCACGGTGCTCTGCAGGTCTGTCTCGAAAACGTGAATGCTCAGCGGAAAAAGCTCATCGCCGTGGGGCTGTGTTTCTTTTCGGTAATTCATCTGTGAGAGCATATTTTTGTCTCCTCTCTTGTTTTGCTCTGCTGTCCCAATTGTAACACGAACTTTGCGATTCCGGCAAGTTTCCATGTTCTGCCGGCGAATCGCCCTTCCATGACCGTATTTTCCTTCTTAAATGATAATAATTATCATATTTTATCAGCTTATTGACATTTCTTTTCATCCGCGCTATATTTTATATACCCCGATAGGGTATGCGATTTCAAATTTTTCATCAAACTCCAGGAATACAGTCCGGCACGCTTTCGTTTCGCTGTATTCCCGGAAGAAAGCAGGTATTGTATGATTAAAACAGTCTTAAAAATTGATGGTATGATGTGCGGCATGTGCGAATCCCATATGAATGATGTAGTCCGCAAGAGCTGCTCTCCAAAGAAAGTAAACTCTTCTGCAAAAAACGGCGAGACCGTTGTCATCAGCGAAGCGCCGCTCGATATCCCGTATCTGAAACAGCAGATCAAGGACATCGGATATGAGCTGGTTTCGTATACGAGTGAGTCGTATGAGAAAAAGGGCTTTTTCCATTTCGGACGATAAGCGGATTTCATGCCTTTCCTTTTGCAGTTTGTGCGTCGGAAAAAAGCACCGTTTCAGAAGTTTATTTCCTTTCGGAAATCTGCCTCTGAAACGGTGTTTTCTATTTTTTATCTATGATTTGATCAGCCGCAGCAGCATCCGCAGGACGGCGGCGTTTCTTTCTCCTCTTTTTTCGGAGATTCTGCGCCCAGATCGTACCAGGTCGGGTCGATGTCGAATCTGCGGTTGTTTCCAAGATAGATCGGATGGGTCGGGTCTGAGGACAGGCAGGCGCGCTCGGTCAAAACCTTCCACTGTGCATCCCAGTCAATCTTCGGAAGTGCCAGATCATAGTGTGTGCTGGCGCGGAAGCCGTCTTCCTCTCCCTCAATTCTTCCCTGGCGGATGATGGCTGCAAAATCTGTGTGATGTGCAAATGCCGGAATCTGGTACAGATCTTTTAAGTAATCCGAAACATTTTTCAGATCCTGCACACGGTATTTCACCGGTCCGAGGTAACGGGAATATAAGAGGTCAAAGCGCACAAGGGTAACATAAAGCGCTGCGTCTGCCTCGGTCACAAAGTCTCCTGCCAGGAAATGGGTGGCTCCAAGTGCTGTTTCGAGTTCTTCGAGGGCTCCGTAGAACTGTTTTGCACTTTCTACGTACTGTGCCAGTTCTACGGCATTCAGCATCGTATCCAGCGGCTCAGTGATCTTTTTCTTTACTTCTTCAGCGGCTGCTGTGGACGATTTTGCATTTGCTGTTGGTGACAGCTCCGGTCCGTCCGGCAGTCCGCGGATTTCGGCAAGAATCGTCTGATAATCTTCTTCTCTAGTATCAGCCAGCGGCGGAAGGCTTGCCGGATCTTTCTTCGTCGGCAGTTCCTCCTCGGTATATTTTGCAAATTCTGTGCTTGGGATGGCGTGAATCTTCGCATAGATTGCGGCATCCTCACGGTTCTTTTCTGTTTCAACATCTGCATCGCTTCGTGCAGTTCCGGCATCGGTCTCTGCTTTCAGTTTGTGCTCCGGATCACTCGATAAAGCAGAACGATCGTCCACATTGCCCCAGAACTGTGCAAAATCGAGCTGTTTTAAGAAGCGGACATTGAAGCTTCGCTCCACGCTTCCCCTGGCGTCTGCCGGCGGCACGGCAAAATCTGCAAAGAAGGTATTATTTTTGAATGCCGGGATCTCCCACAGCTCTTTTGCGTAGCCCCACAGGTTTTTGTAAGTGTAGAGCGGATGCTTCGTCTCGCCGAGCTGTGCGGTATAGCGGATGTCCAGACGGGCAAGTGTCACGTACAGGCGGATATCGGAATCAGTTACGTAATCACCGAAGAGAAAACGATTGGTTTCCAGCCGTTTTTCCAGGCGGTCCATCGCAGTGTAGAAGGTGTTCACACCGTCGAAATGGCCTTCGTTGCTTCTGGAGAAGGAACTGCGGTATACCGCGTTGTTGATATTATCGAAGAGCCAGAGATTCATCTTGTCAATCTCTTCCCGCAGCTCCACCGGATACAGCTCCGGCACGCCTTTTTTGTGCCATGGGCGGAAGTTGACCTCGAAATAAGTGGTCAGCCAGTTGTAATCGTTGTTGACTACCTTTCCCGTCGTTGTGTCGATCAGCGCCGGAACGGTCGTTCTTCCCTGGTAATCATCATCAGCACGGTAATACGCCTCAGAGAGGAACTGATCACCGAGCACCGGGTCGATGTTGTTTTCATTGTAAACGTATTCCCAGCCAAGGTTTTTCTCATGCGGGGCATGTTCTACCATATTGACGGAAATCTGATCTTCCAGACCCTCCAGCTCTCTTACGATCGCCGCGCGGTTGGACCAGTGGCACAGCTTTGCCCAGACGAGACGGTATCTCTTATTACCTTCTGCCTTCAGATCGTTTTCACCGTCGCCGAACGGAGTCGTGAAGTGATTCGGCTGTCTGCGGAAATAGCCGTTTTTGTCGATCTCCGATACGGTTTCTTTTGGTCTTACGCGGATTTTTCTTCCATTTACAATCTCATAATCATAATTCGCCATTGATTTTCTGCCTCTCTTTCGCGTGTTCTATCGAATGAATTTTCAAATAGGAAAGCTTTTATTTTCCTATTATTTCGCTATGTTTTCTATGCAGTTATCATACCATATCTGTCTGATTACGTCTAATTGCTAATTTTTTGGAGTGGCTATAGGATTTTCTTATAGTAAAAGGCCAGTGCCGCATTCTCTGCAAATGGGCACTGGCCTTGTTTTCGGCGCTTTTTGTTTTTCAGATTTTTCCTTCCCGACGCAGATACGCCAGAAAGCCGTTGCATCCCTCCACGACATCGCGGTACGTCGTCTCAAAATCTCCCGTATACCACGGATCCGCAATATCGCGGCCGGAACCGGCGAAGGAAAGAAATTTGTAAACCTTTCCATCCGGATCATTCTTCAGCATCCGGTTCAGATTGCAGATATTCGCGGTATCCATGCCGATGATGTAGTCGGCGCGCTCGTAATCCTTCCATGTAATCTGCTTCGCGTGATGCGGCACGAGCGGAATGTGCTCCTCTCGCAGCTTATTCACCGTACCATAATGCGGCGGATTGCCGATCTCCTCGCGGCTGGTGGCGAAGCTGTCGATTTCAAAATTGTGGGCAAGGCCGAGGGAATTTACTTTGTGTGTGAAAACGCTCTCAGCAAGAGTCGAACGGCAAATATTGCCGTGGCATACGAAAAGTACTTGAATCATTGTTTTTTCTCCTCTCAAATTGCCGTGAAATGCCGTATTTTGCAAGGTTTTATCAGCATTTCATGGTATCGTAGTTTTCTTCTTATTTACTACATTTTTTACAAAAAAATGCAAAATGAAGCAAATCACTTCCGTCTGTAGTAGTCAAATCGTAGTCAGTTTAGGAGGTGCAGACTACTGCTCAAACAAATTTCCCAACTTAATTAATCTTCTAATATCTTTAAAATGCAGTGCTAAAATCTTTCTTCACTTTAATCATTTAACTGCATTACATGAACATCCATATCCAATATTATAGGAACATACATAATAAAATATATTCAGTGATTTCTCCGTTATTTCGGATAAAAAATGTTGATACAGAAACCGGATGGAATGTGCAGATTCTAAGGTCAGTATGGATAATATCAGCAGAAATAAGGTATATGCTGTCGGAACAGAAAAAGTTTCAAAATAAATCAAAAAATATTTGTGAAGTTTACCAGTCAGAGTCTTTTCGTTGTATAATGTTTTTGTCGTACAGGGTCACTTTCCTTTGTAATGTTTTGGGTTAAATTCATTATACATCAGAAAGCCCTGTACGATATTTTTTTATGAAAAAGTTGTAAAGTGGTGATCATTATGAAAAAAATAGAGAAAATTGGAAAAATCCCTTCAATCCTTTTGCAGAACGGACAAGAAATCCCTTAGAGTTCATCATGTCGAAATCTATGGGGTGGTTCCTGCATTCATGGAATGAAAAATATGCATACTTTTTTTGTTTCGTTGTCCTTAAAATATCCGCACATATCGTAATGCCCCGTCTCAAAGGTAATAAGCCTTAATCCATATTTTGCGGCATTAATTTTCATGCTCTTTTTCATGTCATTTGCAAAATCTATAAATTCCTTGGAATTTTTCCCATAGTCATCTTTTATTGTTTTCCCTGATATTTTCTGTATAGTTCTTCCAAAACGTTTTCCTTTCATATTCTGAACTTTTGAAATGATGTCGCCATTGATAACATTTTTATTATACAGGAATGAGGCGGTAATCGCAAACACAATCCACAATACAAAATGATATTCTTTTTTTCTGGATGTTTCTGTGATATACTTATACGCGGTCGTATCAGACCGGAAAGGAAATATTATGTTACAAAAATTATATGTTTTTTTCAGGAAAGAAACCGTTTTGTCAATTGCAGTGGTCCTGGCGCTTCTTTCTATGTTCTGGGTCAGACCGGATAAGGCTTATTTTACTTATATCGATTTCAGGACTCTCGGGCTCCTCTTCTGTTTGATGGCAATTGTAGCTGGTTTGAAGGCTGTTGGTGTTTTTGATATACTTGCCAAAAAATTGCTGATGGGAACATCGAGAACTGTGGGTGTGATCAGGCTGTTGGTACTCTTATGTTTCTTCCTGTCAATGGTGATCACCAATGATGTGGCATTGATTACTTTTGTTCCTCTTGCACTGATCATTGTGCATAAACTGCCAAAGGAACTGGGCAATTACTGGCTTCTTAAAATAGTAGCCATGCAGACAATCGCTGCTAATCTCGGAAGCATGCTCACACCAATCGGAAATCCGCAGAACCTTTATCTATATGCCAGAGCAGGGATGTCCGCGGCAGAATTAATAACCCTGATGCTTCCCTATTCCGCCACAGCACTTATCCTTCTTCTGATATGGATACAGGTAGCCGCTGCCAAAGCACCTCACGTATGCGGTTCCGAAAAAAATAAAACTCTTTTGGGATTCTCTGACAGAAAAGAACTTAACATGGAATACCTGGCCGCTTACCTGATCTTATTTACAATCTGCCTGCTCACTGTTGCACGTATCATTCCATACCAGATTCCTCTTGTATTGGTTCTTATATATATGCTGCTAAGAAACAGGGAAAATATAAGCAGGGTGGATTACTCCCTGCTTGCCACCTTTATCGCATTATTTATTTTTATCGGCAACCTTGGAAGGATTCCGCAATTCAGCAGTTTTCTGGAAAGAATCATGGCAGGAAGGGAAACACTTACTGCTGTTCTTGCCAGTCAGATTATGAGCAATGTTCCCGCTGCGCTTCTTTTATCCGGCTTTACAGATAATTACCGGGCTTTAATTGTCGGAACCAATATTGGAGGTCTCGGCACTCTGATTGCATCCATGGCAAGCCTGATAAGTTTCAAATATATTGCAAAAGAAAACAGGAATCTGAGAGGGAAGTATTTGGGAATATTCACAGCCTCCAATATTATATTCATGATATTCATGTTAATATTGTATTTTTTTCTTAGATAAAG
>NZ_JBNMHD010000039.1:0-32960 GCF_050872605.1 Fusicatenibacter sp.
CCGTCCTCGCCGTTGACACGGATTTTCAGACGTCTTGCCTGTGCATCACCAAGGTTGGAGCAGCTTCCTACCTCGAAGTATTTCTTCTGACGCGGAGACCATGCCTCAACATCGACCGATTTTACTTTCAGGTCAGCCAGGTCACCGGAGCAGCACTCCAGAGTACGAACCGGGATATCCATGGAACGGAACAGGTCTACGGTGTTCTTCCACAGTTTGTCATACCACATCATGCTGTCTTCCGGTTTGCAGACAACAACCATCTCCTGTTTCTCGAACTGATGGATACGATAAACACCACGCTCCTCGATGCCGTGTGCTCCTTTTTCTTTACGGAAGCACGGAGAGTAGCTGGTCAGGGTCAGAGGCAGTTTCTCCTCCGGGATGATGCTGTCGATGAATTTACCGATCATGGAGTGCTCGCTGGTTCCGATCAGGTACAGATCCTCGCCCTCGATTTTGTACATCATGGACTCCATCTCAGCGAAGCTCATAACACCGTTTACAACGTTGCCGTGGATCATGAACGGCGGTACACAGTAGGTAAATCCGCGGTCGATCATGAAGTCTCTTGCATAAGAAAGGATGGCAGAGTGGAGGCGTGCGATGTCGCCCATCAGATAATAGAATCCGTTTCCGGCAACTTCTCTTGCTGCGTCCAGATCGATTCCGTCGAAGGACTCCATAATGTCGGTGTGATACGGGATTTCAAAATCCGGTACAACCGGCTCGCCGAAGCGCTCTGCTTCTACGTTCTCGCTGTCATCTTTTCCGATCGGTACGGAAGGATCGATGATGTTCGGGATCACCATCATGATCTTTTTGATTTCTTCTTCTACTTCTTTTTCTCTTGCAGAAAGAGCCTCGATGCGGGAACCGTCAACAGCTACCTGTTTCTTTACTTCCTCAGCCTCTTCTCTCTTGCCCTGGCCCATCAGTGCGCCGATCTGTTTGGAGATTTTGTTTCTTTTTGCACGAAGTGCTTCTACTTCCTGTTTGATGTCACGGTTTTCTTTGTCCAGCTCGATGACTTTATCAACCAGCTCCAGTTTCTGATCCTGGAATTTATTTCGGATATTCTGTTTTACAACTTCCGGGTTTTCTCTTAAAAACTTAATGTCTAACATAATTTCCTCCTAGTAGATCTTATCCCCTCATTTTGGCGGGATTCTTTTTGTTCTTTCCAGCCCGGAACCGCTGCCGTTTTTCCAGCATTTATGCGGGTTTGGCGCGTTCCAGTACCATCATATAACAGTATATGCATTTTTTCAAGCGTTCTTTCATGCTGTTTACAGTTCACCCGCGCCATTCGCAAAACCGCGCTTTCAGCGCTCTCCGCTGCTTCGCAGCTCTTTTTGCTCATACCCTGGCGCTCCCTTCGTGCATTCATAGAGACAGATTTTCATGCAAGCATGAAATCTGCCTCCACGAATGCACGAGTGAACTTTTGCCCTACATCAGATCGATCGAATTCATCGTAATTGCCTGGCGCAGCGCGTCGATTTCCTCGGCGCTCAGCATGATATAGGACTCGCCTTTTACGATCTCTTTCAGATATAAAAAGCAGTTGTCACGGCTGTGGATTGCATTCAGGATAAAACCTGTGTTTTCTTTGTCGAGCATTGCCAGCGCAAAACTCATCTTTCCGCCCACATCGTCAAACGCATCATATTTTACGATTCCGTATTTGTTCAGCGTCATGCCCTGGATCTTTTTCAGATCCGCAAGATTCTTTTTCGTCAGCTCATTCTGCTTGTTCAGTTTGTCAATTTCCTTGAACCGCTGATGAAACAGCTTTTCGAGTGACTGGGCGTCTTTTCCCTTCATAAAGCTTCTGTACTTCTGGTTCAGTCTGCTCAGACGCAGCGACATGCTGACCGTCATAATCATCATCACGATAATCAGTACAATCAGAAGAAGTACAACAACGCCAAGGTCAATTCCTACCTTATTAAATAAATCGCTCATTATTCTACCTCTTACTGTATTGATTCAAACAGATCCATGATTCTCTCGAGCTCTTCCTGGGAATAATACTCGATCTCGATCTTTCCTTTGTGTTTTGCCCCGCGGTGAATGGAAACCTTCGTACCAATGATGCTCTTAATTTTCTCTTCCAGACCTTCGTAGATGGCTTCCTCTTCCAGATTGACTTTCTTTTCTTTCTTCACCTTCGGATTCAGGATCTCTTTGACCAGGCGCTCAGTCTCACGGACACTGAGCTTTTCATCGAAGATTTTCATTGCCGTATTGTACTGGAGCTCTTTATTCTCCAGCGCCAGCAACGTACGCACATGACCGGTTGTCAGCATTTCATCGACAACCATCTGCTGTACCCTGTCGTCCAGTTTCAGGAGACGCATCGAGTTTGTAACCGCCGTTCTGCTCTTGGAAACGCGCTCTGCGATTTCATCCTGGCGGAGATGGAACTCTTCCATCAGGCGTTTGTATGCGTGTGCCTCCTCAATTGGATTCAGGGATTCTCTCTGGATATTTTCAATCAGGGAAATCTCGACAACTTCCTGCTCGGTAAAATCTTTGATGATGACCGGTACTTCTTTGATTCCGGCAAGCTTTGCAGCCCTCCATCTCCGTTCTCCTGCGATGATCTCATAATAATCATCTTTTTTCTGCACCAGAATCGGCTGCAGAACTCCGAACTGTTTGATGGATTCCGAAAGTTCGATCAGGCCGTCCTCGTCAAAGGATTTTCGCGGCTGTTCGCGGTTCGGTTCAATTTCGGAGATCTTCAGTTTCATCTCGACTGGTTTTTCGACAACTTTTTCAACAACCTTTTCGACTACTTTGACCTCCGGTTTTGCCGGTTTCTCTTTTGCTTCTGCTTTGGCCGAATGTCCCGGTGAAATCAGGGAATCCAGGCCCTTGCCTAAGCCTCCTCTTCTCGCTGCCATTACTCTTCATCCCCCCTGTGAATCACTTCGTCTGCCAGGAGACGGTAGCTCTCTGCACCGGTGGACCGCTTGTCGTAATAGTTGATCGGCATACCGTAGCTCGGTGCCTCCGCAAGGCGGACATTTCTCGGAATAATGGTTTTGTAGATATTCTGATCCAGGCTGTCTTTTACGTTTTCTACTACCTGCAGCGAAAGATTCGTTCTCGCATCGTACATGGTAAAGACAACGCCTTCCATCTCCAGTTCCGGATTCAGACGCTCCTGCACCAGCTCAATCGTGTGCATAAGCTGGGATAAGCCCTCCAGTGCGTAATATTCACACTGAATCGGCACCAGAACGGTGTCTGCGGTGGTCATCGCGTTGATTGTCAGCATATTTAAGGATGGCGGACAGTCAATAATAATGAAGTCGTACTGATCGCGGACCTGATCAATTGCGTTTTTCAGGATGAATTCTTTGTCTTCCACCCCAATCAGCTCGATCTCCGCTCCGGCCAGATTGACATTGGAAGGGATGAGGGAAAGATTGTCAAATTTCAGAGGGATGATACAATCCTCCAGTTTTGACTCTCCAAGAAGCAGCTCATAGATGGTATTTTCCACTTCATTTTTCTCTACTCCCATTCCGCTGGTGGTATTTCCCTGCGGGTCCATATCAATGGTCAGAACTTTTTGTCCCATTTCTCCCAGGCAGGAAGAAAGGTTAATTGCGGTGGTGGATTTACCTACGCCGCCTTTCTGGTTGGCAATTGCAATTGTTCTTCCCAAAATATGTATTGCCTCCTTTCATCTTTTTGTTTTCCATTTGCAGTTTTTCCCTTTTACAGGGAATGACCTGCCGGCACTTCTTTCAAAAAAATAATTCATGCGGCAGGTGTTTTGGCATATAGATAGGAAAAATCTTCTTTTCTATGCCAGTCTATCTGAGAATTTCTTCAGATTCCATCTCAAAATTGCCCCAAATTGGGACAAAGATATTTTATCATACTACGCCGGATTTTACTACTGGAAATGTTTCACGTGAAACATTTTCTGCATTTTTGCATGATTGGGTGGCGTGAAACACGTGAAAATTGGAGATTTTTGGTGATGTTTCACGTGAAACATTTTGATTTTCTCGACATCTTAACGCTTCCCGAACTGTTTTTTCCATGGTACAATATGTCTATCCAAGAAGCTGCTGCTTTTCTGGTAAATTCATATAAAATAGAAGTAAGGAGGTTTTCGCCATGTTTGAGGATGATTATCTGCTGCGTTTGATTAAAGAAATGGTTCGAACGGTTTTGAAGCTGGTTTTTAACCTTGAGCTTAAGGACGATGATCCTGTATCGGTTGTTTTTGAATCAGAAAATGCTGAAAAAATGTTATATATGCTGACGGATCTGGCTGATCTGGGCTTCATTGATGATGCAGAAAACCAATTGTATGATTTTACACAGAATCCTAAAGATATGGAGGCATTGAAAGTGGCACTGCTCTTCTATTCACATTTAAATCAGATGGATAACGAATTTCTGGAAGATCATGATTACAGCCGGGACGAAGTCGTTTCCGGGGTGAAAGATGTACTGGAAAGGTATCATCTGGATGGTATGAGCGCTCTTTTTTAAGGAAATGCTGCTATTCTGATTGTTCATTGCAAAAAGTGGTGTTTGGGACATTCTAAAAGCCCTTAAACGCCTCTTTTTTGCATAAAAAGTACTCTTTTATTGCTTTCTATTCTATTTCCCGTTACATTTTTTCATTTTCTTTTCAAATTTATCGTTTTTCTATCTACCATCTTCCATTAGTAAGAGAGATAATCCGTGAAACATCCTGTTTTTTCATTTTCTGCTCTTTTCATACCATTTTTTATTGATTTTTCCCATTTTTCAGACCAGGCAGCATATTTTCTGCTTTTTTATAGTTTTAACGTTTTTTTCTCTCTTAGACATGCTTCACTCCCTCTCCATCTTCCTGGCTTACCTTTCTCTCTTTTTTTGCGTGCAATTTTACGTTTTTCCCAATTCTCAACGCTTTTTATTCTTTTTTTCTGCTTTTTTCACCTCTTACTGCCATTCTTCAGCTCCTTCTCCCCTTTCGCTGCTTCTCTCGCCTGTTTTTTTTTGCTTTTTCGTCCATCCCTTACTGCATTTGCCTCTTTTCAGCCGTTTTTTTCCTTTTCTCAGCTCATTTTTATCTTTTTTTCTATTTTTTGTCTATTCCGCTGTTTCTTGCCCTCTTTTCGCCATTTTTCAGTTTTTCCTCCATTTTTTCGTTTCTACTTATGTCACTCTTCCAGGCTCGTTTTTTCACGTTTCACACCCCTCAAAATGTTTCACGTGAAACATCGTTTTTCACGATTTCCGGTCTTCAGCGGTCAGTGAGAAGCGATTTGCTTTTTCTCTTCCCGAAAGTCACTCTCGTTTTTAGTCTCTCCAATTTTTAAAACAATCGTATTCTCTATCCCATTTTGGATTTTTCCGTATTTTTTACATTTTTCCTGTATTTTCGCATGTTTCACGTGTTTTTCTATCTTTGTTTTCGCTCTTTTATTAAATTATTTAATTACATTTTTATATTTTCGTATAAATTGAACTTTTACATTCGTTTTTCCGGATTTTCCAAAACATTTACTAAACGCGTTTCAAGGCCACTTTTTCATGGATTTTTGCCAATCTGGAAGGATTTTATCCCGTAGTGCCGTTTTCATGCTTTTATGTGTATTATTGCATGATTTTTTTCTCTGTTTTTGCAGTTATGTAAACCGTTTAAATATACCTTTCACAATTAGTTGACATAACGTAGCACGTCCGGAATTGTCTACACTTTTCGCCGAATTGCGCCTTATTTTCGTCTCTTTTTCTCCTTTTTCCTTTAATTTTTGCATTGTATCTTTCCCTTTTTTCGCTTATAATAAGCTCAACACAACGTTTCGAACCGATTCCTCCCCTCCGGGAGACCCCTGAAAGGAGTTTTATCATATGAAACACAGCAAAAAACTGGTCACATTAAGTGTCCTCACCACGATGTCCGGCGCAGCGATTTACTTTCTGAATAAGACGCTTGATACCGCCGCCGTACGGAAAAACCTGCTCGCATCGGCCGAAAAAGAGACCTTTTCCTGGCAGTTCGGCGATATTTTTTACACAAAAAAAGGCACCGGAACCCCGATGCTCCTGCTCCACGACCTGAATTGCGCCTCCAGCGGCCGCGAATGGCAGTATATTGAGGACGCTCTCGCGAAAGATCACACCGTTTACACGCTCGATCTCCTCGGCTGCGGCCGTTCCGACAAGCCGGCGATCACGTACACGAACTTTTTATACGTACAGCTCATCGTCACCTTCATCAAACAGGTCATTGGATGTCCAACAGACGTGATTGCATCCGGTTTATCCGGCTCTTTCGTCGTAACCGCCTGCAATACGGCCCCGGATTGCTTCGGCAGAATCATGATGATCAACCCGACCGATCTCGCGAAGCTCAATAAAATCCCGGATAAACGCAGCCGCTTCCTGAAACGCATGATCGAGCTCCCGCTCATCGGAACGCTGCTGTACCATACGCTCACCGGCCGCTCCAACATCGAGCTTTTATTCACTGAGAGCTATTACCACAATCCATTCCACCGCTCCCCGGAGGACGTAGACGCTTTCTACGAGTCCGCACACCTCCAGAACAGCGCCGGAAAGTACCTTTTCGCAAGCCTGGCGGGCAATTACGTGAACCTCAACATCGGCCACGCCTTAAAACACATCGACAACAGCATCTTCCTGGTCGGCGGCGAAGAAGAGCCTGGCATCGCAGAAACCTTTGCGCTGTACACGGCACTCAACACCTCCATCGAAACCCAGATCCTGCCAAAGACCAAACACATGCCGCAGATGGAGGCCCCTCAGGCCCTCTTAGAGCAGATCCAGATCTTTTTCGCACCGGTGCAGTAACCCCCCCTTCTGCTCCCGACTGCAATTCAAAAAAACAGGCAAAAAAATGGAGGATTTACTGATTTTTTAACGTCAGTAAATCCTCCGTTTTTTCGTTTTTAACCCGGCTTACAGCCAGTTTTTAACGCATTCTCTTCACTCCGGCTCTTCCTCTGCTCCCGGATAATCCGTCGGCGGCGCTGTATACGTTTCCATTCCTTCTTTTATCTCTTCCAGCGTATAAATATTGATTCTCTCCTCCGGCGCTGCATCCGGGGCAAATTCCACCGTTTCTCCCAATGCAAGCATCATCGGCTCATCCGCATCTCTTTTCTCACTGGCAATCTCATACGCGTTTACGTATTCTCCCGATGAAGTCTCTACATACTGTCCAAACCCGTCGCAAAGCCGGTAATAAACGTCTCCTTCCGCAGCTTTCCCCAGAAAATACAACGATTTCTGCCCGATCACCGGATCAAGGTCGCAGAAGCTGATCTGGATATAGTTCTCCCGGCGTTCCTCCTCCGGATACTTTGCCTTTAACTCCTCCGCATTCCAGTACATAATGCCCGCATCTTCCATGGACCGCAGGTACTCTTCCACCGTAACCGCTCCGCCCAGCTTTCGAACAGTAATATTCTCTCCCGGTTCCAGATCCCCTTTCAGGACCTCATCCACCCGCAGCGAAATATCGGTTGCAATCTCGATTCCCCCTGCAAAACACGTATAATCTTCCACCGTTCCCAGAACAATGAGGTCGCTTCCCTCTTTCTGCTCATAAAAACTGTTATAAAACCGATCCCACTCCTTCTGCCCTCCGTACTGCATATTCACCTTTGCCGGATCCAGATTTTCAAACCGCATTTTTGGCTCTTCTGCTGCCGTTTTCGCATTCCCACAGCCGCTCAAAAGAATACACAATAATGCAAAACAAACGATTTTCATCTGCTCACCCCCGTCCATAATCTTTTTATATCCCCATTATACTTCTTTCCATTTTTGCAATACAATCTATGTTTTTTCACAGATTTTCCGGCTCTTTTTTGTCTATATTCACGCATACAAAAAACGGAGGATTTACTGTTTTTCTCTCAGTAAATCCTCCGTTTTCAATTTTAATCAGCTTTCACCGAATCCTTATTCCGCCGAATCCGAAGCGCTGTCAGAAGAACTGTCATCCTCCGTCTTTGCCGCAAGCAGTGTCTCGTAATTTTCCAGCATCGTCTTCACGTTATTTTTATTCACCAGCGACGGAATTCCATCGTCATCTACGGTGTAATAGAAGCTCGAATCATACGGGCTGTAAGCAAACGTAAGGTCCCCGTCCGTCATATGGAATACTGCTGTAAACTCGGCATCCTGCGCCTGTGCAAGGCCTGTATCCTTTGTCTGCGCCTTCAGGCCGATCAAGGATGAATAGAAGGTCGTAAAGGTCGATTTATCAATCGTTTCATCGCCACAGGTGTAGCTGATCTCCTGTGTCGTGGAGTCGTCATCGTCGCTCTTTACTTCTTCTACGTGGCGTACGTACGTCTTCGTCTCTCCGTTGTACGTAATGTCAAGACTCGTCAGATCTGCCACATTTTCCATGCCGACATACATATTCCAGAAATCAGAAACCGTCTTTTCCGTGAACGCATCAATGTTGGAAGCCGTCATCAGATGTACTTCGTTTGAGCCGTCCAGCATCACGTAATAGGAACCGCCGTCCTCATTTGCATTGCCGACATACAGCACCAGGTCTTTCTCCACGGTAACGGTTGTCGTTTCGGAAGAAGAGCTCGATGACGTACTGTCACTCGAAGCTGAATCTGTCGTGGAGTCTGAAGAAGTATCTGCCGTTGTTGTATCGTCAGCCTCAACTTCCTGCTCCTCCGTGTAATGTACGCGGATCGTCGTCTTCGGCTGATCCAGTCCGTACGCGGCAAGATCCGATGCGTTGTACGTAACGAGATCTCCAAAACTGAGAGACGCCACCGCACTCGTCATGGTGCTGATCGAATCCGCATCACCGCCATGTGCTGCTCCATCCGCATCCACAACCTGCCATTCATCCGTCTGGAGTGCCGAGTCAGCGGCGCTTACTTCTTTCGTCAGCGTATAGCCGTTCTCGCCCTCCACCTGGATTTTCGTAATATGATCCGCAGTCACGGACGGCATCGACTCACTGGTCGCCCACTCCATGATATCGGATGGAAACATCGTTCCAAGCGGTGTACTCACCATGTAAACCCTGCTCGTATCGTCATTCAGATAAACATAATATTTGCTCGATCCGTTCTTATCGCCGACATGAATCGTCGTTGTCTCGCCGCCTGCGGTCACGGTAACCTCCTCGGACGGCGTCTCGAGCCCAAAATCGGCCATAGAATCGATTTCATCGCCTTCAATGACTCTTTCTGCGGCCATGCTGCTGATAGAGCTTAAAACGCTCGTTACCTTGCTTTCATCCAGCGGAAATCCGTCCTCCTGGTCGTACGTCCAGGTATCCGTATCGTCATCCCCCGTGGTTTTCGTAAAGGACGCCGTCTCCCCATTAATCTGAAACGAAAGCGCCGTCACATCATCCTTTGAAATATCAACTACCTTTTCGCTGTCTGCACTGGAATCCGAACTGCTGCTGTCCGTATCAGCGGTGCTGTTTTTCTTCGTCATCACCGCCAGTACGGCAAGAAGCAGTACCAAAAGGATCAGGCAGGCCGCCATCTTTCCTTTTTTCTTCATCACTGTTTTCTCCTCTTCATCCAGATCATCACTCCAATCACAACAAGTACCAGCGGAATTCCCGCAATGGTAATAATAGACCAGGTGTTAACTGCTCCCTGTGTAAATACCAGGTTTGTGTAGCTTGTGCTCTTGCTTGGAATAACAACGGTCTGCTCCACATCACACATGGATGTCAGTGCAGTCGCTGCCAGCTTCGAGTTCGCACCGCTGATTGCCTGGTCAATCTGGCTGCTCAGCATGGATGCGCTGGAGAAATAAATGATCTGGGTCTCTTTATCGTCCACGGTCTCCGTGATGGAAACGCCAAGGTCAAATGCTCCCGTCTCGCTGTCCGCACTCTTCGACCAGGTACTGTTCTCCGGGTCGTTCTCAATGTAAGCGTCCTCAGTTGTCGTCAGCAGGCTCTTGATCGTAATGGTATCACGGTAAGAATCCATCGGCTGAATCGCCTGTGCAACCGGCATCAGAATGTAGTTGCTCTTTACCTCGGTGGTAATGTCATCACTTCCGATATTCGGCAGCAGGTAATACGGCATCTGCGGATAATAATGCTGGGAATCGGTCTCCACAACAATTCCGCTGGAGCGTTTCACGCCATAATTCTCCAGAATGGAATCCAGATTTGGCATATCCGTTCCGGTATAGCTCGTAAATATCAGCAGTTTTCCGCCGTTTTCCAGATAGCTGATGACTTTATTTGCCTCATCCTCTGAATAGTCAACGGTCGGGGACATAATCACAAGCTCCTTGGCATCCTCCGGGATATCGTCTGTCATCAGGGACAGCTCGCTGATTTCCACGTTGTTTTTGCTGATGGCATCGCTGAAGTTGGAAGAAAGATCACTCTCAGAAGGCTCATTGTGGCCGGTGATCCAGTAAACTTTCGGGTTATTGTCACTCGTTACGTAGGTGATGGCGCTGGTAATCTGACCCTCGCCGTCAAAGCCTGTCGTCTGTGTCTGGTACGTCTGATAGTTCGTGGAAGTCTCCCACATATCACTGTTGTTTACCACCTTGCTCTTATCGCCGCACACGACAATGACGCTGTTTGCGGCTACCGTCTGATCCGTATACTGGCTCGTAAATTTCGGATACAGATCCGGGTCTTTCTGCTCTACTTTAATGTGATCGGACAGATCCTCGTAGTGCTGAAGCAGTTTCTGAATCGTATCGTTTTCACTGCCCTTCTGTACGATATAGTACAGGGTAACGTCCTGATCCAGATCCTTTAATGCGGTTTTTGTATCATCCGTAATGGAGTACATTTTCTGGGTACTCAGGTCAATCTGTGTTTTGCTTGTCGGAATCTGCGCCACAATCAGGTTAATAACCACAATCACGGCCAGAACGATCACCGTCATAATCGAAGAATAGGAGCCCTGTTTCAGGTGTTTCTTCTGCTCCTCGCCGGTAAACACTTCCTTCAGATGTTCTTTGGAGAACGTCTTTTTCAGCTTTTCCTTGATGTTGAAATTCACTTTATGCTGTTTCTTTTCTTTCTTTTCGCTGCTCATCGTCTCCACCTCCTAATTCCAGCGTTTCTTCTGCAGGGACTGCATTGCAAGGAAAGTGCAGATTGCAATGACGGACAGGTAGTAAACAACACCGCCGATGTCCAGAATACCGTTCACAAAATTATCCATATGGCCTGCCATATTGAATACGCCGAGCAGATCCTGGATTTTTCCCTCGAGAAGGGTGGATTTCGTGAAATAAACTGCCGTCAGCGCACCCTCGCCGATCACGGCAATCACACCGGTAATGATCGGGTTTTTAATCATACTGCCGATCCAGAGGCATACCAGCGCGATGATGATAAAGAACGCAAAGAAGGAGCTTCCGGCTCCCTCCGGGAAGAAATTTGCAATACCGCTCTCCACGTAGCACAGGAACAGAATCACAAAGCCCACAACGGCTGCAATGACCTGACTCTCCGTGATGGAAGAAACGAACACACCGACCGAAATATAGGCTGCTCCCAGCAGGAAATAGCCAAGGATCGAGGTGTAGGATACAGCGTAGGAAACCGTTCCGTGGGTTCCAAGAAGCAGCGGATACAGGCACATAATCAGCACCGGAATCACGTAGATCGTAAGAAGCGCCAGATATTTTCCAAGGATAATATCGGAAATCTTCACCGGTGCGGTTAAAAGTAACTGATCCGTCTTATTTTTCTGCTCCTCCGACAGGACCCGCATCGTCAGAACCGGTACTGCGATCAGCAGAATAAATGCGGAATTCTGCAGCGCGTATCCGATCTCCGGGTAACCCTGCTGCAGGTTGATGGCCGTAAAATACAGGCCGAACAGCGCCAGAGTAAACGCCATAAACAGATATCCGACCATACTCGTCAGATAGCTTTTTAACTCTTTTTTATAAATCGCCGTCATTGTGCGTCTCCCTCCTCCTGTTTTGTTTCAGCAGCTGTTTCTGCTGTGTCTGTATTTTCCTTTTCAGGCACCTCTCCGGCAGCGTTTTCCGCTGTCTCCGCCTCGCGCTCTTCCCGTTTCTGCTGCTCTTTCTCTGCTTTTTTCAGCTTTCTCGCGGCTTTTCCGGAATCATCGGTCAGTTCAAGGAAGACATCTTCCAGTGACATGGAGGAGGATGTCATCTCGAGGATCGGGCAGTTGGCCTTTGCCAGTGCGTAAAACAGTTCCTCGCGGATATCCTTGTCCTTTTCCGTGGTAATTTTTACCTTAATCTGCTCCTCATTCGGTGTATTTTCATACTGGATCTCTTTTGCATCGAGCGCATTAAGCGCCGGAACCAGCTGCTTTCTCGTTCCGTGAACAGTACATGTAACCGTGTTTGATCCAAGCATCAGCTTACTTAAGTTTTCCGGGGTATCGCTCGCAACGAGCTGTCCCTTTGCGATAATCATGACGTAATCGCAGACGGCGCTGACCTCTGAAAGGATATGGGAACTTAAGATAACGGTATGTTTTTTACCCAGTGATTTGATCAGATCGCGGATCTCAATGATCTGCTTCGGATCCAGGCCTACCGTCGGCTCATCGAGGATGATGATCGGCGGATAACCGAGCACTGCCTGTGCCAGTCCGACCCTCTGTCGGTATCCTTTCGACAGGTTCTTGATCAGACGGTTCTGCATATCGGTGATCTTCACCAGATTCATGACCTCAAGAATCTGTTTCTTTCTCTGATCCTTTGGAATTTTCTTTAATTCTGCCACAAATTTCAGATATTCCAGAACGGTCATATCCGTGTAGACCGGCGGCAGCTCCGGCAGATAGCCGATGCATTTTTTTGCCTCCTCCGGCTCCTCCAGGATGTTGTGCCCGTTGATCAGTACTTCACCTTCCGTAGATGCCAGATAGCCGGTGATGATGTTCATGGTCGTTGATTTTCCGGCGCCGTTCGGGCCAAGGAAACCATAGATCTGGCCTTCTTCTACGGTAAAACTCAGGTTGTTGACAGCTACGTGGTCGCCATAGCGTTTCACCAGGTTTTTAACCTCTATCAATGTTCCTTCCTCCTTGTTTCTTAAAGCAGTTCCGGCCTGGCCTTTCTGGCAAAAGAGCCGGAGATGCTCTCATTTTCTAAAGACACTTTATCTTATTCTGAAAATGTGATAATTTGCTGGAAAATTTGTGAAAAAACGGTGAAGCCAAATGATCGTTTCTTCTGTTTTTGACGAAAAATCAATTTCTTTTACGATAAGAATCATGTATACTATAACGTATCCGCTGACGGACGCTTTTCTATTTTTACTCCGCCGCGAAACATTACGCCGGACTTTTCCTGTCCGGGACTGGAGATTTTAGGAGACTTTATGAATAAAAAAGACTACTACTGGGCCAAGTATATGCTGATTTTCGGCTTTTTCTGCATCTGCTTCGGCACTTCCATTTTCCTGAAAACCGAACACGCTCCCGATGAAGCGATGCGGATGCTGATTCCGGAATACATCGTCTCACACCACGCACTGCCGAACGGCATGGAGGAAGCGGTGCGCCATCCGCTGTGGGGCTTTTCCTACGCGCTGTATCCGTATCTGACTGCGATCATCAGCTCCGTGTTTATGGCCATTACATCGCTGTTTACGAAAAGTGCAGCGGCTCTTTTAACTGCCGCCCGCCTCACCAGCGTTCTTTCCGGCACCGGCACACTGATCGTTGTTTTTCTGATCGGCGAAGAGCTCTTTGAACGGCGCGAATCGGCACTGCTTGGCGGCATTTTCGTCGGCTTCCTGCCGCAGTTTGTGTTCCTCTCCTGCTATGTGAACAACGATTCGTTCGCCGTTTTCACGGTCGCGCTGATCATCTACTTCTGGATCCGCGGCATGAAAAGCGCATTCTGCAAGAAAGACTGCATCGGCCTTGGAGCAGGCTGCGGACTCTGCGCGCTGTCGTACTACAACGCCTACGCGTACCTGCTCGTCAGTATTCTGCTGTTCTTCGCGCTGATGATACATTTCAGGAAACCGGCAAAGAAGATTTTCATCAAAGCACTGACTGTTTTTGCCATTGCCTTCCTGATCGGCGGCTGGTTCTTTATCCGCAATGCCGTCATCCACGACGGTGACCTGCTCGGCATGCGCACCTCGAATGAATCCGCATCGCTGTACGCAGCCGACGAATACAAACCGGAAAACCGGCAGACACCGGCATCCAAAGGCTGGAGCTTCAAACAGACGTATTTACAGACCCCCGAAGGCCGTACCTCCAACTGGCTGTTCTCAACCGTCAGCAGTTTCATCGGTTCGTTCTCCTACATGACCGTCCATCTTCCGATGGTTCTCTACCTGCTGTACGGTGCCCTGATGGCGTTCGGATTTCTGCTGTTCCTGTTCCTTAGTCTGGTCCCGCACTGGCTCCGTGAAAAGCCGCAGCTTCTCCTCTTTGTGATGCTGTTTCTCGCCTGCCTGATCACGCTGTTCATGGACATGTACAACACGTATTTCAGCGATTACCAGTCGCAGGGCCGCTACCTGATGCCGGCACTCGTCCCGCTGATGTTCTGGATCGATGACGGCTATTCTTCACTCACTGCAAAGCTTCCCGGTGAGTGGAAACGCGCCTCCTGCCATCTGACACTCCTGCCGGGAACCATCTGGCTCGTACTGTTTCTCATCAGCTACGTCGGATTTCTGATTCCGGGCTGTTGTATGGCATCCTAAACGTTTTCAGAACGTCAAAAAGCGCTGCAAAGAACTTTTTTCTTCTGTTCTTTGCAGCGCTTCTTTTATTTTCTTTGATTTTTTTACTGAATCGGCTCCTTCGCCGGTGTTCCCGCTTTTCTCGGGTACTTTTTCGGCGTTGCCTTCCCCTTCTTGATGCAGACAAACGATCTCTCGTCCTCCGTTCCCGTAAGCTGGAAATAAACCGGCTCTTTTGCCTCGCCGCCAAGCACATGAATCGCTTTTTGGGCCGCAGTAAGCTCCTCATTCAATTTGCCCGATTTATACGAGACAAACCGTCCTCCGACCTTCACATACGGCAGACAATATTCCGAAAGAGAGCTTAAATTTGCTACTGCGCGCGATACCACGAGATCAAACTGCTCCCGGTAATCCTTCTGGCGTGCGAAATCCTCGGCTCTTCCGTGAATAGCCGTGATCTTCGAAAGACCAAGCTGTCCGATCACCTCATTCAGGAATTTCACCCTCTTATTCAGTGAGTCCAGCAATACAACTTCCACATCCGGAAACGCGATTTTCAGTGGGATTCCCGGAAAACCGGCTCCCGTTCCCACATCGAGAATGCGTCCCGCCTGTGCCACATCACAGACCTTCACCAGCGACAGGCTGTCGAGGAAATGTTTCGTGATAACCTGATCAAACTCCGTAATCGCCGTCAGATTCATAAACGAATTCCACTCCACCAGCAGCTCGTAATACTGCAGAAACTGTGTTTTCTGCTCCTCGGAAAGTGTGATTCCAAGCTCAAAAAGGCCGCGCTCAAATCCTTCAAGATTGTATTCTTTCATGTTGTTCTCCGTTGTTCTCCGTTCTTCTCTATTCTTCCAAGTGCCCGCTGCACTTTTTGTTACGATTCACGCAGCGTGAAAACACTTGCTGCTTCGCTGCATAAGAACGTAATTCCGGCATGCATATCTGTCCTTTATTTATGTCCCAGATACACCAGCAGAACCGAAATATCTGCCGGGGAAACGCCCGAAATACGGGATGCCTGGCCGATGTTGATCGGGCGGTACAGGTTCAGCTTCTGTTTCGCCTCGATGCGCAGGCTCTGGATCTCGTCGTAATTGATGTCTTCCGGAATTTTCTTCTCTTCCATCTTTTTAAACTGCTCCACCTGCTTCATCTGGCGCTTGATGTAACCGTCGTACTTGATGTTGATGTTGACCTGCTCCTGCACATCCTCCGGCAGTTTGGGTCTTTTCGGATCTACTTCCGCCAGCATCTTATAATTCAGCTCCGGCCGACGGATCAGCTCTGCGAGCGAACTTCCGCCGGAAAGCAGCGTCGATCCATACTCTTCCAGAAGCTCATTGATGTTCGAGCTCGTTCCCACATACGTATTCTCCACGCGCTCAATCTCTTCCTGAATCTGCTGTTCTTTTACTTTCAGTGCCTCATACTGCTCCTCGCTGATCAGTCCCACGCGGTAGCCGTATTTGCGCAGACGCAGGTCCGCGTTGTCCTGACGGAGCAGCAGACGGTATTCCGCGCGGCTCGTCATCATACGGTAAGGCTCATGGTTCTCTTTCGTTACGAGGTCATCGATCAGAACACCGATGTACGACTCGGAACGGTCGAGCACCAGCTCTTCTTTTCCCTGCACGCAAAGCGCCGCATTGATGCCCGCGATCAGGCCCTGTGCCGCAGCCTCCTCGTATCCTGAACTGCCGTTAAACTGGCCGCCGGAAAACAGATTTTTGATCGCCTTGAACTCCAGGGACGGCAGAAGCTGTCTCGGGTTGATGCAGTCGTACTCGATCGCATACGCATTCCGCACAATTTTTGCATGCTCCAGACCCGGCACGGTGTGATACATCGCAATCTGTACATCCTCCGGCAGCGAACTCGACATGCCGCCGACGTACATCTCGTTTGTATATCTTCCCTCTGGCTCCAGGAACACCTGGTGGCGGTTTTTATCGGCAAATTTTACAACTTTATCCTCAATCGAAGGACAGTACCGCGGACCAGTTCCCTCGATCATGCCGGAATAGAGCGGCGACCGGCTGAGATTTTCGCGGATGATTTTGTGCGTCTCCTCGTTCGTATACGTCAGCCAGCAGGATTCCTGATCGATCTGTACACTCTCCGGATCGGTCGAGAAAGAGAACGGCACAACCCGCTCATCGCCGAACTGCTCTTCCATCTTGGAGAAGTCGATGCTCCGCTTGTCGATACGCGCCGGTGTTCCGGTCTTAAAGCGCACCATCTCCACACCGTTTGCTTTCAGGGAATCCGTCAGATGCGTTGCCGCCTGCAGACCGTTCGGTCCCGTATACGTGCTCACATCACCGTAAATGCACCGCGCATTCAGGTAAACACCGGTACAGAGCACTGCAGCCTTGCAGTGGTAAATTGCACCGGAAACGGCTTTTACGCCCGTCAGAACGCCGTCTTCCACGATCAGCTCCGCAATCTCCATCTGGCGGATCGTCAGATGATCGGTATTTTCAAGAACCTCGCGCATCGACTGGCTGTACGCCCGCTTGTCTGCCTGCGCACGCAGTGAATGCACCGCCGGTCCCTTTGATTGATTCAGCATTTTCGACTGAATAAACGTCTTATCAATATTTTTACCCATCTCGCCGCCGAGCGCATCGATCTCTTTTACGAGGTGTCCCTTCGAGGTTCCTCCGATGTTCGGGTTGCACGGCATCATCGCGATGCTGTCGACACTTACCGTAAATACAACCGTTTCCAGCCCCATCCGCGCTGCCGCAAGTGCTGCCTCGCATCCCGCATGGCCCGCACCGATGACGGCAATATCAATTGTTTCTTCTAAAACTGCCATTTTTCCTGTCCTTTTCTATCTAAACTCTACGAACTGTTTCGTGACTATTTGCCTGTACAGAACTTGCTGAAAATCTCATTCACAAGGTCCTCTCCCACCGCTTCACCGATGATCGAGCCAAGTTCCTCATACGCATTCATGAGGTCAATCGAGAAGAAGTCCTCCGGCATGCCCATTTCGATACTGCCTGCCGTCAGCTCCAGACTCTTTTTTGCCTCCAGAAGTGCCTGTTTATGGCGCGCATTCGTGATGTAAACCTCATCGTTGAACGAAATTTCACCCTGGAAAAACATCTTTTTCATCTGCTCCTCCAGCTCTTCCATGCCCGTCTCTTCCCGTGCCGAAATGCTGATGACCGGAGCGCCTGTCTTCTGCTCCATCTCCTCTTTTTCGATCACCGCGGTCAGATCTGATTTATTCAGCAGTACAATCGCCTTGCGCCCTTTCAGAATCTCCATAATTTTCGCATCATTCTCATCGAGCGGCACCGACGCATCCACCACGTAGAGGATCAGATCCGCATCTTTTGCGTGTTCGAGCGCACGGTCCACGCCGATTTTCTCGACCGTGTCCGCCGTCTTGCGGATACCCGCCGTATCGAGAATCCGAAGGGAAATACCCTTCAGCACCAGATTTTCCTCGAGCACATCTCGCGTCGTTCCGGCGATATCCGTTACAATCGCTTTTTCCTCGCCGGCCAGCAGATTCAAAAGCGACGATTTTCCGGCATTCGGCTTTCCAAGAATAACCGTCTTGATGCCCTCCTGGATCATCTTACCCTCATCCGCAGATGCCAGGAGCTTTTCAACCTGCTTTTTCTGCTCCGCAACAACCACGGCCAGCCGCTCCGGGTATCCGTCCAGACTGATGTGCTCCGGGTCATCAAGCGCCGACTCGATAAACGCGATCTCATAAATCAGCTTCTCGCGGATCGCACGGATCGCCTTTTTCACCGTTCCGCGCAGCTGGCTCTCGGAGCTTTTTAAGGCATACGCACTCTTTGCCGAGATGACATCCATAACCGCCTCGGCCTGCGTCAGATCCATTCTTCCGTTCAGAAACGCCCGTTTCGTAAACTCACCCGGATCTGCCGCCCGCGCACCGGCATTTAAGACTGCCTCGAGCACTTTTTTCACCGCCAACACCCCGCCGTGACAGTCGATCTCGACGGTATTCTCGCCCGTATATGTTTTCGGCCCTTTCATCACCATGACAAGGACCTCATCAATCACTTCCTCCCCTTCGGTAATCCATCCATAATGAATCGTATGGGATTTGACCGCGGAAAGCTTTTTTCCTTCTTTTTTTGCCCGGAATACGCGGTCCGCCACTTCGAACGCATCGTTTCCGCTGATTCTTACAATACCAATGCCCGCCGGTGCCATCGCTGTGGATACCGCAGCAATCGTATCATCCAAATGAAACCCTGCCATTGTTTCCAGTCCTTTCTAAAACCTCTCTTTTTGTCAGCATTTCTATTTTAGCAGAAAACCACAAAAGACGGTACCCCGTATTTTCAACAGGTACCGTCTTTTTGCGTGTTTTTTATGCTTTTCTTATCGTTTCGGCGCTACAACAACGTGGCGATATGGCTCGCTGCCCTCGCTGTAGGTCTCCACAAATTTATTTCCCTGCAGTGCAGAGTGGATGATTCTTCTCTCGTAAGGATTCATCGGCTCCAGAGAAACCGGTCTTCTGGTCTTTTTCACTTTGTAAGCGATGTTTCTTGCCAGGTTTTCCAGTGTTTCTTTTCTGCGTTTGCGGTAGTTCTCCGTATCAAGTTTGACACGAACATAATCCTTCTGCTCTTTGTTGACCACAAGGCTGGTCAGATACTGAAGGGAATCCAGTGTCTGTCCGCGTTTTCCGATCAGGATACCCATATCCTCACCGGCGAAATCAACTTCCAGAGAACCGTTCTCGGCATTGTACTCCATCTGGATCTCAACCGGGAGCTCCATGGCTTTGAATACACCGCTTAAGAACTCAAGTGCCGTTGCCTTGATCTGGGCGATTTCCTCGTCTGTTCTCTGAACAACCTCACGCTCTTCTCTTGGCTCGGAGCGTCTTGCAGTTTCTGCCTGACGCGGAGCAGGTTTTCTTTCGGTTTCTTTCTTTACAGCTTCTTTTTTCGGCGCCTCTTTTACCGGTGCAGGAGCTGCCTCTTTTTTCTCCGGTTTCTGGGGTGCTTCCGGTTCTTTTTCCGGTGCGGCTTTTACAGCGGCACGGATCACAGCCGGTTTACTTCCGATTCCAAAGAATCCGGAACTGCCTTCGCTGATGACCTGGATCTCCAGTTTATCGCTGGCAGCCTGAAGCTCAATGCAGGCTTTTGTAATGGCGTCGTCCACGGTTTTTGCGGATACTTCGATAAACTCCATAAAGATTTACCCCCTATTTTTTCTTTTTGCTGTTCTTTTCATCAAACTGTTTTACCATGTTTGCTTTCGCAGCGATGCTTCCGGCGCGGTATTCCTGATTGCTGTTGTAATACTCAGTCGAAGCCTTTCTTGCTGCCTCTTTTTCCTCAGCAGACGGCTCTTCGTTCTCCTGTACCTGAATATTACGCACACTCTGCGTTGCAGCCTGTGTGATTTTCTGCGGCGGAAGGCCGGCTTTTTCTCTCTTCTTTGCCGCTTTTTCCTGGTTTTTGCGGATCACCTCATCCATGTCAATGGAGGACATATGGCGGTTGATCACAATCTGCTGTACGCTTCGAACAAGCGCACCTGCAATCCAGTAAATACCAATACCGATGGAAAATGATAAACACATAAATGCGGAGAAAACAGGCATTACCGTGTTCATGGTCTTCATGGAATTTTCCATGGAGTTTGCTGTCTGATTACCATTGTTGGAAGATGGTGCCTGCGGCATCAGCTTGTAGTTCAGCCACTGGGTAAACCATGCCAGAACCGGCACCAGAATTGCTCCTATAATCAGAAGCGCAGATCCGTTTGCCATACCCTCGCGGATGACATCCATCGGAGACTGTGTGATATTAAATCCAAGGAACATGTTGATATGTTTGGACTCCGCAGCGGTTTTTGTAATAGTATCCGCAATACCGGAAAACTCGCTGATGTCGGCCAGCTTCGTCCACTGGGACGGTTTCAGCACATAAAACATGTCCAGAAGGTTATTTTCGGTTAATGTTTCACTGACTTTACTGTACATGGTAACACGGTTATCTGTGATAAACTGTGTCAGGATATCAGAATATCCCGATACACCCATCATCTGTGTTGTCAGTCCCTGGAATACATTGCGGACACTTCCGATATATCCCGGAATATGATAGATAACCTGGTACAGCGCAAGCAGAATCGGCATCTGAATCAGCAGTGTACTGCAGCTTCCCGTCGGGGAGACACCGTATTTCTGATAAACTGCCATGGTTTCTTCAGATTTTTTCATCTGAGAAGCCTGGTCTTTTTTGTTCTGATACTTCTTTTCAATTCTCTGCAGATCCGGCTGCATTACGCTCATCATCTTCGACATCTTCTGCTGCTTGATCTGAAGCGGCGTCAGAACGAGATAAATGATAATCGTATACAGAATAATCGCAATACCGATGTTCGGAATTCCAATTTTTTCCAGACAAAAATAAATTCCATTGATCAGCCAGCCGAGGATCTGGCATACCCACCCGATAATCGGCCACGTTGACTTACTCAGTACGATATCCAAAACGTCTTTTCCTCCTTATTTATCTACGGCACAGGGTCGTAACCTCCGTGTGAAAACGGGTTACATCTCAGTATTCTCCATAATGCCAGCAGACTTCCTTTGAAAGCACCATATTTCTGAATCGCTTCCAGCCCGTACTGCGAGCAGGTCGGCGTATAAGGGCAGTGCACCCTCTTCAGAGGAGACAGGTACTTCTGATAAAACCGGATACCTTTTATCAATACCGTCTTCATTCTTCTGTTTCCTTTAATATACGATGCAGTTTTCCCAGATGCAAAAGTGCTCCCTCTATCTCGAAATACGTACAGTTCTTTGCATTGACTCTTGCAATCACAACTACATCCATTCCACACTGAAATTCCTCTTCATGCAGACGATAACTCTCCCGGATCAGTCTCGCCAGATGGTGGCGCACAACGCTGTTTCCCACCTTTTTGCTCACTGAAATTCCAATCCGGTTCCGTCCCAGCTGATTTTTCTTCACATACATGACCAGAAATCGGTTTGCAAACGATGTTCCCTGCTTATAAACCAGCTGAAAATCTCTGTTTTTTTTCAGGCTTTCCGAATATTTCATGAATCCATTCTTTCCTTCATGATTTGTCTAAATTTTCTTTCCATAAATAGCTTTAGATAGAAGAAAAGACCACATAAATTTTATGCGGCCTTTGGTTTTATGCTGATAATTTTTTTCTTCCTTTTAATCTTCTTGCAGCTAAAACTTTTCTTCCACCTTTTGTGCTCATTCTTGCTCTGAATCCGTGAACTTTAGCTCTGGATCTTTTTTTCGGCTGAAATGTCATTTTCATAAGATAAGGCACCTCCTTTAAATTCTAATCAATAACTGCCTGCGAGGCAGTATTTCACTACATGTATGACAGAAAACATCATTTCAATTATATTCATAAACCCCCATTTCGTCAACCCTAAAATCAATAATTTTCGCAGTTTTTTTCGGAAAAAATGCCGCTCTGACGCGGTTTTCCGGCCTGCCGCTGCCCGTGCCTTCCGTGCGCTGATTTTCGGTTTATCCACAACTTATCCACACTGTCCGCCGCACGCGTACAAATACCAGTTCGATTTTTGTGCTTTCCACACGATATCTTGTAACCGTAATCAACATTATCCACAATCTGTGGATAACCTTGTGGATAACTTTCTGTTTTGCTGTGTACAACCTGTGGGCATTTCCAATTTTTCCAGTATTTATGCCATGTATAATGTGTATATAAGTTTTCCAGATTTTACACATTTCAGTTTTTCCAGCCCTCTATCCACAATTTTATCAACATAAGATTCCCTGTTATCCACAAAATATCCTCCATTTCATCAACAGGAAAATTTTTTACACATTCTGTGGATAAAAAAATAATTATCCACATTTTTGGGTTGAATAAAACGGCATTTTATTATATCATATAGAAGTAAAAATGCGACTATTCGGGGAAAATTTCGTTTTCCAGACAGAAGTTATCCCCAAAAAGCAATGATTATAGAAGCGGAGCGACAGAAAAAGCATGGAAATCGTACAAGATAAATGGAAAGAAATACTGCAGAGAGTGCGGGACGAGCACGAATTATCTGAGATCTCCTTTACCACATGGATTGAACCACTTACGATCCATTCGGTCGAGGACAATCTGATCACGATCCTGGTTCCATCCGAAAAAATGGGCCTCGATTACGTGAGCAAAAAATATACTCTTCCTATTAAAGTGGCAATCGCGGAAATCACAGGCGTCAACTATGAGATCCGCTTTATTCTTCCGGAAGAAGTGAAACAGGAAAAAGCGCCTGCTCCCGTCCAGAAAAATCTCTATGTGCCGAACCTGAATCCAAAGTATACCTTTGATACCTTCGTGGTCGGCAGCAATAACAAATTTGCCCATGCAGCTTCTCTCGCCGTGGCCGAATCCCCGGGAGAAATCTACAATCCGCTGTTTTTATACGGTGGTGTTGGACTGGGCAAAACCCATCTGATGCACTCGATCGCACATTTTATTCTTCAGAAGAACCCGTCTTCGCGGATTCTCTACGTAACGAGTGAAGAATTTACCAATGAAGTCATCGAGGCCATCCGAAACAGCAACAACACCGCAATGACCAAATTCCGTGAGAAATACCGCAATATCGACGTACTTCTCATCGATGATGTGCAGTTTATTATAGGAAAGGAATCCACGCAGGAAGAGTTTTTCCATACCTTCAATACGCTGCACGGCGCCAACAAACAGATCATCCTTTCTTCGGATCGTCCCCCGAAAGACATGGATATCCTGGAAGACCGCATCCGTTCCCGTTTCGAATGGGGACTCCTTGCCGACATCCAGAGCCCGGATTATGAGACGCGAATCGCCATTCTCCGAAAGAAACAGGAATTAGACGGCTATTCCGTCAGCGACGATGTGATCGAATACATCGCTTCCAATATTAAATCGAACATCCGTGAGTTAGAAGGCGCTCTCAACAAAATCATTGCATACGCAAACCTTGAAAAACGTGAAATCAACATTGATCTTGCAGAGCAGGTGCTGCGCGACATCATCTCCCCGAACGAGAAGAAGGTGATCACGCCGGATTTTATCATCGACACCGTTGCAGATCACTTCGATATTACGCCGTCCGACATTGTCGGCAGCAAGCGGAGCAGCAAAATCGTATTCCCGCGCCAGATCGCAATGTATCTGTGCCGCGAAATGCTCGATGCCCCGCTGACCGGAATCGGAAAAATGATGGGCGACCGCGATCATACCACTGTCATGCACGGCATTGAGAAGATCGAAAAGGAAATGAGTGCCAAAGACAGTGTCCGCAACACGGTAGACATCTTAAAGAAGAAGATCAACCCGTCGAAATAGGCGGAGCCTTTGTAACTCTGTCAAAACGGTTAAAACCGATTTACATTTATATAAGAAGAAACTCATCGGTTGACAGGCCCTTATTTATACACAAACCGATGTGGAAAACCTGTGGATGAATTGTGGACAAATTTGGGGCCTGAAGTTATCAACATTTCATACACAGGTTCACGTTCGATTATTCACAGAGTTATACAGATCGATTTTTCCAGTATTTCCGCATTCTTGACTGGGTTTTCCACATATCCACAGCCCCTACGACTAAGACTACGGATTTTTACTATATTTTTTCTTTATAAGCAGACTCACCAAGCAGTGAGGAAAGGAGAGTTATCCACAATTATGAAATTAGTGTTTGACAAAGCAGATCTTGTAAAAAGCGTTGGTATCGCTATGAAAGCTGTCTCCGGTAAAACAACCATGCCGATTCTGGAATGCATTCTGATTGATGCATCTTCCAACGTGATCAAATTTACCTCCAACGATATGGAACTCGGAATCGAAACCATCGTCACAGGTATGATTCTGGAACGCGGTATTGTTGCTCTGGATGCAAAGATTTTTTCTGAGATCGTAAGAAAACTTCCGGATAATCAGGTTACAATAGAAACAGATGAAAATCTGGTAACCACGATTACGTGTGAAAAAGCAAAATTCAACATTCCGGGACAGTCAGGAGAAGATTTTTCCTATCTGCCGATTCTCGAAACTTCCGATTGTGTTTCCATTTCCCAGTTCACCTTAAAAGAACTGATCCGTCAGACCATTTTCTCCATTGCAGCCAATGAGAACAACAAACTGATGACCGGTGAGCTTTTTGAAATCAAAGATAACACACTTCGCGTCGTATCTCTGGACGGACACCGTATTGCGATCCGCAAAATTGAGCTGAAAGATTCGTATCCGGACCGAAAAGTCGTTGTTCCGGGAAAAACCCTGAACGAAATCAGCAAAATTCTGTCCGGCGAGATGGATGATCAGATTGATATTTACTTCTCGGAAAACCACATTATGTTCAAATTCGATGATACAATGGTCGTTTCCAGACTGATCGACGGTGAATATTTCCGCATCGACCAGATGCTTTCGAGTGATTACGAGACAAAAGTGACGATCAACAAAAAAGAATTCTTAAGCTGTATCGACCGTGCGACGCTTCTTGTCAAAGAAGGCGACAAAAAACCGATCATCATCGACATCCAGGATGGAGCGATGGAACTGCAGATCAACTCCGCGATGGGTTCCATGAAAGAAGAGATCGATATCAACAAAGAAGGCAAGGATATCATGATCGGTTTCAACCCGAAATTCCTGATCGATGCACTTCGTGTTATTGACGACGAGGAAATTTCGATTTATCTGGTCAACCCGAAGGCTCCATGTTTTATCCGGAACGAAGAAGAGAGCTATATCTATCTGATTCTGCCGGTAAACTTCAATTCCGTGAGATAAGCCACATAAGTTTGAAATCTGCCGGAACCTTTTCTGAAAGAACTTTCAGCGGTTTTACAGCCACACAGGTTGAAAACTGCGAACTTACGTGAGGAAAAGGTACGGCAGTGCAGGAGGAAAAAATGGAAATTATTACGCTGCGTGAAGATTACATCAAACTGGGCCAGGCATTAAAAGCTGCGGCTCTGGTAGAAGACGGCGTGGAAGCAAAGCTCGTCATCAAGGACGGCTGCGTGACCGTAAACGGTGAAGTAGATACCCGCCGCGGCCGCAAGCTCTATGACGGAGATGTTGTCTGCTACAATGGAAATGAGATACAAATTAAAAAATAAGGCTTAAAAACTTAAGCTGATTTTTCACGGACGAGTGCTCATGTATATCAAATCTTTAGAACTGAAGAACTATCGGAATTATGAGAGTTTATGCATAAATATCAGCCCCGGAACGAATATTCTCTACGGCGACAATGCCCAGGGAAAGACGAATATTCTCGAGGCTTTATATCTCGCGGGTACGACAAAATCGCACCGCGGCAGCAAGGACCGCGAAATCATCCAGTTTGACCGGGAGGAAGCCCATATCCGGATGATGGTGGAGCGGAACGGCAGCACGCATAAAATCGATATGCATCTGAAAAAAAATAAATCCAAGGGAATCGCCATCGATGGAGTTCCGATCCGCAAAGCGTCGGAACTTTTTGGCATTGTAAATATTGTGTTTTTCTCTCCGGAGGACCTGAATATCATCAAAAACGGTCCTGCGGAGCGCCGGCGTTTCCTGGATAGCGAAATTTGTCAATTGTCAAGACTATACATGATCGAGCTTGCCAATTATAATAAAGTGGTGGCGCAGAGAAACAAGCTGCTTAAAGAGATTTCGTTTTCCGGCAGAATGGCGGATACGCTCGAGATCTGGGATGAGCAGATGGTCCGCTATGGAACAAGCATTATTTCCGAGCGGAAAAAGTTTATCAGCCGCCTGAATGATATTTTATCCGAGATCCATCAGAATCTGACCGGAGGAAAGGAGCAGATTCTGATTACCTATGAACCGAATGTGTCCGAGGAAGCGTTTTCCGAAGAGTTAAAAGCCGGAAGAGAGCGTGATCTGCGTTTCGGACAGTCCTACACCGGGCCGCACCGGGACGATTTCTGTGTGCGGGTCAACGACATTGATATCCGTAAATACGGTTCCCAGGGGCAGCAGAGGACGGCGGCGCTTTCGCTGAAACTGGCGGAGATCCGTCTGGTCGAGGAGGAAATTCACGATACACCGGTTTTACTGCTGGATGATGTTTTGTCGGAGCTGGACGGCAGCCGGCAGAATTATCTTCTGCAGAGCATTCACAGCATACAGACACTGATTACCTGTACCGGACTGGACGAGTTTGTCGAAAATCATTTTGAGGCAAACAGCGTATTCCAGGTGGTCGAGGGATCTGTGTTTCACAAAGAAACAGGAGGAATCTAAATGAGTACAGAGAACATGGAAAAGACAGAGTATGGTGCAGACCAGATTCAGATTCTGGAGGGTCTGGAAGCCGTACGGAAGCGCCCAGGTATGTATATCGGCAGTACCTCCGCACGGGGACTTCACCATCTGGTCTATGAGATTGTCGACAACTCGGTAGACGAGGCACTGGCAGGATACTGCAAAAATATTGACGTTACGATTAACCCGGACAACTCCATCACCGTCATCGACGACGGCCGTGGTATTCCGGTCGGCATCAATCATAAGTCGGGCCTTCCGGCCGTTGAGGTTGTCTTTACGGTGCTGCACGCAGGCGGAAAGTTCGGCGGCGGAGGGTACAAGGTATCCGGCGGTCTGCACGGCGTTGGTGCATCCGTTGTAAATGCGCTGTCCAACTGGCTTGAGGTGCGCGTTTATCACGATGGAAAGGTTTACTTCCAGCGGTATGAGCGCGGAAAAACCATGAATAAGCTGGAGGTCATCGATACCTGTCCGATCGAAAAAACAGGTACCGAGGTCCGTTTCCTGCCGGATGACACGATGTTCGAGGAGACGGTTTATGATTACGACGTTTTAAAAACCAGACTCCGCGAGACCGCATTCCTGACCAAGGGACTGCGCATCGTTCTGCGCGATCTGCGCACGGATCCGGTAGTGGAAAAAGCATTCCACTACGAGGGCGGTATCAAGGAGTTTGTCAGCTACCTGAACAAGAGCAAAACGGCGCTCTACCCGGACATCATCTACTGCGAGGGAGAAAGAGACGGCGTTCTCGTTGAGGTTGCGATGCAGCACAACGATTCCTATCAGGAAAATACGTACGGTTTCGTCAACAACATTACGACGCCGGAGGGCGGTACCCATATCGTGGGTTTCCGGAATGCGCTGACGAAAACCTTTAATGAATATGCTAGAGCAAATAAACTGTTAAAAGACAGCGAACCGAACCTGACCGGAGAGGATATCCGCGAGGGTATGACGGCGATTGTCAGCATCAAAATCGAGGAGCCGCAGTTCGAGGGCCAGACAAAGCAGAAACTTGGAAACAGCGAGGCGAGAGGAGCAGTCGACAATATCGTGAGCACCCAGCTCGAGCTGTTCCTGGAGCAGAACCCGGCTGTCGCAAAAACGATCGTTGAAAAGTCCCTGCTTTCCCAGCGTGCGAGAGAGGCTGCAAGAAAAGCGCGTGACCTGACGAGAAGAAAATCCGCACTGGACGGTATGTCCCTGCCTGGAAAACTGGCAGACTGCACCGACAAGGATCCGAAAAACTGTGAGATCTTCCTGGTCGAGGGAGATTCCGCGGGCGGTTCCGCAAAATCCGCGAGAAGCCGTGCAACGCAGGCGATCCTGCCTCTGCGTGGAAAAATCCTGAATGTAGAGAAAGCACGTCTCGATAAAATTTATGCCAATGCCGAGATCAAAGCGATGATTACGGCATTCGGAACCGGAATCCACGACGATTTCGATATCACCAAACTGCGCTACGACAAGATCATCATCATGACCGATGCCGATGTCGACGGCGCGCATATCGACACGCTGATGCTGACGTTCCTGTACCGCTTCATGCCGGAGCTGATCAAACAGGGCCACGTTTACCTGGCACAGCCGCCGCTGTTCAAGATTGAGAAAAACAAAAAAGTATGGTACGCATACGACGACGATCAGATGAATCAGATCCTCAATGAGATCGGACGCGGAGATAATAAGATCCAGCGTTACAAAGGACTGGGAGAGATGGATGCAGAGCAGCTCTGGGAGACCACCATGGACCCGGAACGCCGTGTTCTGCGCCGCGTTGTGTTCGATGAAGAGTATTCTTCTGAAATTGATCTTACCTTCAATACGCTCATGGGCGACAAGGTAGAACCGCGCCGTGACTTTATCGAAGAGAGAGCAAAATACGCAAACAACCTGGATATCTAAAAAGTCCTGTGAACTGAAGTGGAGGAAAAGATGGAAGATAATGTTTTTGATAAAATTCACGAGGTCGATCTGAAAGACACGATGGAGGAATCCTACATCAACTACGCGATGAGCGTAATTGCATCCCGTGCACTTCCAGACGTCCGCGATGGCTTAAAGCCGGTACAGAGACGTATTCTGTACTCCATGAGTGAGCTGAACAATACGCCGGATAAGCCGCACCGTAAGTGCGCGCGTATCGTCGGTGATACGATGGGTAAATATCACCCGCACGGCGACAGCTCTATCTACGGAGCACTCGTCAACATGGCACAGGACTGGGCAACCCGTTATCCGATGGTGGACGGCCATGGAAACTTCGGTTCCGTCGACGGCGACGGCGCTGCGGCTATGCGATACACCGAGGCACGTTTAAGCAGAATCTCGATGGAGATGCTGGCGGATATCAACAAAGACACCGTAGACTTCGCCCCGAACTTTGATGAAACCGAAAAAGAGCCTGTTGTTATGCCGGCCCGCTACCCGAACCTTCTGGTAAACGGTACTTCCGGTATCGCAGTCGGTATGGCAACGAACATCCCGCCGCACAATCTGCGCGAGATGGTAAGTGCCATTGTAAAAATTATTGATAATATCATCGAGGAGGACCGCGACACCGATCTCGAGGAGATTCTCGGCATTGTAAAAGGCCCTGACTTCCCGACCGGAGCAGAAATCCTCGGCACCCGCGGCATCGACGAGGCTTACCGTACCGGCCGCGGTAAAATCCGTGTCCGCGCGGTATCGAACATTGAGACACTGCCGAACGGAAAGAGCGAGATCATCGTAACCGAGATCCCGTACATGGTAAACAAGGCGCGCCTGATCGAGAATATCGCCGCGCTGGTAAGAGATAAAAAGATCGACGGCATCACCGGCATTGCGGACCACTCCAACCGTGAGGGTATGCGCATCTGTATCGAACTGCGCCGCGACGCTAATGCAAACGTCATCTTAAACCAGCTGTACAAACATACCCAGATGCAGGATACCTTTGGTGTGATCATGCTTGCACTGGTAAACAATCAGCCGAAAGTCATGAACCTTCTGGAGATGCTGACGTATTATCTGCAGCACCAGGAAGAGGTTGTGACGAGAAGAACGAAATACGACCTGAACAAAGCGCAGGAGAGAAGCCATATCCTGGAAGGACTCTTAAAAGCGCTCGACCATATTGACGAAGTGATCCATATCATCCGTGCATCCGCGAATGCGGCAGAGGCGAAGAAGAACCTGATGGAACGCTTCGAGCTGAGTGACGCCCAGGCCCAGGCAATCGTAGACATGCGTCTGCGTGCTCTGACCGGTCTGGAAAGAGAGAAGCTGGAGAACGAGTACAAGGAGCTGATGGCGCGCATCGAGCAGTTAAAAGCCATCCTCGCCGACCGCAAGGTGCTTCTTGGCGTTATCCGCAGGGAGATTCTGACCGTATCCGAGAAATACGGCGATGACAGAAGAACCTCCATCGGCTTTGACGAGTATGATCTCTCCATGGAGGATCTGATTCCGCGCGAGAATACCGTCATCACCATGACGAAACTGGGCTATATCAAACGTATGACCGTTGACAACTTCCGCAGCCAGAACCGCGGCGGCAAGGGAATCAAGGGCATGCAGACCATCGAGGACGACTACATCGAGGAGCTTTTGATGACGACGACCCATCATTACCTGATGTTCTTTACGAATACGGGAAGAGTCTACCGTCTGAAAGCATACGAGATTCCGGAGGCGTCCAGAACCGCAAGAGGAACGGCGATTGTCAACCTTCTCCAGCTGCAGCCGGGAGAGAAGATTACCGCTGTTATTCCAATGCGCAAATATGAGAAGGGCCATTATCTGTTTATGGCAACGAAAAAGGGACTGGTGAAGAAGACGCCGCTCGAAGAGTACGAGAACGTCAGAAAAACGGGTCTTGCTGCCATTGCGCTCCGCGATGATGATGAACTGATTGAAGTTAAGACAACGGATAACGAGAAAGAGATTATTCTGGTAACGAAATTCGGCCAGTGTATCCGCTTCAAGGAAAACGATGTGCGTACGACAGGCCGTGTTTCCATGGGTGTACGCGGCATCAACCTTCTGGACGGCGATGAAGTAGTCGGCATGCAGATCTGCACGCAGGGAGACTATCTCCTTGTCGTATCCGAAAATGGTATGGGCAAACGGACGCCGATGGCAGAGTTTACCGTACAGCTCCGCGGCGGCAAGGGTGTCAAATGCTATAAGATTACCGAAAAGACCGGAAACCTGATCGGTTCCAAGGCGGTCAACGAGGATAATGAGATCATGATGATCACCACAGAGGGAATCATCATCCGTACGCCATGCTCCGGCATTTCTGTGATGGGACGGATCACATCCGGCGTTAAGCTGATGGATGTGGACGGCGAAATCAAGGTTGCCAGCATTGCAAAAGTAAGAGACAAAGAGGCGTCCGAGGAGACTCCGGTTTCGGAGGAAGAGAACGAAACGGCTTCTGAGAAAACGCAGGAATAATACAGCGTCGAAAAACGTGTCTGAGAGAAAAAAGCTCAGGCACGTTTTGCTCGTTTGGGGAAGGGGAGAAAAACATGAAACGAATTTTACTGATGGTGCTGCGGAATCTGCTTCTGGTTCCGTGGATGTGGTGCCGGCTCTGTTACCATGCAGCGCATCCGGACAAGTACAGTCTGGAGGAGCACTTTAAAATGCTGCGCTTTATTGTACAGCGGGCGAACAAAGGCGGAAACGTCATTGTGGAATCCTATGGAGCAGAAAATCTTCCGGAGCAGGACGGCTTTGTGATGTATCCGAATCACCAGGGGCTGTAC
Source organism: Fusicatenibacter sp. (assembly GCF_050872605.1). GTDB lineage: Bacteria > Bacillota > Clostridia > Lachnospirales > Lachnospiraceae > Fusicatenibacter. The sequence continues at coordinate 31,756 of NZ_JBNMHD010000039.1, forward strand.
GATGTGCTGGCGATTGCGGGAGCGTGCTCGCGTACCTTTACGGTCGTTGCCAAAAAAGAGGTAGAGCATATTACGTTTTTAAAACAGGTCTTTGCGTGCATCCATGCACTGTTTATGGACCGGGAGAATCTGCGGCAGTCAATGCAGGTCATCAATGAGGCAGCGGATGTTGTAAAAGACGGGAAAAATATTATTCTGTTTCCGGAGGGGACGAGGAGCAGAAAAGGAAATCAGCTGATGGAGTTTAAAAGCGGCAGTTTCAAAATCGCGGTAAAAGCAAAATGCCCGATTGTGCCGGTTGCGTTAAAAAACTGTTTTGTTCCGTTTGACTCCAATACCATTCGTCCCGTAACGGTAGAAGTCCATTTTCTCGACCCGATCCCATACGAGGAGTACCAGGGAATGAAGACAACGGAGATTGCCGAGATGGTAAAAAAGAGAATCGAAGCCGTCGTAACCGCATAGCGGTTTCAGAAAAGAGCGTGATATACGCTCTTTTCTGCTGTTCTGTGGGCTGTTTTTGACTTTGTAAAGCCTGTTTTCTATAATAGTAAGAAAAAAATAAAAAATTCGAAAAAACGGGTTGACAAGAACGTAAGCTTTTTGTATAATAAACCATGCGTCACGAATGAGTGACCACACATATCATTTTATATTTAGGCATTTGGAGAAGTACTCAAGTGGCTGAAGAGGCGCCCCTGCTAAGGGTGTAGGTCGGGTAACCGGCGCGAGGGTTCAAATCCCTCCTTCTCCGTTTAAAAGCCAAAAACAAAATGATATTTTTTATGGAAAAAGTTCTTGACAAACAGATTCACATCTGATAAGATAGCAGAGTTGGTGATAAGTTTGAAAAAACTAATCCAAAAAATAAATTAAAAAAGTTCTTGACAAAAGCGAATGAGTTTGATAAAATAAACGAGTTGCTGATCGAAAGAACGGCAAAGAAGTTTGAAAAAAAGCTTCAAAAAATAAATCAAAAAAGTTCTTGACAAACGAAAAGTTCTGTGATAAAATAAACGAGCTGATCCGAGTCGGAGCAGTAAAGATCCTTGATAATTAAACAATGAAACACATCCTCGAAAGTTCTGAATAAGTAATTCAAAACGATCGAAAGATCCTTTAAAACAGTAAAAGGGATAAATTAGCTAGTATGTTGATTTTGAACTTGGAACAAACATTTTATCAGAGAGTTTGATCCTGGCTCA
>NZ_JBNMHD010000040.1:0-29850 GCF_050872605.1 Fusicatenibacter sp.
GCGCCATGCCGGAGTACGAGCGAGCGGACAGCCGGGCTTTTTCTGTCCGTCAATATAAAGGAGACCAAACACCATGGACAAATTAAAAATCCTAGTAGTAGACGACGAAAGCCGTATGCGCAAACTCGTCAAAGATTTCTTAGTAAAAGCCGGTTACGACGTCATGGAAGCCGGAGACGGAGAAGAAGCCGTCGACACCTTCTACGCCCAGAAAGACATCGCCCTCATCATCCTCGACGTCATGATGCCCAAAATGGACGGCTGGCAGGTCTGTCGCGAAATCCGCCAGAACTCCAAAGTCCCGATCATCATGCTCACCGCCAAAAGCGAAGAACGCGATGAACTCCTCGGCTTTGACCTCGGCGTAGACGAATACATCTCCAAACCATTCTCCCCGAAAATCCTCGTCGCCCGCGTCGAAGCCATCCTGCGCCGCAGCGGCAAAACCGGAGAAGACGACGTACTGGAAGCCGGCGGCATCCGCATCGACAAAGCTGCCCACATGGCATCCATCGATGGAAAACCAATGGAGTTAAGCTACAAAGAATTCGAACTCCTCACCTACTTCCTCGAAAACCAGGGAATCGCCCTCTCCAGAGAAAAAATCCTGAACAACGTCTGGAACTACGACTACTACGGAGATGCCCGCACCATCGACACCCACGTCAAAAAACTCCGCAGCAAAATGGGCGATAAAGGTGATTTAATCAAGACCATCTGGGGCATGGGTTATAAATTTGAGGCGGACGGACAATGAGCGAAGCAGAAAAACAAATCGAAAATCCAATTGAAAATTCAATAGAAGCCGGACCGGAACAGCAGCCCGGAAAAAAACACCATTTTCACCTGAAAAAGCCAAAACGCGGCCGCAAGCACTCCGTCAAAAAACGGATCGCCTACACCTTCATTGCGACCATGGCCGTCACCTTGCTCGTCATCGGTCTGATCAATTACTTCTTTCTCGGATCCTTTTATATCCGCGATAAAGAACACATCCTGGCAGAAAGCTTCCAGAAACTGAATGAGACCGGCGGAGACAGCGACGATATCCCCGGCACCTTCGAGCAGTTCTGCGCGACGAACAACCTGAAAGTCATCATCACCGGACCGGAGCTCAGCAGCTTCGTCTATTCCAATGCGACCGACCGCCAGAGCCTCCAGACCCTGATCTTCGGCCTGATCAGCGGAAACGAGCAGGCAAATACCAAGGTCGTTGCCAGCGGCGACAACTATCAGATCCAGAAATTCTACGACAGCCATGCCGATGCCGAGTATCTGCAGATTATCGGCTGGTTTGACAATGGAAACTGCTACTTTGCAAGATGCCCGCTGGAGAGCATCACCGACGCCGTCGGTCTCTCCAATGAATTTTATATCTTCATCGGCATCCCGATCATCATCATCGGTGCGATCGTAATTTGGATCATCACCCGGGAAATTGTCCGCCCGGTGCAGGAGCTGACCGAAATATCGAAAAAAATGGCAGCCCTCGACTTCGATGCCCGCTACGTGAGCGGCGGAAAAGACGAGATCGGAGAGCTCGGAAACAACTTTAACGTGATGTCCGAGCAGCTCGAGCAGGCGATTTCCGAACTGAAAAGCGCCAACGTTGAACTGCAGAAAGACATCGACAAAAAGACACAGATCGATGAGATGCGCCGTGAGTTCCTCTCAAACGTGACCCATGAACTGAAAACCCCGATCGCCCTGATCCAGGGCTACGCCGAGGGCCTCAAAGACAACATCAACGATGATGAAGAGAGCCGCGAGTTCTACTGCGACGTCATCATCGATGAGGCATCCAAGATGAACGAGATGGTCAAAAAACTCCTGAACCTGAATCAGCTGGAATTCGGCGAAGATCAGGTTAATATGGAGCGGTTCGACCTGAACGCTGTCATCAAAGGCGTACTGCAGTCCTCCGACATCCTGATCCGCCAGAAAGAGGCAAAGGTACTCTTCGCCTGCGATGAACCGCTCTACGTCTGGGGCGACGAGTTCAAAGTGGAGGAGGTCATCACCAACTATCTGACCAACGCACTCAACCATCTGGATTATGACCATACGATTGAGATTACCTGCAAAAAAGAAGGAAACATCGTAAAAACAACCGTCTTCAACACGGGCGACCCGATCCCGGAGGAGGACCTCGACAAAGTCTGGGTCAAATTCTTTAAAGTGGACAAGGCGAGAACAAGAGAGTACGGCGGAAGCGGCATCGGACTTTCCATCGTAAAAGCTATCATGGATTCCTTCCAGCAGCAGTGCGGCTGCCAGAACTACGACAACGGCGTGGCATTCTGGTTCACATTGGAAGCAGATGGAAAAAAAGAAGAAGAAACAAAATAATTACAAAAAAGCGTACCGGAAAAGAAAAAATGGCTCCTTTTCTGGTACGCTTTTCTTGCGTAATGGAAAAAGATGGTGTAGAATAGTAGCACAAACGGTCGAAAAAGAGAGGGAGAAAAGAGATGGCAGATTCCAACAGTACAAAGAGTGATCTGGCAGAAGCAATGAAAAAGCTGATGGCGCGCAAGCCGTTTGCCAAAATCAGCATTTCCGATCTCTGCGATGAATGCGGACTCAATCGGAAAAGTTTTTATTACCATTTCAAGGACAAATACGATCTTGTCAACTGGATTTTTTACGTGGACTTTCTGACGAATGTCGGAGGAAAAAGTTTCGAGAACGAATGGGATCTGCTGGTCGCGATCTGCAATATTTTTTACCAGGACAGGGCATTTTATCGGGGAGCACTGAAAATTGAAGGACAGAACAGCTTCCGCGATTACTTTTATGAAATGCTGGAACCGGTGGTCGGCTTTTTTGTCAAAGATCTGTTTCAGGTACAGGATCAGGAACTGTTTGTAACGTTTTTCTGTGATGCGTTCCTGACGGCGGTTCTGCGCTGGTTTTCAATGGAAAGCGATCTTGCACCGGAGGTGTTTATCGGCGAACTGAAAGAGGTTCTGTACAGCGCAGCAGAAAAAATTTCCCGCAAAGTGGAACCTGGAACATAAGGTTCTGCTTTGCGGGAATTCTTTTATTCCGAAAGAAGCTCGCGGTAAAAAATATTTTTCAGAGAAAGCTCCGCAAAGGAGGCGAGCGGTGCATCCGATGTGCGGGCGGTGCGGTCCGGCAGAAGTTCGAGAAAAGCGGGGCTTGCCGTAATGATCTGCTCAATCTTCCGGGTATCCTCCTGCACTTCCAGCGGAAAAACAGGCTGTGTCGGTGTGAAACGGTACTGCTGGACAAAATCAGATGCGGCAAGAATCTTTTCCGGCGGACAGGAATCGTCCGCAAGAAGAAAGAAAAATACACTCTGTGCCATCTGTCGGTAGATTTGCGCCAGAACAGCATTGTCCGGGGTAACGTCGGATGCATGATAGACTTTATGCATGCCGAACAGTGTTTTCTGGCGCCGCAGCGTTTCGGATGTCTGTGCAGTGGAAGCAGCCTCAAGCGGCAGGGAGACCATCAGATTCGGGCAGGAAGAAAAAAGTTCCATCTGTTTTCCGGTCAGCGGTGCATCGGAGAGAAACCAGAGAAAGGCACACGCAGGATGCTGCTTTATGATGGCAAGATATTCCTCCATCTGTTCGTGATGGTCGAGGGAGCGGAGCTGATAGGCGTAAATGCCGTACTGCAGTCCGGTTTCAATGACAGAAGCAAAAAATGAGGGACCATACGTCCCCGGGATGCGGCTGTCGAGACGGAGCTGTACCATCCACGGAATGGCAAAGAAAAGCTCTTTCTGTTTCTGGCGCAGGATCTGTGCGCCGTAAGTAAAACTGTTGTAGCCGAGGTTGATACCGAACTGGCGAAGGGCTTTTGGGTCGTTGTTGCGCAGCAGATAATCAATCGCCTGATAATAGGGACTTTCATCGTTGCGCAGCAGATCCTGGAAAATTGCAAAAATCTGGTTCTGAAAGCGGCCGCGGGAAAACTGGCGGCCGAGGTCGCAGAGCTTTCGGACACTCCTTTTGGGGTCCGCGTCCATTTCCGCCATCGCGCGTGCAACGGTTGTGTCAATGATTGCGCGGGTAATATCCTGTGAGTTCATAAAAAATCCTCCGTAATCCATTCATCGATGATTTTATCATAACAAAAAGAATGCGGTTCCAACAGGGACAAAGAACAGGATTTGTCTAAAACACATTTTCTTAAGGAAATTTTACCAGATCGTCAGAAGAATTTTCTTTTTCTTTTGTGGAAAAAGTGGTAAAATAGGGTTAGATAGTACAAACTGTCGGTTCCGCAGCAAAAAGAGAAATAAGGCGGAGCCATTCCGAAATGATTCCGGAAAAACGAAATGGTTTTTGGAGATGGAAGATAAAAGGAGGCGTATTGCATGAAATTTGATATGCACTGCCATACAAAAGAAGGTTCGATGGATGGAAAGGTCATGATTGAAGAGTACATCCGAACCCTGAAACGAAAAGGATTTGGAGGAATGCTGGTATCCGACCACGATTCCTATGACGGATACCGCGAGTGGAAGAATGCCATCAAGGGAAGAGCACACCAGGATTTTGTGGTATTAAAAGGTGTTGAGTACGATACGTGCGACTGCGGCCACATTCTTGTGATTATGCCGTTTGGCGTAAAATTAAAAATTCTGGAGCTGCGCGGCCTGCCGGGATCGATCCTTATCAAGATCGTCCATGCGTACGGCGGAATTTTAGGACCGGCGCATCCGTACGGCGAAAAATTTATGAGTATGATCAGCACGAATGAACGGAAGAAAAAATATCAGCAGCGGATTGCCCGCCTTCTTCCACAGTTCGATTTCGTCGAGATTTTCAATGCGTGCGAGAGCGCGGAGACGAATGCAAAAGCGAAACGGCTGGCGGAAAAATTCAATAAGCCTGGTTTTGGCGGAAGCGATGCGCACCGGCTGGACTGCATCGGAAAAGCGTACACCGAGCTGCCGGATACCATCAGAAGTGAGGATGATCTGATTGCCTACGTGAAAACGTGTCCGCAGATTGAGTGCGGCGGCGAGCATTACAACGGAACGACGAAAGACCGGATCGGCCGCCTGAACATGGTGCTTGTGGATTCGTTCTATTTCTATAACAAATTTGCGAATGGCTGGCGCTGGCGGAAGCGGAGACGTGAGCTGTTTGATATCATAGAGAAAAAACTCTGATGAATGCCTGGCAAAAAAGCGTGCCGGAAACGTTTCGTTCGGCACGCTTTTTCCTGCCCTGTATTTGAATCGAAAAAGAGAGGAAACATACGTATGCTTGCAATATTTCTTGCGCCGGTCTACATACTGGCAAATGTATTTACTGCCTACTGGCTGCTGCGGTGGATGAAAGAGGTGCATCCTCTGTTCCGCCATCCTGCCGTGCTGGGTGTCATTTTGGTGCTGTATGCATTTTTCGCACTTTCCCTGCTGACGAGCTTTCTGATCAAAAGAGATCCCGTTCACCGGATTTTAAAAGTGATCAGCAACTGCTGGCTCGGCATGTACCTGTATTTTCTGGGATTCACCGCGATTCTGGTGCTGCTTCGTTTCATTTTCGCCCATACGGCACTGGCGAAAACGTGGCTCTATTCCCCGATGGGACTAAAAGCGGTCGGCCTTGGAGCGATCCTTTTTGTGACGGGAATGTGCATCCACGGAATGGTGCATGCGGGCCATATTTACACGACACGATATGAGGTCCCGGGCAAAAAGGATGCCCATCTGAAAATTGCGCTCGTCGCAGATCTGCATCTGGGATACAGCATCGGCAGTCATCAGATGGAAGAGATGGTGGAAAGAATCAACACTGAGGAGCCGGATCTCGTGGTGATCGCCGGGGATATTTTCGATAATGAGTACGATGCCATCTATGAGCCGGACCGCGTGGCGGATCTTCTGGCGGGCTTAAAGAGCCAATACGGTACATATGCCTGCTACGGCAACCACGATCTCGATGAGAAGATTCTCGCGGGCTTTACGTTTGAGACGAAGGAGGAGCGCATCGCCGACCGCCGGTTCGGTGAGTTTCTGGACCGCGCGAAGATTCACCTGCTGGAGGATGATGTGATCTGTATCGATGATGCCTTTTATCTGGCGGGCCGAAAAGATCCCGACCGGATCCGCAAAACACAGGAGACACGCGACACGCCGTCCGAGCTGCTTGCCGGACTGGACCAGTCGCTGCCGATTTTTGTGATCGACCACCAGCCGTCGGAGCTGACCGAGCTGGCAGAGGCAGGCGCAGACCTTGACCTTGGCGGTCATACGCATGACGGACAGCTCTTTCCGGGCAATATTCTCACCGGACTGATGTGGGAGAATGCCTGCGGGATGAAGAAAGTCGGAGACATGTACAGCATCGTCACATCCGGCGTGGGCCTATGGGGACCGCCGATGCGGATCGGGACGAAAGCGGAAGTGGTGATCATTGATTACGGAAAATAAGGGTTGACAAAACCGGAACGCAGAACTATAATACAACAAAACTACGAAACAGAGGTTATCAACGATGAACGAGATGCACAGCGTACAGATGCACAGGGACGACGATTGATAGCGCTTGTATCAAAGTGAAGACTACTATACTTCACAGGTACAGGCGCTCTTCGTGTTGTACCTGTGTGGAAGATAAGGCAAAGGGAAACCACACTGGGAGAAAAAAAGAAATACCCCGTGTGGTTTTTCTTTGCCGTTTTTTATCCATGCGGGAATGACTTGAAATTTACATCAGAGAAGGGTTGTGATCGCATGGGACATACAGATTATGTCCATATGGATTTTCCGCTGATTTTGCGGCGATAAATAAAATCAGAACAGAAAGGCAGAAAAGACTATGAAGACAGAAATGAATACCGTAAAAGTAAGAAAAACAGAGGAACTCGAAGCAGAGCAGTTAGGAGCACACATCGGCGAAATCGTGCGGCTGCATGGAAGCATTTACAAAATCCGGAAAATGAGCACATTTGCATTTGTGCTGCTTCGAACGAAACGGCAGATCGTACAGTGCGTGTACGAACCGGCGTATTCCCGCTTTACACTGGAAGAACTGAAGGAGGAAATGTGTGTCCGCTTCACGGCAGAGGTGATCCGCGAGGAGCGGTCCAGAAGCGGGTATGACCTGCATCTTTTAGAGGCGGAAATCCTCTCCGAGCCGGAAGAAGTACCGCCGGTTGTCATCAATCAGAAGCGGGTCAATACTTCGATTGAGAACCTGCTGGACTATCGCCCGATTACGCTGCGCAACGAAAAAGAGCGCGCGATTTTCCAGATCCAGGCAAAGATCTGCCAGGCATTCCGCGAATTTCTGGACAGCCATCACTTCACCGAAATCCATACGCCAAAAATCGCAGCGGCAGGAGCCGAGGACGGAGCTAATATCTTCTCCCTGTCGTATTTCGGCGAACAGGCATATCTGGCGCAGAGCCCGCAGTTTTACAAGCAGATGATGGTCGGCGTCTTCGAGCGTGTCTACGAGATCGCACCGGTCTTCCGGGCGGAGAAACACGACACGGCGCGTCATCTGAACGAATATACAAGCGTGGACTTTGAGATGGGCTATATCGAGAACTTCGAGGACATCATGGCGATGGAACAGGAGATGCTGCGGTACACGTTTGCACGGCTGCAGGAGACATGCGGAGCGGAGCTTTCGCTTTTAAAAGCAGAGGTGCCGGTGATCACGGAGATTCCGAGAATCCGTTTTTCCGAGGCGAAAGAGCTGGTGAGCCGCGTATACAAAAGAGCCTTTTCGGAGAAACTGGACTTTGAACCGGAGGAGGAAAAACTGCTGTGCGAATACGTGAAAAAAACGACGGGCAGTGATTTCGTATTTGTCACACATTATCCAAGCGCCAAGCGCCCGTTTTACGCGATGGACAGCAGAGAAAATCCGGCAGAGACGGAAAGCTTTGACCTTCTGTTCCGCGGCCTTGAGGTGACGACCGGCGGCCAGCGCATCCATAATTACCGGGAGCAGGTGGAAAAGCTCGAAAGCCGCGGCATGCATGTGGGAGCGTTTGAGAGCTATCTAATGATGCACCGCTGCGGCATGCCCCCGCACGGCGGCCTCGGCCTTGGCCTGGAGCGGTTCACGGCACGGCTTCTCGGATTTGAGAACGTGCGGAACGCATCGCTGTTTCCGAGAGACATTCACCGTCTGATTCCGTAAAAGAGAAAAAATCACGGTGCGGTTCCAAAAGAGCGGAAAAATAGAAGGATTTTTGCAGAAATGAGCCTTGTAAAGCGTCCGAAAATACGCTATACTAAACAAGGTTTGGCTGCCGGCAGAATCTGGCAGTATCGGCAAATATTGGAAAAAAGAAAGACGGGAGTTTCCCGGTTTGAGGATAGGAAAATATGAAATTATATGACATTTCCGGAGAGCAGTTTTCCGCAATGGACGCGCCGCGTCATCTGATGACGGAGGAAGGAACGGCGCAGACGACGCTCGACCGGTCACTTGGCATCTGTCAGGTGGCGGAGCTTGAGGGAAAAGTGACAAGAGAAGTGCTCGAGGAGGTCATGGAAGAAGACTGTGAACGTCTCCTGATTCGCGGCGACGCGCAGATTACACGCGATGGGGCAGATTATCTGGCAGAGAAAAAACTGGTGCTGCTCGGTGTGGAGCAGGAAACCGTCGGAAATGAGACATCAGGAAATGATGTTCATCAGCAGCTGCTGAAAAAAGGTACGGTGATTGTCGAAAATCTGAATCTGGAGAAAGTGACCTCGGGTCATTATTTTCTTGTGGCTGCTCCAGTCAAAAAGAAACACCAGTACGGCGGCCCGATCCGCGCGGTTCTGATCGAAAATTAGAAAATGCCTTGTGTGAATCCGAAAATGCAATGTGAAACATAACAGAAAGAGAAAAACAGGAAAAAGTGTTCCCTCGTGGGACACTTTTTTTGATATGTCCAAAACGAGGGAACTTTGGGTTGTATTTTCCAAATATGGAGAATATAATGAGGAAAAGCCAGGATGTGGTATTCAAAACCAGATCCATTCCGGGCGAAAATATTAAACTATTACAAAGGAGATCGTGAACAATGGATGCAAAAATGAAAGTGGAAAGAGCCGCTGCAGGCGCTGCGATCGATGGTGTTTTAAAATATGTGAACCACGGAGATGACAGAACAAAAGCACTGCTGAATCTGACGGATTTCGTACAGAAATTTACCGGAAATATGTTTGAGGAGAAAACATTCGACAACATCCGCACCATGCTGCAGAACCCGGACAACAAATGGGTACAGTACGTCAACCGCGGACTGGACGAGCTGGATCCGCAGGTGATCAAAATGACCGCTTTGAACCTGGGATTCCAGGCAGCTTTCGTCGGAACAAAACAGATCCGTCTGAACCGTGAAAAATACAACTGCAACATTCCATGGACGATGCTGATGGACCCGACAAGTGCCTGTAATCTGCACTGCACCGGATGCTGGGCAGCAGAATACGGCCACAAGCTGAATCTTTCCTATGAGAAACTTTCCGACATCGTAAGCCAGGGAAAAGAGCTGGGAACCTACTTCTACATGTTCACCGGCGGCGAACCGCTTGTGCGCAAAAAAGACATCCTGCGTCTGGCAGAAGAGCATCATGACTGTGAGTTCCACTGCTTCACCAATGGAACCCTGATCGACGAGGAGTTCTGTGAGGCGGTTCAGAAGCTCGGCAATATCTCCTTCTCCCTGTCCCTGGAAGGCTTCGAGGAGGTCAACGACGGACGCCGCGGCGAGGGTATTTTCGATAAAGTTCTGGCAGCCATGGATCTGATGAAAAAACACGGTCTGCTTTTTGGTACGTCCATCTGCTACACAAGAGCAAACCTCGAGACTGTTACAAGTGACGCGTTCCTGGATCTTTTGATCGAGCACGGATGCCGCTACAGCTGGTATTTCCACTTCATGCCGGTCGGCATGGACGCTGCACCGGAACTGATGCCGACGGTCGAGCAGAGAAAATATATCTATCACAGACTGCGTGAGATCCGTTCTGATAAGAGCGACAAACAGATCTTCGTCATGGACTTCCAGAATGACGGCGAGTTCGTCGGAGGCTGTATCGCAGGAGGAAGAAACTACTGCCATATCAATGCAAACGGCGATGTGGAGCCGTGTGTTTTCATCCATTACTCCGGCGCAAACATCAACGAGGTTTCCCTGCTCGAAGCACTGCAGCAGCCGTTGTTCCAGGCATACCGCGATGGACAGCCGTTCAACCGCAACCACCTGCGTCCATGTCCGATGCTCGAAAATCCGGAACTGCTGCGTGAGATGGTAGAGAAGACCGGCGCGAAGTCAACCGACCTGCAGTCTCCGGAGAGCGCAGAGCATCTGTGCGGAAAATGTGATCTGTATGCTGCTGAGTGGAAAAAAGCCGCAGACGAGCTGTGGGCAGAGAATCCGCATCACAAACAGAGATATGAGAACTATAAGAAAGAGAACCTGGACGAGGAGGCAAAAGCTTCCACAGAGGAGATTCTTTCCGGAATCCGCGGATAATGCGATCGATGAATCGAAGATAAAATAGAAGCAAAACACCGGAAAATGGGACGAAAACCTGTTTTCCGGTGTCTTTTTGTGCGGGCAGTGAGCCAAAGTCCGATCTTGCAGAAAGCGGCCGGATCCCGTATACTATAGAGAAGCAAAGCGATATTTTAACACCAGAGAGGATAAAAAATAGAAGATGAACGATTCATTTTTACAGGAACAGGGCGTGAGCGGGGCGTTAATTGAGAGTGTGCGGAAATTCCGCGAGAGCTATCCGGTGGCGGAGGGCTTAGAGAACCGCATGAGCACGCCGGAGATCCCGTTTTTCGGAAAAGAGATTCTGGAAATGGCAATTGCTGCGCTGCTGCAGGGCGAAAATCTGCTGCTGACCGGCGAGAAAGCGACGGGAAAAAACGTGCTGGCGGAGACACTGGCGTATGTTTTCGGAAGACCGACGTATAACGTTTCTTTCCATGTAAATACGGGAAGCGCCGAGCTGATCGGAACCGATACGTTCCAGAACCAGGAGGTCACACTCCGGAAGGGCAGCATTTACCGCTGTGCCGAGGAAGGCGGCTTCGGCATTCTCGATGAGATCAACATGGCGAAAAACGATGCGGTCAGTGTTCTTCACGCGGCGCTCGACTACCGCCGTATCATCGATGTGTCGGGCTACGATAAAATTCCGCTTCACCCGGCGGCGCGGATGATCGGAACGATGAATTACGGCTATGCGGGAACGAGGGAACTGAATGAAGCGCTGGTGTCCCGCTTTCTGGTGATTGACATGCCACCGCTTACAGAAGAGACCCTGTTTTATCTGATGCAGTCGAAATACCCGGATCTGAAACCATCGGCACGCGATGCGCTGACCGGTCTTTACCTCGATCTGCAGAAAAAGGCAAAACAGGCGGAAATCACCACGCGCGCACTCGACCTCCGCGGCCTGTTCGGAGCGATCGGCACGATGCGCCAGGGGCTGTCCCCGTATCTTGCGGTACAGATCGGCATTGTCAATAAATGCTTTGACCTGTTTGAAAAAGAGATTGTGCGGGATGTTGTGCGCACCCGGATTCCGGAAGAGTGGACGCCGCAGGATGTCTTTTAGAGGAAATATATATGGTGACAGAGGAAACATTAAAAACGCATGAGATGGAGCTGGAAAGCCGGATCCGAAATCTTGTCTGGACCGTCAGCGGCGACTATACGCTGAAGCTGAACCCGGATGTGGAGCGGTATGTGAAAGAGCCGGATACGGTGCTGTACGACACGATCCGCCAGGGCGCCTTTTCGTGCTACTTTGACCGGGAAGCCTACAGCCTGTATCTGGTGAAGAAAGTCTACAGCGGCGCAGCGGAGGGAGAACTGATGATGCTCGCCCAGCTGGTGACAGAGGAGGCGGTCTCGAAGCGGCTCGAAAGCGAGCGGCCCGGTGTGAAGGGCTTTCGAAGGAGAGCGGCGGAAGAAATACTGGACCACTCGTTTGAATCGCTATCCAGAAATGAGACAGGCCGCCTGAAACTGGAGTATCTGCGCGGAAGAAGAGAGGAGGACGAAGGGAAAAGTCCTTCATACTCGGGAAAAACGCGGGAGTGGATGGAGCTGCTGAAGCACGCATCCGAAACAGCGGATACGATGGAACTGATCCGCGTGACGGACGAGCTGTACAATAAAGTTGTCGATCCCACATTTGTGAAAAAGCACGGCGATCTTGCCTCGGTTCTTGCGGTAACAATAGAGGAGCTCACCGAGTATTCCTGGAAGGATTTTCTTTCGGAGGAGCTGTACGAGGACGGGCTTGAGACGTATCTGGAGCGCGTTTCACTTGATATGACAAATTTCACGTCAAAAGAAGCGGAAGAGAAGAAAGAAAAAACAGCGGGAAACGACACCAAAAAGGTCGTTGTCGTCGATGAGAAAGCGCTGGCGCGGATGTATCAGTACATTCAGCGCAATTACGGAAAAACGTGGCTCTCGGAAAGTGAGGAGAAAAGCCGGAATTACCAGCTCTGCCGCGGCATCCACAGCGACTGCAGCCTCTATTACACGGAGGGTGTGCTGAAGAATCCGGTCGGAAAGTATTATCAGCTCTCCTATGCGCAGAAGCAGAAGGATAAAAACCTCCATGCCTATTACGACCAGCACCGCGCGGTGCGACAGAATATTTCGCTGCTGTATCAGGAACTGAAAAAAGCGATGCTGCTGCAGGAGGACCAGTCGTTTGCGGATGCAGACCACGGAATTTTGCAGCCGGCGCGGATGTGGAAGGTGGGACGGAGCCAGAATGCAGATCTGTTCCGACTGGAGCAGCGGCAGAATTCCCTGGATTTTGTCGTGGATATTCTCGTAGATGCGAGCGGTTCCCAGCGGCCGCGCCAGGAGAATGTGACACTGCAGACGTACATTCTGGCGGAGACCTTAAGCCGCCTGCACATCCCGTTCCGCGTGATGAGCTTCTGTACGTTCTGGGATTACACGATCCTGCACCGGATGCGCGATTACGACGATCCGCGGGAGATGAACAGCAATATTTTTGAGTATATCACATCCTCAAACAACCGCGACGGGCTTGCCGTCAAGGCGGCGGGGATGGATCTTTTAAAACGCCAGGAGGACCGGAAGCTGCTGATCCTCTTAAGCGACGGAAAGCCGTACGATGTGCTGGTGAACCGGCCGAATGCGAGAAATCCAAAGCCGTACCGGGATGATTATGCGCTGCACGACACGGCAACCGAGGTGCGGCGCCTCAGGCAGCAGGGTGTCTCGGTGCTTGGGGTCTTTGTAGGTGAGGAGACGGAGCTTATGGCGGAGCAGAAGATTTTTGGCAAGGATTTCGCGTATGCGCGCGATATCCGCAACTTTTCCCATATGGTGGGAAGCTATTTAAGAAGAAAAATCGAAGAGTAAAAGAGCAAAACGCTCCGGGCGGAGGGGAAAAACTTCCGCCCGGAGTATTTTTTCGAAATTTTTAAGCAAACAGGTTGACATTTCCCGCAAAACCTCTTAGAATGTTCCATAGCGAACTGTTTAATATGAAACAGTCATCTATAGAACAGTTGCTTATGGAACAGTCCCTATCCAAATAGTTTTATAACGAACAGATGGGGACGGCAGCAAAGGGGAAAGGAGGAAAAAAGCAGCGTGTGTTGTAAAAAAAGAAAAATAGGTCACGAACTGCGAACATTGGACAATATGTTTTCACGGAATCTGATGGCAGCTGCCAGAGAGCGGGGCGTCGATGAACTGACGGCCATGCACGGGTGGATTTTGGGCTATCTGTGTCGGAACGAGTACAAAGATATTTTCCAGAAGGATATTGAAGCGGAATTTAAGATCTGCCGGTCTACCGTGACCAACATTTTAAAGCTCATGGAGAAAAAGGGCTACATCAAACGGGAGTCCGTTCCCTATGACGCGCGTCTGAAAAAACTGGTGCTGACCGATACCGGAAGAGAGCTTCACGAGAAGACGAAAGATATGATTGATATTCTGGAAGCACAGACGGTTGAGGGAATTTCAAAAGAAGATCTTGATACTTTCTACCGTGTCATCGATCAGGTCAAGAACAACGTAAAAAATATGTTAGGAGAGACATCATGTTAAAAACACTTGGAGCACAGGTAAAAGAGTTTAAAAAAGCCTCCATTGCCACTCCGATTTTCATGATTCTGGAGGTTATCATGGAGATGATCATTCCTCTTATGATGGCGTCCATTATCGATGACGGTGTAGAAAAAGGAGATCTCCATCACATCTACGTGGTGGGGGCATTCATGGTAGTGGCAGCAGCTATCGGTCTGTTTGCCGGTATTATGGGCGGAAAATATGGAGCAAAGGCGTCTGCCGGATTTGCAAAAAATCTGCGTCAGGCCATGTTTGAAAATATCCAGGAATATTCTTTTTCCAATATTGACAAATTCAGCACAGCAGGTCTTGTCACCCGTCTGACCACAGATGTGACGAACCTGCAGAATGCATATCAGATGATCCTTCGTATGTGCATGCGTGCACCGGCGAGCATGGTTATTGCGATGATTATGTCGTTTTACATCAATGCACGCCTTGCGAGCATTTATCTGGTGGCTGTTATTCTTCTTGGAACGTGTCTGTTTCTGATCATGCGGTCTGCAACCAAATATTTTGAGCAGGCATTTCCGAAATATGATGAATTAAATGCGAGCGTGCAGGAAAACGTATCCGCAATCCGTGTGGTAAAAGCGTATGTGCGCGAAGACTATGAGACAGGGAAATTCCACAAAGCGTCTGAAAATATTTACAAAATTTTCTGTAAAGCAGAGGAAAACCTTTCTTTTAATGCACCGCTGATGCAGCTGACTGTCTACAGCTGTATTCTTCTGATCAGCTGGCTCGGCGCTAAAATGATTGTCGGAAGCAGCCTTTCGACCGGAGAGCTGATGAGCCTTCTGACCTACTGCATGAACATTCTGATGAGCCTCATGATGCTTTCCATGGTATTCGTTATGATCACGATGAGCCTTGCAAGTGCACGCCGTATTTCAGAAGTTCTGAATGAGAAGAGCGATCTCGATAATCCGGAAAATCCGGACTTTTCGATCCCGGATGGAAGCATTACCTTCGACCATGTCTATTTCAACTACAAAAAAGGAGCAGGCGAGCCGGTTCTTTCAGATATCAATCTTTCGATCCGATCCGGTGAGACGATCGGTATTATTGGCGGAACCGGAAGTGCGAAGACAAGTCTTGTCAATCTGATCAGCCGTCTGTACGACGTAACAGACGGATCCATTCAGGTTGGCGGAAAGGATGTCCGTTCCTACGATATGGAAACGCTGCGAAATGAAGTAGCCGTTGTTTTACAGAAAAATGTGCTGTTTTCCGGTACTATTCTCGACAATCTTCGCTGGGGTGATAAAAATGCTTCGGAAGAAGAGTGTAAGCGTGCCTGCCGCCTTGCCTGCGCCGATGAATTTATCGACCGGATGCCGGAGGGCTACAACACCTATATCGAGCAGGGTGGATCCAACGTATCCGGCGGCCAGAAACAGCGCCTCTGTATCGCAAGAGCACTGCTGAAAAAGCCAAAGGTGCTGATTCTGGATGACAGTACAAGTGCTGTCGATACCGCAACCGACGCAAAAATCCGGAAGGCATTCCTGACCGAGATTCCGGAGACGACAAAACTGATCATCGCACAGCGTATTTCCAGTGTGCAGGATGCAGACCGTATCATTGTCATGGAGAACGGAAAAGTAAATGGTTTTGGAAGCCATGAGGAATTACTGAAAACCAATGAAATTTACCGGGAAGTATATGAGTCTCAGACCGGTGGCGGCGGAGACTTTGACGAAAAGAGAGGTGAGTAAGGAATGGCAGAGAGAGTACAGCAGGTAAAGGGGCCGGGCGCAAGACCTCCAAGAGGGGTGAAACCGCAGGTCAAGAATCCGATGAAGATCTTTACCAGAATTATGAAATATGTATTAAAGGATTATACCGTACATTGCATCGCTGTTGTTATTGCGATTTTTGTCAACGTCCTGGCAAACGTACAGGGAACGATGTTTATGAAAACGCTGATTGACGGCTATATCACGCCGATGCTGACCCAGCCGGATCCGGATTTTGGCCCGCTGCTCCACGCAATTTTGCGGGTGGCCGGATTTTACGGAATCGGTATTGTGGCTGCGTTCGTTCAGAATCGTACCATGATCTATGTATCCCAGGGAACCCTGCGGAATCTGAGAAATGATCTGTTCGGCAATATGGAAAAGCTGCCAATCAAATATTTTGATACGCATGCGCACGGCGATATTATGTCGATTTACACAAATGATATTGATACCCTGCGTCAGATGATCAGTCAGAGTATCCCACAGATCATCAACAGCGCAATCACGATTGTCAGTGTCTTTGTCAGTATGCTGATTCTGAATATCCCGCTGACGATTACAACGCTGGTTATGGTATCGATTATGCTGGGCGTGACAAAAAAGGTGGCCGGTTTCTCCGGAAATTTCTTTGTAAAACAGCAGAGGGATCTTGGTAAAGTCAATGGCTTTATCGAAGAGATGATGGATGGCCAGAAGGTTGTCAAGGTATTCTGTCATGAAGAGGAGAATATCGAAAAGTTCAAAGAAATTAATAACAATCTGTATGAGAGTGCTTATAATGCCAATGCGTTTGCAAATGTGATCGGACCGATCAATGCACAGCTTGGAAATATGAGCTATGTTGTCTGTGCGATTGTCGGCGGTGCACTTGCCCTTGGCAGTGTCGGTGGCTTTACGCTCGGTGGTCTGGCAAGCTTTCTGACCTTCAACAAGAGTTTTAACATGCCGATCAACCAGGTCAGCCAGCAGCTGAACGCAATCGTTATGGCACTTGCAGGAGCGGAACGTATTTTCCGCCTGATGGATGAAGAGCCGGAGCTGGACGAAGGGTATGTAGCGCTTGTCAATGCGAAGGAAGAAAATGGAAAACTTACCGAGACGAAAGAGCGTACCGGAAAATGGGCATGGAAACATACGCATCAGGCAGACGGTTCCGTGGATTACCGTGAACTGCAGGGCCGTGTGGTATTCGAACACGTTGATTTTGGATACAACCCGGATAAAATCGTTCTGCACGATGTATCACTGTTTGCAGAGCCGGGTCAGAAGATCGCATTTGTCGGTTCTACCGGAGCCGGAAAGACAACCATTACCAATCTGATCAACCGCTTCTATGACATTCAGAAAGGTAAGATCCGTTACGATGAAATCAACATTGGAAAGATCAAAAAAGATGACCTGAGAAGATCACTTGGCATTGTTCTGCAGGATACACATCTGTTTACCGGAACGGTAAGAGAAAATATTGCTTTCGGAAAGCTTGATGCAACGGAGAATGAGGTTGTAGCAGCGGCAAAACTGGCAAATGCGCACGGATTCATTATGCGTCTGCCGCAGGGCTATGACACGATGCTGACCGGAGATGGTGCAAATCTGTCCCAGGGTCAGAGACAGCTTCTTGCGATTGCGCGTGCAGCCATTGCGGATCCGCCGGTACTGATTCTTGATGAGGCAACAAGCTCCATTGATACCCGTACCGAGCGCATCGTTCAGGATGGTATGGATAAGCTGATGAGCGGAAGAACAACCTTTGTTATCGCACATCGTCTGTCTACCGTACGGAACGCCGATTGTATCATGGTTCTTGAGCAGGGACGCATTATTGAGCGCGGTACCCACGATCAGCTGATGGAGCAGAAAGGAAAGTATTACCAGCTGTATACCGGAAATCAGGTTTCGGCTTAACAGAAAAAGAGATATGGAAGATCCCGCACGGCAGATTTTTGTTTTCTGCTGTGCGGGATCTTCTGTTGGTTTTCTGGACTGACTTTCCGGCAGCTTTTGGGACTTGAAAAAGGCGGCTGGATTTTATAGAATAGAAGAGGTTTTTGAAATCATACAAAGGAGAAAAGTTATGGAATACTTAGATACAGCGCAGGAACTGCTTGACTTTATCATGCGGTGCAAAAGCCCGTTTCATGTGGTAAAAGAGGCCAGTGATCTGCTGAACGAAAATGGTTATGAAAAACTGGAGGAGACGAAAGAGTGGAGTCTCGTTCCGGGCGGAAAATATTATGTGACGAGAAATGAATCCTCGGTGATTGCATTCCAGATCCCGGAGGGCGCATTTTCCAGCTATCAGATCATCGCCAGCCACAGCGACTGCCCGACCTTTAAAGTAAAGGGAGAGGATCCGTTTGTGACGGACGGCCATTACACCCGCCTGAACGTGGAGGGCTACGGCGGCATGATCCGCGCTCCGTGGTTTGACCGTCCGCTTTCCCTGGCAGGCCGTATGGTGGTCCGCGATGGAAACGGCGTAAAATCCGTTCTGGTCGATGCCGGACGCGATCTGGTGACGATCCCGAACCTGCCGATCCATCTGAACCGCGACATCAACAACGGAATCAAATACAGCGTACAGACCGACATGCTTCCGATCCTCGGCGATGAGACCGCAAAAGACCATTTCTATGAGCTGTTTCTGCCGGATACGGCAAAAGAGGACATCCTCTCGATGGAACTCTATCTGTACAACCGCGTGGAGGGCTCTATCTGGGGCGCCAGCAAAGAATTTCTGTCCAGCGGCCGTCTCGACGACCTGCAGAGCGCATTCGGTTCCTTAAAAGGATTCCTTGCCGCAAAAGCGACAGGTCAGGTTAATGTCTGCGCAATCTTTGACAACGAGGAAGTCGGAAGCCTTACCAAACAGGGCGCAGATTCGTCGTTCCTGACTGAGACCCTGCAGCACATCAACGCAGCGTGCGGAAAAGACACGATCGCTTACCACAGAGATCTTGCGGGAAGCTTTATGGTTTCTGCCGATAATGCACATGCGTTCCATCCGGCGCATGCGGAGAAATACGATCCGAAGAGCCGCGTCTACATGAACGGCGGCGTTGTCATCAAACAGAGTGCAAACCAGAAATACACAACCGATGCTGTTTCGGAAGCTGTAACAAAGATGATTTGCGAGAAGGCCGGCGTACCGTGCCAGGTATTCGCAAACCACGCCGACATTCCGGGCGGAAGCACGCTCGGCGCAATTCTGAACTCTCTTGTCTCGGTGACAAGCGTGGATATCGGAATGGCCCAGCTTGCGATGCATTCCCCGTATGAGACGGCAGGCGCCAAAGATACTGCTTATCTGGTGCAGTTCGCAAAGACCTTCTATGAGACGACACTGGTGCGGACAGAGCATGGATTTTCTATGGAAGAAAAATAAAAGTTTAAGATAGAAAAAAGCGGCCGGCGGGACTTTTGAAAAGCCTCTGCCGGCCGCTTTTTGCGTACTTGCAAAGTGTGGTTTTAAGGATCGGATTATTCTGTCCGGAGTGCCGTAACCGGATCGCTTTTTGCCGCTTTCTTCGACGGAATCAGACCGCCGATCAGGGTCAGAACGACGCTGAGTGCAATCAGAACAAGCGCCGGGACGAGCGGAAGAGAAGCACTGACCTTCGTCGTATCCGCCAGATGGTGGATCAGAAGATTGCCCGGAATCATCAGAAGCAGCGAGAGCCCGATGCCGATCAGTCCTGCACAGAGTCCGATGATGAAGGTTTCGGCATTGAATACCTGCGAAATATTGCGCTTCGAAGCACCGATCGCGCGCAGGATACCGATCTCTTTCTTTCGCTCGAGGACACTGATATAGGTGATAACACCGATCATAATCGAGGAAACCACAAGGGAAATGCCGACAAAAGCGATCAGCACGTAGCTGATGATGTTGACGATATCCGTGACGGAGGACATCAGAGTGCCGACCACATCGGTGTACGAGATTACCTGCTCGTTTTTACCTTCTTTTTCCATCGTGTCATTGTAGCCGTCGAGGATGGAGACAACGTGTTCCTTGCTCTCAAAGTTTTTCGGGTAAATGCTGATCGAAGAAGGTTCGTCAAAATCAGCGCAGCCCAGTTTCTGCAGATTGCCCTCATAGGTGGAAGAGCCGGAAGAACTAAGAGAAGCGAAGAGCTCCTTCATATCATCCTCAGTCATATTCATCTGGAAGGCACTTGCAAAGGCATCGGTGTCAATCCTCATGGCATCGCCCATCGAATCCTGCAGAGAATTACCGACCTGCGTCATGGCGCGCTCCATTTCGGACTGAATTGCAGAGGCCATCTGCGTCATCATCTGTTCCATTGCGGAAGTGATCTGTGTCTGCAGAACCGAGGCGACAGAAGCGGAGTAGCTTCCCATAACGCCTGCCATGTAGTTTGTGAGCGCAGAAGAAACCTGTGACTGCAGTCCGTCGAGATCGACGATTTTTGTGATACCGCTGTTCAGCCGCTGCTGGCCGTCCGCCGTGTTCAGATAGGCGATAAAGTGCTGGCCCATTTCCGTCGGATCCGGCAGGCCGTTTTCTTTCACATAGGCAAGATAGCCGTTCGAAAGCTCCGTCGCAAGCGCAGTGAGCTGTTCGGATGTAATTTCGATATTGCCGTTGTTCTGCATCACCTCGGAAATCCAGTCGTTGATGATCTGAACAGCTTCTTCGGTCTGCAGATACTCCGCAAGATAAGCATCAAACTGTTCCGGATCGGTGTAGCCCATCTTGATCAGGTATGCCTGATACCCTTTGAAGATCCGCTGAATGAGTTCCTGGATCTGTTCCTGTGTAATGGAAACACCGCCGCCGTCTGCAATGATGGTCTGGATGTGGCGCCGCAGGATTTCCTGTGCTTCCGTGGAATTGATGTAGGAGACGAAATCCTCCTGTAAATGGGAATAATCCGCCTCCGGGTGCTCCGAGGCGTAGCTCTGATAGCCCTCCATGAGGCTGGAAGCCAGTTCCTGCATGCCGTCTTCACTGACATTGAGAGTAAGTCCGGATAAAATCTGGCCAAGATCAAGCTGCGGCAGTCCGTCGAAATTAAGAGAGATCTGACTGAGGTCAATCGCACCCGCGAGATCCATGCTGCTTCCGGCGTCCGCAAAGGCACTGGAAAAATCAAGGTTCATGGAATCACCGGAAAAAGCACCGGAGAGTGCGGAATCGTCGAACTGGAAAGCGTTCTGCAGCTTGTCCTCATCGACAGTGATAAAGGAATCCATATCAAGACCGCTGTTCTGATCCACGGTGCCGAATTCCTGATTCGTAAAGACATCGATGGAGGAGTCCGCCATCTGCTGTTTCACAATCTCGGATTTCTTTGCTTCCTCCACAACGTGGCGGGTCAGCGATGCCGGGTAATTGATGCCGGCGGTCAGGGCAGAGGCGGCAGAGTCAGGGGACGGCTGGACAATACCGGTGATTGTGAGCTTTTCGCCGTTGGCAACGAGCTTTTTCATATAGTCTTCGTTGTCGCTTTTATCTTTCCAGACCTGATACTGACTGTCGTATTCGTAGCAGTCGGCGCTGTTCACAAGACGGAACGTGGTGCCGAGGATATCATCGTAGGAATACGTGCCGATGGAGGAAGGGGTCTCGACGGTTTCTTCATTTAAAAACTGGCGGACCATCTCATCCAGCTCGAGTGCATCGCGGAGCCCCAGGGTGTAGAGCAGAAAATCACTCATTCCGCCGTCGGAAGTGAGGACAAGCACACATTCGTTATAGTTTTCCGGCCAGTGTCCGGCTTTTAAGTCGTACTGGTTCTCGTACAGGGAAGCGGTGTCCGGCATCTCGTAAAAGACGTTGGTGCTCATCATGGATGACATGATGCTGTTGGAGCTTGCGCCAAGGCCGAGCGGGCGGAACGACTGGTCCGGGTGCACCTGGCGGATGGAATCGCCGTCTTCGCGGTAGATCTGCGGTGTGACGGAGTAGGAATATTCGATGGCATTTGTGTAGTCGGAAATGCCGTCCGCACCGCCGTCAAGGTACTTTTTCAGGGAAGCGAGATCGTTGGAGTTCATGGTGGAGAACATGTTGGTCACGACTTCCTGAATTTTGATTTCATTCTTTTTGCCGGAATCTTTTGAATCTTTGCCGGCATTCTGTGAGCCGACCATCATCGAAGTGAGGTCAAAGCCGGTGCTCTGGATCTGAAGCGGATATTCGGAGAGAGTTTCCTCTTCCATATTCTGAATATACTCGTTGACACCAGAGGAGAGTGCCAGAATCAGTGCAATGCCGATGATGCCGATCGAGCCGGCAAACGAGGTGAGCAAGGTCCGCGCTTTCTTGGTGCGCAGGTTATTAAAACTTAAGGAGAGCGCCGTCAGAAAGGACATCGACGATTTGCCCATATTTTTGTGTTTGGGAGGAAGCAGGGTTTCGGAATCCGGCTCAAACGGATTTGTGTCGGAGCAGATCACACCGTCACGCAAAGTGACGATGCGGTTGGCGTAAAGCTCGGCGAGCTCCGGATTGTGTGTGACCATGACGACAAGGCGTTCTTTGGCAACTTCCTGCAGCAGGTCCATGACCTGAATACTGGTGTCGGAATCGAGCGCGCCGGTCGGTTCATCGGCAAGCAGAATTTCCGGGTCATTGACAAGAGCGCGGGCGATGGCGACACGCTGCATCTGACCGCCGGACATCTGGCTCGGCCGCTTGTGGAGCTGTTTTCCAAGACCGACCTTTTCAAGTGCCGCGATTGCTTTTTTGCGCCGCACCTCTTTGGAAACACCGGAAATGGTAAGCGCCAGCTCTACGTTTGCAAGGACGGTCTGGTGCGGGATCAGGTTGTAGCTCTGGAAGACAAAGCCGATCGTGTGGTTCCGGTAGGAATCCCAGTCGCGGTCTTTATATTTTTTCGTGGAAATGCCGTTGATGATCAGATCGCCGCTGTCGTAGCGGTCGAGGCCGCCGATGATATTCAGAAGCGTCGTCTTTCCGGAACCGCTCGGCCCTAAAATAGCGACAAACTCGTTGTCACGCAAATTTAAGGACACATCGTCGAGCGCTTTCTGTACCAGCGTCCCGGTCCGGTATTCTTTTTTGATATGCTGAATCTGTAGCATGAAAGGGTAACTCCTTCTGTGGTTAATATGTGAACAGTTGTCCTTTATTCTACAACGAAATACGGGAAAAGTCCCGGGCTTTAGAAAAATTTAAGAAAAGTTTATCGACAGAAAAAAAGTTCCGTCTCTGTTTCAGAAAAACAAAAAACGGAACTTTCTTTATCTGTGATACTTATGATGCCGGAAAAGTCAGACTTCCATCAGAAGACCTTTCATATAAGCCTTTAAGATTTTCTTTTTCTCCAGCGAAAGATTATTGTAAAGCGTAATGATTTCCTGCTGTCCTTCGGTAAGCTGCAGGGCATCCGGCTCGTCGAGAAAGAAATCAGCAAGTGTGATGCCGAAAGCGTCGCAGAGCTTCTGCAGGGTAGGGATGGTTGGAATATTGGTGCGGTTTACCATATTATTTAAGGTAGAATAGGGAATGTCCGCCTCTTTTGCAAGACGGTAGTAAGTCCAGGAACGCTCTTTGCATAAATCCTGAATGTGCTGTATCACATCTTTATCTCTCATAAAAAGATACCTCGTATTCCTATGTAATGTAGCGGCATGAAAAATGCTACTCACATATATTATACGTCTGTAAAAGAATAGAAACAGATCTTAAAGAGAGATGCAGAAAAGCTGTACAAATAAGAAATAACGGGAATTTGAGAGAAAAAGAGAGAAAAACCCGGCAGGAAAATAAGGTCTCCCGCCGGGTTCTGCAATCGTTTCAAAGTCTGTGCTTCTTACTCTTCGGTGGAATTTTCTTCCATCTCGTTGAACTGCTCGGTATCCATCAGCTCGTCGAATGCGTCTGCTGCAATTTCGTACTCTTCATCGGAATCGATGTTGTCGAGGTTCGGCTGGCCGTTCTCTTCGTAGTAACGATACAGATAAACTTCGCCGTCTTCGTTCTCGCCGTTTTCATCGAGCGGCAGAAGAGCGATGTACTCTTTCTGGTTCGGAGCCGGGAAAATGGTCAGTACGGCACATTTTACTTCGGTATCGTCGTCCAGTGTCAGTGTAACAGTCGGCTGATCCAGATCCTGGCAGTCGCTGCCGCAGCTTGTGCAGTCTCCGCTGCAGGATGCGCTGTTGAATAATTCTTCACTCATTTGTATTACCTTCCTTTTTCGTGTTCAAGTCTTATCAGGTTCTTGTCTGCCATTCTAACAGATAATAGAAAAAAACACAATGGCTGTGCCGGGAAAGAAGAAAAAATGCGGCTGATACAGGAAAATACGGAAAAGATACAATAAATAAGAAAGAAAAAATGAAAATTTAGTCGTATTTTCTCTTGACTGTTTTCAGGTACAGTCTTATACTATCACTATTGAATCTAAATATACAGGCAGCTGAACAAACTTATCCTCAACTGCCGGGGAGGCAAAAAATGGATATCAGATTTGAAAAAAGAGAGCATTTACAGGAAAAACCGGATCAGAAAAACCTTGGATTCGGAAAACACTTTACAGACTATATGTTTGTCATGGACTGGGATAAAGAGCAGGGATGGCATGACGCAGCAATCGTACCGTACGGCGGAATCCCGATGGATCCGGCAACCATGGTACTTCACTATGCACAGGAAACTTTCGAGGGTATGAAAGCATACAGAACAGCAGAAGGAAAAATCCAGCTGTTCCGTCCGGAAATGAACGCACGTCGTATGATCAAATCCAACGAAAGACTCTGCATGCCGGGTGTACCGGAGGAGATGTTTGTAGAGGCTGTCAAAGCACTGGTTAAAGCACAGGAAGACTGGGTACCGTCTGAGCCAGGTACATCTCTTTACATCCGTCCGTTCATGTTCGCTACTGAGGCAAGCCTTGGCGTACATATGGCAAAATCCTACAAATTCGTTATCATCACCACTCCGGTTGGAGCATACTATGCAGAGGGCATCAACCCGGTTAAGATCCTGGTTGAGGATGAATATGTCCGTGCAGTCAAAGGCGGCACAGGCTTCACAAAATGCGGCGGTAACTATGCAAGCTCCATCGCAGGCCAGGTAAAAGCAGAGAAGATGGGATGCACCCAGGTTCTGTGGCTGGACGGCGTACATCGTAAATATGTAGAGGAAGTTGGAACCATGAACATCATGTTCAAGATCGCCGGCGAAATCTACACCGCACCGCTGGAAGGAACCGTACTTCCGGGCGTAACCCGTGATTCCCTGATCCACATCCTGCGTGACTGGGGCTACAAAGTAAACGAGACCCACCTGTCCATCGACGACCTGATGAAAGCAGGCCATGACGGCACACTGGAAGAGGCATTTGGTACCGGTACAGCAGCTGTTGTATCTCCAGTCGGCGAGTTCGTATACAAAGACGATTCCGTTATCGTCAACGATTTCAAGATCGGTGAGCTGACCCAGAAACTGTACGATACCCTGACCGGTATCCAGTGGGGCAAACTGGAAGACAAATACGGCTGGACAACTCCAGTAGAATAATTTTTATCAAACAGAAAAAAGCAGATAAGGGGTCCTTCCCGCACAGCGGTGCGGGGAGGATTCTTTCGTTTCAGAAAAAGATTGGGAAACGATTGGAAAGGAAACAAAACAGAATGGATCAGAATCGAATGCCTCTTGTGGAGGCACTGGAGAAGTTCAGAAAAGAGAATCCGGCCTATTTCCGCATCCCGGGACACCGGTTTGAGCGGGGACTGGACGAGGCGTTAAACGGAGCATCGCTTGCAGCGTATGACCTCTCGGAGGCAGAAGGTCTTGATGATCTGCATCATGCGGAGGGCGTGATCGCGGAGGCGCAGCGTCTGGCAGCAGAAACGTGGAAGGCGGAAAAGACATTCTTTCTTGTCAATGGTACGACATGCGGCAACGAGGCGATGGTACTTTCCACGGTGAAAGAGGGCGAAAAAATCATTGTTCCGCGGAATGTGCACAAGTCAGTACTGATGGGCTTGATTTTAAGCGGAGCCACACCGGTTTATGTGATGCCGGAGTACAGCACAAAATGGCAGATGTGGGGCGGCGTGACACCGGAAACCATCGAAAAAGCATTTGAGAAAACGCCGGATGCGAAAGCCGTGCTTCTCGTGAGCCCGACGTATTACGGACTCTGCAGCGATCTAAAGGCGATTGCCAAGATCTGCCACCGTTACAATGCATCACTCCTTGTGGATGAGGCGCATGGTTCCCATCTCTACTTTTCCGAACAGCTTCCGTCCGGCGCACTGGAAAGCGGTGCGGATGCCTGCGCGCAGAGTATCCACAAAACGGCGGGTTCCTTTACGCAGAGCTCCTTCTTATCCCTCGGTTCTGACCGTCTCGATGAGGCAAGAGTGGCCGCCAATCTGCAGATGGTACAGAGCACCTCGCCGTCCTACCTTCTGATGGCATCGCTGGATGCGGCGCGGCGCGGGATGGCGCTGCACGGCCGGGAGCGGATGGAACGCGCGCTGGCACTGAGTCAGAGGGCGCGACAGGAGCTTGCAAAGATCAAAGGAATCGAAGTTCTTGGAACTGAGATGGAAGAAACGTGCGGCGTATGGAAGATTGACCTGACCCGTCTTGTATTCTCGGCAAGAGAACTTGGTATTTCCGGCTACGATCTGCAGGTGCGTCTGTACGAGGAATACCGCGTCAGCACAGAGCTTGCCGATGAGGAGAACGTGGTCTGCGTCATTACCTGGGCGAACAGCGAGGAAGATATCACACGGCTGATCGATGCGCTCCGGGGAATTTCGGCGGCAGAGAACGAAAAAACGATGGGGCGGACGAAGTTTGAGGAAAAGCAGTGGCTGTTCCGCAGTCTGCCGGAGATGGTAAAGACGCCGCGTGAAGCATATTTTGCGGAGAAGGAAGCCGTTCCGTTTGCAGAAGCAGAAGGACGAATTGCAGCCGAGATGGCAGCCCCATATCCGCCGGGAATCCCGCTCATCTGCCCGGGCGAGCGGTACAGCAGAGAAATTCTGGAACTGATGCGTCAGTATAAAGCAGACGGCTGTGAATTTCACGGGCCGTCGGATGCGTCGCTGGAAGTGCTGTATGTTCTGAAAGAGAAATAAAAGAAAAATAAAAGAAAACAGAAGTCGGTTCCCTGCATTTTGCAACAGAAACCGCAGAGAACAGACTGTCAGGAAAAGGAGATGAATTGCGTATGAAAAAAATGATATCCTGGAATGTAAATGGCCTGAGAGCCTGCATGAAAAAAGGCTTTCTGGAATATTTTGAGGCGGCAGATGCCGATATTTTCTGCCTGCAGGAAACGAAGCTTCAGGAAGGACAGATTGACCTTGATCTGCCCGGCTATCACCAGTACTGGAATTACGCGGAAAAGAAAGGATATTCTGGCACAGCACTGTTTACGAAGGAAGAACCGCTTTCCGTCCGCTATGGTATTGGAATCGAGGAACACGACACAGAAGGCCGCGTGATTACGGCAGAATTTCCGGAATACTTTGTTGTAACCGTCTATACACCGAATTCGCAGGAGGAATTAAAACGCCTTGCCTACCGGATGGAGTGGGAGGATGCGTTTCTTTCCTACTTAAAAGGACTGGAGCAGGAAAAACCGGTGATTTTCTGTGGGGACCTGAACGTCGCAGCGACCGAGATGGATATCAAAAATGCAAAGGCAAATGAGAAAAACGCCGGCTTTACAAAAGAGGAGCGCGAAAAATTTGCCGTAATCAAAGAAAAAGGCTTTATCGATTCTTTCCGTATGCTGTACCCGGATACCGTGACGTATTCCTGGTGGTCGTACCGCTTCCAGGCACGCCAGCGGAATGCAGGATGGCGGCTTGACTACTTTATGGTATCGGAGTCCTTAAAAGATGCAGTTGCAGATGCCAAAATCCACACCGAAATCCTTGGTTCTGACCACTGCCCGGTGGAATTAGATCTGAGTAAAGAATAATTGGTATCATTGCTCAATTGACAATTTTATTTAAATGATTTACATTAATAGTATGACAATTGCAACAAATTATAAAAAATAAGGGCGGGAATTATGATACAGACAAAAAACAGAGGAAAATATCGAATTTTACCGGGAAATCCGGAGAAAATGGGCGCATCGGCGACGAAAGACGGGTACAATTTTGCCGTAGAAGTACCAGATGGGAAAAAAGCGGAGCTTCTGCTGTACCGGAAGGGACACCAGAAACCGTTTCTTACCGTGCCGCTTCCAGAGGAAGAGCGTACCGGCGTGATCAGCGCCGTCACAGTCACAGGCCTGACCGCAGGAAAGTTTTCCTATGCCTACCGGATGGACGAAACTTTCTGCCTGGATCCGTATGCCGGAGCAGTAGAAGGAAGAGAAACCTTCGGTGCACCGATGGAAAAAGAAGAGGGCGCCTGCCGCTGCCTCCTCCCGGAGTACCCGGCAATGCGCACCGCCTCACTGCATCGGCCGTATGAGGAGACGATTCTGTATAAGCTCCATGTGCGCGGCTTTACCAAAGACGGAAGTTCCCGTGTAAAGAGCAAGGGAACGTTCCGCGGCGTGATCGAAAAAATTCCATACTTAAAAGAACTCGGCATCAATGCAGTAGAGCTGATGCCGTCCTACGAGTTTTTCGAGTGGATCTCCCTTACGGAGCCGGCCTATGTATATCCGGCGCCAGCGGAAGAGAAGCGCGTGAATTTCTGGGGATACGGCACAAAAGCCCTGTATTTTGCCCCGAAAGCTTCGTATGCTGCATCCGCAGATGCTGTCGCAGAATTCGCAGAGATGGTCGATGCCCTGCATGAAAACGGTATCGAATGCCTGATGGAATTCTGTTTTGCCCCGGGAACGCCAGCTGGTTTTGCACTGAAAGTTCTGCACCACTGGCAGCTCCGCTATCAGATCGACGGATTCCATCTGGTCGGCGATGCATCGCTGGCAGAAGAAGCATCCAAAGATGCACTCCTTCGGAAGACCAAACTGATTTTCCTGGGTTTTGACGGCGCACAGATCTATCAGGGAAAACGCCCGTGGTTCCGGAATTTAGGGGAACACAACCAGGGATACCAGTACCACATCCGCCGTTTCTTAAAAGGTGACGAGGGCAGCCTTTCCGACTTCACCTATTATCTGAGAAGAAGCCCGGAGACACACGGTGTGATCAATTATCTTGCGGATCACGACGGTTTTACCCTGTATGACAGCGTTTCCTATGAACAGAAACACAACCTGGAAAACGGTGAAGACAACATGGACGGTTCCAACGAAAACCTGACCTGGAACTGCGGCGCAGAAGGTGCAACCCGGAAACCGGCTGTGCGCGCACTGCGTCTCCGCCAGCTGAAAAATGCAGTCCTCATGCTGATGACAAGCCAGGGAACGCCGATGATTTACGGCGGCGACGAGTTCGGCAACAGCCAGAAGGGCAACAACAACGCCTGGTGCCAGGACAACAAAACCGGCTGGATTGACTGGAAAGCAGCCGCCCGGAATCCAGAATTTGCCGCCTTTGTAAAAGCAGCCATCGCCTTCCGGAAAGCCCACCCGGCGCTGCACGGCGAACGCGAGCCGCGCCTCATCGACTACAAATCCTACGGCTGCCCGGATATGTCCTTCCACAGCCAGAGAGCCTGGTTCTCCCAGATGGAAAATACGTGCCGTTTCATCGGCGTCATGTACTGCGGAAGCTATTTCCAGGACAAAGACGGAAACAAGGACGACGACCTCTACATCGCCTACAACATGCACTGGAATCCGCATGAGCTGGCACTGCCGTCCCTCCCGGAGCAGAAAGTCTGGTACCTGACGGCCGACACCAATACACCGGAAGTATTCCTTACAGAAGAAAATCAGAAAAAAGTCAGCGCCAAAACGATCATCGTGCCGCCGCGCAGTATCATAATTTTAACATCAGTAGACAAGAAGTCCCCCGCTTCTAAAGCGGTGGGATGAATTGTTAAAAGAAACATAACGGCAGTGGCGGGCGGAGAGAAATCGGTATCCTCCACTGGCATGAGGCAAGTCACAGTCGAACTATTTTCGAC
>NZ_JBNMHD010000041.1:0-28104 GCF_050872605.1 Fusicatenibacter sp.
AAGCTGTACCGTAGGGCATACGGGAACAGGATAAACATAGCTTGTGGACACTGTGTAAGACATTGCAGTACCGTAAAGTATTCGTCAATGCAGTAGTGGTAGAAACAAGAATCCCCCTGCTTTAGCTGTGGGGAGTGTCAACTGCCTGGTAATTCCTCTCTTCTGATATAATGGTAACAATGCATATATAACTTCTCGGAATCTCAATAAATGAAATTCCAACTGAAATTTGACAACTGAATATCGTGCAGGAAAAGAAATTTCCGAGAAATGGACATAAACATTGGACATAGTGGGTACTATGCCTTGAAAAATCTTATGGAATCGCTTAAAATATCACCATTAGGCGGCGAATCCTAATAATGATTTTTGGAATGCCTCGACAGATGGCATTTCCCAGGCATCAAGATGTTGTAGCATCATGATGCCATAGAGGCGGCAGTACCACATCTTTGTAGAGCGGTGCCTGCCGTTTTCTAGTTTATAGTCCTATTTCTCACGCTTATTGGAGCGTTCCACGGAAGTCCTTCCATCGTATTCCTTTTTCCATGCTTTGGAATCTCTTGGCGGTATGTTAAACAGCCTTGGATTATCCTCGGTAAAGATGTGTACGGTCCTGCCGTATTTTGCTGGCGAACAGGGATGTTCACAGAAACAGCCACGTTTCCGGTTAGCTTTTGGACACCGGTATTTCGCCCGGTGTTTGGCAGACTCATATCCATCTTTATGCATACGTAAGCCCAGCTTGCAGACAGGGACGCCATCATCGTCAATTGTGAAATCATTCTTATAAGTGAAGTGTCCCGTGTGACCAGGGTTCAGATCAATGAAAGGCGTGATCTTTTCCCGGCGGCAGTATTCGTAGACGGCATAAGCATCATGGGCGGAATCCAGAAGGAGTTTCTCGATCCGGAATTCCGGAAGATATGCTTTCATCGTAAAAAAGGAATGCAGGAACGAAAGCATGTCATGCCGGGAAGCCCGTTCCAAAAGTGGAAAACGGGAAGGTCGCTGTAGGAATCGGATGCCACATACATGTAGAGATGGTAGCCGAAGAAATAGCATTCCCTGTGGGAGTCCCACCCCCAGCTGCAGTCCGGCTGGGAATAATGGCGTTTGCAGCGGCAGGAAGAATATCCGCTCTCCTTACAACTGCAGATCCGTTTTTTTCGTTGTTGTGCGGCGGTGCGGACAGGAGTACCGTCACCGGCAAGGGCCAGATGTGCCGGATCAATCAGTCCCATGTGGATGGATTGATCAAGAAACTGCTGTTTGTAGAGACGGAAAGTAAGAAAAAATGGGTTATCCGGTTTCAGGTGCCAGCGTTCCAGCAGAGGAAGAAGCCTGGAAGCTATACTGGAAGAATCACAGGGAGTCTTATCACCTTTCTTTTTCCCTTTCGGCGGTTTTATTTTAGGAAAACGTTCTTTGGGAGAAAGGCTGCTGTTGTCAGCCAGCCAGATA
This sequence comes from Fusicatenibacter sp., assembly GCF_050872605.1. Lineage (GTDB taxonomy): Bacteria > Bacillota > Clostridia > Lachnospirales > Lachnospiraceae > Fusicatenibacter. The sequence continues at coordinate 1,465 of NZ_JBNMHD010000041.1, forward strand.
CGGGAAAAGAAATCATAAAAAGTCCCGACACCGGGGGTATCGCCGAAAGAGAAGCCGCTAAGTATGGCATAAAGAGGAGTTTCCCTGAGCATGCGGCACCAGACGGTAATGGAATTGACTTTCAGCTTTAAAGCAAGCAGGTAAGATCGCAGCATACAGGAAGGGAGCCTTGGTTCAGGGCCAAAGACGGAATAGCATTCCTGCATAATGGAATCTGTCAGGGAAAGATCAAGATACCAGAACTGTACGATATAGTCCCAGGTGCTTTTCGGAAGCACAAAGGGATCAGGATAAAACTTAAGGAAATCGGATACGAAAGTATCCTGATAGGCGGCATGGCCGCCAGAATTACAGGGTAATAAAAAAATCGCCTCCAGTCGATTGAAATAAAATATAATCAATCGGCTTCGCCGCAAATTTTGAGCGATTTGTCAAGCATTTTTTGCAAAAAAGGTGGGTGATTTTTGTGGATAGGGGTCTGAAAGCCTTATAGAATCAAGGCTGAAGATTCCGAGAAGTTATCATATATTAGAGGGAGGAATTTTCTTTATGTCACAGACACAAACCCGGCGGAGTTCCCAGGTCGATCTGCTTCATGGCCCGATCCTGAAATCTCTGCTGCTTTTTGCCCTGCCGATCATGGCATCCCGCGTGTTTCAGCAGATTTACAACACGATGGATACGCTGATCGTCGGCTATACACTCGGTGACTCGTCAATTGCGGCGATGGGTGCCTGCTCGTCGATTTATGAGATGATGACTGGATTTACCTTCGGCGTCGGAAACGGTCTTGCGATCGTCACGGCGCGCTGCTTTGGACGGCAGGAGACGGAACGGATGAAAAAATCAGTTGCATCCTGTATCGTCATCGGCGTTGCTGTTACGCTGGTTGTTACGATTCTGGCAACGATCTTTATGCATCCGCTGCTGCGATTGCTGAAAACACCGGCGGAGATTCTTGAGGAGTCGTACAGCTACATTTCGATTCTTTCGATTTTCCTGTTCGTCATGTTCGCCTATAATCTGTGCTCCGGTCTGCTGCGGGCGATCGGAAACAGCTTCATGCCGCTTGTGTTCCTGATCTTTTCATCACTGGTGAACATCGTGCTCGATCTGCTGTTTATCCGTAACTTTGGCATGGGCGTCCGCGGTGCTGCGATTGCAACCGTCATTGCACAGGGCATTTCCGTGATGCTCTGCCTGATTTATATTGTCACGAAAGCGAAAATTCTGCTTCCGGAAAAACGCCACTTCGCGCCGGACCGCGGACTGTACGCAGATCTGCTGGCACAGGGATTCTCGATGGGATTTATGAGCAGTATTATCTATGTTGGATCAATCGTTCTGCAGCCGGGCATCAACAGTCTCGGATATGAAACGATTGCGGGACATACTGCCGCGAGAAAGCTGTTTTCATTTTCGATGATGCCGCTTTCTTCCATGGCACAGGCAGTCAACACTTACGTTGCACAGAACCGCGGCGCAGACAACTGGGAGCGCGTGCGGAAAGGCATCCGTTACGCTTACATTTTCTGCTTCAGCGTAACCGCGTGCCTGATTGTAATCGTCACCCCGCTTGCACCAACCATGGTACACCTGATCTCCGGTTCATCCGACCCGACCGTCCTCGGAAACGGAGCCCGCTACCTCCGCGTAGCCATCCCGTTTTTCTTCGCCCTTGGGCTTGTCAACTGCAGCCGTCTGGCACTGCAGGCACTCGGAGAGAAAATTCTGCCGCTGCTGTCGAGCTTTATTGAGCTGTTTGGAAAGATCATCTTCGCAATGGTATTCATCCCACGCTACCACTACAGCGCCGTAATCTGGTGCGAACCGATCATCTGGTGCTTCATGGCTGCGGAGCTTGTGATTTCACTGTATCGAAATCCTTATATGAGAAAAGGGAAAGCGGGAAATTGATTTTTAAATGAAAAAGTGCCGGGCAATACACGAAGAAATTTGTGTGTTGCCCAGTGCTTTGCTTTTCCAATCATAGAACTTATACGATCAATGGAGTTGCATATCGATTTGACAGTAATGGAGCGTTAATTAGCTGATAATATGGCAGGGAACTTTGCTAGAACAAAGTTCCCTGCTGTTGTTGTATTAATTGATATGTAAAATTTCAGAATTGCCAAAACTGGAACCTAAAGTAGTCGCTTCATCTAAACCAGACAGGTGAATTCGTCCATAATCAGAACAGTCAAAAGAAATATCGTAAAGCTCGTTTTTGTAAACGGCAACGGTGTCATTTGGGTTTTCAAAAGAGGCTATTTGTTCGCCGCAGAAGGTTTCATGAGTATAACTGTACTCGCCTTCGGATGGCTGTAAAAATGCAGAGCTTATTTTGAATTTAAAATGAGTATCATCATAAGGACTGATAGTAATCGTAGTGCTTTCTCCGTCACTGGCGTTTCGGTAGTCACCAGGTGCGGGCATATATTTGGCAGTAATGGTTTCTGTTTCGGAAAGGGTTGATGTTTCGGAAACAGAATTGGAAATAGAAGATGAACTTTGAGCATCAGAACTGCTATTTGCGGAACAGGCGGTAAAGATGCCTAATGCGGTAATAGCAGAGAGACAGAAAACAGAGAAATTAAGTTTTTGCTTTTTCATAAAAGAGACCTCCTTATGAGTGAAGGATAAAGTTTGGTTGACGGGGAAATAATTCTTTTGAAACGGTGAATGAAGATTTCTATATATGTATAGTAATATAGAAAGAATGGAAAAGATAGAACATAGATATTAACATTATCTTGCTTTTTCCTTACAATGTAACAGAATGCGCTCGGCGAAAAAGTTTTGTTTTTCTTTCTTAACGATTTAGAAATATATAGTCTATTTTGTTTAATGGATATGGTATAACAGGATCCTGTTCGAATCATGGAAAATATAAAGTCAGCATATTTTTATAAAGATCTTTTTAGTCAGGTGATGCAATGAACATTCTATGGAGTTCCATGCTGCTTCTTGGAATCGTATACGGTGCGCTGCAGGGGCGGATGCCGGAGGTGACGGATGGGGTGATCCGGGCTTCGCGGGAGGCGGTGGTGCTGGCAGTTTCGCTGGTCGGGGTGACGGGGTTCTGGTCGGGGCTGATGGAGATTGCGAAGAAGGCGGGAGTGATTGACGGGCTGGTAAAAAGGATGGGGCCGGTGCTGCGGTTTCTGTTTCCGAAAGTGCCGGAAGACCATCCTGTGATGCGGGCGGCGGGGATGAATATGATCTGCAATGTGTTCGGGCTCGGCGCGGCTGCGACGCCGCCGGGGCTGGAGACGATGGAACGGTTTGAAGAATTGGAAGAGGAGCGGCGGAAAATGAAAAACCCGGCCGCGGTTCCAGAAGGAACCGCGAACCGGGAAATGTGTACGTTTTTGATTTTAAATATTTCTTCTCTGCAGCTCATCCCCGTCAATATCATCGCATACCGCAGTCAATACGGCAGCGTGCACCCGACGGCAATTGTCGGACCGGCGCTTGCTGCGACGGCGGCGAGCACGATTGCGGCGGTGGTGTTCTGCAAAGTGATGGAAAAGATGGGGCGATGATTACTCAGATTACTCAGCCCAGGTTCCGTTTACGAAGACATCCGTCTCGCTTCCATCCTCGTGGATACCTACGATGTGCAGGTCATCCGATCCAACCATAAAGTCAACGTGGATCAGGGAATCGTTGACACCTTTTGCGAGGATTTCTTCATCACTCATATCCATAAATCCGTCCAGTACCTCCGAGAATCCGGCACCGGCGGCAACGTGGCAGCATGCGTTCTCATCGAACAGCGTGTTAAAGAACATCAGTCCGGACTGGTTGATCGGGGATTCCTTCGGAACGAGTGCAACCTCGCCGAGCATCGAAGCGCCGTCATCCATGGCGAACATCTTTTTCAGAACTTCCTCGCCCTGCTCTGCGTGGCAGTCAACGACTCTTCCGTCCTTGAAATCAACGGTAAAGTTGTTGATGACCTGTCCCGACCAGCTGAGCGGTTTGGTGGAAACGAGGCGGCCTTCGCACTTTCCTCTCATCGGGCTGGTGAAGACTTCCTCGGTCGGCATATTCGGAACGTAGAAGGTATTGTTCATATGGTTGACATCACCAGCGCCGCTCCATTTTGCGCCCGGGATCAGTTCAACGGTAAAATCAGTGCCGTTTTTGCTGGTGTAGTGCAGTTTATGGAACGCCTGCTCATTCAGCCAGTTGGCTTTCTGGGTCATGCGGTCACAGTGTGCCTGCCAGATTTTTTCTACATCTTCGCCTTCTTTTAAGTACAGGCAGTCAAAAATGGCGTTCCAAAGTTTTTCAACCGCAGTATCCTCAGGCTCGCCCGGGAATACCTTTGCTGCCCATGCCGGTGATGGAGCGGCAACGATCAGCCACTGATGTTTTCCATCAATCTGGTCGCGGTATTTTTTCGTTACTTTTGTGCGCATCTGGCGGACGGTGGAGAGCAAGTCAGCGGAGATGCCGGCAAGCTCGTCCGGATCGGAGGAGTCGATGAAAATGCGGACCGGCAGATCCACGGTCATCTGTTTGAGGCGCTCTTCCTCCCAGGTCTGAACGGTGCCGAGTGTTTCTGCGGATGCATACTGATAATTCAGTTTGTTGATCGGGCCGCACTCCCAGATTACTTCAACATAGCTGGCACCGGCCTTGTAGCACTCTTCAGTGACCATGGTAGCAAGCTGAACCTGGTCAACACCGGCCTGCAGGCGGACGCGCTGTCCTTTCTGTACATTTGCGCCGATTTTTACGATCAGCTCTGCGTATTCTCTTAATTTTGCTTCATTCATGATAAAAATCTCCCTTTTTAAAATTGGAATGGATCGTTAAACGCTCCATAATACGAAACCGGTTCGCCCGCCGAAAGCAGGTGATGGACATCGCCGACGGTCTGGCAGCGGAAGTACACTTCGCCTGGTTTGCGCTCTTCCGTTCCGATGATCGTGACGGAAGTCGGCGCCAGGAACAGGCCCTGCCAGAGCTGCACCGGCGTTGTGTTGAGCAGATGGGACAGCGCGACGCAGGTAACGCCGAGATGGCAGAAGCAGACGATGACAGCTTCGCGGTTCGTTTCATCTGAAGCGTGGTAGCGGTAGCCGTCGCGTACATAACCGTAGCGCGCAAGCAGCGTATCGAGTCCGTCGGTCACAAAATGATAATTCTCGTCCATGTTTCCAGTCTGCATGATCGGATTTTTCGTCCAGCGGTTATTGTCATAGAGATCCCGGTTTGCATCGAGTACATCCGGCAGAAAATCCCACGGAATCCGGCGCTTTCCAGTTTCCGGATCAATAACAGGGGCATCAAACTCCCGCAGCCACGGAAGAATTTCAGCCTCGCGGCCCGCATTTTTCAGTGTGAAAGAAGCCGTATCCTTCGCACGTCCGAGCGGCGAGCAGTAAAAATCGGTGACGTTCCATTTCGCCGTCCGTTTCGAAAGCAGCTCAGCCTCACGCCAGCCTTTTTCAGTCAGCGAATCAATCTCATAATTCGGTTCACCATGGCGGATAAAAATAATTTTCATAAGAATTCCTTTCTTCGTATGCCACAAATCGTTTGGTTTATGCATCGAAAAGTCAATTTCAGTTCCGAAAAATCTGCGCCAGAGCACAGAACATTCAGAATTGATGTCACTTAGGTTAGTGTATCATAAATTGTCAAATTTGTGTGAGTTTCTGTGGAAAAAGATGCGGCAAATTGGAAGTGGGACTTGGCAGGATGGAATTAATGAAAAACAATTAAAATGATGGTTTTTAAGACGAAAAAACAATCAAAATAATGGTTTTCGTTTACAGATACAGATTTTTATGATTCAATATTTTCGAAAATGCAGAGATAAGATGAGATAAAACAGGAGAAAAAAAATATGCGTATTGCGTTGGCACAGATGAGAAATTCAGGGAATATGCGGGAGAATCTGAAGAAAAGTATAGAGCTAATCAGGGAAGCGGCGGATCATCATGCGGATCTGATTTTGTTTCCGGAGGTTCAGCTGACGGAATTTTTTCCGCAGTATGAGAAGAGAGACGTAGTGAAATATCGTCTCAAAATTGATTCGGAAGAAGTACGGAAACTTCAGGCTGTGAGCAGGCCGTATACGAATCTTAGAAGGAAAGAATTCTATCAATAGTGCTATTTATAAAAAAACAGTAAATTCGCCTACTTAGGACTAGCCGCCGCGGCTATAGATTGATACAATAAAAGAAATAGGAAATATCGATTTTTTACATAGGAGGAACACGGCGGCATGGCGGGATATGTGAGTCTTCAGGATGTAACCAAGACCTATCAAATGGGTGAGATTACGATCAAGGCTGCGGATGGGATCAGCTTTGATGTGGAAAAGGGTGAGTTTGTGATTGTTGTCGGACCGAGCGGTGCGGGTAAGACAACGGTGCTGAATATCCTCGGCGGAATGGACACGGCGACTTCGGGAAAAGTGCTGGTAGACGGCGCGGAGATCAGTAAGTACCGCGGCAAGAAGCTGATCCAGTACCGGCGGGAGGATATTGGGTTTGTTTTTCAGTTTTATAATCTGATGCAGAACCTGACGGCGCTCGAGAACGTGGAGCTTGCGATGCAGATTTGTAAGCATCCGCTGGATGCGTCGGAGGTGCTTGCGGAGGTTGGGCTGGAAGAGAGAATGAATAACTTCCCGGCGCAGCTTTCGGGCGGCGAGCAGCAGCGTGTGGCGATTGCGCGTGCGCTGGCGAAAAATCCGAAACTGCTTCTCTGCGATGAGCCGACCGGTGCGCTCGATTATGTGACGGGTAAAGCGATCTTAAAGCTGCTGCAGGATACCTGCCGGGAGAAGGGGATGACGGTCATTGTCATCACTCACAACTCGGCGCTGACACCGATGGCGGACCGCGTGATTAAAATCCGAAACGGAAAAGTGGCGGGCATGAAAACGAATGAGAACCCGACGCCGGTGGAAGAGATAGAATGGTAGGTGGACGATGAGAGCATTTCGAAAAGACTTTATCCGGGAAATCACAAAGAACAAGGGGCGGTTCCTGTCAGTCTTTTTCATCGTGCTTCTTGGCGCGGCGTTTTTCTCGGGCATCCGGTCGGCGGAAGGAGATATGAAGGTTTCGGCGGACCGGTATTATGATGAAGTAAATTATATGGATTTGAAAGTCCTTGGAACGCAGGGGCTGACGGACGATGATCTGGCGGATATCGCGAAGACGGATGGCGTGAAAGCGGTTTACGGCGGAAAGACGGTGGAAGTGCTGCATGACATCGGCGAGAGCGAGCAGGTTGTGAAACTGATTGCGCTGACGGACGGTGTGAATGAGCCGCGCGTGGTCGAGGGACGGATGCCGGAGAAAGAGGATGAAATTCTTGTTGATACGCAGTTTCTGAAAAGTTCCGGCTGTGAGATCGGAGATCAGGTGACGTTCACTTCGGGAACTGAGGATCCGCTTTCGGATTTGCTGACCGGTGACACGTTTACGATTGTTGGTTCGGCGACGCTCCCTTACTATATGGATCTGAACCGCGGAACGGGCTCGATTGGAAACGGAAGCATCAACAGTTTTGCATTGCTGCTTCCGGAGACATTTACCTCGGATCTCTATACAGAGATTTACGTCCAGGCGGACGGCGCACAGGAAGAGGCGAGCTACAGCGATGCGTATGATGAGACGGTGAAGGCCGTACAGACGAAGATTGAAGCGCTCGAGGATGCGGCGTGCGACCGGCGGTATACGGCAGTCAAAACCGAAGGACAGGAAAAGATCGACGATGCAAAACAGCAGGTCGCTGATGCAGAGCAGAAATTAGCGGACGCAAAAACAGAACTGGATGACGGCACACAGCAGCTTGCCGACGCGAAAGTGACGATTGCGGACAAAGAGCAGGAACTTCTCGACGGCGAACAGACGTTAAAGGACAAAGAACAGGAGCTCCTTGACGGAAAGCAGACGATTGCTGAGAAAGAACAGGAACTCCTTGACGGAAAACAGACCATTGCAGACAAAGAGCAGGAACTTCTCAGTGCGAAAGCAACCATCGCCGATAAAGAGCAGGAACTGGCATCCGGTAAGGCAACGCTGAAAGACAAAGAGGCGGAACTTGCGAGCGGAAAAGCGACGCTGGAAGCAAAGGCGGCAGAGCTGGAAAGCGGAAAAGCGGAGCTGAATCAGAAAGCCGATGAACTTGCAAGTGGAAAAGCCACACTTGAGGCAAAAGCGAAAGAACTTTCCGACGGAAAAGCACAGCTTACAGAGAAGGAAACAGAACTGGCATCCGGTAAAAAAGAGTTAGCGGAAAAAATGGCGCAGCTTTCAGCTGCAAAGGCTGAACTGACTCAGAAGCAGACAGAGTTGAATATTGCAAAAGAGCAGCTTTCCGAAAAAGAAACGGAATTGAATACTGCAAAGGAGCAGCTTTCCGCCGCGCGCGAGGAACTGGACAACAAGAAAGCAGAAACTGCTGCAGGACGTGCACAGTATGAAGCGCAGAAGGCAGCGTACGAAGAGCAGAAAAGCCAGTACGAAACAGCAAAGGATCAGTTAGCCCAGCTTGGCGGCCAGCTTTCAGACGTGGAAGCTGCGCAGACAGAAGTGGCAGGGCAGATCGAGGCGATTAAGGCTCAGCTTGACGGACTGACAGAGGAAGATGAAGCGTATGTATCCCTGTTGGAACAGAAAACTGCGCTGGAAGCAAAGCAGACAGAGTTAGCACAGCAGATTTCCATGATGCAGGAGCAGAAAACATTTCTGGAACAAAACATCGCAGCGTTTGAAGCAGCAAGCACTGATGCGGAAGCCCGGCTTGCGGCTGCAGAAGCTCAGATTACCGACGCAGAAAGTCAGCTTGCGGCTGCAGATGCACAATTAACAGAAAAAGAGCAGGAATGCGCCGCAGGCGAGGCACAGATTGCTTCTGCAAAAGAAGAACTGGAAAGCGGCGAAGCTCAGATTACAGAGGCTCTTGCCCAGCTTCAGGATGGAGAAGCACAGGCAGAAGCTTATCAGAAACAGATTGAGGATGGCGAAGCCCGGCTTGCATCCGCCAAAGCAGCGATTGCTGACGGAGAAGCTCAGATTGAGACGAACCGCAGTAAATTAAAAGACGGAGAAACTCAGCTTGCGGCTGCCAGAGCCCAGCTTGCTGATGGGGAACAGCAGATTGCATCGTACCGACAGACGATTCAGTCGGGTGAGGCCCAGCTTGCCGCTGCAAAGCAGACCATTGCCAATGGAGAAAGTCAGCTCGCCGAAGCGAAACAGTCGATCGCCGACGGCGAAACCCAGTTAGCAGAAGCAAAGCAGACGATCGCCGATGGTGAAAGTCAGCTCGCCGAAGCGAAGCAGACGATTGCCGACGGAGAAACCCAGCTTGCCGGCGCGAAACAGGAAATCGCCGACGGAAAAATCTCCCTTACGGATGCGAAACAGGAAATTGCTGATAAAGAAAAAGAACTTGAGGACGGCAAAGCCGAATATGAAAAAGCAAAAGCCGACGCCAAGCCGGAGATCGCGGATGCGAAGCAGGAGATTACCGACGGCGAAAAAACACTCGCCGACCTGAAAAAACCAACGTGGTATGTCTGGGGACGGGATAAGGTAACGTCAACCGAAAGCTTTGGCCAGGACGCCGGCCGTATCTCGAATATCGGAAAATTCTTCCCTGTCATTTTCTTCCTCGTGGCCGCGCTCGTCAGCCTCACGACGATGACGCGAATGATCGAGGAACAGCGTCAGCAGATCGGAACGTTAAAAGCCCTCGGCTATTCCGACGGCGTCATCGCCTTCAAATATTTCGCATACGCGATGCTCTCCACCGTATCCGGCGCTCTCGCGGGCGTGGTGGTTGGAGAAAAAATTCTGCCCTGGGTTATCATGAATGCCTACGGCATGCTGTATACCGGACTCCCGTATTACATGACCCCGCTGAACTGGGAGCAGGGAGGCCTTGCGATTCTGGCGAGTGCAGCCTGCACCGGCGTGGCGACGATCGCGGCATGCTACAAAGAACTCGCCGCAGGTCCGGCAGAGCTGATGCGGCCGGAAGCGCCGAAAAACGGCAAACGGATTTTCCTGGAACGCATCGGTGTACTCTGGAAACATCTGAACTTTACGCAGAAATCAACCGTGCGGAATCTGGTGCGGTATAAAAAACGATTCTTCATGACCGTTATCGGAATCGGCGGATGCATGGGTCTGATCCTCGTCGGTTTCGGCCTTCAGGATTCCATCACCGCGATTGCGAAAAACCAGTTCGTCAGCCTCTTTACCTATCAGGCGAATGCTGTTCTGAACGCAGATGTGGATGAAACGGAAAAAGAAGCATTGCAGACTGATCTGGAAAACTACAGCGGCATCGATGAACTGCTGGAAATGTACTGCCAGAACATCGAACTGCAGACCGACAAAAAGACCGTGGATGCAGTGCTTGAAGTGCCGAAAGAACTGACGAATTTCAATGACTTCTATGCCTTCCGTGACCGGAAAAGCGGAGAAGTTTACGAATTCCCGACCGACGGCGGCGCAGCCATCAGCGAAAAGACAGCAACGATGCTCGGCGTAAAAGCAGGCGACACGGTTCAGCTGAAAAAAGGCGACGATATTGTGGACGTAAAGATTTCGATCATCGTCGAAAACTACGTGCGCCATTACCTGTATCTGGCCCCGGATCTCTACGAGGAGCTGTTCGGCGGAGCGCCGGATTACAACCAGCTTCTGATGAAATATCAGGACACGTCGAGCAATTATGAGACAGCACTCGGAGAAAGAATCATGATGTACGACGGTGTAGCGGCAATCTCGTTCACATCCGACCTGATTGATCAGATTGACAACATGCTTCGTTCCCTCGACATCGTCATCGTGGTGCTGATCGTATCGGCGGGCCTGCTGGCGTTTGTGGTGCTGTACAACCTGAACAACATCAACATCACCGAACGGCAGAGAGAGCTGGCAACGCTGAAAGTGCTCGGCTTCTTCGACGGCGAGGTGGCATCGTACGTGTACCGGGAAAACATGGTGCTGACACTGTTCGGCATTATCGCGGGCATGGGAATTGGAACGTTTTTACATCATTACGTAATTCAGACCGTCGAGGTCGATCTGATGATGTTCGGACGAAACGTGTTTCCGCGGAGCTACGGCTGGAGCGCCCTGATTACCCTGGCGTTTGCCCTGTTCGTCAACTTTATGATGTTCTACCGGTTAAGAAAAATTGATATGATTGAATCGCTGAAAAGCGTGGAGTAAACAACAGAAAAAGGCCGTCCGCGGTGATGCAGAGAATCTGCAGAAACCGTGGGCGGTTTTTTCATTTTGAAAGTGAAATATGAGCCGGAATGCTTGTTTTTTCAGACATTTCGTTGTATAAAAAAGATAAGGGTTTTTATCAGAACAGAATCGAAAAACAAAGAGTAAAGGGGATTTTTGCAAATGGGAACAACAGAAACGAAAAAAATGAGAGTCGGCGTTGTCGGCTGCGGAGCGATCAGTGATATTTATCTGACGAACATGATTCATAACTTTGAGAATCTTGAGGTAGCAGCATGCTGCGCAGGCCATCTTGAACATGCGAAAAAGAAAGCAGAGCAGTATGGCATCAAGGGTTGTACCTACGAGGAAATTCTGGCAGACCCGTCGATTGAAATGGTAGTCATTCTGACACCGGCACCGACCCACGAGGGGCTGATCCGTCAGGCACTGGAAGCCGGAAAACACGTTTACACCGAAAAAACAATGACCCTTGCACCGGAGACGGCAGCGAAACTGATCGAGCTGGCAGAGGAAAAACATCTCTATCTCGGTTCCGCACCGGACACCTTCCTTGGATCGGCACTGCAGACCGCGAGAAAAGCGATTGACGATGGGCTGATCGGCGAGGTGACATCTTTCGAAGCATGCGCAAACCGCGATCTTGATTTGCTGGCGAGCATCTTCCGTTTTCTGCGGATGCCGGGCGGCGGAATCTGCTATGATTTCGGTGTTTATTATCTGACGGCAATTGTGAGTCTTTTTGGCCCGGTGGATCGCGTTGTATCATCCGTGCGAAACCTTGCGGCGAAGCGTGTGAACATCATTCCGGGCAGCCCGGAATACGGACAGGAATTTGACTATACAAACGAAAGCCAGGTCTTTACCATTCTGGAAATGGAGAATGGTGTGACCGGTACATTCTGCGTCAATGGTGACAGCGTCATCAATGATCAGGCAATATTCACTATTTACGGCAAAAAAGGTATCTTAAAGCTTGTTGATCCGAACAATTTCGGCGGCGATGTTGTCTATATTCCGGGTGTAAAAGACTGGACACAGCAGGCTGTTCCGGAAGTTTTACATTATGGCTTTGATTACAGCGAAAACAGCCGTGGTCTTGGTCCGTCTGAGATGGCGGAAGCAATTGCCGAGGGCAGAACGAACCGTGCGAGTGCCAAAATGGCATATCACGTGCTCGACACGATCGATCAGATTATGAAGAGTGCGGAAACGGGTGCCTTTGAGAAGGTTCCATCCACCTGCGAGAGACCGGCGGCACTGCCGGTACCGAAAAAAGAGCAGTAGAAGCAGGAAGAAAACATCGGGCAGAGCAGAACAAAACGAGCTCTGCCCGATGCGCGGAAAGGAAAGAAATTTGAAAAAATCGAAAGGCCTCAGAAAAATTTGTGCTTTATAAATTAGTTGACTTTCAAAAAAAGCATGTATTCTTAAGGTATGAGAGAAGTCAGCAACGAATGTTGAGTGGGAGCAAGTAAAATAAGGAGTATTTATGGAAATATATAAATTACAGCAATTGCTGTCGGAAATGTCTTTACAGGAAAAAATAGGACAAATGGTGCAGCTGACCGGTGCATATTTTGATAAGGATGCGGTACTGACCGGTGTTGTCGGAGAACAATTACCGCCGGAATGGATAATCCGGTATGCGGGTTCTGTGCTGGGGGTGATTGGCAAAGAAAAAATATATGACATTCAGAGCAAATATATGGAACAACACCCACATCATATTCCTCTTATCTTTATGGCGGATGTGATCCATGGATGCCGGACAATTTTTCCGATTCCGTTGGGACAGGCCTGTTCCTTTCATCCAGAGCTGGTTTCCGAGGCTGCGTCGATAGCTGCCTTGGAAGCCTCTTCTGAAGGGCTTAAAGCAACATTTTCTCCTATGATTGATGTTTCAAGAGATCCGCGTTGGGGAAGAATGATGGAGTCTTTTGGAGAAGACCCGTATATGAACGGAATTATGGGAAAAGCAATGGTAGAGGGCTATCAGCAGAAAAGCGATCAGGGAGTAGCAGCGTGCCTGAAGCATTTTGCAGGTTACGGAGCAGTGAATGCAGGGCGGGAATACAATGATGTTGAAATATCCCAACGGACATTTCTGGAGCAGTACGTAAAGCCTTTTTGTATGGCATTAAAGGCAAGGCCTGCTATGGTTATGACTGCATTTCATGCAATAGATAGAAAACCGATCAGTGGAAATAAAAAACTCCTCAGGGAGCTTTTACGGGATAAAGAAGGTTTTGATGGAACTGTTATTTCAGACTGGGGATCGATCGGGCAGCTGGTGGAACAGGGAGTGGCAGCTGATATGGAAGAAGCTGCGGTTCAGGCTGCAGAAGCCGGTGTGGATATTGATATGATGAGTCCTGCTTATATGTTTTGGCTGGAAAAGCTGGTGGAAAACGGGAAGATTCCGGAATCGCTTATTGATGAGAGTGCATTCCGGGTTCTGATGATGAAAAACCAGCTGGGTCTTTTTGAAAATCCGTTTGCAGGACTTGGAAAGAGTGAAAAACTTACTCCGTATCATCGGGCAAAAGCATATGAACTGACCAGCGAAAGCTGCGTCCTTTTAAAAAATGAAAAAATATTGCCTCTGTGCCAGAAACAGAGGGTGATCTGGGCCGGACCTTATGTGACATCAAAAGAATTTTTGAGTCGCTGGTCAATTTTTGGTGAACACGAGGCAGTTGAAACCATAGAGGATATTCTTCAAAAGAAGCAGATAAAGGCGGAATGTATTCCGGGCTGCAGAATGCTTTCGGATGAAGAGTGTAAGATATGGCAGGTGGAACCGGAGCGGTTCGATGAGCCAGGGAATGAACGGTGGCTGGAAACGATAACCGGGGATGATACTGTTGTATGTGTGTTGGGGGAACATGAGTCTCAGTCGGGAGAGGCGGCCAGCAGAGCGTTTCTGACCCTGCCGGAAGAACAGCAGTTGTTTTTTGAGAGAATAGCAAAGCGCACCAGAAATATTGTAACTGTGGTAATCACAGGAAGACCGCTGGATCTGCGAAGAATATCCGAAAAATCCAGGGCTGTTATTATGGCATGGAGACCCGGAACTATGGGAGCGGAAGCAGTGGTAGACATTGTATACGGAAGAACCAATCCTTCCGGAAAACTGGCTGTAAGTATCCCATGGTGTGTGGGACAGGTGCCGGTGAGCTACTGGGATATAAAAACAGGACATATTTATGATGCCGATCATCCGGAGAACCGTTTCAGCAGCAGATATATGGACATTCCCAATACTCCGTTATATCCGTTTGGCTTTGGACTGTCTTATACAGAATTTAATATTTCGGATATTGAGGTACAGGCAGGACCGGATAAAAGAGTTCATGTACATTGTAAGGTAAGTAATATAGGTAAGGTTGCGGGGGCAGAGGTAGTGCAATGTTATTATGAAACGTTATGTTCCTCTGTAGTACGCCCGAGAAAAGAGCTTGTTCGTTTTCAGAAGGTATTCCTGGAACCGGGAGAAAAGAAAACGGTAGATTTCTCTATAGATCAGGAAGAATTTTCTTATTATGATGAAAATATGGAAATCGTCCGCAGCCAGATGAAGCTTCGCATTAGCATTGGAAACAGCAGTGATCATGAATGGGGAAATAGTGTTATATTTGTTTAGCGGGGAGGACACGGCTGGAATGTGTGGAGACCATGCTTTGCGGATTTTGTGCAGATGATTTCCGGTAAATCGTATAAAGCAGGATAAGAAAGATAGCTGGGCAGATGCTGCCCAGCTATTGTAATGTGTGATTAAGATGAGATCATTCATCGGTATAGAGCGTGCCGGAAAAGGATGTCCTATGGATCACTTTTCAGACATGCCCGCATTCAAAGATATTTTTGTCTGAACATATTCGGTATACGTGGAAAAATGAAAGAAAGCAAGAGCTTTTGATGATTTTCCGAAAAACGTATACGGGAATCATTACAGCTCTCTGATACCCAACGACGGTAACCTTCGCAGCCTTTATTTAAAGTTTGGCTTCGTAACCTGAAAATTTATCACTGTAATGCACATTCATATCGTTCCAGTCCATAAACAGTACATAAAAGACTTTTCCATATTGCAGGCTTTCCACAATTCTTCCATGATCAAGGACAGAAAGATAAGAACTATCCGCTTTGTATATGATAAACGCACCCGGAAGGTGATCTGAGATGGCAGAAGCAATTGCCGAGGGCAGACCAAACCGTGCGAGTGCCAAAATGGCATATCACGTACTCGATACGATCGATCAGATTATGAAGAGTGCGGAAACGGGTGCATTTGAGAAGGTTCCATACACCTGCGAAAGACCGGAGGCCATGCCGAATTCATAGCCTATTTCTGATAGGATTGCAGGTACATCTGACGGAAGTCGGTAGGGCTTACATTTTTTGATTTAAAAAAGACTCTGTTAAACGTAGAAATACTGTTAAAACCGGATTCGAGCGATACTTCAGTGATCGTGAGATCCGGTTTTTTTAACAGGTTTTCGGCGATATGGAGCCGTTCCCTGGTGACGAAATCCGTGAAGGAGAGGCCGGTGTATGCGCGGAACAGCTTGGAAAAATGGCAGCGGGAGAATCCGGCGACCTTTGATGCTTCTTCCAGGGAAACCGGTTCGGTGCAGTGACTCGAGATCCAGGTACATGCAGCAATCATCTGGCGGTGTACCTGTGCGGAATGGCCTGTTCTTTGCGGTGCGGCAGTTTCGGTCGGCACGGAGAGATTTTCGCCGAGCAGAATAAAAAACTGATACAGCAGAACGCAACCGCGCAGCTCGGAAAAACTGATACCAGAGAGGGAGAGCCCGCGCAGCTCTGTCAGAAATCCGCGGAGCTTTTCGATTTCCGGGAAGTTGTTCTCATTCAGAAGACGAACCTGATAAAAAAGATAAGCAACAGACTGGAAATCCACGCGTTTTTCCAGAAAATCTGCATCGAGCTGAAGCATGATCAGGCGATGTTCTCTGTTGGTTGTGGAAACAGCGTGCAGCTCGCCGGGCCAGATAAAGAGAAGATCACCGGGCTTCAGCGGAAAGGTTTCTCCGTTTACTTCATAGATAATGCCGTCATCCTGTGCAAGCACAATTTCAATATAGTGATGCCAGTGCAGACCGAAATAGGCGGGGACATGCGAAATAGAAATATCGTAAACATAACTGTTGGCAAAATGGTTATTTTCGAAAAAAGAAGTCGAATCGTTTTTCATGGCAAGAGAATCCTCCGTATCTGATAAACAGTATTATACAACAAAACAGAAAAGAAATATAGAAAAAATCGAAATATCTGGGCAATGATCGGCAATATATAAGTAGTGTTTTACCAGAATCTGTATTATGGTTAAGATATGAAAATTGTGAAGATCGGCAGAAATCGGAAAAAGAGGGATGCGGTTTTGGCAAAAATTCACAAAAAAATGATAAAAAGTTATGAAAAGTGAAAAAGTGGGAGGTAAGCAAAAAATGCAGATTTATGTAGATGGAAATGCTGTGCGAAGCGGAAACGGGCAGAAGGAATATCCATTTCAGACGATTTCCGAGGCGGCAAAAATCGCAAAGCCCGGCGACGAGGTGCTTGTAGCACCTGGCGTATACCGGGAATATGTGGATCCGGCGAATGCAGGTTGTGAGGACGCAAGAATTGTGTACCGTTCTGTGGAACCGGGAAAAGCTGTGATTACCGGTGCGGAAATTGTGGATAACTGGGAGCATTTGGAAGGTGATGTGTGGACAGCGCGCGTTTCAAACGGACTGTTTGGGGATTACAATCCATACACGACTCTGGTCAGCGGCGACTGGTTTATCGCATCCTACACGGCGCACACCGGAGAAGTGTATCTGAATGGAAAATCCATGTACGAGGTGACGAGCCTGGACAAGGTAAAAAAGCCGGAGATCTACAAAAAATCCTGGGATCAGGCATTCACGGTTTATACCTGGTATGTGGAGCAGGATGAAGAGAAGAATGAGACCGTTTTCTATGTGAATTTCCAGGGGAAAAACCCGAATGAAGAAACGGTGGAAATTAATGTACGTGAGAATTGCTTTTATCCATCGAAGGAGGGCATCGGCTACATCACACTGTCCGGCTTTGTTGTAAAACAGGCGGCAACCCAGTGGGCTCCGCCGACGGCATATCAGGAAGGAATGGTCGGCCCGCACTGGTCAAAGGGATGGATCATCGAGGATTGTGAAATTTCAGATTCGAAGTGCTCAGGCATTTCCCTTGGAAAATACAGACAGCCGAACAATGATAATAAATGGCTCAAATGGAAATTCAAAGATGGCACACAGACGGAGCGTGACTGTATCTGCCAGGCGCAGCGGGAGGGATGGACGAAGGAAAATATCGGAAGTCATATCATCCGCCGGTGCAACATCCATGACTGTGGACAGACGGGTATTGTAGGTCACTTAGGTGGTGTATTCTCGATTATTGAGGATAACCACATTCACCATATCAATAATAAACAGAACCTTGCGGGTGCGGAGATCGGCGGCATCAAGATGCATGCAGCAATCGATGTGATCATTCGAAGAAACCATTTCCATCACTGTACGAGAGGCCTCTGGCTCGACTGGCAGGCACAGGGCACACGTGTTACGCAGAACCTGTTCCATGACAATACGCTGCCGAACGAGGAAAATGCAAATCCAGAAGGTATGGACGGTATCGGCGAGGATATCTTTATTGAAATTTCCCACGGACCGACGCTGGTGGACAATAACGTACTGCTTTCGGACCGCGCGATGAAGCTGGCAACGCAGGGTGTTGCGGTAGTACATAACCTGATCGCGGGATCGTTTACTGCTGTCGGCCGCGGTGTCAACAATGGCTCCGAAAAGCTGCCGTCGCCGCGCTACACACCGTACCATGTGCCGCATCGCACGGAGATCAACGGATTTATGACGGTTCTTCACGGTGACTGCCGGTTCTACAATAATATCTTCATCCAGAAGCCGGTTCGTGCGGGAATGGAAGAAATCCGTAAACTGACCGGAGATAATGAGTGGGATGACGGAAATCTGACAGCAGGAACCGCACCGTACAGCGGATATCCGACATTGGAGGATTACGTGGCAAGATTTGAGGGCTACTGCGGAATGGGCTCCGGAAAGTCGCCGGATCTGTATTACGAGAAGCTGCCGGTATGGCTTGGCGGAAACGTTTACTTCAATGGGGCGAAGCCGGCGGAGCAGGAACAGGACGCTGTAGTGGATACCGAGCATGAAATCACCATCGGTGTAAAAGAAGAGAACGGAAAATGGAAACTGGAGACCAATGTTTACGATTATCTGCCGCAGAATGCCTGTGCAGTGATCTCAACGGAGACGCTTGGCATGGCATTTGAGCCGGAACAGAAATATGAGAATCCGGATGGAACGCCGATCGTGTTCCAATATGACTACTTCGGAAACCGTCAGGGCATTCATCCGCTGCCGGGCCCGTTTGCATCAAAAGAGGCTGCGGAAGAAGCATTATCGTAAAGAAATTCTATAGACCCGCAAAAAAATAGCGTAAAAAATTCAGCGCCGCAGAGAGTGAATGATTGCGTCACAGCCTTTTTTGCAGTGTTTTCGGGTTTTACTATAACAAAAAGGAGTATAGAGAAATGATTTACTATGTCAATAATTCCGCTCCGAAGAATGGAAACGGAACAAAAGAGATGCCGTTCAAGTTCATCAACGATGCGGCAAAAATTGCAAAGGCAGGAGATGAAGTTCTGGTTGCACCTGGTATTTACCATGAATATGTTGATCCGGTCAACGGCGGAACCGAGGATGCGAGAATCGTCTATAAGAGTGAGAAGCCGCTCGGCGCAAAGATCACCGGTGCGGAAACGATGAATGACTGGGAGCATTACAAAGATAATGTGTGGGTATGCCGTGTAGACAACGGAGTGTTTGGCAATTATAACCCATACACGACAATGGTCGGCGGTGACTGGTATTTTGCACCGGTGGTACGCCATACCGGCGCGGTTTATCTGAATGACCGCCAGTTATACGAGGCAGAGACGCTCGAGGAGTGTATCAAGGGCGAGATTTATGCGCCGTCCTGGGAGCCGGAGTGGTCGGTTTACAAATGGTATACCGAGCAGGACAAAGAGAAAAATCAGACGGTCATCTACGCAAACTTCCAGGGTAAAAACCCGACGGAGGAAAAAGTAGAAATCAACGTGCGCCGGAACTGCTTTATGCCGTCAAAAACGGGCGTAAACTACATCACGTTCAGCGGATTTGATGTCAGCAAGGCAGCAACGACATGGGCGCCGCCGGCTGCTTATCAGGACGGTATGATCGGCCCGCACTGGTCGAAGGGATGGATTATTGAGGACTGTGAGGTCAGCAACAGCAAGTGCTGCGGTATTTCTCTCGGAAAATATTACGACCCGGAGAACGATCATTACTTTACCAGAAAACACGTAAAGAGCCCGACCCAGATGGAGCGTGATGCTGTCTGCCGCGGCCAGTATCATGGATGGACGAAGGAGAACATCGGAAGCCATATCATCCGCCGCTGCCACATCCATCACTGTGAGCAGACCGGTATCGTCGGACGAATGGGCGGTGTGTTCAGTATTATCGAGGATAACCACATTCACAATATCAACAATATGCAGCAGCTTGGCGGGGCCGAGATTTCCGGTATCAAGATGCATGCGGCGATCGATGTTGTGATGAGAAGAAACCACATTCATCATTGTACGATGGGTATCTGGTGCGACTGGGAGGCACAGGGAACGCGCCTGACCCAGAACCTGCTGCACGACAACTGCCCGCCGGCGGGAACACCAAAGGCAGAGGGAGCAATGATGAGTCAGGATATTTTCATCGAGGTTGGCCATGGCCCGACACTGATCGATAACAACATTATGCTCTCCCCGGTCAGCGTTCGTATGGCGACCGATGGTATTGCCTGCGTACACAATCTGATGCTTGGTTCACTGACGGCAGTCGGCGGCGGAACAGGAGACCGCTACACGCCGTATCACATCCGTCACCGTACAGAGGTTGCCGGATTCATGACATTCCTGCATGGCGATGACCGGTTCTACAACAACATCTTTATCCAGAATTACCCGGTTGAGGAAACAGCAACGGTTGAGGACATGGGATTCAAGATGGAGGATAACCAGGAGGTCGGAACGCATGTGTTTGACGAGTATCCGACCTACGACGAGTGGATCAGCCACTTTGAACTGGACAAACCGGCCGACATGCGCAAGCTGGAGCCGTATCACAATAAGTGCCATCTGCCGGTTTGGGTAAACGGAAATGCTTACTTCAACGGAGCAAAGGCGTGTGTGAATGAAAAAGAGAATCTTGTAGATAACGAGAACCAGGTTAAGGTGGAACTTGTGGAAAAAGACGGTCATTATTCCATCAAGACGAATGTGTATGATTTCCTGAAGGATTTCCGGACAGGAATCATCAACAGCGATATCCTGGGATACGCCTTTGAGCCGGAGCAGAGATTCGAAGATCCGGACGGAAGCACGATTGTTTTCGATCAGGATTATCTTGGCGAGCACCGCGGCGTGGCAGCAATGCCGGGACCGTTTGCAGACGGAGCTGAGGCCGAGAAGGTTCTGTGGTAGGTCAAATCAGAAATTATTGATTGATACGAAAAAAAACAGGGCGCTGTGCAGGAAATGGCACAGCGCCCTGTTTTGGTAAAAGGAAAGTCAGGATGCCTTCGCAGAATTTTCTGCTGTCGGCATTTTTTCGTATAAAATCTTCAGTATAATCGGTGTTGCAATACTCGAGAAAAGAATCAGCAGAATCACGGCACTGAAGAAATCGCCGGATAAAAAGCCTGCATTCAGACCCTTTTGTGCGACGATCAGACAGACTTCACCGCGGGTCATCATACCGACACCGATTTTCAGGCTGTCGCCCCAGGTAAAGCCGCATCCCTTTGACATCAGGCCACAGCCGATGATTTTTGCGGCAAGGCCGACGATAACGAAACAGATGGCAAAGAGTACGAATTTCTCGTTCATGCCGCTGAGCGTTGTTTTAAGTCCGATACTTGCAAAGAAAATCGGCCCGAAAATCATATAGGAGCTGATATCCATTTTTTCTTCGATATAATCGGAAGAATCGAGGGAACACAGGATAACGCCCGCAACGTATGCGCCGGTAATATCGGCGATGCCGAAATATTTTTCGGAAATGTAGGACAGTCCGAAGCAGAGCGCAAGACCCAGAATCGGGAGACGGCGGGTGTGAGGAAATACGGAGTTCATGCGGTTGAACAGCTTAAAGCAGAGAAAACCGAGCACAATCGCAAGGGCAAAAAACAGAATGGTGGAGGCTGCTACTTTCAGCGGATTGGATGTCGGATCTTTAAAACCGATGACAACAGTCAGCACAATGATACCAATGACATCGTCGATGATGGCTGCATTTAAGATGGTTGTTCCAACCTCTGTTTTCAGCTTGCCGAGTTCTTTCAAGGCCTGTACGGTGATGCTGACCGATGTTGCAGT
The DNA here is from genome assembly GCF_050872605.1 of Fusicatenibacter sp. Lineage (GTDB taxonomy): Bacteria > Bacillota > Clostridia > Lachnospirales > Lachnospiraceae > Fusicatenibacter. The sequence goes on from NZ_JBNMHD010000041.1 coordinate 23,215, forward strand.
CAGAATAACACCGATAAAAACAGCGTGGTAAAATTCTTCCGTTCCGACAGCAGAGAAGCCATAAAAGCTCATGTATAAGATGGCTCCAAGAACGAGAGGAACAAAAACACCGGCACAGGCGATCAGCAGGGATTTCACTCCGGTGCGGAGCAGATCCTTCAGGCTGGTGCCAAGACCTGCGGAGAACATCAGCAAAATGACACCGATCTCAGCCATCTGTGCGAGAAAGTCAGACTGCTGAACAAGTCCCAGCACACTGGGTCCAAGGACAATACCTGCAATCAGCTCACCCACAACCTGCGGAGCCTTGCATTTTCTGGCAAGAATACCAAACAATTTTGCGAATACGATAATGATTGCCAGGTCTTTTAAAATGACATACGTATCCATGAAAAAGATACCCCCTTTAGTAAAAGTTATGCGTTGGCGCATACATAACTATTATAGCAAAAGGTGAGAAAAATTACCATTAGCAGAAAGAAAAATCAGGGTAAAACAAACCTTAAAATATGGGATATAAACTAAAAAAAAGAGGTGTGGAGAAGAGCGTGCAGATATAGTATTATCGAGTCAGAGAAAAAGTTTTATATGGCTTTTGAAAAGCGAGATCAAAGAAAAAACGAAAGGGGAAATAAAAAAATGACAGTTGAGAACGTGAAAGAGATTGTATTTTCCGAAGATCCAAAACAGATGAACTGGCTGCGGGAAGATTTTCCGTATGCCGAGGTGAAATGCCCGCCGGAATTTTCGGCGGAGGTGGAGAATGAGAAAGATGGAGATGTGCTGACGACAAGGGTTAAAGTTTCTTATAATGGTGCGCATCCATATTTTACAAATGCCGGAAGCATTGCGATTTCATTTCCGCTGCAGGACCGCTACACGGACAGCGTGACCTGCCGGGATTACCGGTGTCATGCACATATTTTCTGCGGAGAACATACGAGCTATATCATGGCACTCCGCATGGGCGGTGCGGCTCCGCATCTGGGAATGGTGCTCACGAAAGGCAGTCTTTCCGCTTACAGTGTGGAGCGTGACCTGAAGCTGCAGAGCAATGACAGAGGCTGTTTCTGGCTGCATCCGTCGGCACAGGAGTTTGCACCGGGAGAGACGATGATGCTGGAGTGGAAAGTATTTCCGCATCAGGGACGCGAGGATTTCCGGGAAAAATTAAAAGCATTTTCCCAGGTGATTCTGGTAGATGCAGAGCAGTATGTGATTTATCCGGGAGAGACGAGTAAGGTAACGATTGAGCCGGCATTTGCGGCGGAAAAAGTGACGGTGAACGGAGTTTCACTGGAAAAAACGGAAAACGGTGTTTATGAATATCTGTTTGAAAGCGAGAAAACCGGAGAGTATCTGCTTTCGATCTGTGCCGACGAGGTGATAACCACCTGCCGTCTTCTTGTACAGGAGCGGCCGGAAGTGCTGGCAGTAAAACGGTGTGAATTTATCATCGATCACCAGCAGTATCACGGCAGCATCAAAGAGCTGAAGGGTGCTTATTTAAGCTATGACAATGAAGAAAAAATTCTCGTCTGCACGCCCGAAAATGATTTCAACGCCGGAAGAGAGCGCACGGGCATGGGAATCCTGAGTGCACGGGCACTGCAGCAGAATCTTTTAAAAGACAGGGAAAAAGCAGAGCAGAGTCTTCGCGGATACCATGCGTTCTATCTGCGCGAACTTGTAGATGCAGCAACAGGTCTTGTCTGCAACTGCTCCGGAAAAGACAACAGTTATTTCCGGCTTTACAATTACCCATGGGCAGCGACATTCTTTACAGAATGTTGGAAACTGTGGGGCGAAAAAGAGGATCTGGAGACGGCCGTTCATATCGTAGAGAAATTTTATGAACAGGATGGATTCCGCTTCTACCCGATCGAAATGCCGGTTGTGATGCTCTGCAGAGAGCTGGAAAAAGCGGGAGAGCAGGAGAATCTGAAAACAGTAAAAGATCTGTTCCACCGCCACGCCGATCAGCTGATCGAAATTGGAACAGCGTATCCTGGATCGGAAGTAAATTACGAGCAGTCGATCGTACAGCCGGCGGCTGAAGTCATTCTTCAGGTCTACGAAGTGACCGGCGAAGAAAAATACCTGCGCGGTGCCGAGCAGCAGATCGCTGTTCTCGAACTCTTCGACGGCCAGCAGCCGGACTACCATCTGCATGAAACCGCAGTCCGCCACTGGGACGGCTACTGGTTCGGAAAACGCAGAGTCTTCGGCGACACCTTCCCGCACTACTGGAGCGCCGAAAACGGCCGGACCTTCAAACGCTACGCCCGTCTGACCGGAAACAAAGAATACGATATCCGCGGTGAGCATTCCCTGCGCGGCGTGCTGTCTATGTTCTTTGAGGATGGGACAGCGACCTGCGCGTACCTGTATCCGTATTCCGTCAATGGCCAGAAAACCGATTTTGCTGATCCGTATGCAAATGACCAGGATTGGGGACTGTGCATGAATCTGGAGTAAAGAACAACCAGAACCTTCAAACTGAAATCATACAGAATGATTCAGTTTGGAGGTTTTTGAAATTTGTGTGTAATATAAAGACGAAACGATTGGGAGAACGAAAAATAAAAATGAAAAATATCATTGAAAACAGCGTTGACTGGCGTTTAAAAAGAGGGGAAAAGGTGAGTATCTGTTGCTCTTCAAAAGAGACAAAAGCAGTTCAGATTGCAGCACGGAATCTGGCGGATGATCTGCAGAAGGTATTACAGGCCAGGGCGGTTATAAAAGAAGAAATAAGTGCAGAAGATGGATGCCGGATTGTGATTCATACAGCGGGTATCGGTGACGGAAATGAATGGCTGGAGAAGTATCTGCCGCAAAAAGAAGTGCAGGGAACGAAAACGGAGTTCCAAAAAGAGGGAACACTCTGTATGTGCAGGGACGGCGTTCTCTATCTGGCCGGCGATGCATGTAAATTCTTTTAATGCAAAGCCGGAAAATGGCGCGCTGGCTGACCAGATGGGGATTGTCGTCGGAACATCGCACTGCGATATGCTCATGCGGAGCAACAACAGGGAATGGTATCCATGGCTGGAAAAGAAAGGATACCAGGATGCGGTGTACGATTACTCTGTTCCGGGAAGAAACCGGGAAATTCTGAAAGAATACTGGCGGGAAAGTGTGCAGCAGAACCGGAATTTTGAAGTCAGTTATACGCTTGGCATGCGGGGAATTCATGACAGTGGTTTTGAGATCCGTTCTCTGGAAAAACTGGAAGGCGAAGAGCTTCGGAAGGCAAAAATTCATCTTCTGGAGACGATCATCCGGGATCAGGAGAAGATCCTGCAGGAAGAGCTTGGAAAAGAAACATTAAAAACATTTGTACCGTATAAAGAAGTTCTGGAACTGTACGATCATGGGCTGGAAGTGCCGGAGGAACTGACACTGATCTGGTCGAATGATAATTACGGCCATATCCGGCGCTATCCGAACCGGAAGGAACAGATGAGAAAAGGCGGAAATGGGATCTATTACCACAATTCATACTGGGCGCCGCCGGGAAATTCCTATCTGTTTATCAATTCGATTCCTCTTGCGCATACGCGGAATGAGCTTTGGAAAGCATGGGAAAACGGAATCCAAAAGCTGTGGGTACTGAATATTGGCGGATTAAAACCGCTGGAGGAAGAAATTTCGTATTTTCTGTAGCTGGGATGGGAGATAGGAAAACCAGGTGCCATGACAGAGGATGTTGATGCATGGACAAAAGAGGAAACCGTGTTTATGAAAGTCTGCCAGAGCAGGAAAAAGAGGCGTTCTTTCAACTGTGCCTGATGAAACTGCATGCGGCTTTTCTGACAAATGGTATGTATTATTATGCCGACCGGAGTGCGCTGTGTGTGCGGGAAAGAAAAAACCGTGCGGCGGAGCTTTATGTAAAAGAGTGCCGGGCATACGATGATGCGAGAAGACAGATGCTGATATACTATAATAAAAAAATGTGCGGTGGGAAATGGGATCAGATTCTGACACCGGAAGATTTTCCGCCGCCGCGGACAGCGATGTATCCGGCATGTGTTCCGCCTGTACGGGAAGGAAAAGAGAAGCTGCTGGTGGACTGCTGGAATGGTGAGGATGAAGTTGTGTTCAGCAGAAACTGTGATAAATGGATTCAGATTGCAGCAGGCGGCGAAAAACCGTTGTCTTATCAGATTGCGGTACCGGCATGGCTGGAAAAACCGGGGAAATTCAGATCTTCTGTGAGGAGACGGGACAGAAAATTTCGATTCCCGTCAGCGTAACAGAGGCTGTTCTGGAAGAAACTGCAGTGGATGACGGCGGAATGGTATCCATGAAAGCATCGGATGCGTGGGAGCTTCAGGAAAAGAGAGCAGGCAGACCGGGAAAGGCAAAAGGCTGGAAAGAAATTCCACGGCTCGGGCGCGGCGGCGGAAGTCTGGTTGAGGCAGAAAAAACAGATACAGAAGAGGAGAGCGTTCTTTCCTATCCGTTTTATCTGGGAAGTGAAAGCGGGGAGGACAGTCTTCTGGAAATTCATCGATTCCCGTCTTTAAATTCTGTTGGAAAAATCAGGGTGTGTGTTCAGCTGGATAACGAAGAAAAATATTTACTGGAATCCGATGCAGAGGATGAATGGCGTGGAAACTGGGAAGAAAATGTCCGCAATAATGTGGACAGACTGATCGTCAAAACGGGATCATTGACTTCCGGCAGACATGTACTGCGGATTTTTGCGGTGGATCCTTACTTTGCATTTATAGCAATCCCTGAAAATAATGCAAAAAATTCAGCACCGCAGAGCGTGAATTACTGCGTCACAGATTTTCGTCGTACCCCGGTACGCCTTCAAATCTGTTCCTTGCAATTCGCGCTCTGCAGCACTGCCTTTTTTGCATTATTTTCGGGTCT
>NZ_JBNMHD010000042.1:0-26709 GCF_050872605.1 Fusicatenibacter sp.
ACCCGGTAGGGACGTGATACTTTACGTCCGCCTATAATTGTAATATCATATTGAATATCAATCATTTGGCGCGGACGGGAGAGGGACGAACTGTGTTCAAAGCTTTCGATTCCCTGATACGGCTTCTGTCCCGCCACGTACTGGGTGCCGCGTCCTGTAGCACAGGCAAAAGCTGCGATCCGTTTTGCATCCGCGAACGGCACTTTTCCGGTCAGCGGACGGATCATCGGTGAACTCAAGACCACTTTCCGGAACAGATGCGGCGCTTTGGCGGCCGCTGCTGCTGCAATTCCGCCGCCCATCGAGTGAGAATAGAGAACGAGCGGAAGACCGCATGCCTCTGCTTTTGCTTTTCGTACAACAAAGAGCAGATCTTCTACATAACGATGGTAGGAATCGACATAAACAAGCGACAGATCCTCCACCAGACGGTAGCTCTTTCCATGGCCGCAGTGTTCCGGCAGATAAACATGAAAATGCTCTTTGATAAAATAATACACGATCTCTTTATATTTCTCCGCATTTTCCGTAAAACCATGTGAGATTACAACAACACCTCTCGGGCGGAACGCACGGTAACGAAGAACATGAATCGGATGACTGCTCTCCCTTTCCCAGTAAAATTCTTCTGCATGAGCAGCGAGATACGGCTCCACACCATTCTGCATCCGCTCCGCATAATTTTTTTCCTGTAATACGCGTGTTCTCATTAGCAAATCACCTGCTTTCATCCAGATACGAAAGGATATCCTGAAGGTTGTCAATGGTGCAGTCCGGGGTCACTCCGATTTTGTTCGGAAGATGATCCGGGTTGTACCAGCAGGTCAGGATTCCTGCATTTTTTCCGCCGCGGATATCACTTGTAAGGGAGTCGCCGACGATCACAACCTCATCCGGTGCATAACTTCCGATTTCGTTCCATACCGCATCAAAAAAAGCCTTCTGCGGCTTGTCCACACCGACCTGCTCCGAGATAAAAACACCGTCCAGAAGCTGGTCAAGTCCGGAAAGACGGAGTTTGCGCTCCTGTGCAACAGTGGTTCCATTTGTTACTGCATACTGTTTTACGGCAGATTTCAGCTGTTTTACCAGTTCATCTCCGTGGTTGCAGAAGAAAGCCTTATCACCGAGGCGGATCTGGTATTCATCATTGAAATCTTTTACCTGATCCGTCGGAAGCCCTTCCGATTCAAAAAATTCATGGAACCGTCCAAGCATCACCTGTTCTCTCGTAAGCTCTCCCGTCTCCAGCCGCTCCCAGTAGCCGCGGTTGATCACACTGTAGCGCTGCAGCATTTCGTCTGTGCAGGTTCCCATATGAAACTTGTTGAAACAGTAATCAATTGCATACCGTTCCGACATCTTAAAATTCAGAAGTGTTCCGTCGATGTCCCATAAAATTACTTTTATCAAAGAGAAATCCTCCCTTGGTTTCATTTGTATTTTCCAATTATCTGTTTTTCATTCTAGCATAGATTACAAATACGATCAATTGTATTTTAGGCATTGTATCTTTTGAGAAAAAGTGCTACGATAAAAAAGAATTTCCGTGAAAAAGAAAAGGAAGAAGGAAGAAACACTATGAAATTTACTTATCCAGCCGTTTTTCATAAAACCGAACAGGGAACCTACGAAGGTTATTTTCCAGATCTCGCCTGCTGCTATGCAAAAGGGGATACCCTCGACGAGGCGCTGGAAGATGCCATTCACTCCGCCTATGACTGGATCTCTCTGGAACTGACGGAAGAAGAACCTGATTTTCCGCCGGTATCGGATGTGGCAGATCTCGGGAAAAGCGAAGGTGAAATTGCAAGAAATATTGCCGTCAACATCCGGCTTTTTGAGGGATGGGACGAATAAGTTCAAAAAAGAGAAAGAAAACCGTATTGCTGCGATATTCGAAACGCGGCGATACGGTTTTCTTTTTATCTCTTCCAGGTTTTCAGCATCTCTTTTTCTTCTTTGCTGATCCGCAGCGACTCTCTGATTTTCTGAATTGTTTTGTTATGTGTCCAGTCATCGAGACTGTTTTCTTTCAGCAGTTTCTGTGTCTTTTCCGGAAAATGAATATAACAGATCGATACCGCCCAGGCGACGGCCATTTTTACGTAATAGCCATCGTGATGAATCTTTTTCATCTCCTCCAGCACAGCATCGATATACGCTTCGTTGATAAAAAAGTCCAGCAGACACACAACACCAAACCGGATTTCATATTCCCGGCTGCTTTTCAGCCATTTCTGCAGATATCCATACCAATACTCATGGTCTTTCTTCATAAAATGGTACGTTGCACAGGAGCTGTCACAGATTCCCCAGCTGTTGATCATCGGCACGAAGCGGTCCAGTTCTGCCGTCTGTTCTTCACGGGTCAGCTTTCCGTAGCCGATCATCATTCCGCGGATCAGAAGCTCCTCGTAGACTTCCGGATTAAACTGTTCGGTATAAACTTCATACTGGTCTCTTGCTGTCGCTTTTGCAATCCGCCGCGAAACCGGAATGCGGACACCAAGAATCCGACAGTTCTGTCCCGGAACAAGAGAGCTGTGAAATTCCCGGTATTTTGCATCTATATTGCTTTCCAGTTCTGCCCGAATGGCCTGCATTACTTCCTGTTCCATATGATTCCCCCTCCCTTTTCTTTCTCTTTAAGATGTTTTACACGCTTTTTACAAATGTTTAACCCTGTTATTTCTGCACTTCTGATAAGATAAAATTAAAGTAAACGATAACATCCGCCCTGCCAAATGCCAGATCTTTTCCGGCTGAAAGGTGAGTCTTATGAGAAAGAAATATACATTTTTTCAAAATATACCATTCCTGTGCAAATTTCAGAAGCAGCCAGCCCTTGCAGAAGAAGCGCCAGTTGTTTCCACAACGCTGTCTATTCCGTTTTCCGGACCCGCGAGCAGATCCTTCTATTTTACCGGAAACCCGGATTTTACCGCTCCCTCTGCCGGTATCCATTCCCGCCGTTTTCCGGGAAGCCGGATCTTTCTATATTCCAGCGATCCCGGGCACGATCTTGCGGCAGTTCCATCCTCTCTTTTCGATGTGCTGCACCGCTATTTTGCCGTCCATTCACCGGATGATGTCGTTTTATGGAAAGATGGCATTCTCTCCTTCCAGACCATGGAAAATCAGCCGCAGCCGTTGACTGCTCTTTGTACACCGGATGATGCACGGGATTCCAAAATCATTCCGTTCCCAACACTGTCAGAACGGCAGCGCATTTCACAGTAACTGCTATTTAGCCCAACCAGCAGGAGCATGATGGAAAATACCCCTTTCCGTCATGCTCCATTTTTTACTCAATTCCGAGAATTCCACTAATCCGCTCTTTCGAAAGCCCCGCGCCGATTACAATCAGCACTTCCTGGCTCTCCGGCACTGCCTGGAATGTCATCTGTTCCCGCGTCGCATTGATTTCGCTCCACTCACATTCGCCCGTTTTTACAATTCCCTTGATTCGGAATACATTTCCGCACGCCGGATCCGCAAAGATTGCTTCTGCCGCCTTTTTCAGCGCATCCTCTGTAATCTTAGGCTCCAGAAAACAGAGTGAATCAAACGTCTGCTGCTCGCCGAAATCCAGCTTCCTGTAATCTTCCGAACGGTAACTGCATTCGGAGAGCATTTTGAAATCATCCTCTGTCAGATCATCCCAGTTTTTCTGTAAAATTTCTGCATCAGAAAACTGTCTTCTGCAGCCTGCCTGCTCGAGCGCGCGGTTCAGATGGGCAATCGTTTCTTCTTTCTTTTCCTCCGAAACATTCTGTACTTTGCTCAGCACGATTTTACCAGCGTTCGCTGCCTCGGAAGCCAGCAGATACTCTTCTTCCTCCGACAGCTTCTCATCGAGCCCGGCATCCAGAATCGTGATAACGCTTCCCGCCTCATACCAGCGGTTCAGCGGCTCGTCGTACAGCGTGTCAAAGAACTCATCCACATCGTAAATCCCCGACGGTTCCACGAGAATGCGGTCGTAGCCGCTCATACCCATCGAGATCAGTTTCGTGCGGAACCGTCTGCGGTGTGTCTCTTTGTCGCATCCGCCGGAAATCATCTCCAGCTCGCACTGATCGCCGCGCAGTTCCTGCAGAAGCAGCATATCCACATTGACTGCCCCAAAATCATTCTCCAGGATGCCGATGTTCTTTCCCTGCGCCATCAGATACTTTGCATACTGTTTCAAAAAAGTCGTCTTCCCTGAGCCAAGGAAGCCTGTAATCAGATCAATTTTAATCATTTCTGCTGTCCTTTCTGCTGTCTTTTTCCGTCTGCCGCCTGCGGAGCTTCGAACACTCTATTTTCGTCTGCGCTCTTTGCCGGTAAATGTATCGATGTCTATGCGCCATACAGCAACGCGCTCCACCATCTCCGGCAGAAAAGCGATCTTCGCCTCCGGTGCGATATGCGCCATGATTTTTTCCAGGCCTTTCTTCTTCGCCTCCGGATCTGCCACCTCCGTGATGATTCCATTTCCCATGATACTGCGGTACGCATAGGAATACGCGCACGTATAGTCACCCGTAATCACCTCATGGTTGTAATCCATCTCCACCGCCACGCGCGGATCCGCTGCAAATGCAGCTGCCTTCCGCCCTTCTTTTGCCCCGTGCAGGTACAGACAGACGTGAAGAGTTCCATCTTCTTCCCGGACATCATATCCATAATTCATCGGCACAATAAACATGCCTTCCTCGTCCATCGCTCCGATCCGCACAACCTCGCAGCTTTCCAGAATTTCTCTTAAAATTTCAGGATCTGTAATCTCCCGCTTTTTTAAACGCATTTCACGCATCACAATCACACCTCTCTTATTCGCAGCTATTTGTGGTATGGCTCCCCGCAGTTAATGCGGTAACTCCGGTAAATCTGTTCCAGCAGAATAACCCGCATCAGCTGATGCGGAAATGTCATTTTCGAAAAACTGAGCGCATAGTTCGAGCGCTTCAGAACTTCCTCGCCAAGCCCTAAGGAACCGCCGATCGCAAAAATAATGTGGCTTGTTCCCTGCACGCCGAGCGTATCTATTTTCTGGGCCAGATCCTCGGATGTGAGCTGTTTTCCCTTAATTTCCAATGTAATCAGATAAGCGTCATCCCGGATATATTTGAGAAGGCGCTCTGCTTCTTTGTTTTTGATATTTGTCTCTACGGTTTCACTCGCGTTGTCCGGTGTCTTTTCATCCGCCACCTCGATAATTTCCAGCTTTGCATAGCGGCTGAGGCGCTTGGAATACTCGGCAATCGCATCCCGTAGATATTTTTCTTTGATTTTTCCTACTGTCAATACTGTAATTTTCATTCTAAATTTTTTAACCCTTTCGGATATCTGTCAAAAACACCAAAAGCCATATAGATCACTTTTTGTCCGCGTCTATATGGCTTTTAGTTTAGAAAAGCAATGCCTTATGCATTTTTGCTTTTGATATACTCATCAATTCCTTTAGCTCCGGCTTTTCCGGCACCCATAGCAAGGATAACGGTTGCTGCACCTGTTACAGCGTCACCGCCGGCGTAAACGCCCTCTTTGCTGGTCTTTCCGGTTTCTTCCTCAGCTACGATACATTTTCTTCTGTTGACATCCAGACCGTAGGTGGTGGAAGAAATCAGCGGGTTCGGGGAAGTACCAAGAGACATGATAACTTCGTCTACTTCAATTTCGAACTCAGATCCTGGAATCTCAACCGGTCTTCTTCTTCCGGAAGCGTCCGGCTCGCCAAGCTCCATGCGGATGCAGCGGATACCGGTTACCCAGTCTTTGTCGTCGGTCAGAATTTCTACCGGGTTGGTCAGAAGGTCGAAGATGATACCTTCCTCTTTTGCATGATGAACTTCCTCTGCACGGGCCGGAAGTTCTGCCTCAGAACGACGGTAGATAACGTGTACCTCTGCGCCGAGACGAAGTGCGGTTCTTGCAGCGTCCATGGCTACGTTGCCGCCGCCGACTACAGCAACTTTCTTGCCGTGTGCGATCGGGGTATCGTAATCATCGCGGAATGCTTTCATCAGGTTGTTTCTGGTCAGGAACTCGTTTGCGGAGAATACGCCGTTTGCGTTCTCGCCCGGGATTCCCATGAACATCGGAAGACCTGCACCGGAACCGATGAAGATAGCTTCAAATCCTTCGTCTTTTAACAGCTCGTCAATAGTAACGGATTTTCCGATGATAACGTTGGTCTCGATTTTAACACCGAGAGATTTTACATTCTCGATTTCAGCGGCAACTACTTTGTCTTTCGGAAGACGGAACTCCGGAATACCGTAGCTTAATACACCGCCGGCTTTGTGAAGTGCCTCGAAGATGGTTACATCGTAGCCAAGTTTTGCAAGGTCTCCTGCGCAGGTAAGACCTGCAGGGCCGGAACCGATAACCGCGATCTTGTGACCGTTTTTCTCTGCTGCCGGAACCGGTTTGATACCGTTTTCTTTTGCCCAGTCAGCAACGAAACGCTCCAGTTTACCGATGGAAACAGCGTCGCCTTTGATGCCGCGGACACATTTGCCCTCGCACTGGCTCTCCTGCGGACATACACGGCCGCAGACTGCCGGAAGCGCACTGGACTCACCGATAATTTTGTATGCTTCCTCGAAGTTTCCTTCTTTTACCTGTGCAATGAATGCCGGAATGTTGATATTAACCGGGCATCCTGTGATACATTTTGCATTTTTACAGCCCAGGCAGCGCTGTGCTTCTTCTACTGCTTCGTCTTTGTTGTATCCGAGACATACCTCGTCAAAATTTGTGGCACGTACCTTCGGCTCCTGCTCACGTACCGGTACTCTGTTTAATCCCTTTGCCATTATTTGTCACCTCCGCACTGGCCGCATCCACCGTGATGGGTTGCGCCTTCCTGGTATCTTAAGAGAGCTCTTCCCTCTTCTGTCTTGTACATCTGCTGACGTTTCATAGCCAGGTCGAAGTCTACCAGATGACCGTCAAACTCCGGTCCGTCTACGCAGGCAAATTTTACTTCATTGCCTACCATTAGACGACAGGCACCGCACATACCGGTTCCGTCTACCATGATCGGGTTCATGCTGACAACGGTCGGGATGTTCAGTTCTTTTGTCAGAAGACATACGAATTTCATCATGATCATCGGTCCGATGGCAACACAGACGTCATACTGTTTGCCCTGGTTCTGTACAAGGTCGCGGAGTACATCGGTACCCATACCTTTTCTTACGTAAGAACCATCGTCTGTGGTTATGTACAGATTGCTGACAGCAGACATTTCTTTCTCGAGAATCACGAGATCTTTTGTTTTTGCTCCGACAATGGCGTCAGCAGTGATTCCATGCTCATGCAGCCATTTTAACTGCGGGTAAACCGGTGCAGTTCCAACACCGCCGGCTACGAATACGATCCGTTTTTTCTTCAGCTCTTCGATATCTTCGCTGCAGAACTCGGACGGCTGTCCCAGAGGTCCTACGAAATCCATGAAAGCATCTCCCGCTTTGAGATCTTTCATTTTTTTTGTAGATTCTCCGATCGGCATGAATACGATGGTGATAGTTCCTGCTTCTCTGTCGTAATCACAAATGGTCAGAGGAATTCTTTCTCCTTCTTCATCTGCCTTGACAATAACAAACTGTCCAGGGAGGCAGTGCTGTGCTACTCGCGGTGCTTCTACTACCATACGGTAGATGTTATTCGCGAGCATTTCCGCTTCTTGAATCTTGTACATAATATCCTCCTAATCTTGTTAGAAATATTTTAACAAAAGCACGATTGGGATTTTCGCGCATTTTATGTTAATACTTTATCACGTTTCCGGTTATTTGTAAACAACGGACAACATCTTTTCCCATCATCCGTGTTCCTCCAGATAATTTTCGAACTGTTCCATGGACATCAGAACTTTTCTCGGCTTGGTGCCTTCTTCCGGTCCTACGACTCCGGCATCCGCGAGCTGGTCCATGATTCTGGCCGCGCGGTTGAAACCGATTTTCAGCACTCTCTGGAGCATGCCGATCGATGCCTTATCTTTTTCAATGATGAATTTTCCGGCTTCCACGAAGTAATTATCGCGGTCATCTCCGCCGCCTGCTGCGGAACTGCCATCCAGGCTTACGGAGTGAATCCGTTTTTCGATATCCGGATCATAAGCGTTCTCGCCGTAGTGATCTTTTAAGTAGGCAACGACATCGCTGACCTCTTTATCCGAAACAAAGGATCCCTGCAGACGGGCCGGCTTCTGGTAATCCTGCGGCTTGTAGAGCATATCGCCCTTTCCAAGCAGTTTTTCCGCACCGCCCATGTCGAGGATCGTACGGGAATCGACACTGGAAGAAACCGAGAACGCAATACGAGACGGCATATTTGCCTTGATGAGGCCAGTGATGACGTTGACGGAAGGTCTCTGTGTTGCAATAATCAGATGGATACCGGCTGCACGGGCAAGCTGTGCCAGACGGCAGATCGCATCCTCCACTTCTCCCGGCGCAACCATCATCAGGTCGGCAAGCTCGTCCACGATAATGACGATCTGCGGCAGTTTTTCCGGTTTTTTGCCGTTTTCATCCGGCGGCAGCTCGGCAACTTTCGCATTGTAGCCTTTCATATCGCGCACGTTGAATTCTGCAAATTTGTTATAACGTTCTGTCATCTCCGCAACCGCCCAGTTCAGAGCTCCGGAAGCCTTTTTCGGGTCTGTGACAACAGGGATAAAAAGGTGCGGAATGCCGTTATAAACAGAAAGCTCAACGACCTTCGGGTCGATCATAATCAGTTTAACGTCTTCCGGTTTTGCCTTATAGATGATACTCATAATCAATGTGTTGATGCAGACCGATTTACCGGAACCGGTCGCACCGGCGATCAAAAGGTGCGGCATTTTGGCAATATCCGCGATGACCGGCTGTCCGGCGATGTCTTTTCCGACAGCAAAAGCCAGATTCGAAGAAAAGTTCTTAAACTCCGGTGTTTCGAGAAGATCACGCAGCATCACGGCAGTGTTCGTCTTATTCGGAACCTCAATGCCGACTGCGGATTTTCCCGGGATCGGCGCCTCGATGCGGACATCTGCTGCTGCAAGACTCAGCTTGATATCGTCTGTCAGTCCGACAATCCGGCTTACTTTCACTCCCTGTTCCGGCATCAGCTCGTACCGTGTGACGGTCGGTCCGCAGCTTACGTTGTTGACTGTAACTTTGACACCGAAGCTGTCCAGCGTCTCTTCCAGCTTCCGCGCTACTTCCCGCAGGTGTGCATCGGAATCGCCCATCGCACCACGCGTTCCTTTTTTCAGCAGGTTCATCGGCGGTGTCTTATACTCCGGCCGTTTTTCCTCTGCTTTTTTTCCAATTTCCTGACGAATGCCGTCTACATCCGCCTCAATCTCTTCGCGGGAAGACCGCGGATTTCTCGTATGATCCGCGGATGTTTTCTCTTTTTTCGCCTCTTCTGCTGCTTGCCGTGTCATCTCTGGTTCTGTTTTTTCCGGCTCTTCAGCCGGCACAGAACCACGGTGAATCGAAAGCTCCGGCATCTCCATCTGATGGGTATCGTCGTTCTCATTTAAGTCTGCTTTGGATTCCACATGGGAAAGAAGACGGGATTTCTTTTTCTTCTCAGCTTTTTTCGGCTCCTCCACTGGCTCAAGAATCAGCTCACGGCTTTCCTCTTCCTCCATCGCAGCTTGGCGCGCCAGACGCTCCTGGCGGCGCTCCTCCGCCATCCGGCGGTGGTCATTTGTCTTTTCATGGAGCGGTGCGAGAATCGGCTTCTGTGTCATCACAATCACGGAAATCACGATGGCGATGACAATAATCACCCACGCGCCGATCTGTCCAAAGCCCATCCCGAGAATTTTCACGACAGAACCGCCTAAGATTCCTCCACCGAGATGATCGTAGGCGCTGTCAAAATAGTAATCCAGAAATGTCGTATCTCTCGTATAGCCGGACGTCAGAAGCTGCATAAAAGCGCAGAAAAAGACGAAGCAGCTGATCGCTCCCCCGGTCTTCCTCACAATTAAAAAGTTCTGTCTGTTTGCTATGTAAAATGCTGTTCCAAAGAAGATCAGAACTGGTGCTGCCCACTCTGTCACGCCGAAAAGACCGAAAAAGAAGTCGCAGACAGCCTGTCCGATCACGCCGCCCATGCCGAAATTACTGAGCATCAGCAGAATCGAAACGGCAAGCACGGAAAGCAGAATAATTTCTGCGCGCACTCCCTCGTCCATCGGCTCACGGACTGTGTTTTTCCTTGTGCCGGAGGTGCGTTTTGCGGTACTGCTCTTTTTCGCCGTTGTTTTTCTGGCCGTTGTTTGGGTCTGTTTCTTTTTTGCTGTTCCGGAAGCAGAAGTCTTTTTCTTTGTCTTCCCGCTTCCCTTTGTTGTATTTGCCATGCAGAACTTCTCCCCTTTCTCGTATTACAGCAGAAAATATCCTGCAATGGAGAATGTCCCGACAAGAAGACAGTACAAAGCAAAATATTTCAGTTTCCGTTTTTTCACCACACGCATCAGAATGCGGATCGTAAAGTAACCGGCAATTGCCGCCATGAAAACGCCAACCAGATATACCGGATGAAAGACAATTTTATTTTTTCCCATGGTCGCAAGTTCAACGATGGTTGCCCCGATAATCGCCGGAACGCTCGCAATCAGAGAGTATTTCACAGCGTACGAACGGGTCATGCCGCCGATCACACACGCGGAAATAGTCGAACCAAGACGGGAAAGACCCGGAATCGTGGAAAAGCCCTGGAAGAATCCGGCAATCAGTGCATCTTTCGGCTTCAAATTTTTCTGCGTTTTTTCTCCCTCCGGAAGCATATCTGCCACCACAAGCAGAATCGCCGTCAGATACAGACCAACGCCAGGTGCCAGCAGATTCGAGGAGGTCAGTGTGACAAGGCTCTGAATCATGCCGCCGATCACGGCAGTCGGGATGGTGGTCAGGATCAGCAGGAAAGCGAGCATACGGTAGTTGCTGCCGAGCACCTTCCGGTACTGCTTTCTCTCCTGATGCTGACTGGAAAAGTGTTCCTTTAAATTATGAAACAGATCAATTACGATTCCGCACAGCGCGAGGAAGAGACGTTTCCATTCCTTCGAAAACGTGAGCAGAATTGCAATCATGGAGCCAAAGTGCAAAAGCACATTAAAAAACACCGTCTGCGTATCTTCGATCTTCATAAAGTGACGGAAGATAATCAGATGTGCGGAGCTGCTGATCGGCAGGAATTCCGTGATTCCCTGGATCAGGCCCAGAAATAAAGCTTCTATTACTGTCATTTTTTTATCCTGTTCCCTTATTTTTCTCTTTTGTGAAAGCCCGGACAAAACTTCCGTTCGAATTTTCACAGCGAACTCATTCTAACACAAAATCCCCTGAAACACAAGCCGCGCTGTGAAGTCAATTTTCTGTCCCTGCTGCATGTTTCATCAGTTCATTCAGCTTTTCGAGCGCACGGGCAATGCCGCCGACCTCGTCGATCAGGCCCTCTTCCACTGCCTGCGGGCCGTCCAGCATTGTTCCGACATCCTTGACCAGCGTTTTCGTATCGAGCATCAGCTCCTCGAGCCGTTCCTTGGTGATTTTAGAATGGGCCGATACAAAACCTGTGATCCGATCCTGCGTCTTTTCCATATTACGGTACGTCTGTGCAACACCGATGAACATGCCGTTTGTACGCACCGGGTGAATGACCATGGTGGCACTCGGCACGATCAGCGAATAGTCTGCTGCAACTGCGAGCGGGACACCGATCGAATGACCGCCTCCTAAAACGAGCGATACCGCAGGCTTTCGCATGGACGCAATCATCTCTGCAATTGCAAGACCGGCCTCCACATCTCCGCCTACGGTATTCAGGAGAATCAGAAGACCATCAATACTTTTGTCCTCCTCGGCACGGGCAAGAGCAGGGAGAATGTGCTCATAGCGCGTCGCTTTCGTGCGCTCGCCGAGTGATTCATGCCCCTCCACCTCGCCGATGATGGACAGCAGATAAATGTTGGTCTTCAGTTCTACAATATTTTCTTTTTCTGGCTGGTTTTTCTGTGATTCTGCCATACGGATTTCCTCTTTTCTGCTATTCCAAAATAGCTTCATCAGTATGCGCAGATTCTTATGATTCTATGTAATTTCCAGCGAAATTACTCGTCCAGGTTGGTGTATACGTACTGTACGTCGTCGTCGTCATCCAGCAGATCCAGGGTACGGTTCAAGTCTTTTAATGCCTGCGGATCGGTCAGCTCTACGTAGGTCTGTGGGATCATGGTAACGTCTGCCTCTGCCATGGCGATACCGTCTTTCTCCAGCGCCTCACGTACTGCGGAGAAGTCATCCGGATCGGTAATGATTTCGTAGCTGTCCTCTTCGTCTGCGAAGTCTTCTGCACCTGCATCCAGAGCAAGCATCATCAGATCGTCAGCATCCATTTCGCACTCTTCTTTGTCGATGATGATCTGGCCTTTTTTGTCGAACATGTAGGATACGCATCCCGGTGTTCCAACGCTTCCGTTTCCTTTGGTGAAAGCGCTTCTTACGTTTGCTGCGGTACGGTTCTTGTTGTCGGTCAGAGTCTCTACGATGATCGCGATACCATTCGGGCCATAACCTTCGTAGGTGATACGCTCGTAGTTGTCTGCGTTTGCATCTCCGGCAGCTTTTTTAATACCGCGGTCGATGGTATCGTTCGGCATGTTGTTTGCTTTTGCTTTTGCGATAACGTCACGCAGCTTGCTGTTGTTTGCCGGATCCGGTCCGCCCTCTTTGACAGCGATTACGATCTCACGGCCGATAATGGTAAAGATTTTACCTTTCTTTGCGTCGTTTTTTTCTTTCTTATGCTTAATATTGGCAAATTTTGAATGTCCTGACATACCTCTTTTGTCTCCTTTATTTAAAGTATTACTTTTCTGTAAAAAGGTTTCCCCGAAAAGCGGCAGAAGCCCATATAATATAAAATATAGCACGATCTTTCTCATTCGTCAACCGTGAACCGCGCCAAAAATGCCCCTTATGTAGGCAGATCCAGGCTGATTTTCAGTGCTTCGTTCACAAGGGCCAGCTGTTCCGGCGTCAGATGACAGATTTTATCTTTCAGCCTTCTCTTATCGATCGTCCGAAGCTGTTCCAGTAAAATGACGGAATCCCGTACAATCCCATAGGCGGACGCTTCGATCTCAATGTGTGTCGGCAGCTTCGCCTTATTCATCCTCGATGTAATCGCCGCACAGATCACCGTCGGACTGTGCCGGTTGCCGATGTCATTCTGAATGATCAGCACCGGACGGACACCGCCCTGCTCACTTCCCACAACGGGCCGCAGGTCGGCATAATATACATCGCCACGCTTGATTACCACTTGTGCTCACTCTCCGATTCTTTCCGTTTTGCTTTCCCATACGATAACGATCCGGCGTTTTACGCCTTTTAAAATCGTTTCCATGTATTTAATATTGCCTGTTTTTCCGGAGGTATTCACAAATTTCATCCGGCGCTTCAAAAAAGTCCGCCCGGAGTCCTTTTGGGAACCCGTGATTCTGATCTGCTTTGCTCAGATTGACTGCAATCCTCTGATAATCTCGGATGCTGTTACATAGGAAGCACTGCTTTTTTCTTCCGCAGCCTCTCCCGCTTTTCCATGCGCATATGCCGCCAGTGCCGCTGTTTTGGCAAGGCTGATTTTTTTCTCATTTTTTTCACACTGACGTTTCGCTGCAAAGGCGCCTGTGATTCCCGCGAGCACATCGCCGCTTCCCGCCGTCGCAAGCGCACTGCTTCCGCTTGTGTTTATGTAATACTGCTCACGCCCTTCCTCTGCTGTCACGGTTACGGAATCCTTTCGTACACAGCAGGCCTGGTATTTTTCGGCGGCCCTTCCGGCGCTTCCTGCCGGGTCACGCTGGCATTCTGCAATGGTCGTGTGCAGCAGCCGTGCAAGCTCTCCTACATGAGGCGTTAAAATTTTTTCTGCCCGGCAGCCCGAAAGAATCTCTGCATCTTCTGCAATCAGGTTCAGCGCATCTGCATCCAGAATAAGGGGAACTTCTGTGTGCTGCACCGTAAAAACGAGCAGTTCTTTTGCCGTCCGGCTTTTTGAAAGTCCCGGTCCCGCAACAACAGCGTCCGCCCAGGCGAGATCCTGCAGCAGGGCTTCTTCCAGAAGCGG
This sequence comes from Fusicatenibacter sp., assembly GCF_050872605.1. Taxonomy (GTDB): domain Bacteria; phylum Bacillota; class Clostridia; order Lachnospirales; family Lachnospiraceae; genus Fusicatenibacter. The sequence continues at coordinate 14,137 of NZ_JBNMHD010000042.1, forward strand.
CTCATCCTCCTTCCAGAAATCCGCCATTGCTTCCGGCAGGGCACAGAAAAGCGGCGTACGGTTTCTTTCCTCTGTCACAACCTTTACCATGCCGGCACCGGATGCAAGGACTGCCCTGGCACACAAAACAGCGGCTCCGCACATGGCACCGGAACCGGCAAGTACCAGCACCTTTCCGAAGGTTCCCTTATTTCCCATCGGCGTGCGGGTAAGAAACCGGTCCAGATCTTCTTTTTCCACCGAACCGTACCAGGGCGTCTCCTCTTCTCCTGCATCAAAGCCGATTCCGATGTCACGGACCAGGACCTCTCCGGCATATCGTTTTCCGGGATCAAAAAGAAGCCCTGGCTTTGCACAGGCAAATGTCACCGTGGCTCTGGCTTTCACCGCCGCATCAAGGACCTCTCCGGTATCCGTGTGGATCCCCGAAGGGATGTCCACGGCGAGAACGGGGACGCCGCTTGCGCAGATTGCTTCCACTGCTCTCCGGTACTCCCCTGCCAGCGGGCGGGATACGCCAATTCCAAAGATGGCATCTATGATAACAGTATATTCCCGGAAATCCGGATTCTTAACCTCACGGACCCCATAATTTTCCGCAATTTTCTTCTGTGCTCTCATGCCTTCACTGTATTTTTCCGGATTTCCAAGACAGAACAGTTCCGCATCCACCCCTTTCGTCTTTAAAATCCGGGCAATTGCCGCACCGTCTCCGCCATTATTTCCGGGACCGCACACGGCAAGAACTTTTCCTGTATCCCATGTTCCATTTTGAAGCTCCTCCACACAGGACAGCGCCGCGCGCTCCATCAGTACCAGGGACGGCACTTCCATCGTTTCCATGGTATTTCGGTCTGCCTGCTTCATCTGTGCTGCTGTAAGAATCCGTTTCATCGCTTCTCCTCCTTTTCCCGCATCTTCCGGGGACTTAACAGAAAAAGCCTCCGGTTTCCCGAAGACTCTCCTGCTTTTGTTTTTTGTTTCTTAATTGTTCTTTGGATGCTCCGCCTCATATCTGGTCAGATTGTAGGAGAGACGCATCAGACTTTCGGAAAGATGGACATTCTCTACGATCACATCTTTCGGAAGTTTTAAGTTCAGATCGGTATGTGCAAAATTCCAGATTGCTTTCACACCATTATCCACGAGGATCTCTGCCATCTCTACCGCTTTTGCTTTCGGCAGTGTCAGAGCTGCGATCTCTACGTTGTGCTCCTTGATAAATTCCGGAAGCTCGTCCGCCATGCGGATTTCAATTCCGCGCACGGAAATTCCTTTTAATACCGGGTTGACGTCAAAAATACCGACTGTTTTGAATCCGCTTCTTTCAAAGGCCGCGTAATTTGCAAGCGCCTGTCCCAGATTTCCGGCTCCGACAAAAATCATATTGTGGACTCTGTCCAGACCTAAGATTTTTCCAATCTCACTGTACAGATACCGCACGTTATAACCATATCCCTGTTGGCCGAAGCCGCCGAAATTATTTAAATCCTGGCGAATCTGGGAAGCTGTCACTTTCATCCGCTCGCTCAGCTCACCGGAAGAGATCCGTTCTACTCCGTCCTCCAGCAATTCGCCCAGGTAACGATAATATCTAGGAAGTCTTTTGATAACTGCCCGCGAAATTCCTTTTTCTTCCAAGATAAATTCCTCCTTATTTACACCTGCATATACTCATATTATATATGGTTGATAGAAAATTGTCAAAGATTTCTTGAAATTTTGTGTATTACTCTCTATAATAAGGATGGTGTATTATGTCAAAATATGTTATCTGGAGGAACCACATGATTCTTGCATGTCAGAATATCTCGAAAGCATTCGGGACAACGGAAATTATCAAAAATGCATCTTTTCATATAGAAGAACGCGAAAAAGCCGCACTGGTCGGCATCAACGGTGCCGGAAAATCGACGCTGTTAAAAATCATCATCGGCGAAATGAGGGCCGATGAGGGAGAGGTCATCCTCTCCAAAGGAAAGACGATGGGCTATCTCGCCCAGCATCAGGATCTGACCGGACACCTTTCCATTTACCAGGAAGTGCTGACCGCGAAACAGAATCTGATCGATATGGAGGAACGCCTCCGTCAGATGGAAAGCGATATGAAGACAAAATCCGGTGCAGAGCTGGATGAACTTCTTTCCACCTACACCCGCCTCTCCCATACCTTTGAACTGGAAAACGGATACGCGTACCGCAGTGAAGTCGTCGGTGTTTTAAAAGGTCTTGGCTTTTCCGAGAGCGATTTTGAAAAACAGGTGGACTCCCTCTCCGGCGGTCAGAAGACCCGCGTGGCACTTGGTAAACTGCTGCTCACCAAACCGGACATCATTCTGCTCGACGAGCCGACCAACCACCTCGATATGGACTCGATCTCCTGGCTCGAGACGTATCTTTTAAATTACAGCGGAGCCGTCCTGATCGTCTCCCATGACCGTTACTTTCTCGACCGCGTTGTCACAAAAGTCGTTGAGGTGGACAATAAAAAAGTAACAACTTTTGAGGGAAACTATACCGCCTACAGTCAGAAAAAAGCAATGCTCCGCGAGGCCGCTTACCACGCCTGGGTCAACCAGCAGCAGGAAATCCATCATCAGGAGGAAGTCATCGCAAAGCTGAAATCCTTCAACCGGGAAAAATCCATCAAGCGCGCCGAGAGCCGTGAAAAGATGCTGGACAAAATGGATGTGCTGGAAAAGCCGACCGAAGTACGCTCCGATATGCGGATCCGTCTGGAACCGCGCATCACCAGCGGAAACGATGTGCTGACCGTCGAGCATCTCTCCAAAGCCTTCCCGGGACAGACGCTTTTCCAGGATCTGAATTTCGAAATCAAGCGCGGGGAGCGCGTCGCAATCATCGGAAACAACGGAACGGGAAAAACGACGATCTTAAAGATCTTAAACGAAGTCATCCGACCGGATGCCGGCTCTTTTACACTTGGAAGCCGTGTACAGATCGGTTACTACGATCAGGAGCATCAGGTGCTCCACATGGAAAAGACCATTTTCCAGGAAATTTCCGACGCGTATCCGTATCTGACAAACACCGAAATCCGAAATGTGCTGGCCGCCTTCCTGTTTACAAACGACGATGTCTTCCAACCGATTCATACCTTGAGCGGCGGTGAGCGCGGACGAATTTCCCTTGCCAAGCTGATGCTCTCGAACGCCAACTTCCTGATCCTCGACGAGCCGACCAACCACCTCGATATCGTCTCGAAGGAGATTCTGGAAAACGCGCTGAAAGATTACACCGGAACAGTGCTGTACGTGTCCCACGACCGTTACTTTATCAATCAGACCGCAACCCGGATTCTGGAGCTGACGGGACAGACACTTGTGAATTATATCGGAAATTACGATTACTATCTGGAGAAAAAAGAAGAACTGACCCGCATTTATGCGCCTGCTGTCGATGCCGCCGCACCGGAAGAAACATCTGCTCCTTCCGACGCCTCCTCCACCAAGCTGGACTGGAAGGCGCAGAAAGAAGAACAGGCACGCCTCCGAAAGAAAGAGAACGAGCTGAAAAAGACGGAAAAACGAATTGAAGAGCTCGAGACACGCGATTCGGAAATTGATGAAGAAATGTCAAAGCCGGAAGTCGCAACAAATGTCGCAGAATGTGTGAAATTAAGCAAAGAGAAAGCGGAAATCGCCGCAGAACTTGAAGAGCTGTATGAAAAATGGGAAGAGCTTGCCGAGTAAGCCTGGCTTTCCCCGGAAAAGTGTAAAATCAAAATTGGTCCACTGGACCAATTATTGATATGCTTGGCAACAGAAAAAGCCGATCCGGTACATCCTTTTTTGTGGGAATGCCGGATCGACTTTCTTTTTCTGCTTCGTTTGATTATTTCTCCAACTCCTCGCGGATGGCCAGGATGAAATCACGGCTGTTTAATACGGTCGGATTTTCCATGGTGGTGATCAGCGCAAGGTCCTTTGTCATCTTTCCGCTCTCGATCGTTGCGATCGTTGCTTTTTCCAGACGTTCTGCAAATGCGGAAAGTTCTGCGTTTCCATCCATTTCTCCGCGTTTTCTGAGTGCGCCGGTCCATGCAAAAATGGTGGCCACGGAGTTGGTGGATGTTTCCTCGCCTTTTAAGTGACGGTAATAGTGGCGCTGTACGGTTCCGTGCGCAGCCTCGTACTCGTAATATCCATGCGGAGATACGAGAACCGAAGTCATCATCGCAAGGGAACCGAATGCGGAGGACACCATATCACTCATGACATCACCATCGTAGTTTTTGCATGCCCAGATAAAGCCACCCTCTGCTTTCATGATACGGGCAACAGCATCGTCGATCAGGGTGTAGAAGTAGGTAATGCCTGCCTCTTCGAATTTTCCTTTATACTCTGCATCGAAAATTTCCTGGAAAATATCCTTAAAGCGATGATCATACTTCTTGGAAATCGTATCCTTACTTGCAAACCACAAATCCTGTTTCGTGGACAGTGCGTACTCGAAACAGCTTCTCGCAAAGCTCTCTATGGAATTATCCAGATTGTGCATACCCTGAATGACACCAGCGCCGGTGAAGTTGTGAATCAGTTCTCTTGTCTCGGTGCCATCCTCTGCGGTATAAACCAGCTCTGCTTTTCCCGGTCCCGGAATCCGGATTTCTGCGTTTTTATATACATCGCCGTATGCATGACGGGCAATCGTGATCGGTTTTTTCCAGTTGCGCACGCACGGCTCGATGCCTTTTACAACAATCGGGGTACGGAAAACAGTTCCGTCGAGCATGGCACGAATGGTTCCGTTCGGGCTCTTCCACATTTCTTTCAGATTGTACTCTGTCATACGCGCTGCATTCGGCGTAATGGTGGCACATTTGACTGCTACACCGTATTTCTTGGTAGCGTTTGCGGAATCTACGGTTACCTGATCGTTCGTTTCGTTTCTGTGTTCCAGTCCAAGATCGTAATATTCCGTTTTCAGATCAATAAACGGGAGAAGCAGCTCATCTTTGATCATTTTCCAGAGAATTCTGGTCATCTCATCTCCATCCATCTCTACCAGAGGAGTGGTCATCTGAATTTTTTCCATAGTAGGCCTCCTTTTTCTATTCCCGTTTATTGTATAAAGTATCAAATGGCTTGTCAAGTCAAAATTCGCCTGATTTTTTGGTATTTTCCTATCAATTCGCTCAATTTTTGCAGGATGATCGATATTTTCCTTCATTTTTCTCCTGTTGCATTGCCACGCATCGCCTCACAGGAGTGAAAGAAAACGGTCTGTCTGAAGCATTCCATGCCCCTGACGGTTACGCGGAAGGCCAAGATCTCTTGCCGATTCGCAGAGCAGCATTTTTGCCTGGACATTGGTAAGATCCGGAACCCGTTCAAGTGCCAAAGCCACGGCTCCGGACACCCGCGGCGCCGCCATCGAGGTGCCGCTCTTCACCACATATTCTTTTCTACTTCTTCCAGGCGCGCAGGAAATGAGACGTTTTCCAGGCGCGACAAGATCCGGTTTGCAGACGCAGTCCCGTGTTGGGCCGCATCCGGAGATTCCTCTTCTTGGCTCCAGCAGATCGCCCGCTCCCACGGTGATCACTTTTCTGCTGCTCCCCGGCGCCGTAATACTGCCCGGAGCGGGTCCCAGATTTCCGGCCGCTGTCACAACAGTGATCCCGTCATCCCAGGCGCGCTCCACCGCCTGCACGAGCAGATCATCCACCGTTTTTTCCTGCTCTGTTGTTCCCACTGAAATATTTAAAATGCGGATATTAAGTCTTATTCGCTCTTTGCACACCCAGTCAATCGCCGCAAGGATATCCTGCTTTCTGCCGTTTCCCCTGCGGTCGAGAATTTTTGCTACCACAAATCTGCATTCCGGTGCCGTACCCCGGTACTTCCCGCCGGATGCTCTTCCGCTTCCGCCGAGGATTCCGCAGACATGCGTCCCATGCCCATTATCATCGTAAGGCGTCTCCCGCCCGTACACCAGATCCCGGAACGCCGCAATCCGGTTATCAAAATCAATATGCGGAAAAATCCCTGTATCCAGCACCGCCACGGTAATTCCTTTTCCTGTCAGAATTTTCTGCTCGTTCATCGCAAAGCTCCGGCGTATTCTTATTTTATGGTATGCAAAAAGGCTGCCCTTTGCAAGAAACAGCCTTTTTCTTATCAACTCTTTTAAAATTTTATCTGTTTTTCCCCTTTCCGCTTCCAGAGCATCATGGCAAGCGGGATGCCGCAGAGTTCAGCCAGGACGAAAGAAACCCAGATCAGATTCAGGTTTCCAAAGCTTTTCAGAAGAAAGGCGAATACCAGCGGCAGGATGGCCTGGCGCGTCATGGATATGTACATGCTCTCTTTTCCGAGGGAAAGACCCTGCAGCGATGCCTGGTAAATCAGGCCCGGGATGGAGAGCAGATAGGCGACAGCAAGAATGCGGAGCGCCGGGACTCCGATGTTCATCAGGTTGTCGGAGGCATCAAAAAGTTTCAGCACAAATCCCGGGCAGGATTCCAGCACGGCAAAAAAGATCAGGAACAGTCCGCCGCCGTAAAGAATGCCGTAACGGATCGACTGGCGGATTCGTTCTTTTTGTTTTGCACCGTAATTGTACGCCACAATCGGAATCAGACCATTTGTGATACCGTGGACGCCGACCGTTGTGATGTTCTGAATTTTCGTGCAGATACCAAAAGCCGCAACAGCTGTAGACGAGAACATAATGACAATCGCATTCATCGCCATGTTGACAACGGAGGTAAAAATCTGCACCAGCGTGGATGGAAAGCCGACTTTGATGATTTCTCTCACGCTCTCCCAGTCCGGCTTCAAGGTGAAGGCAAACGGAATCTCCGGATTCCATTTTTTGTTGATCAGAATTCCGGCAATGCATCCCATGAACTGACCGATCACGGTGGCAAGTGCAGCTCCTGCCGTCTCCATGCGCGGAAGGCCGAACCAGCCGAAAATGAAAATCGGATCGAGGATCAGATTGGTCAGGGATGCGGCGGACAGCGTGAAGATAAAGAGGTGCGATTTTCCGCTTGCCATGACAAAACGATCAAAGACCCACTCTCCCATCTGGCCGAAAGACGCCAGCATGCAAATACTTAAATACTGGATTCCGTACGCTGCAATGGCTTCATTTCCGCCGGACTGGCTTTCAAAATACATGCGGGCGAAGGCAAGACACAAAATACAGTTTAAGATCCACGAACAGAATGCGATAAAAATTGCCGCGCTCGCCGCATCTTTTACCTTTTTCGGATTCTTTTCTCCGAGTGCCCGCGAAATCACGGCATTCAGGCCGACGGCATTTCCAAGGCCGAGCGATGACACGATCAGCTGCATCGGAGCTGCCAGTGAGATCGCTGTCAGGGCATCCTCCGAGACCCGCGCAACAAACACGGAATCTACAAAGTTGTAAAGCGAACTGATCAGCAGCGACAGCATCAGCGGCAGCCCCATGGAAATCACCAGACGGCTGACCGGGACTGTTCCCATTTTGTTTTCTTCCATAAAAAACCCTCTTCTCTTTTTTTAATATCGTTAATTTCAGTTTACACGCCGACAGGGAAAAGATCAAATACCTATCTCTTATACTGCCGCATAGTTTTCAGCTATGGATTATTCAGACAAAAAGAAACCCCGCGGAGTTTTTTGTCTCCACGGGGTTGGCAGATTCTATTTTATTTTGCTATATTCTGTTTTTCCATCCGCTTCAGCTCCGGCAGAACCAGAGCCAGCATGGTGATAAAGCAGAGGCTTCCGCCGATTACATTCGATACCGGCTCGGCGAGGAAGACACCGTCAGTTCCCATGTGGAGCGCGTACGGCATCAGATAGGTGAGCGGCACGACAATGAATACTTTGCGGAGCAGGGAGAAAAAGATCGCCTGCTTCTTTTTATTCAGTGATTTGAATACGGTCTGGCCGATATACTGCAGATCCATGAATATAAATGCTGCAAAATACTGCTTCAGCGCCGGTACCGCATCCTGGATCAATACAGCGTCTGAACTGAAAATACCGATCAGTACATGCGGAATCAGAATAATAACGCTCCACATCACTGCCGTGTAACCAAGGATCATTGCGCTCATGACACACATAGCCTTACGAACGCGGGCCGGGCGGCGAGCGCCGTAGTTATAGCTTAAGATCGGGGAGGTTCCCTCATTCATAGCGTAGATCGGGGTCTCGACGAGCTGGCGGACACTCGATACAATCGTCATAACAGATATGTAAATATCACCGCCGGTCACAGAAAGCACATTGTTGCAGCAGATGGTGACAAGGCTGTTGGTGAGCTGCATGATAAAACCGGCAGTACCGAGGCTTACGATATTTTTCGCATAGCCTGTGCACTCGGAAATTTCATTTTTCCGCACAAACCGTACTTTCAGCTCCGCTTTCCGGGTCAGGAAGTACAGAACAAAGACGGCGGAGAGCGTCTGGGAAATGACGGTGGCAATCGCGGCACCCTGTACGCCAAAGCCAAGTACAAAGATAAACAGCGGGTCAAGCAGCAGATTTGCGACGGCTCCGATCGTAACGGAGAACATGCCGACCGTTGAATAACCCTGCGCATTGATAAACGGGTTCATGCCGGTCGCAACCATGGACGGCAGTGTTCCGATCAGGTAAATCATCATATAAGGATACGCGTAGACCATCGCATCTGCCGATGCGCCGAACAGCGTCAGCAGCGGACGGGCAAACAGAAAGCCGATGACCATAAGGACAACGGCACAGGCGCAGACCATGGAATAAGATGTATTCATGATCGTTTCTGCCTTCTGCGGATTGTTTTTTCCGCGCTCGATCGAAAACAGCGGAGCGCCGCCGCTTCCGAACAGGTTGCTGAATGCCGTGATGATAACGATCAGCGGAAAGCACAGGCCGACCGCGCCGAGCGCTGCCGTTCCCACATCTGGGATCCGCGCGATGTAAACGCGGTCTACGATGTTGTACAAAAGACTTAAAATCTGGGCAACCAGCATCGGGAGCGCTGCCCCTAAAATGTTTCCGGTTACGGTTCCATGTTCGAAATCAATTCGTTTCATTGTTCTATCATTCCTTTTCTTTTCACTTGCTTTTCAGTATATCATATCATATACTATATGTAAATTATTGTTTTTATATTGGAATTAAACAATTTTTATATGTTTCATCTTACAAAGGAGGATTTCCATGGAACTTCGACAGCTCGAATACTTCCGCGCCATCGTGGACGCCGGAACCATCAGCGGGGCGGCACGCATGCTGCATATGACACAGCCGCCGTTAAGCTATCAGCTTAAAATGCTCGAGGAAGAGCTTCAGGTGCCGCTTCTCGTGCGCGGTACAAAGAAAATCACACTGACTGAGGCGGGAAAAACACTGTACGAGCAGGCGGGTACACTTCTGATGCTCGCGGATCTTACGAAACGCGAAGTCGTAAAATCCAGCCAGGCGGCAACTCTGCACATCGGAATGACGCCTTCCACCGTGTCCCTTCTTTCTGACTACCTGTTCCGGTTTTCAAAACAGCATCCGCAGATCCACTTCGATGTACACGAGGGTTCCACCTTTGCCCTCAAGGATCAGCTGGAAAATCATGTGATCGATCTTACTACGCTGCGCACACCGATCGTTTTAAACGGCTGTGAAACAAAAACACTCCTAAAAGAAAGCATCACCGCCATGGCACTCCCGGACCACCCGCTTTTTGCGGAGCACGACACGCTTTCTCTTACCGAACTTGCCGAACAGCCGCTGATTCTTTCCAACCGCTACCGAAAATATATGCTCTCCGCTTTCGAACAGGCCGGTCTGTTCTGCGACATCTATCTGACCTGTGAAGATGCCCGCACGGCAATGACGATGGCGGAAAAAGGGCTTGGCATTGCTCTTCTGCCCGCCTCCATGCTGCCGCTTTCCCATCAATTAAAGGCCTGCGCCATCACGGACGCAGACCTTACAACGGAAATCCTGCTCGCCTGGCGCAAGGGGCGCCTTCCATCGGAGCTTCGGGATTTTTTGAAAATGTGGAATGAAACCTGACACATTAAAACTATCGAACAGGAGCAGAAAGAATATTTTGAAGACATGCTTTTGTATCTGAACGCCATGCAGGAAACTCTGACCTTTTATACGGCGCAGTACGATGCTTCCCTCGAACTTCTGGAAGCAGCGAATCCCTCACAGAGCAGTTTTCAGCAGTACCTTGGCGATCTGTATTCGACGACCGTCCGCGTCAAGGAAAATCTGCTTGCCCTTCCGGCACCGTCCTATCTTTCCACGCTCTGGACGCATTACGTAGGTGCTTTTGATATGCTGACCAGCTATCTGCAGTCTGTATCGTCGGCAGCGGCAGGAGATGTCCTTCTCTCCTACTCTGCCGATCAGATCATCAGCCGCGTGACTATCGAAGGAAATGCATACGAAAAACAGATCGCGGATCTGATGGTGCGGGAATATGTGCACAGCGCGGATGTCCTGGAAAACAATCTGAAGGTTTTTGGAAGTGAAATTCTCTCTTCCTGCGAAAAGAAGAAAGTTCCAGAAAACAGTTATCTTTCGCAGGATTCGATCGTTTTTATCTATCATTCGCTGGTCGATGAGATTTACCCGAACCTGTATCCGGCTGCGGATTCTGCCGTCAATCTGCTGATGTATACCGACAAATCCTACTGTGATGTTCTGGTGACGGCGGAGATTCCCGGTTTTACCCAGGTTTATGAACAGAAAGTTACGCTTTCCCCGGAAATGACGTATCTGATGATCAAACCGCCCATTTTAAGTGAACTGCCGAATCTCTCCTCGACAAAGGAAACGCAGCTGATTCTGAAAGTGACCGACTGTGCAATCGGCGATGTTCTGGCCCAGGAGAGCAAGGCAATCAAGCTCTACAGCATTTACGATTACAAAACATACAGCGATGAGTTCGGTGTCGTGCAGAACGATAATCTGCTCGCCTGGATGACACCGGATTCAGACGGCGTGCTTGCCGTCCGGCGGAATGCAATTTCCTGGCTGGAAAATAACTTTGGACGGGACTATGGGAGACTTCCCGGCTATCAGTACAGCTACAGTTTCGGACAGGGGCAGGAAGCATACGTTACTTTTTATCAGGTTGCCGCGATCCAGAGTGCCATCAGCGCGATGGGCGTCCGCTACAATATGGGCCCGTACTCGTTTGATGCCACGCAGCGCGTGCTGATGCCGGACGCCGTTTTAAACAGCAAGTCCGGAATCTGTATTGAGACGGCCGTTCTGATGGCCAGCGTCCTGCAGTCCGCCAATATGCATCCGTTTCTGATCCTCACACCGGGCCATGCACAGGTGGCGGTCGAGACGTGGGAAAATTCGGGACAGTATTTTCTGATTGAGACAACAACGCTTCCATTTGATGCAACGACGGATGACAACAGCGGGGTGATTATCCAGCTTGATTCTCAGGGATGGGATGAATATCTCTCCCAGAAAAAACAGCAGTCCCAGCAGTCGGGCGGACTCTTTTATCTGGTGGACTGCAGTCTTGCGAAGGTGCTGAACATCCGCGGCCTTGCAGCAGACTCCTATACTGCGGATGTGACGCTTCCATCATCACCATCCTCCTCCAGCGACTCCGGTTCCCAGCCATCTTCCGGTGATGCATCCTCTGTAGCACCTGCTCCATCATCTTCCTCGTCTTCCGGCACGTATACACTGGAATCCTACGACGGCGGCAACTTTACGATGCAGCTCCCGAAAGGCTGGACCATCGAGACCGGCGGCGCCTATGCAGGCTTCTGTTTCCGTGCTTATGATCCGCAGAACCCGGATGCACAGATTTTCTTTTACGGAGAGCTTGGACCGTATTTTAAGAGTCAGGAAGGAAAGGACGGATATCTTGCGATGAGCGGCGGAAATGACTATCTGAGTGACCTTCCTGTTCTCGAACCGGGTACGCTGACCGCGTGCCTTGACGGGCTCGATGAATATGAAGCGGCCTACTACACGATTATGGGATCTTCCTATAACTTTGCGGATGTCCATAATCTCTCCAACATCGTCGAGCAGCCCGTCACAACATTTCTGTCGCCGTATGCCGTTTCGGAGTCGATGCTGAAAGCTGACCTCACTTCCGTCACAGGCGCGCCCTGTAAAGGAATTTTCCAGGGATCGATTGTCGATGCCGGTTCCTATGAAATCGGCGGCGTTGACATCACACCAAGCCGTGGTGCCATGGATCTGTTCGGCGTGATTGCCCCGTCCGGCCAGTTTGACAGTGTCGCCGACACATTAATTGCATCACTTGGCAGTTTCCGCTTCACGGAAGAATATATCCAGGCCGGCATTGATCAGACTAACCAGATCGGTCAGAGCGCCCTGGAATACTCCCGCCAGAACATGGAACTGATGGACCGTGTGGTGCAGGACTTCAGCGAGTATATCCGGCAGTAAACGCTTTTCACACACAGCAGATAAATAAAGTAAAAAATAGGCTTCGCCTATTCAACTCCCCCTGCCCCTCAATCTTGAGGGGTTGGGGTTTCTTTTTTTCCTCTTTTCCTGCATAATAGACTTATGAATATCTTACAAAGAATCTTTACCGATTATTATGAGGAAATCA
>NZ_JBNMHD010000043.1:0-26323 GCF_050872605.1 Fusicatenibacter sp.
ACAGGCGGTACATGGAACTGCCGGACTCTTTTTCAGCGCTTCCTGTGCTTTGGCGATCACTGCTTTTTCTTCCTCGTTTAACGGTACAAAATTTCGGAAGGTTTTGATATTATCCTCCATCTGTTCCTCGTTTGACATACCGGAGAGTACGGTTGCAACTCCCGGCAGGGAAGCGGCAAAGCGGAGTGCCCAGGACGCAATCGATGCATCCGGATGAACGCGTTTCATCTCGGCTTCAATCTCTTTGCCTGCCGATGCAAGGGAACCGCCCTTTACCGGCTCCATAACAAGGAACGGCATATTGTATTTCCGAAGCACCTCATACAGTCGTCCGGACTGGATCAGCGGATTGTCCCAGTCAGCATAGTTCATCTGGATCTGGACGATTTCGACCTCCGGATGCTCGGAGAGAATCTTGTCAAGCAGCTCCGGTGTTCCGTGGAAGGAGAAACCAAAGTGTTTGATCAATCCCTCTTCTTTTTTCTTCCTGGCCCAGTTAAAACAGTCGTATTTCACATAGCCGTCATAGTTTGCGCCGTCCTCGACGCTATGCAGCAGGTAATAATCAAAATATCCGGCTCCGGTGCGCGCGAGCTGATCGTTGAAGATGCGGTCACGGCCTTCGATGCCCTCGTCCATCATCCACTGCGGGAGTTTGGTGGTCAGAGTAAAGCTTTCTCTCGGGTGACGCTCTACCAGCGCTTTTTTCACGATGCTCTCCGATTTTCCGCCGCAATACATATAGGCGGTGTCAAAATAGTTCATTCCGGAAGCAAGGTACGCATCGACCATTTTACAGATCTGCTCCAGATCCAGTTCTCCGTCCTTCTCCGGAAGGCGCATCATGCCAAATCCTAATTTCGGCATTTTTGTTACATCTACACTCATAGTAAAATCCCCTTTCTTTTCCGCGGAAAACCTTCGTTTCCTCAGTATTGTTGAGAAAATTGTAGCATTAAAGTGTACTTGAAAGTCAATAGTTTTTTGAATTTTTGTCAAAATTTTTCTTTGACTTTTTAATACTGATTAGGATACTCATAAGAATGAAAGGTTCTTTTACGGTATCAAAAAAATGGTTTTGCATAAAATAGTACCGTAAAAGTCAGATTTATGATATAATAGAATTGTCTAAAGGAGGAAGTTACCATGTTTAAGAAAGTATATCCGAGAGAAAAATATTTAAAAAAAATTCGACCATTTTATGACTCTGACATCATTAAAGTAATTACTGGTATTCGAAGATGTGGAAAATCATGTATTTTGAAGGCCATTATGAATGAACTTTCTTCCAATGGTGTACCAGAATCTCAAATTATTTATATTCCCCTTGATAAAAGAGGATATAAAAATATAAAAACTCCAGAAGAACTCGAAGCAAAAATAGAATCTATGTTGGGAGCTGAAGAATTTTATTATCTGTTTATAGATGAAATTCAAAATGTTTCAGGGTTTGAAAGCATTATTCATGCATACGCTGAGGAAGGCTACTCTATCTTTCTTACTGGTTCAAACTCCTATTTGCTAAGTGATGAAATTTCAACAAAGCTTACCGGTCGATATTTGAATTTTGAAACTTTTACCTTAGATTTTGCTGAATACCTCGATATGAAAACTTTTTTCAACAAAATGATAAATTCTGATATTTACACAGAGTTTGAAGAATATCTGTTAAACGGCGGCTTCCCTAAGACCTTAGAATTTGATGAAATTCAGACAAGGCAGACCTATACCAGAGGAATCATCTCCGAAATATTTGAAAAGGATGTCAAAACGAGAAAACGAATTTCAAATGTTCCCGTCTACGAACGCGTGCAGACATTTCTTTTGAACAATTATTCTGCACCTTTTTCACTTAATAATCTGCTGGAATGTCTGGAAAAAGAGGGTTACAAGACAAAAGCATCTACAGTTAGAGGTTATATTGAGGACTTAAAAAAAGCCAAAATAATCTATGAATGTAATCGTTTTGATCTTAAGAGTAAAAAATCATTAAAAAGAGATCAAAAATATTATTTATCGGATTTGGCCATCTATTTTTCTATGAATACAGATAACCGATTAAGTTTTGGTCCCTCACTTGAAAATATTGTTTTTTTATATTTAACAAGTCATGATTATCAAATTAGTATTGGAAAAATCGGAAAACTGGAATGCGATTTTATCGCACGAGACAAAAATGGAGACTATGCATATATCCAGGTTGCTTATACCCTGCAAGGTGAAGACCTTAAGGCTACAGAGCGAATCAAAGAAAGAGAATATCGTCCCTTTAGAGAAATCAGAGACGGATATCCCCGCTACATTATCTCCCTTGACCGGTTTCGAGATAAACAAGAAGGCGTTCATCATATAAATGCCATTGATCTATTTCTAGGCAAAGAAGTCATCTAATCCCCCCACCCAATGCCCTCACGCCGATCCGCCTCCGGCGGATCCAGCCGCTCTTCTCTCCCGTCCTCCACTTCCATTCCCGGGAAAAGCACACCCCCGCAGACTCCAGACGGCATTCCGGACAGGGGCGGCATTGGAAAACAGGGATGAAGCTTCAAAAAAACAGCCGCGATTTGATGGGATGAAATCCGGTGCTCCACACCGGATTTCAAGGCGTTCTGAGCCGGGAAATCATCAGATTTCCTGGCGAATAGCGCCGGTTCCCGTCAAATCACGACTGTTTTTTTGTAAACCTTCACCCCTGGTTTCCACCGCCGCTCCCTGCCGGAACGCCGTCTTGGGTCTGCGGGGGTGTACTTTCCCCCTCTTCCACAACCTTCTCCCTCTTCAACCACTTCCAAACATCCCCATATACGCGGTACTTCTCTTTCTCGTTCAGTATCTCATGCCGCATTCCCGGATACAGCTTTCCCCTGACATTGCGGTACCCGATCAGCCGCATATGGTCGATGGATTTTTTAAAGCGCCGCACATTCACATAGCAAGGATCATCCCCGCCGGACAAAAACAGCACCGGCAGCTTCCGGTTCGTACAATGCCACCCATGGAAGCCATACGTCTCCTTCAGCAGGTCATTCAGCGCAAAAAAAGCATCATCCGAAAATGTAAAACCACAGAGTGGGTTTTCTTCATATTCCCGCACCACCTCCGGGTCCGAACAGCACCAGGCAAACCGGCTCTTCTCATCCGCAAACCGCGCCGCAAACGATCCAAACGACATCGCCTCCAGAAGATTGCTCCGATGCTCATCCCCGAGCACCGCCGCCTCCGCGTGTCCTACAGCCGCACCCAGCGGCCGCAGATAATTTTTGCTCGGCGAACCGCACACAATCAGCGCATCCAGCTCCTGGTCATGTTCCTTCGCGTATGCGCGCACAACCAGGGATCCCATACTGTGTCCCATCAGAACAAACGGCAGATCCGGGTACTCCTTCTTTGCCCACTTCGTGACAAGAAACAGATCCTCCACAAGTCCTGCGCCGCCTGCGCCGTACATAAATCCGAGGTCCTGCTCCGACTTCACACTCTTTCCGTGCCCGCGGTGATCATGAATCACACACACCACACCGTGTTCCGCCATAAACTCCATAAACGGCAGATACCGCTCCTTGTACTCGCTCATTCCATGGCTGAGCTGCAGAAGCGCCGTCCGCTGTACGCCCTCCTCCGGCTCCACCACAAGCCCGTCAAGCACCAGTCCATCCACCTTCGACTGAATCGTAAAACCTCTTTGCATTGCACCTTCCCCTTTCTTCCAGAACGATGCCGAACTGCCCGAAATTCTAAACCTCCGTGTCCTCCGAAATTTCCGGAGAAACCGCAAACGACGATGTAATCCGATCATAGCACTCCTCGCACAGATCAAACTCATGCTTTTCCAGGTCCTTCCCGGAAAAGTACCCCCACGTCGTGTCGACTGAGCAGATCCCCTCCAGCAGCATTCCATTCTGTATTTTCATGCTTTTTCCGCAGCAGTTGCACACCGCCGCTTCCAGCTCATTCGTGTTTTTGTTGTATTTCCGCATTTTTCTTCCTCCCGTGTATCAAAAAACGTTTCTTTCTTCGTTCCTGACACAAAACAGAAATCAGATTTTCCTGTGTCCTGTCGATTGTAACACACCTTTCCCGCCATTCCTACTGGGAATGAAAGGAAAGTCCCGTGTGTTAAATGCGTATACAATAACAATTTCTCTCTACCTCTTCGGAACCGATTCATCCGTCCGGCTCATCAGCACCGCGTCCTCCTTCGGAAGATCGTAGTACCCCTTCCTGAGGCCGTCCTGCACAAAGCCAAGACTCTCATACAGATTCCGTGCCGGCGTATTGCCAAGACGCACATCCAGATGAATGACGCGCACCTTTCTTTCCTGCATCCGATGGAACAGTTCCTCCATCAGCGCGCGTCCGATGCCGCGCCTTCTCGCCTTTTCTGCCACGCAGACATTCGTAATCTCGCTCTCATCAAACGAAATCAGAATTCCGAGATATCCTAAAATTTCGCCGTCCTCCTCCGCAACGAGAAACAGCGCGTCGTCCCGGATCAGAAATGTAAAAAATCCCGTCTCTGTCCACGGAATCGAAAAGTTGGCCTCCTCAATCGGCATCACCTGCTCCAGATCATCGATCTGCATTTCACGGATTGTGATCATTCGCTTTTTTCTCCGTTCTCCTGTTTTTTCACCACATCGGCATGCTTCACAGATTCCCGCTCCGCTCTTTCACGCTCCGCCTGCGATTTTCTCAGGTATTCCGGCTCGTGCTCTTCTGCCGTCTGAATCTTACCTTCTTTGTAATAAACCTCAGCCAGTGCTCCGACGGCTGCCGCTCTCTGGCGGTTGACGTGTGCCGGTGCAAAGGAAAACGGAATTGTCAGCAGTGCCTCTAATTTTTCCCGGTAAACCGCAACGCCGTCCCCGAGGAAAATCACTTCGTGGTCGAGACAGTTCAGACCCTCAGCCAGTGCCTCAATGCTGAGTGCATCCTGCTCCCAGATTGTGTCGAGATGATGATCCGTATAGCAGTAAAGTCCCGCATACACCTGATTTCTTCTCGCATCCATGATCGGGCAGACAAATTTGTCGGTATCCCAGATATTGTACGCGATTGCCGCTGTTGTCGGAATGGAAATCAGCGGCTTGTCGAGCGCCAGTCCAAGTCCCTTCGCCGTTGCGGAACCGATACGAAGGCCGGTAAAAGAACCCGGACCGCCGGAAACTGCAATGGCGTCGATGGTGGAAAGATCCAGCTCTGTCATGTTGGAGATCTCATCCAGCATCGGCAGAAGCGTCTGGGAATGTGTTTTTTTATAATTTACGGTGTACTCCGCAAGCAATGTCTCATTTTCAACGACAGCCACCGAAGCCACCAGGCCGGAGCTGTCCAGTGCAAGTATTTTCATAATTTTTTATTTCCTTTCCGATATTTCCTTCCTGTGCCAACTCATTTTGGCGATCTGCCGGAAACAGGAATCTTTGCGATCCCTTTTTGTTTTCCACCACATTCAGGATTCTTTCTTTTATTCCACCGTAATTTTCCGGTAATCAAACCCTTTCCCGAGGTCTTTTTCTATCGTAATCGAAATCGCACCCTCCGGGATCAGCTCTTCAATCAGTTCTGCCCATTCGATCAGGCAGACACCCTCACCGAAAAAGTAATCATCGTATCCGATTTCTTCCATTTCTTCTATATCACCGATCCGGTAAACATCAAAATGATAAAATGGCAGGCGCCCTTCGGTATATTCCTGAATAATGGTAAATGTAGGACTGTTGACTGCCTCTGTGATACCAAGTCCTTTTGCAAAGCCCTGCGTCAGAACGGTTTTTCCAACACCAAGGTCTCCGTTTAATGTATAAATCTGGCCCGGCTTCGCCGCTTTTCCCAGCTTTTCGCCAAGGGCAAGCGTCTCCGACGCAGAATTTGTTTCTATGATCATATGCTTTCTTCTCCTCTTTTTCTGCCTATCATTTTAACACAAACAAAAAAGTAATACAACCGCAGAACGAAACCGCTTTTCCTTGTGCTTTTCCTTGTGCTTTTCCTTGCTTTTTCTATCTGTTTTCGCTATACTATGTATCAGAATTTCGCGGCCAAAAAACATCCCACTCCTGTTTTCGGCCCGGAAAATGCGGTAAAACACGCTCTGCGCATTTTATCCGCGTAAATCAAAAAAGAAAGAGATCAAAACTGTTATGCTGACTGTAATGAAATTTGGCGGAAGCTCCGTCGCAGATCTTGCGCACATCCGCAATGTAGCACAGCGCTGCATCGAAAAACAGCAGGCCGGAAGCCAGGTCGTTGTCGTTCTCTCCGCGATGGGAAAAACGACGGACGGACTGATCGCAACCGCAAAACAGATTACGGAAAAACCGTCCCGCCGCGAGATGGATATGCTCCTCTCCACCGGTGAACAGGTTTCCGTCTCTCTGATGGCCATGACCATGATCCAGATGGGTGTCAGTGCTGTTTCTTTAAATGCCTGGCAGGTACCGATGCACACGACTTCCAATTACCAGAACGCGCGCTTCAAACGGATCGACACCGAGCGCATCCGCAAAGAGCTGGATGACAACAAAATTGTCGTTGTCACCGGCTTCCAGGGCATCAACAAATACGATGATGTCACAACGCTCGGACGTGGAGGCTCCGATACGACGGCAGTTGCCCTCGCAGCAGAGCTGCACGCGGATGTCTGTGAAATCTACACCGATGTAGACGGTGTCTACACCGCAGATCCGCGGATTGTGCCGCATGCGCACAAGATGGAAGAGGTAACTTACGATGAAATGCTGGAGATGGCTTCGCTCGGCGCAAAAGTCCTTCACAGCAGATGCGTGGAAATCGCAAAAAAATACGGCGTGGAACTTCTGGTCTGCTCCAGTCTGAACCGGAATTCCGGAACGATGGTAAGGGAGAAAACCAAAATGGAAAAAATGTTAATCAGCGGCGTTGCTGCCGACAAAAACGTGGCAAAAATCCGTGTTGCAGGCCTTGGCAACGATCCGGAGAGCACATTCCGCCTCTTAAATTTACTGGATCGGAACAATCTGAACATTGATGTCATGATCCAGTCACTCGGAAAGGACGGCACAAAGTCCGTTTCCTTTACCGTTACAAAGCCGGATATGCTGCGCACAATCGATGTGCTGAACGACAACAAGGATTCGCTCGGCATCAAAAAGCTGGATTATGACGAGAACGTGGCAAAGGTTTCCGTCATCGGAGCAGGTGTCCGCTCGCATTCAGGCGTGGCTGCCAAAATGTTCGGCGCGCTCGCCAATGCAGGAATCAATACCGAGATGGTTACCACCTCGGAAATCCGCATCACTGCCCTGATCGACGAAGCATACGCAGATCAGGCGATGCGTGCGATTCACGAGACATTCCTTGAGTAATCATCTGCCTGGATCGTCTCATAAAAAATATTTTCAAAATCAGGAGGAACACAATGATGTCCAACCCAATCGTTACAATTACTATGGAAAACGGCGATGTGATGAAAGCAGAGCTTTACCCGGAAATCGCCCCGAACACCGTAAACAACTTCATCAGTCTGGTAAAAAAAGGCTTCTATGACGGCCTTATCTTCCACCGTGTCATCCCGGGATTCATGATCCAGGGCGGAGATCCGGCAGGCACAGGCGCCGGCGGCCCGGACTATTGCATCAAGGGTGAGTTCTCCCAGAACGGATTTGAGAACAACCTCGCTCACACCCCAGGCGTTCTCTCCATGGCACGTACCATGTTCCCGGACAGCGCAGGAAGCCAGTTCTTCATCATGCACAAAGCCGCTCCGCATCTGGACGGCGCATACGCTGCTTTCGGAAAAGTAACAGAAGGCCTGGAAGTCGTAGATAAAATCGCATCCGTCAACACAGACTACAGCGACAAACCGCTGCAGCCGCAGAGAATGGCTACCGTTACCGTTGAGACCTTCGGTGTCGAGTATCCGGAACCGGAGAAATGCTGAGAATGAACGATGAACTGATGTTAGTTGAACCATCGGAGGAATACTTCGCCGAGCTCGCCGCCTACCGGAACGATTTTCTGGAAAACAGCGATTCCATGGACGGCTGCGGACCGCTTCGCCGGTTTGATGATATGAAGGCGTATCTTGAAGATACCATGCGGTATACCAGAGAGGAGACTCTGCCGGAGGGCATGGTTCTCGCAACACAGTTTCTGTGCATCCGCAAATCAGACAACTGCCTTGTCGGCATGATTCAGGTGCGCCACTACCTGAACGATTTTCTGCGCACCTACGGTGGCCACATCGGCTACTCCGTCCGCCCGTCGGAACGCAGAAAAGGCTATGCCTCCTGGATGCTGAAAAATGTGCAGCCGTACTGCAAAAGCCTCGGTCTTTCCGAAATTCTGGTCTGCTGCCTGGATACCAACGAGGGAAGCCGCAGAACGATTCTGAAAAACGGCGGCCGGTTCGACGGCACCGCTTATCATGCAGACGAAAACGAAACACTGGAGCGTTACTGGATTACCCTGTAATTCTTTAACCTTTCTGCTCCGGAGCATGTTTGAAAAACCATTTCACATGTTCCGGGGCATTTTTTGTAATTGTTTGATTTTTCATAAATTTTTCTTGACATCCGTGTCATTTCACTTTATAATTTGGAATTGCAAGCGAACAATTCTGTTCTTATGCAAAATATATGCCCCTGGTAAAAAACCGACGGACAGGCAGGGGTAGTTGCCGAGCGTGGTTAAGAGCCACATTATTGATTGCGTTAAAAGCGCAAATTTTATGAGTTGATTACTTTATAATCGATGCTCTACGACGAGCACATCATCTTATGAAACGGTCAATAAGAGTACGTGACTATATATTTCTGCATAGGAAAACAGGGGGAAGCCTGGATTTTTGCCCATCCCCTGAAGTTTGCATAATACGATCATGTATAAATTTCGATTTTTAGACAGATGATGCACGTCATCTGTCTTTTTTTCGTGCTTATAGCCAAAGATGAACTCAACACCATTTTCTGGAAAAGGAGAACCAAACAATGTCAAAAGTTATGATCATCGGATGCGGCGGTGTTGCATCCGTAGCCATTCACAAATGCTGCCAGAACAGTGAAGTATTTTCTGAAATTATGATTGCAAGCCGCACACTTTCCAAGTGCGATGCTTTAAAAGAAAAGCTGGCTCCGACCACAAAAACGATTATCACAACAGCAAAGGTGGATGCCGACTGCACAGAAGAATTAATCGCCTTAATCAAACAGTATCAGCCGGATGCCGTATTAAATCTGGCTCTTCCTTATCAGGATCTTACCATTATGGATGCCTGCCTCGCATGTAAGGTTCCTTACATCGATACTGCAAATTACGAAGCAGAAAATACAGATGATCCGGCATGGCGCGCAATCTACGAAAAGAGATGTGAAGAGCTTGGCTTTTCCGCCTACTTCGATTATTCCTGGCAGTGGGCTTATATGGACCGTTTCAAAGAAGCCGGCATCACCGGTCTTCTCGGAACCGGCTTTGATCCGGGTGTCACCAGCGTTTTTGCAGCCTATGCGCAGAAACACTACTTCGACGAAATCCATACCATTGATATTCTGGACTGCAACGGCGGCGATCATGGATATCCGTTTGCAACCAACTTCAATCCGGAAATCAACCTCCGCGAGGTATCCGCTCCCGGCTCTTACTGGGAAAACGGCCACTGGGTGGAAATTCCGCCAATGTCGATCAAACGGGAATATAACTTCGATGAGGTAGGCGAGAAGGATATGTATCTTCTTCACCATGAAGAAATTGAGGCTCTTGCCAAAAACATCCCGGGCGTAAAAAGAATCCGCTTCTTCATGACCTTCGGCCAGAGCTATCTGACCCATATGAAATGTCTGGAAAATGTAGGACTTCTCTCGACCACTCCGATTACCTTCAACGGACAGCAGATCGTACCGATCCAGTTTTTAAAAGAGCTTCTCCCGGATCCTTCCACCCTTGGTCCGCGCACCGTGGGTAAAACCAATATCGGCTGTATTTTTACCGGTATCAAGGACGGAAAAGAAAGAAGCATTTACATTTACAATGTCTGTGACCACCAGGAATGCTACCGGGAAGTAGAATCTCAGGCGATTTCCTACACCACCGGCGTTCCGGCCATGATCGGAACCATGATGGTCGTGAACGGTCTCTGGAACAAGCCGGGTGTCTACACCACAGATGAATTCGATCCGGATCCGTACATGGAGGCACTCAACAAGTGGGGTCTTCCGTGGAAGGTCGTAGAAAATCCTGTTTTAGTAGATTAAGCCTATGTATAAGATAAACGAACTGCCAACTCCCTGTTTTGTCATTGATGAGGGCAAGCTGGAAGAAAACTTAAAGATCCTGCACCAGGTAGAAGAACGCACCGGTGCAAAAATTCTGCTGGCTCAGAAATGCTTTTCCTGCTTTTCGGAATATCCGCTGATTGGAAGATACATCAGTGGAACGACTGCCAGCGGACTCTATGAAGCGCGGCTTGGCAAGGAAGAAATGGGGCTGGAGAATCATGTGTATTCTCCGGCCTACCGCCCGCAGGATATGGAAGAACTCGCACAGATCTGTGATCACATTATTTTCAATTCAGAAAAGCAGCTCCGAACGTACCTCCCTGTACTTAAGGCTTCCGGAACCGCAAAAGCCGGACTTCGCATCAACCCGGAATGCTCCACACAGGAAGGCCATGCGATTTATGATCCCTGTGCACCCGGCTCCCGCATGGGCATCCGCGCCTGCGACTTTACAGACGAACTGGCCGATCTTGTGGACGGTCTTCATTTTCATACCCTCTGTGAGCAGAATTCGGATGATCTGGAAACCACGCTGCGCGCCGTGGAAGAAAAATTCGGCAAGTGGCTTTTTAAAATGAACTGGCTCAACATGGGGGGCGGTCATCATATTACCCGTGAGGATTACGATATCGAACGCCTGATTTCCTGTATCAACCATATGAAAGAAACGTATGGTCTTCAGATTTACCTGGAGCCCGGGGAAGCGGTTGCCTTAAACGCAGGCTACAATGTCACGGAAGTTCTCGATATTGTCGAAAATAACGGAAAAATTTTAATTCTTGACACTTCCGCTGCCTGCCATATGCCGGATGTGCTTGAAATGCCGTACCGCCCTCCGCTCAAAGACAGCGGACTGCCCGGGGAAAAGCCTTATACCTACCGCCTTTCCTGCAATACCTGCCTGGCGGGCGACGTAATCGGCGAATATTCCTTCGATTCCCAAATCCGGATCGGTGACAGACTGTATTTTGAAGATATGGCGATTTATTCGATGGTAAAAACCAATACCTTTAACGGAATCCCACTCCCTTCCATCGCGGTGATGGACAAAGCTGGAAACTGCCGAATGATAAAGGAGTTTGGATATGAAGATTTCAAAAACCGATTGTCTTAGAACCCCAAAAGCCGATGGCTTTTACATGCCGGGCGAATTCGGGCCCCACGAAGGCACGCTGATGATCTGGCCGTGGCGTCCCGGTTCCTGGAATTACGGGGCAAAAGCGGCAAGAGCGGCATTTGCAGAAATTGCAGAAGCAATTGCCGCTTATGAGCAGGTCTATCTCTTCGTCCGGCCACAGGATAAATCATCGGCACAGGAACTGCTTTCCTCCGATCGGATTCATCTGATCGAAGCCCCGACAGAAGACGCCTGGGCGAGAGATACCGGCGCTACGTTTGTGGTCAACGATCAGGGCGGGCGAAGAGGCATTCAATGGGAATTCAACGCCTGGGGCGGCCAGTATGACGGTCTGTATTCCCACTTTGAGCATGACCGGGAGGTTCCGGAACGAATCTGCAATTTTCTCGGTGACTCCTTCTATAATGCCCGCCCCTTTGTTCTGGAAGGCGGTTCCATCCATGTTGACGGGGAAGGAACTCTGCTTACTACCGAGGAATGTCTGCTGAGTCCGGGGCGCAATCCTTCTCTTTCCAAAGCAGAAATCGAGGAAAAGCTGCGTCAGTATCTTTCGGTTGAAAAAATCATCTGGCTTCCTTTTGGCATTTACAACGATGAAACCAACGGCCATATCGATAATATGTGCTGCTTTGTAAAGCCCGGAGAAGTTCTTCTTGCCTGGACGGAGGATGAAAACGATCCGCAGTATGCCAGAAGCAGGGCTGCTTTTGATCTTCTCTCCCATACGGTTGACGCAAAGGGCCGAAGCTTTGTGATTCACAAGCTGCCCATTCCGAAGCATCCCATCTGTATTACAGACGAAGATCTTCTCGGCTATGATTTTGAGGATGGCGAAGATCAGCGGGAAGTCGGGGAACGTCTTGCCGCAAGCTATATCAATTTTTATCTTGCCAATCACTGTGTCCTTCTTCCCCGGTTCGGCGATGAAAACGATGCCGTGGCTGCAGAAATTCTCGGAAAATGCTTCCCGGATCGACAGATTCTTCCGATCGATGCACGCGTCATTCTGACCGGCGGAGGCAACATTCACTGCATTACACAGCAGATTCCGGCAAAGAAACGAGGAAACGGATTATGAGAAATATAAAAATTGCCGCACTGCAGTTTTCGTGCTGCAGCCAGGTACAGGAAAATATAGAGAAAGCAGAGACTATGGTCCGTGAAGCTGCTGCAAACGGAGCCAATCTTATCCTTCTTCCTGAATTGTTTGAAAGACCGTATTTTTGTCAGGAAAAGCGATACGACTATTATGATTATGCCCTGCCTTTGACAGAAAATCCCGCCGTCCGGCGTTTTCAGGCTGTTGCCGGAGAACTTGGGGTCGTGATTCCGGTCAGCTTTTATGAGCGGGATATTCAGCGCCTGTTCAACTCGATCGCCATGATTGATGCAGACGGATCGATTCTTGGCGTTTACCG
The DNA here is from genome assembly GCF_050872605.1 of Fusicatenibacter sp. Classification (GTDB taxonomy): domain Bacteria; phylum Bacillota; class Clostridia; order Lachnospirales; family Lachnospiraceae; genus Fusicatenibacter. The sequence continues at coordinate 12,810 of NZ_JBNMHD010000043.1, forward strand.
CAAGACTCATATCCCGGACGACCATTTTTATCAGGAAAAATTCTATTTCACTCCCGGGGATACGGGATTCAAGGTCTTTGAAACACGTTTTGGAACCGTCGGCGTCGGCATCTGCTGGGACCAGTGGTTTCCGGAAACAGCACGATGTATGGCTGTTCAGGGAGCTGAGATCCTGCTCTATCCTACCGCGATCGGAAGTGAGCCGATCCTGAATGTAGACAGCAGCGGGCACTGGAGGCGCGTCATGCAGGGACATGCTGCCGCAAATCTTGTTCCGGTTGCTGCTGCAAACCGGATTGGTACTGAAACCGTAACGCCCTGTGAAGAAAATAGCGGCCAGTCCTCTTCCCTTACTTTCTACGGCTCTTCCTTTATTGCCGATGCAACCGGTGAACTCGTGGCATCGGCCGGAAGAGATACCGAGGAAATCCTGTATGCTTCCTTCGATCTGGATGCCCTGCGCGAAGAACGTTTTTCCTGGGGGCTTTTCCGTGACCGGCGGCCGGAAACCTACCGTATCATGACGAAACAGTAAAGCCCTGTCACTTCCTAGAGCGTGTCTGAAAAAGGCTTTTCGTGAGCTGCGAGTCCCAGTTTGTGGGAGATTTTATCCGAATGAGGGCGGCTTAAGCCCGCTACGGCAACCGAATGAGGGTAAAATATACCGCAAAGTGGGGCTTGCAGATTGCGGAAATGCTTTTTCAGACACGCTCTACAGCGGTGCGCTGCATCACATTTCTAACTACAAAGGAGAACCGCTATGCAATATGGAGTTTTATGTCTGCTGCCGCCTGCGGCAATGCTGATTTTTGCATTAAAAACGAAAAAATCTTTCGAAGCTCTGATTTTCGGAACCCTGGTTGCCTATCTCATCATGTACAAAGCGGCTTTTATCGGACCCTGGTGTGATCTGCTGCTTTCGGAGATCAGTAACGCAGACAACCAGTATATTCTTCTTCTCTGCGGACTGTTCGGAGGCTTCATCTTCCTGCTCCGCGAGGCAAAAGGAACACTTGGTTTTTCCAACCTGTTAAGCCGTTTCTGTAAAAATGAACGGATCACCATGATGATGTCGGTATTTCTCGGAATCATTATCTTTGTCGATGATTATCTCAACATCATGACCGTTGGAACCTGTATGAAGGATGTCTGCGACAAACGAAAAGTCCCACGCCAGGCGCTTGCCTATATCATTGACTCAACCGGTGCACCTGTCTGTGCGCTGATTCCCTTTTCCACCTGGGTAGTTTTTTATTCCGGTGTTTTTATTCAGGAACCGGACATTCTCAATATGGGCTTTTCCACCGGTATGAGTGTTTACTTAAAAGTGCTTCCTTATATGTTTTATCCCATGGCTGCACTTCTGGTTGTGGTTCTGTTTGCCTGCAAACTGATGCCAAAGCTCGGAAAAATGAAAGATGCCTATACCGATCTGGAAAAGAAAGAGCAAACACCGGAGCATCCCAAAATGCACAACGCCCCTTCCGTTGACATTGCCATGGCCGGAATGAGCGTTGATTACCCGCCCGAAAATACCAATACCGGAAATATACTGGATTTTCTGATCCCCATCGGTATTCTGATCGGTGTGACAGTAGCCACACAGGATATGATGCAGGCGATTATTCTTGCTCTTGCTTCCTGTATGATTCTTTATCTTCCGCGGAAAAAAATGACCTTCACGCGGTACGTGGAACTGTTCTTTGCCGGCTTTGCAGATATTCTTCCGGTTCTCGCCATTCTTCTTGCATCCTTTATGATCAAGACTGCCTGCGGCGAAATGGGACTCTCGGAATATGTCATCAACCTGTGTGTTCCGTATATGAATGCCAGAACACTGGCAGCTATTATTTTTGTTGTCATTGCAGTTCTGACCTTTGTCACCAGTTCTTTCTGGGGAATTGAGGCTGTAGCCGTTTCCATCGTTGTTCCGCTTGCCATCGCCCTTAATGCCAATGTACTCCTGGCACTTGGCGCTGTCGTATCCGGCGGTGTTTTCGGAAGCCATGCATGCTTTTATTCCGACGCAACGGTTCTTTCCTCCGCGACCTGCGAGATCGACAATATGTCGCATGCCGTATCGCAGTTCCCTTACGTCCTGATCAGTGCTGCTCTCGCCGTAGCGGGATTCTTAATCTGCGGAATTTTTGCTCTTTAAAAACATGTTCTAAAACAAAAAAGTCTTCGACGACCGGATTTTCCCGGATTCGTCGAAGGCTTTTTTTGTTTTTTTATTCTTTTACACTCAGCCGCACCAGCGCACGCTGCAGCTTGGCTTCGGCAATACGGTATTCTTTGTCCGTCAGACCGCCATTTGCCAGCGCCTGCTCGGCACGATGTCTGGCCGCCTCGGCGCGCTCTGCGTCAATATCCTCTTCCCACTCCCAGGTCGTTGCCAGGACACGGCAGACCCCGTTCATCATGGAAAGCATTCCGCCGATGCAGGCGGCATTTCTTCTCGTTCCGTCCTCCAGCACAATATGCGCCTCGCCCATACCGAGCGCAGTGCAGTAATTGCAGTGGCCCGGCAGAATTGCCAGGTCGCCGCTGATGGTTCTGCAGACAACGCGCGCTACGTCGCCTTCATAGAGAAGTCCGTCCGGCGTGCCGACACGTAAGGGAAATGTACTCATACGTCATTCCTCCTTTACTGATTCAGTGCTTTTGCTTTTTCAAATACCTCGTCGATGGTACCTGCAAACAGGAAGCAGCTCTCCGGAAGATCGTCGCACTCGCCATCGAGGATCATGCGGAATCCGCGCAGGGTTTCTTTTAACGGCACGTATTTTCCTTCCATACCGGTAAACTGCTCTGCTACCGAGAAGCTCTGGGACAGGAAACGCTGCACCTTACGGGCACGGCTGACCGTCAGCTTATCCTCTTCGGACAACTCGTCCATACCCATGATGGCGATGATATCCTGCAGCTCTTTGTATCTCTGCAGCACCTGCTGTACGGCACGCGCTACCTCATAGTGCTCATGACCCACGATTTCCGGTGTCAGAATACGGCTGGTAGAATCAAGCGGATCAACGGCCGGATAAATACCCTGGCTGGAAATTTCACGGGAAAGTACCGTCGTGGCATCCAGATGGGTAAATGTCGTTGCCGGAGCCGGGTCAGTCAGGTCATCGGCCGGCACATAAACGGCCTGTACCGATGTGATGGAACCCTTTCTCGTGGAAGTGATACGCTCCTGTAATGCGCCCATCTCGGTTGCCAGCGTCGGCTGGTATCCTACTGCGGACGGCATACGGCCAAGCAGAGCCGAAACCTCGGAACCTGCCTGCGTAAATCGGAAAATATTATCGATGAACAGCAGCACATCCTGATTTTTCACATCACGGAAGTATTCTGCCATGGTAAGGCCGGAAAGTCCGACACGCATACGCGCTCCCGGCGGCTCGTTCATCTGTCCATAGACCAGTGCTGTCTTGTCGATAACACCGCTCTCTTTCATCTCGTTGTAAAGGTCATTTCCTTCACGGGTACGCTCTCCGACACCGGTGAAAACGGAAAGTCCGCCGTGTGCCGTTGCCACGTTGTGGATCAGCTCCATGATAAGGACTGTTTTTCCAACACCGGCACCGCCGAACAGACCGATTTTTCCGCCCTTGGCATACGGGCAGATCAGGTCAACGACCTTGATTCCGGTTTCGAGGATTTCCGTTGCCGGAACCTGCTCCTCGTAGGACGGCGGATCGCGGTGGATCGGCCATTTTTCTGCTGTTTCCGGTGCCGGCTTATTGTCTACGGTCTCACCGAGCAGGTTGAACACGCGGCCTAAGCACTCCTCTCCGACCGGAACGGCGATCGGACCGCCCGTGTCAACTGCTTTTGTTCCGCGGACGAGTCCGTCTGTGGATTTCATGGCAATACAGCGGACCATATTGTCACCCGTCTGCTGCGCCACTTCCACAACCAGTTTCTCGCCGTGGTTGTCTATCTCGATGGCGTTCAGAAGTGCCGGCAGTTCTCCTTCCGGAAAACGGATGTCCAGAACAGGACCCGTTACCTGCACAACCTCGCCAATGTGTTTTTCACTCATTTAACGACTTCTCCTCACTTTTCTTGTTTCCACTCTTACACGCCTTCCGCACCGCCGACGATCTCCGTGATCTCCTGCGTAATGCTTGCCTGACGGGCACGGTTATAATACAGATTGAGCTGTTCAATCATCTCCTCTGCATTTCCGGTCGCCGCCTCCATTGCGGTACGGCGTGCCGCAAGCTCACTTGCCACACTCTCACAGATACCGCCGTAGATCAGGCCGCCTAAGTATTCCGGCACAATCGCTTCGAATACCTCGACACCGTTTGGCTCGTAGAGGATCAGATTTCGGATTTTTTTCGCTTCCGGATCCTCTCCGTCCTCTTTTGCAATGTCAATCAGAGGCAGGATCGGCACGGAAACCGGCATCTGCGACAGCATCGACACGAATTTTGTGTAACAAAGCTCCACATGTCCGAAGGTCCCTTTCCGGAACTCACGGCACAGTGCACGCGCGATCTCAAAGCTGTCTGCCACGGAAAGATTTGCGATCTCGGCAAAGCTGTCCGTCAGAATGTCCAGCTTCCGGGATTTTGCATACTCCACTGCCTTTTTGCCGACCGGAACCACGCAGATCTCTTTTCCTTTGGCATCGGCCTCAAAGCATCGGAACAGATTGGCATTGTATCCACCCGCAAGACCGCGGTCTCCGGCAACCAGCACGTAGCAGCATTTCTCGTTTTTTGCCTCTTTTGCATAAATGGAATAGAATTCCGTGTTTCCTTTTGCAATATCCTGCAAAGTGCGGTACAGCTCCTGAAAATACGGACGGCAGGTATCAGCCCGCTCCTTCGCTTTTCGCAGCTTGGAGGACGCTACAAGTTCCATCGCCTTGGTAATCTGCATCGTGCTTTCGACACTTTTGATCCGCAGCTTTACGGCTTTCATGTTTGCAGCCATAGGCTCCTCCTTCTTTCCTTATTTTGCAGGTCTTGTATTGATAAAGTTTTCGGTGTACGATTCGAGGGCATTTTTCAGCTTCTCCTCGGTATCCGCCTCAAGTTTTCCGGTCGCGGAAATCTCCTGCATCACGGCAGCACCCTCTGCATCGGTATCAAGCCAGGTATACAGTCCGTCCTCATAGGCACGGACATCCTCTGCTGCAACCTTTGACAGAATTCCTTTCGTTACCGCATAAAGAATGGCCACCTGTTTTTCTACCGGAACCGGTGCATTCTGGTTCTGTTTTAATACTTCCACAATACGCACACCCTGCTCCAGACGCGCCTTGGTATCGGCATCCAGATCGGATCCGAACTGTGCAAAGCTTGCCAGCTCGCGGTACTGGGAATAGATCAGTTTCAGAGTTCCGGCTACCTTCTTCATCGCCTTAATCTGCGCATTTCCGCCGACACGGGATACGGATACGCCAGGGTTTACCGCCGGCATAACGCCCGAGTGGAACAGCTCTGTCTCAAGGAAAATCTGTCCGTCTGTGATGGAGATGACGTTCGTCGGAATATAGGCGGAAATATCGCCTGCCTGGGTCTCAATGATCGGCAGTGCCGTCATGGAACCGCCGCCGTGTTCATCGTCCAGCTTTGCGGCACGCTCCAGAAGTCTGGAATGGAGATAGAAGACATCTCCCGGATAAGCTTCACGTCCCGGCGGACGACGGATCAGCAGGGAGAGTGCACGGTATGCAACTGCGTGCTTACTTAAATCATCGTAAATGATCAGCACATCTTTTCCCTGATACATAAAGTACTCGCCCATAGCACAGCCGGAGTACGGTACAATATACTGCAGCGGGCTCGCTTCGGATGCCGTTGCTGCCACGACGATGGTGTACGCCATTGCGCCGTTTTTCTCAAGATTTTCTACTAAGGACGCTACTGTCGAACGTTTCTGTCCGATCGCAACGTAGATACAGATCACATCCTTGCCTTTCTGGTTCAGAATGGTATCTGTTGCGATCGTTGTCTTTCCGGTCTGACGGTCTCCGATAATCAGCTCTCGCTGGCCTCTTCCGATCGGAACCATGGAATCGATCGCTTTAATGCCGGTCTGCAGCGGCTGGTTAACACCTTTTCTCTCACAGATGCCCGGTGCCGGGCTTTCAATCGGACGGTACTCTGCTGCCGTAATCGGGCCTGCGCCGTCAATTGGCTGGCCGAGCGCGTTGACAACACGTCCGATCATCCCTTCTCCGACCGGAACCGAAACGACCTTTCCCGTTCTTTTTACAAGCTGTCCCTCACTGATGTTCTCGCCGGAGCCGAATAAAACGACAGATACGCTGTTTTCCTCGAGGTTCTGTGCCATTCCATAGCTTCCATCCTCGAACTCCAGCAGCTCGCCTGCCATGCAGTTCGAAAGACCGCTGGCTCTCGCGATTCCGTCTCCGACCATCAGAACGGTGCCTGTCTCATCCTGCCGGATCGCATTTTCATAATATTTGATCTGGCTGCGGATGACCTTGGATATTTCTTCTGGTTTCAGTTGCATGTTTTCCTCCTACACCACTGTATCGCTGATTCTTCTGGAAAGCTCGGACAAACGTCCCTTTACGGTTCCGTCAAACAGCTTTCCGTCGAGCTCCACACGGACACCCGCCAGAACGGACGGATCGGTTTTCAGTTCCATCACGACCGTTTTTCCGCTCATCATTTCCAGTTTTTTCTTCAGAAGCTCTTCCTGTTCCTTCGACAGGGATGCTGCGCTTGTCACTACCGCCTCGGCAATATTGTGCGCCGCATAGTATCTGCGCTGAAACGCTTCCTGGCATCCGCCGAATTCACGGAGAAGATTTTTTTCACACAGCAGTTTGATAAAATTGACCAAATACGGTTCCGCCTGGCTGCCAAATGCCGCGTCGATCAGCCCGATCCGCTCTTTTCGCGGAATCGAAGGCTCCGATAAAAGGCGCGGATACTCCGGGTTTTCCCGGAACAGAGCTCGGATCTCTTTCATCTCGGAGAGGATTTTCTCTTCGAGATGCTCCTCTTGGGCCAGCTCATACAGGCTCCCACCGTATACTCTGGCAGTTTCTGTCATGATGCTTCACCTACATTCGATATAAATTCATCTATCAGCTTCTCATGGTCTTTTTCATTAATCTCGCGCTCAATGACTTTTCCGGCAATATCCATGGCAATGCCGCCGATCTCGCCTTTGACTTCATTGACCGCTTTCTTTTTCTCCTGGGCAATCTCTTTTTCTGCCTTGTTTTTCAGGGCAGCCGCCTGTTCGGAAGCCTCTTTTACGATTTTCTCGCTCTGCAGCGTTGCTGTCTTTCTGGCGCTTTCGAGAATCTCGTTGGCTTTTGCCTTGGCATCCTGCATATTCTGCTCATATTCCTCTTTGATAGCGTTGGCTTCCTTTTTTGCCGCCTCTGCGTCTGTAATCTCCGCGTCGGCTGCCGCACGCCGTTTTTCCAGCATCTCATTGATCGGTTTGAAAAGGAACCGTTTGATCAGATACATCTGGATGAAAAGGTTGCAGATCTGTGCGATAAAAGTCCAGGGGACAATTCCTACCAGTTCCTGAACCTGCATAGTTTCTTTCCTCCTAGCAATAATTTACTCCTTGCAGCTATTTCAGGAAGTTCATGAACATTCCAGGTGCAACGAAGATCAGAAGCAGGCCGGTTACGAAACCGTAAATACCTGTTGTCTCTGCGATCGCACAGCCAAGAAGCATCGTACTTGTTACATCGCCTTTGCACTCCGGCTGACGTCCGATTGCCTCAAGCGCCTTTGCTACGGCGTTACCTTCACCGATACCAGGTCCGATACCTGCGATCAGGGAGCATCCTGCGCCGATTGCGCATCCTGCGAGAGCGATACCTTTTGCTAAAATCTGAAAATCCATCTTGTTTTCCTCCTGTATTTTCTTTTTGTAAACTTCATTTTTTTAATCTCTTTAGCCTTCCTCTGCTGCATTCGCAATGTACATGACAGTCAGCATACAGAAAATAAAGGCCTGCATCACGCCGGAAAACCAGTCAAAGTAGACCGACAGGATAGCCGGAACACCGACATCCAGAATCGGAATCTGCGAGAGGGTTCTTCCGAGCACGCCGGGAAGCAGTCCCAGCAGCTTTCCGCTTGCCAGTGCCAACGATCCGTAGATCAGGGCATTGATAACAACGCCGGAAAGGATGTTTCCAAAGTGACGGCACGCCATACTGATCGGCGTTGCGAGCTCCGACAAAACGTTAAACGGTGTCATAACCGCAATCGGAGTCGTGAATCCTTTCAGATATCCGCCAAAACCGTTGGTTTTGATCTTCTGTGTCGTGATCATGATGAAAACCACAACAGCCCAGGCCGCCTCGGTGGAAAGATCTGCTGTCGGACTTCGAAGTCCGATCAGGCTGATCAGGTTTGAGACAACGCTGGTCGCGAAAAGTGCCGACACAAAAGGAATCAGATACCGGAATTTTTCTCCCATGTTGCCGATGACGAATTTATTTGCGGTCTCCACAATCATTTCTGCCACCGCCTGGCGTTTGGAGATGTTCCGTATCTTCAAATCTCTTGTGAGCCAGATGCAAAGTCCGGTAATGAGTGCCATTACAATCCAGCTTACCACCAGCGTTTCGCTGATCTGAATTTTCCCGAACAGCGGAAAATCGATCGGGATCGTAAAAAAGACTTTTGCACCGGAGATATCAACCTCCATTCTCTTTTCTCACCTCCTCTGTATAAAATAAAAAATAGGAACCTTTTGTCAAAGCGGATCTTCGCAATCCGCTTTGCTGCTTGCTCATAACCGAATCACTGCTTCGCAGCTTCGGTTAAAAAACGCCGTCCCGTCTTTGCAGCTTTCGCTACAAATCAGGTTCAGCGCTTTATGCTGTTTTTTATGCCCATCAGCTTGATGGCCGTTCCCGGAATTAAAAGCGGCAGGATTCCTGCGGCAAACTGGAAGCATGGAAGCACAATTGCCAGAACTGCCCAGAGCATCTGCATCAGATTTCTCTGCGAATAGCTTGCCTGCATCCGCCGTTTTGCTCCCGCCTCGTCTGTCTCGGACACGGCTTTTTGTACTGCCATGCCCATCAGGAAAAAGTTCAGCACCGCAACGGCACCGCCTCCGATTCCCCCGAGGATCACCCGATAGTCAAATGGGATTTTTTCCGGCCAGATCAGGTGCAGGATCAGAAACCCGACCCACATCACAACCACGCCGACGACGGTATAGATGGCAACATTTTTTGTCTCCTGCTTTACGGCCGGCTGGACCTTGTCTCCGAAATTACTCATATCGCCTCGTTTCCTTTCTAAGGGATTTTCCCCTAAAATCAGTCTGAAATCTTTTCTCTGCCACTTGATCTCTGTCAACTGTAAAAGCTTTTTCAGACACGCTCTAAATATGTCGGTTGAAAGACACCCGTTTTTTCTTCTTTTTTCCGTCCGGCTCCGTCTCGATGCGTTTCTGATGCCGCAGAACGCTCTGTCCGAATTTCCAGGCTGTCATGGCGCCGCCTCCGATGCCAAAGAAAAAGCCGACCAGATAAATCCATGTTCCAACCGAAAAGCGGTCGCAAAGCCACCAGCAGAGTGCCAGACAAAGAAAAAGAGGCGTCACAAGGGACAGTCCGAATTGTGTTAACATTGTGAGATTGGTAATCATCCCCGTCCACTTCTTCATATCCTGTCCCTTTCTGCCGTCTCTTTTTGTCAGACCTTCGGATCTGTGTCTTGTTTCATTTTCCCCAAAACACACTTCCATTTTTGTAACCGCTTAGTCAGATTGTACCATAAATTCGTTTATAAAACAAACGATTTTGTGTCTCTTTCAAATTATTTGTTTTTATTTACATTCTTTTCATAACAATCGGAACAGTTTTCTCATTTTGTCCCATTGCGGAATCGCAGCGTTCACCTCGCTTCTTATTTTTTGAAAAAAACTGTAGTTTTATTCTACACATACTGCCGGTTTTTCTTTCCAACAGAAAAGCCGATAGCTTACTTCATAGTGTCCCGGCATCAGCAGGTATCTGCCGTTTTCTTCCAATCCTAGTACTTCTGCAATCGCCTCTTTTTCACTTTCGGCCACCATTGGAAGCACGGCTTCGGCTGTGCAGTCGAACGGTACATCCATGGTGATGGTCACGTGTTCTTTATCTGTGAGCTCCCAGCGGATGCCGTACATTCCCGAGGCGGAATCGTATTTCGCCTCCGCGTAACGGAGATCCCAGTTCAGGTTCGGTGCAAACTGTGCGGTTTTGACACCCGGATGGGACTCCATCGTGTTGATGCCGGCGACATGGCGGAACATCCATTCCTGAATGGAGCCGTACGCGTAATGATTCATACTGTTCATACTGATGCCGGAAATCGTGCCGTCTGCAAGAAGGGAATTCCATCGCTCCCAGACAGTAGTTGCACCAAGCTTAACCTCATAAAGCCATCCCGGAAATTCCTCGTTCAGCAGCAGTTCGTATGCGAGATCGTTCATACCGTTGTCCGTCAGCACGTTGTTCAGCAGCGGTGTTCCGACAAATCCTGTTTTCAGTTTGTGACCACTCTGCTCAAACAGCTTTAACAGCTGCTGTTTTGTCAATTCTTCATTCTTCGACAGGTGGTATTTCAGTGTCAGCAGCAGCGCCGTCTGTGTCTTGATGCAGCAGCGGCCTGTCGCACTGTAATATTCTTCCTGTACCACAGCAAACTGTTCGTCAGACAGCTTCTGGTATTTTTTCTGCTCCTCGCGGTATCCCAGCACACCGGCTGCCTTTGCCACGATTCCCGCACTGATCGCATAGTACAGATTGGCAATAAACTCCTCGTCCGTCGCTCCCATCACCTGTTCTGCTCCCTGTACCGGATTGTCCAGCGCAAGCCAGTCGCCGAAGTGGAAAACATACCGCCAGCCGTGGTTATCCCCATCCACTTTCGTGATGTAATCCACCCACGATTTCATGCTCACAAACTGATCTTCCAGAATACTCTTGTCCCCGTAAAACAGATACAGATTCCACGGAATGATGCACGCCGCATCCCCCCAGACACATGCCGCGTCTTCCACGCCGCACGATGGCACCACATGCGGAACCTTTCCACCGAGCACGCTCTGCTCTTTTGCCATGTCGTACAGATATTTTGCATAGAATGCATAAGTATCTTCGAGATACATCGCCGTCGGTGAGAACACCTGCGCATCGCCGGTCCAGCCCATGCGCTCATCACGCTGCGGGCAGTCGGTCGGAACATCCACAAAATTGCACTTTAAGCCCCAGCGTACATTACTGATGAGCTGATTGACCAAATCACTTCCTGTTTTCATCCAGCCTGTCACTGTGATGTTGCTGTAATAAGAAAGACCCGTGAAATCCTCTTTTTTCAGATCCGGAATGCCTTCGATCTTCACGTAACGATAGCCGTAGAACGTAAAATGCGGCACAAGATCCATTTCGGTTCCATCGGAAATATAGATGTATTCGGATTTTGCACTCCGCAGATTGTCATTGTAGAAATTGCCGCGCTGCAAAATCTCACCTGTCTGAACACGAACTTTGGTTCCTGCCGGTACGTTGACATGCAGTTTGAAAATTCCCGTAAACTCCTGTCCTATATCGAAGACCAGCTCGCCGGCCGGAGTATGAAGCAGTTCTTTTGGTTCAAACGTCTCATGAATCGTCACCGGAAGGCTCATCCGTTCCGTCAGTTCTCCTTTTGGTGCCTCACAGAGAACCGCCCTTTCCAATGGCAGTTCCGGCAGCGTGTCGTCCCGGTGCTCACCGTCGTAAAGATTCGAGAATGTAATTTTACTGCGCCGCACCTGCCACGATTCGTCCGTGCCGATCACATCCTCCGTTCCGTCCGCATACGTCAGATGCAGCTCCGCAATCAGCTTCCACTCATTGCCGTAAAATCCCTTGTCCTCAAACGCACTGAATCCAAACCGCGCCTTATACCAGCCGTTTCCAAGCAGCACTCGAAGCGTTCCCTTTTTGGAAACCTCCTCTGTCACATCATACGTCTGGTACTGTACCCATTCATTGTAATCATTGCTGTACGGCGTCAGATACTCATCCCCGACACGCTTCTCATCCACATACACCTCATACAGTCCAAGTCCGCAGACATACAGCCGGGCTTTCGCTACCTCTTTTGCCGGAACAATTTCTTTTTCAAAATACGGATGACGGCTCTCCTTGCTGTCACAGGAAATCCATTTTCCCGTCCATGCTTCGTCCCGCTTTCCGGTCTCAAAAAACTGTACCTCACTCACCGCCGTCTCCCCGGCATCACTGCCCGCTTCCACGTTCCAGTAATACCGCGTTCTCGGCTCCAGATCCAGCTTCACCGGATAGGAAAGGCTGCTCGCCTTATCATCCTCTCCGGAATCAAACAGCAGATGTTCCATCGCTGCATCCGATGCTACACGGATTCTTGCATAGCTCTGTTTTTTTCCTTCCGCGTCTTTCACCTTCCAGGAAAAGACCATTCTCTCCATACGAAACCCCATCGGATTTTCCAGATGATTCACCTGTGCGTGATAAATTTTCATTTCAATATCCTCCTCCATTTTACTTTTGAAAAATCCCCCATTTTTCTCATTTTATCATGATCCCTTTCGAGAAAAAAGGTTCTGTTTTGCAGGAAAAAACATCTTTATTTGCACCCCTGTATCGTACCTCTTTTTTTAATTTTTTTATATCAAAAATGCCGGATTCTTTACCACAAATCCGACATTTTCTCACATCTTTTCAGTTTAAAAGCTCCTCTTCCAGAGACCGTTTCGGCACATAATGCACATCGTTCTCATCCCGGTAATAATTCGTATTCCCATCCTCCGGCACATCCACCAGATGAATCTCCTCCGCCGGTTTTCCAAACGCCACAATCAAAAGCGGCCGGATCTCCTCGGGCAGTCCAAGTACCTCCATTACCTCACCCGCCTGAAAATTCCCGATCATACAGCCGCCAAGCCCCTGCTCCACCGCCGCAAGCAGCATCGTCTGCGCTACAATTCCGACATCCTTCTGATACCGGTTCAGATTCTCATCAATCCCCTTATCCTGGCAGATCACAACAAACCCCGTCGGCCGTTTCCCCGGATGCGGCAAAACCATCTCCGGCAGCGCCCGCGCCCACTTTGTCAGTCCCTGCACCTTCTCCACTTCTTCCGGCTCCCACGCCAGAAAATACTTCAACGGCTGCTTATTCACACTCGAAGGACAAAGCCGCGCACAATCCACAAACCCTTCCAACGTCTCCCGCGAAATCCTCACCGACTCATCAAACCCACGATAACTCCTGTTTTTTAATACCAGATCCTTTAACATCATTCTTCATCCTCCTGTCTTAACTTTTCTTTCTATCTCCCACTCTATCACACCTCCCACCCCCTATCAATCACCTTTTTCTCATTTTCCCTCTTGACATACTTTGATATTCAAAGTATTATATATCTAGTTGTCAAAACTACATCAAAACGTATTTCACATTACATTTTTATCAATACCAGATCCCGTGCCCGCCGCCGTGTCGGGGATGTTCCTCCAGGAC
>NZ_JBNMHD010000044.1:0-26253 GCF_050872605.1 Fusicatenibacter sp.
GGAAAAAGAAATAGGTAAAACGGTTCCAAACAGAAAAGGGGAAATTTTGTGCATAATGGTTCTGTCTGTGAGAAAAAAGGAAAAGTGAATACAGAAAAGGGGCTACTTATAAATATGCGTTACTAAAAGCGAAATCCCTGTGAATATTTTTAAAACATTGACAAATTTGTGAAAACAGTATAAAATTGTAGTGTTGTAAATGTGCAATGAAAACTAAATAAGGAGGTGCTCCGGTAATGGGTACAGGTATTACAATTCTGCTGGTATTCATTGCTGTAGTAGTCACGCTGCTTATTGCGGTTCCTGTTACCAGGAAAATTGCTGTGGACAATAAAATCAAGCAGGATGCTGAGAAAATTGGCACAGCGGAAGAAAAGGCGAGAAACATCATAGATGAAGCACTGAAAACTGCCGAAACTAAGAAACGGGAAGCCCTGCTGGAGGCGAAGGAGGAGTCTCTTCGTACGAAGAATGAAGTAGAAAAAGAGACCCGAGAGCGCAGAGCGGAACTGCAGAAATATGAGAAGCGCGTTTTATCCAAAGAAGAATCTGTGGACAAAAAAGCGGACGTATTGGAGCGTCGTGAAAACGAAATTGCAGCAAAAGAGGCAAGCGTCAGAAAGAAAGAAAAGGAAGTAGACGGTCTACACGAAAAAGGAGTACAGGAACTGGAAAGAATTTCCGGTTTTACCTCCGAGGAAGCAAAAGAGTATCTGTTAAAATCTGTGGAAGACGAAGTAAAAATCGACACAGCAAAGCTCTACAAAGAGCTGGAGAGCAGAGCAAAAGAGGAAGCAGGCCGTAAGGCAAAAGAGTATGTGGTAACAGCTATTCAGAAATGTGCTGTCGATCACGTATCCGAGAGTACCATCTCCGTGGTACAGCTTCCGAGTGATGAGATGAAAGGCCGCATCATCGGCCGTGAAGGACGAAACATCCGTACACTCGAAACCATGACAGGCGTTGACCTGATCATCGACGATACACCGGAAGCAGTCGTTCTTTCCTCATTCGATCCGATCCGCCGTGAGGTGGCAAGAATTGCTCTGGAAAAACTGATCGTAGACGGAAGAATCCATCCGGCCCGCATCGAAGAGATGGTAGAAAAGGCCCGCAAAGAAGTAGAACAGAATATCCGCGAGGAAGGCGAGGCAGCCGCACTGGAAGTCGGTGTACACGGACTTCATCCGGAGCTGATCCGTCTCCTTGGAAGAATGAAATTCCGTTCCAGCTACGGACAGAATGCATTAAAGCATTCCATCGAAGTAGCACAGCTTTCCGGTCTCCTCGCAGGAGAGGTAGGATGCGATGTCCGCATGGCAAAACGTGCCGGACTGCTTCATGATATCGGCAAATCCATCGACCATGAGGTAGAAGGATCTCACATTCAGATCGGTGCAGATCTCTGCAAAAAGTACAAAGAATCTCAGATTGTGATCAACACAGTAGAATCACATCACGGGGATGTAGAGCCCCAGTCTCTGATTGCATGTATCGTTCAGGCGGCGGATGCAATTTCCGCAGCAAGACCGGGTGCAAGAAGAGAAACACTCGAAACATATACCAACAGATTAAAACAGTTGGAAGACATCACGAATTCGTTCAAGGGTGTCGAAAAATCTTTTGCTATTCAGGCTGGTAGAGAAGTCCGCATCATGGTTGTTCCTGAGCAGGTATCCGATTCTGAAATGGTACTGCTCGCAAGGGATATCTCGAAACAGATCGAAGCTGAACTGGAATACCCGGGACAGATCAAGGTCAATGTTATCCGCGAGAGCCGTGTAACGGATTACGCGAAATAAAAGACTTTCTACGAAACAATTTAATAACGAAATCAAAAAGAGGCTGTGGACATGAGAAATCGTGTTCCACAGCCTTTTCAGTATGTATCAGTTTTGAAAAAGATCCGGTAATAAAGGAGGATCTCTATACGTGGCGTATGCGGTTCGAGCGCATTTTCTGCGGCGTGGAGCCGTATAGCTTTTTGAAAGTCCGCATGAAGATTTTGTAATTGGACAGTCCGTTTTTCTCCATCAGCACCGTGATCGTTTCGTCCGAATTTTGTAAATCTTCGTACAGATGCATGGTACGCACATCGTTCAGATATTCGAGAAAAGTCTGCCCGGTATACTTTTTAAAGAGACGGCAGAAATACTCCTTCGAGAGCGCCAGGGAATCCGCGGCTGTTTCGAGGCTTAACGGTTCCGGGTAATGCACTTTCACCCAGTTCATAACGTGTGTCACGCGCTGCAGATCGCGCTGTGAACCCGTGAGGGATGCCGAAGGGATCTGGTGGGAATACGACCGGCAGAGATGGTACAGAAATTCGTACAGTCGTGAGGTAAAGAGAAGCTGGTATGAATCGGAAGGATTCTGCCGGATCTCGTTCATCTCCGAGAGCAGTGCGCGGAGCGGAGCCGACTGTTCCGAGCAGGGAATGATCGTGTCGAAACGCATCGTATCAAAGTCCGGCAGATACTGGCGCATCTGGCTTGCGGAAATCTGCAGCAGAAGATATGTACAGGTGTTGGAGCGCGTCATATGGAGGTCGCCGGAGTTGATGATAATCAGATCGCCCTCGTTTAACTGATACTCCGTTGCCTGGACAATCGCAGAAAACTGTCCCCTGATCAGATAGAGAATTTCCACATATTCGTGCCAGTGCGCCGGAAAAACAAAAGCGGGCGCATCCTGCAGCTCAAAACGGACGTGCAGCAGATCGGTTTCGTGTATTGTTTCGTAAAAGCAGGATTCCATAAGTACCTCCAAGATGTGATAGAAATATACGTCAATTATAATCAAAAAAGATAAGAATATTGTACCAGAAATTGGGCGAAATATCAATATCAACCAGAGAAAGGACAAGAAAGGAACTAGAAATTACACGAAAAAGGGAAGATAATGGAGACATTAGCACGAAACAGAGTTTGGGAGGAACAAAGACATGAAAGCAAAGGTAAGAACCTTTAACGGAACTACATCTCCGGAAGTAACCCAGCGTGAAACAGATCACCGCAAACTTGCCCGCGAGGCAGCAGCAGAGGGATTCGTTCTTCTGGAAAACAAAGATCATTTCCTGCCGCTGGCAAAGGGCAGCAAGGTAGGTCTTTACGGAGCAGGTGCGATCCGCACCATCAAAGGAGGCACCGGGTCCGGCGATGTCAATGAGCGTGACAGCGTCAATATTTTCCAGGGCATGAAAAATGCAGGCTACGACGTAACAAGCAGTGAATGGCTGGAGGATTACGATAAACTCTACGTACAGGCAAGACTGGACTGGAAAAATGAGATTTTCACAAAATTGAACGGAGACGACACAAAATTCTTTGATGCTTACTCTGCAACCCCGTTCTTTATGCCATCCGGAAACCCGATCGATGAAGAGAAAGCAGCAGCCGACGGTGCAGACACCGCATTCTTCGTTCTGGCACGTATCGCAGGAGAGAACAAAGACCGTTTTGATACGGAGGGTGACTACTTCATCTCCAAAGAAGAGAAAGCTATTCTGGCACAGGTTTCCAGATGCTATAAAAACGTTGTTCTTGTTATCAACACCGGCGGCCTGATGGATCTGGCATTCGTAGAAGAATTTGACAATATCCGCTCTATTTTACAGTACGTACAGGCAGGCCAGGAAGGCGGAAATGCATTTGCTGATGTTGTAAGCGGCGATGTAACCCCATCCGGAAAAATGGCAGATACCTGGGCAAAAGATTACTATGATTATCCGGGTGCAGAGGTTTACAGCTACAAGAGCGGCGACCTCATGAAAGAAAAATACGAAGAGGGTATCTTCGTTGGATACCGTTACTTCGATACCTTTGAAGTACCAGTCCGTTACTCCTTCGGTTATGGTATGTCCTACACCGATTTCGAGATCAGAACCGATGACATCAAAGTAAGCGGCCGCGGCATGATGAATCCGAAAGTAAGCGTGACTGTTACCGTCACCAACACCGGCGATACTTATGCAGGAAAAGAAGTTGTACAGATCTACGCTTCCTGCCCACAGGGCAGACTGGTGAAAGAGTTCCGCCGTCTGGCAGGCTTTGGAAAAACAAAACTGCTGGCTCCGAAGGAATCCCAGACGATGACCATCACCTTCCCGCTGTATCAGCTGACTTCCTATGAGGAGGAAAGCGCATCCTGGATTCTGGAGCCGGGCATGTACGGTATCTGGGTTGGAAACGATCTGAATACTTCCGTTCTCTCCGGCGCTCTGGAACTGGATGAGAAGGCAGTTATGACAGCATGCGAGAATATCTGCCCGCTGAAAGAGGAATTAAACGAGATTTCCCCTGATGCAGAAAAAGTACAGGCAAGAGAAGCTGCATGGCAGAACGAAGTAAGAGAAAAGAGAATGAGCGTGATCGAGCTCAAAGCATCTGAGATCCCGACCGAGAAAGTAGATTACCAGCCGGTACCGGAAGAGCTTCCGGGAAAAGCAGGAAAGATCGTAGATTCTCTCTCCGTAGATCAGCTTGCACTCCTTGCAACCGGCGATCCGGGAAGAGCACAGGGAAATGCCCTCGGATCAGCAGGAATCTCCGTTCCAGGCGCAGCAGCAGAGACTTCTCCGTGTGCATCCGAAGAGCCGTGGAATGTAACCACCATTGCTCTGGTCGACGGACCTGCAGGTCTTCGTCTGAAAAAAGAGTATCAGGTAGATAACGGTGAAATCGTAGCAAGTGATTTCCTGGCTGCCCTGGAAGGCGGTTTCTTCAGTGAGTCGCAGGAAAAACGCGGAACAACCTATTATCAGTTCTGTACCGCAATCCCGGTCGGAACACTTCTGGCACAGAGCTGGGATGTAGAACTGATCAAGAGAGTCGGCGAGATGATCGGCCATGAGATGGAGCTGTTCAATGTAACACTGTGGCTGGCACCTGGCATGAACATCCACAGAAATCCGCTCTGCGGAAGAAACTTCGAGTATTATTCCGAGGATCCGCTGCTGGCCGGCATGATGGCAGGCGCAATGACACTTGGTGTACAGAAAGTACCGGGCTGCGGAACCACGATCAAACACTTCGCATGCAACAACCAGGAGGACAACCGTATGGGTTCCGATTCCATCCTGTCCGAGCGTGCGCTGCGTGAGATCTATCTGAAAGGCTTCGAGATCGCAGTCAAAGATGCACAGCCGATGTCCATCATGACATCCTACAACCTGATCAACGGCGTACACGCTGCAAACTGCTACGATACCTGCACCAAAGCAGCAAGAGACGAGTGGGGATTCGCAGGTGCGATCATGACCGACTGGACCACCACAAATGTACAGATTCAGGGCGAGTGCACCGCAGCAGGCTGCATGAGAGCCGGAAACGACATGGTAATGCCAGGTCTGCCGGAGGATCATGAGAATATCAAGAAAGAGCTTGCCGACGGAACACTGACCATGGCAGAGCTGAAACGCTGCATCTACAACACAGTAAACATTATCCTGCAGTCCAACATGTACGAGGGTGCTGTGAGCTACCTTGACCAGTTTGATGATCTGGATACCTACCTTACTGTAAAATAAAAAATAAGCAAAAAAGCATGATGTGATACAAACATCTTATGGGGAAATACAAATATCAGGGTTTGAAATTGACAGAATTTCCGGTGCGTGAGACATTGGGGGGACCCTGAAAAACAAAAAGAAGTGTCATTCGCGGATGGGGGTCCGCGGATCCGGCACTTCTTTTTACGTGGAGGCCTTCACACATATCACCCGGGGACCTCGCATACACTGACAGTAAGGCAGAAAAAGAGGGGGCGGAAGAAACGAATGGGAGAACGGGACGAGAACGCATATATCCGCTTTTTTGCCCTCTGGTTTGCGGCCGGCATGGCCATTGGTGTCCTGCTTCTGCTTGCGGCATCCCGCACGGGAATGAAAGAGGGGAATACCGTCCGCCTCTTCCAGGCGGAAGCGTTTCTTGGAAGAAAGACATCCGCAAAGGCCTGCTTTTCCTATCTTCTGAAGGTACGGCTGGCGCCGGCAGCGGCGGGGCTTCTCTTTGGCCTTACCGCGCTCGGTGCGTATTTTTCTGCGGCTGCCGTATTGGCGTATGGTTTTCTGTGCGGCGTTTTTCTCTCGGCCGCCTATCTGCAGAACGGCATCGCTGGCCTTCTGTTCTTTTTCCTCGCCCTCTTTCCGCAGATCTTTCTCTACCTTGCCGCACTGTTTCTGATGGCGGCCGCATGCAGCCAGATGGCAGAGACGAATCACCTGGCCGGAGGCATGCAGAAAAAAGAGTATTTCCGCTTCGGTGTCCGTTACTTTTTTGCACTGATTCTGCTCCTATGGGGCATTCTGCTCGAAAGCTACATCAACCCGTGGTTCCTTTCAAAAATCCTGTAAGACGGACAGGAAAAGGGAATTGCATTTTCAAAGAAACGTGTATATAATAGAAAAGCGCTGTTACCATCTGCGGGACAGCAAAAAGGGAGAGAAAAAGAAACAAAAGGAAAAAAGCTATGCAGGAAACGATACAGTCGTTCATGGACTATCTACAGACAGAAAAGAAAGCATCGAAAAATACAGAAGCTTCCTACCAGCGCGATCTTCGAAAGCTGGCAGCTTTTTTGAAAGAACACGGAATCGAAAAACCGGAGCAGATCAATGCGACGGTTTTAAATTCCTATTTATTATATCTGGAGCGGGAGCAGTTCTCCCCGGCGACCATCTCACGCAGCATTGCGGCGATCCACATGTTCTGCCAGTATGCCTGCCGGGAGGGAAAAATGGAATCCGACCCGTCGAAGGCGCTGCAGCCGCCGAAAGTGGAAAGGAAAATGCCGGAGATCCTCTCGATCGCAGAGGTCGATCTGCTGCTCCGCCAGCCAAAAACCGACACACCAAAAGGCATCCGCGATAAGGCAATGCTGGAAATGCTTTATGCGACCGGCATCCGCGTCAGCGAGCTGATCCATTTAAAAATCCAGGATGTGAACCTGATGATGGGCTACATTACCTGCCGCGATGAGCAGGAGCGGATTGTGCCGTTCGGCGGACCAGCAAAAAAAGCACTGGAGCAGTACCTGGGCGGTGCGCGCGCAGCCCTGATGCACGGCCTGGAGGACGATGTCCTGTTCGTCAACTGCTCCGGAGGCCCGATGAGCCGCCAGGGCTTCTGGAAAATCCTGAAATGTTACGCAAAATCCGCAGGCATCACCGCAGACATTACGCCGCATACCCTGCGCCATTCGTTCGCGACCCATCTGCTGCAGAATGGTGCGGACTTAAAGAGCGTCCAGGAAATGATGGGACATGCCGATATCTCGACAACGCAGATGTATCTCCATCTTGGGGTCAATAAGATCCGCGATGTGTATCAGAAAGCGCATCCGAGAAAGTAAAAGGTGGAACAGAAAAGTAAAACGATAGAAAAACCTCCGCCGCAGACTGGTGAAAAACTGCAGCGAAGGTTTTTTGATGTTTTTAGGGTGTTGAGAAAATTTAGCACTCCTCAGCAATATCGTAAATCAGTCGTTCGGTCTGATCCCATCCAAGACACGGGTCGGTAATGGATTTTCCGTAAACATGGGTTCCGCATCCGATTTTCTGATTGCCAGGCTCCAGATAGCTCTCGATCATAACACCTTTTACGAGACTTTCGATATCCTTGCTGCATCGTCTTGTGTGCAGAACGTCTTTGACGATACGGATCTGCTGCTCGTATTTCTTTCCGGAGTTGGAATGGTTGGCATCGATGATGGTAGCCGGGTTTACGAGATGTGTTTCATTATATTTCTCCAGCAGAAGCTGAATGTCCTCGTAGTGGTAGTTCGGCACGGAGTTGCCGTGCTTGTTGGTCGCACCGCGGAGAATGGTGTGCGCCAGCGGATTTCCACTTGTCTTTACCTCCCAGGTACGGTAAATAAAGGAGTGGGAGCCCTGTGCGGCAATGACGGAGTTGATCATAACAGAAAGATCACCGCTGGTCGGGTTTTTCATGCCGGCCGGAATGTCGATGCCGGAAACAGTCAGACGGTGCTCCTGGTTTTCTACGGAACGTGCGCCGACCGCAACATAGGAGAGAATGTCGGACAGATAACTCCAGTTGGACGGATACAGCATTTCGTCTGCAGAAGTCAGATCAGTTTCTTCTACTACACGCATATGCATTTTACGCATGGCGATCAGGCCGTGCAGCAGGTCCGGCTTTCCTTCCGGATCCGGCTGATGAACGATACCTTTGTAGCCTTCACCTGTGGTACGCGGTTTGTTGGTATAGACACGCGGGATGATGATCAGTTTGTCGGATACTTTGTCAGCGACTTTTGCCAGACGGTGACTATATTCCAGAACAGCGTCTTCGTTGTCTGCGGAGCAAGGTCCTACGATAACAAGAAATTTATCGGAATCCCCGGTAAAGACTTTTGCGATTTCAGCGTCACGCTGTTTTTTGATTTCGGTTGCGCGGGCGCTTAAGGGATATTGTTCCCGGATCTCTGTTGGGGTGGGAAGTTTTCTTACAAATTCAAGGCTCATTTTCGTTCTCCTTTATCTTAGATGCACTTCTTTTCTAGCTGCGGACAGAGGAGCGTTCTTGTGTGCCCCGTCGCAAACTATCTATAAATTATAATACATAACGCGAAGATTGTCGATATTTTTTCGGCGAAAATTCAGTTTCTCTTAAAAAAGATAGAAAAAAGGTATCAATGAACAGCAAATCCGTTTGCAGATTCCCGATGCAGGAACAAAAGTGCCATTGTCATAATGGTAAGTTCACTTGCAAGAATACCATAGAGATAGCCACGGATGCCGAAAACCGGGACGAGGAAAAGAATTGCAAGAATACGAATTACATCTCCGGCAAGGTTCTGGAAAAAAACGAGAGAAGTTTTTCCAAGGCCGTTTAAAATGCTTCCAAGTGTCGTTTCCAGATAGAGAAAAGGACTTAAAAATGAAAGGATACGCAGAAAAACGCCGACTTCTTCGTTTTGAAAAAGGAAACGTCCAAGCCACGGACCGAAAAAGAAAAAGGCAAAAACAGCGGAAGTGCCAAGCAGCACACAGAAAGAAATTGTATAACGGATCGTGTCTGATATCTGCTTCGGCGTACCGTCGGCCTGCTGCTTTGCTACGCCGGGCAGAAGCATGACGGACACCGCGTGGGTGATGGCAGATGGAAAAAAGATCATCGGAAGTGCCATACCGGTGAGAATGCCATACTGCGAGAGCGCTGCTTTCCGGGAAAGACCGGAGGTGACCAGACAGCCGGGGAGCAGAGCACTTTCAATACTGTGGAGGACATTCAGAAGAATACGGTTCAGCGTAAGCGGAAGATTCAAAACGGCAAGCTCTCGGAAGGCATCGTACCAGAGTGTCTTTTCTTTGAAAAAAACAGAAATCGGGCGGTGTTTCTGAGGAGACCTGCAGTGAGAGACGGACAGGCAGGCCATCAGAAAGAGACACGAAAAGAGTTCGCCGGCGGCAGTACCGAATGCAGCGACAGCGGCAGAGGGGAGGCTTGTGGAAAGACAGAAAAGCCAGGCAAGGTAGGAAGCGCCCATGCGCACGAACTGTTCCAAAAGCTGGCAAAAAGAAGGCAGTGCCGTCTGATTCTGGCCAAGATACCATGCCGAGAGACAGTTGTGGATCCCGGAGGGGAGAATGCCGAGTGATAAAATCCGGAGGAGCAGAATCGTCCGCGGCTCAAAAAGAAGCCGTGTTCCAATAAAATCCGCGCTGAAAAAGAGAAAGACGGAGGCGGAGAAGGAAAGTATCACTACAATGCCGCATCCGGCCGCCAGACAGATCTTTGCACGTCTGGAATCCTTTTTGGCAAGATACGATGCCACAAAGCGCGAGAGCACCGTCTGCATGCCGCCTGCGCCAAGGGAGAGCATCAGTGCGTAGAGTGGTGTGGCGAGCTGGTAGATACCAAAGGCCTCCGCACCGATCCGGCGCGACAGGAATATTCTATAGAGAAATCCAAGAATTCTGCAGATGATCCCGGACGCGGTCAGGATCAGTGTGCCAAGAAGAAGCGTGTTCTTTCTTGTGATTTTCAGCATGGGATAGACTCCTTTCACGGCATTGCGCAGATAGTCTAAAATATGCGAAAAAACTCCTTGACAGAACCCCGTGATCGGTGCTATTCTGAGTGAGAAATAAATCCGATTAAAACTGTCGGAATTGGAAAACGACAGCACAGGAAAAAGGAGAACCAGGAATGAAATTATCGACCAAAGGAAGATATGGTCTGCGTGCCATGATCGATCTGGCGAGTCACGAAGAAGAGGGTGCAGTGTCCATTGCCAGCATTTCAGAACGCCAGAATATCTCAGAGAGCTATCTGGAGCAGCTGGTGCGTCCGCTTCGAAAAGCCGGATTCATTGAGAGTGTGCGGGGAGCAGGCGGTGGTTATGTACTTGCAAAACCGGCAGATTCCATTTCGGTAGGAGATGTTCTCCGTGTGCTGGAGGGCGGACTCGAGGCAGTCACGTGCTCGGTCAATGAAGGCCTGGGCGGCTGCGATGCGGCCGATTTCTGCGTCACGCGTTTTGTGTGGCAGAGGATCAATGAGGGAATTACGAACGCTGTGGATTCCATCAGCCTCGGAGAGCTGGTTCAGCAGAGCCGGCAATTAGAGAAAAACAGAAACAGCGATAGAAATGACAAGGAGTGAACAACAATGATTTATCTGGACAATGCGGCAACAACAAAAACAGCCCCGGAAGTTGTCGAGGCTATGCTTCCTTATTTCAGCGAGTACTACGGAAATCCATCCAGTATTTATGCGATTGCAGGAAAAAGCAAAGAAGCCATCACCAAAGGAAGAGAGCAGATCGCAAACGTGCTCGGCGCAAAACCGGAGGAAATTTATTTTACAGCCGGCGGCAGCGAGTCCGATAACTGGGCGTTAAAAGCTACCTTTGAAGCATATAAAAATAAAGGAAACCACATCATCACCACAAAAATCGAGCATCATGCGATTCTTCACACCTGTGAGTATCTGGAAAAAGAGCGCGGTGCGAAAATTACCTACATCGGCGTCGATGAGAACGGCGTTGTCAATCTGGATGAACTTGAAGCAGCCATCACACCGGAGACTATTCTGATTTCCGTTATGGCGGCAAACAACGAAATCGGAACGATCCAGCCGATCAAAGAAATCGGAAGAATCGCAAAAGAACACAATATTTTATTCCACACAGATGCCGTACAGGCATTCGGTCAGATCCCGATCAATGTGGATGAATGCAATATCGATATGCTCAGCTCCAGCGGTCATAAGATCAACGGACCAAAAGGAATCGGCTTCCTCTACATCCGAAAGGGTGTGAAAATCCGTTCTTTCGTACACGGCGGTGCGCAGGAAAGAAAACGCCGTGCCGGAACAGAAAATGTACCGGGCATCGTAGGATACGGAGTTGCGGCAGAGCGCGCGGCAAGAACCATGGCAGAGCGTACTGCAAAAGAAATCGAAGTACGTGATTATCTGATCAACCGTATTTTGACCGAGATTCCGAACTGTCGTCTGAACGGAGATCCGGTGAAACGTCTGCCGAATAACTGTAACATCAGTTTTGAATTCATCGAGGGCGAGTCCCTTCTGATCATGCTGGATATGAAAGGTATCTGCGCATCCAGCGGTTCCGCATGTACTTCCGGATCTCTTGATCCGTCCCATGTACTGCTGGCTATCGGACTGCCGCACGAAAAAGCACACGGATCCTTACGTCTTACCTTAAGTGAAGAGATCACAAAAGAGGACGTTGATTTCGTTGTAGAGCAGATCAAAGCAATCGTAGACCGTCTGCGCAGCATGTCCCCGCTGTATGAGGATTACATCAAAAAACAGCAGGGTAAATAAGCTTTAGAAAATAAGACAGTCCATCCACAAAGCCGGTACAGAAAAATTCAGGTAAAAGCTGTGCCGGAGGAGGACTGCTTTGAAATAGTTCAGGAGGAAGAATAACAATGTACAGTGAAAAAGTAATGGATCATTTCCAGCATCCGAGAAATGTAGGAGAAATTGAGAACGCAAGCGGTGTAGGCACCGTTGGAAATGCAAAATGCGGCGATATCATGAGAATGTATCTCGACATCGACGACAACGGCATCATTCAGGACTGCAAATTTAAAACCTTCGGCTGCGGCGCTGCTGTTGCAACCAGCAGTATGGCAACCGAGCTGGTAAAAGGAAAAACCATTCAGGAAGCTCTGGAAGTAACCAACAAAGCCGTTATGGAAGCACTCGACGGACTTCCGCCGGTCAAAGTTCACTGTTCTCTGCTTGCAGAAGAAGCAATCCACGCTGCACTCTGGGATTACGCAGAGAAACACGGCATCAAGATCGAAGGTCTTGCAAAACCGAAGTCTGATATCAGCGAGGGCGAGGAAGAGGAAGAATACTAAGTATGGGAAAAAAGAAAGTAGTCGTTGGAATGTCCGGCGGCGTAGATTCCTCGGTGGCAGCGTATCTGCTGAAAAAAGCGGGATACGATGTCATCGGGGTGACCATGCAGATCTGGCAGGATGAGGCCGAGACAGTCCAGGAGGAAAACGGGGGCTGTTGCGGCCTTTCTGCTGTTGATGATGCAAGGCGCGTGGCGCAGGTACTGGACATTCCCTATTATGTCATGAACTTTAAAAAAGAGTTCCGCAAGAACGTCATGGACTATTTCACGAACGAATATCTCTGCGGCAGAACACCGAACCCGTGTATCGCCTGCAACCGCTACGTGAAATGGGAAGCACTGCTGCAGCGGAGTCTTTCGATCGGAGCGGACTACATTGCAACCGGTCATTACGCAAGAATTGAACAGCTTGCCAATGGACGGTATGCGATTGCAAATTCGGTAACAGCGGCAAAAGACCAGACGTATGCGCTGTACAACCTGACCCAGGAGCAGCTTTCGCATACGCTGATGCCGGTCGGAGATTACACGAAAGACCAGATCCGTGAAATCGCGGCCGAAATCGGTCTTCCGGTGGCAAAAAAGAAGGATTCCCAGGAAATCTGTTTCGTGCCGGATCAGGACTACGCTTCCTTTATCCAGAACGAGACGGGAATCGTGGCACCGAAAGGCAATTTCGTGAATACAAAGGGTGAAATCCTCGGCACCCATGAGGGCATTACCCATTACACCGTAGGACAGCGCCGCGGACTCGGCCTTCCGATGGGACACCGCGTGTTCGTACTGGAAATCCGTCCGGAGACGAACGAGGTTGTGGTCGGCGAAAATGAAGAGGTTTTCGCAAAAGTAGTAAAAGCAGACAAAGTAAACTATATGGCAATTCCGCCGCTGGAACTTGGAGAAGAGCTCTCCTGCACCGCAAAAATCCGGTACGGCCACAAAGGCTCCCCGTGCGTGATCAAACGGACCGGGGAAGATGAAATTACCTGTACCTTCCCGGACGGCGTGCGTGCTCCGACACCGGGACAGGCTGTTGTCTTCTACGTGGACGGCTGCGTCGGCGGAGGCGGAACGATTACGGAGGCCGAAAGATGAAAATAGCGGACTGTCATATGCACAGTTTCTTTTCGAGTGACAGCGAAGCACCAACAGAAGAAATGGTAAAACGGGCAGTCGAGCTGGGACTTCCGGCAATCTGCCTGACGGATCATTACGATATGGATTACAGTACCGGCGAGTTTCAGCTCGATACGCCGGCATATGCGGCAAAAATCCGGGAACTGCAGAAAAAATACCGCGACAGAATCGACATCCGATTTGGCGTGGAACTGGGACTGCAGTTCCACTTAAAAGAACGGATGGAAGAGTACGTGAATGCGTGGCCGTTCGACTATGTGATCGGTTCCATGCATGTCATTGACGGGAAAGATCCCTATTATGAGGATGCTTTCCCGGGCTGGACAGCAGAAGAGCTGTACCGGGCGTATTTTCAGGCTACAGCAGAAAATATCCGGTTCTTCCACAATTTCCAGACGCTTGGTCATCTGGATTATGTGGTACGCTACTGCAGAGAAAAGGGAAAAGATTACAGCTACCGCGCATTTGCGGACGAGATCGATACCATTTTAAAAGAGCTGATTCAGTACGATATCGCGCTGGAAATCAACACCGGCGGCTACAAGGCAGGCCTTGGCGTGCCGAATCCGACGCCGGATGTTATCAGAAGATACCGGGAACTGGGCGGCGAAAAGATCACCTTCGGTGCCGATGCCCACAAACCGGAACATATAGCGTTTCATTTCGCGGACGCGGCAGCCATCGCGCAGGAAGCCGGATTCCGGTACTACGTGCGGTTTAAAGAGAAGAAGCCGGAATATCTGCCGATCCAATAGAAAACGCGCAGGAAAAGCCGGAAAAAAGCCCCAGAAAGGCTGGATTCCGGCTTTTCCTGCAATAGACGGATCTTTCGGAATTTTGCAGAAATACGGATCGGCATCCGGCCTCTTCACAAATTTTAGAAATAATTTCGTATTTTCTTGAAAATAGAACTTGAATTTTCCGACGAAATTAGGTATTATACAGATAAGGTTGATGTTTCTTTAACAAAGTACAGAGACTCAAAATTAAAATTCACTTTTTTAGGAGGAATTGAAAATCATGGCAGTAAAAGTAGCAATCAATGGTTTTGGCCGTATCGGACGTCTTGCATTCAGACAGATGTTTGGAGCAGAAGGTTATGAAGTAGTAGCAATCAACGATTTAACATCCCCGAAGATGTTAGCTCATCTGTTAAAATATGACTCTTCTCAGGGAAAATATGCTCTGGCTGATACCGTAACATCCGATGAAGATTCCATCACAGTAGATGGCAAAAACATCAAAATCTATGCTTTCCCGGATGCTAACAACTGCCCATGGGGAGAGCTTGGCGTAGACGTAGTTCTGGAGTGCTCCGGATTCTACACCTCCAAAGCAAAAGCTCAGGCACACATCAATGCAGGCGCTCGTAAAGTAGTTATCTCCGCTCCGGCTGGTAACGACCTTCCGACCATCGTTTACAATGTAAACCATGAGACCCTGACAGCAGACGACAACATCATCTCCGCTGCATCCTGCACCACAAACTGCCTTGCACCTATGGCAAAAGCTCTGAACGAACTGGCTCCGATCAAATCCGGTATCATGGTTACTATCCATGCTTACACTGGAGATCAGATGACTCTGGACGGACCGCAGAGAAAAGGCGATCTGAGAAGATCCCGTGCAGCTGCAGTTAACATCGTTCCAAACAGCACCGGTGCTGCAAAAGCAATCGGCCTTGTTATTCCGGAACTGAACGGCAAACTGATCGGTTCTGCACAGCGTGTTCCAACCCCAACCGGTTCTACCACAATCCTTACAGCAGTTGTAGAAGGAACTGTAACTGTTGACGAGATCAACGCAAAAATGAAAGCATCTGCAACCGAGTCCTTCGGATACAACACAGATGAAATCGTATCCAGCGATATCGTTGGTATGAGATATGGTTCTCTGTTCGATGCAACTCAGACCATGGTTCTTCCGCTGGACAACGGAACAACAGAGGTACAGGTTGTTTCTTGGTATGATAACGAGAACTCCTACACAAGCCAGATGGTTCGTACCATCAAATACTTCAGCGAGTTAGCATAATTTAACAAACTGAACGGCAAAATTTCAGAGCCCAAAGGGTCCGGTCTGTTAAGGACCGGGCCCTTTTTGCGAATGCGGCGGAAAAATACGGCATAAAAACAGCCCTTTTCCGTGTGCAAAAATTATAAACTGCATTTTTAAATAAGGACCGCGATGCCGCAAAAACAAAGAAACGGCGCGGCAGATGCAGTTGGATATATGGAGGGAAACGCCCATGTTAAACAAAAAAACCGTAGATGATATCAACGTAAAAGGAAAAAGAGTCCTTGTAAGATGCGACTTCAACGTTCCGCTGATCGATGGAAAAATCACAGATGAGAACCGTCTGGTAGCTGCTCTTCCGACGATCAAAAAACTGATCGCTGACGGCGGAAAAGTAATTCTCTGCTCTCATCTTGGAAAACCGAAAGGAGAACCAAAACCAGAGCTTTCTCTTGCACCGGTTGCAGTTCGCCTTTCCGAGCTTCTCGGACAGGAAGTTAAATTTGCAGCAGATCCTGAGGTTGTAGGACCGAACGCAAAAGCAGCTGTTGAGGCTATGAAAGACGGAGATGTAATCCTTCTGGAGAACACCCGTTATCGTGCAGAAGAGACCAAAAACGGTGAGGAGTTCAGCAAAGAACTGGCTTCCCTGTGTGACGTATTCGTAAACGATGCATTCGGAACCGCACACCGTGCTCATTGCTCCAATGTTGGTGTTACCAAATATGTTGACACTGCTGTTGTTGGTTACCTGATGGAGAAAGAGATCGCATTTCTTGGAAATGCTGTCAACAATCCGGAGCGTCCGTTTGTTGCTATCCTTGGCGGATCCAAAGTATCCAGCAAGATTTCTGTTATCGACAACCTGATCGATAAAGTTGATGTCCTGATCATCGGTGGTGGTATGGCTTATACCTTCGCAAAAGCAGCAGGCGGCACCGTTGGTGATTCTCTGCTTGAGATGGATTATCTGGATTATGCAAACAAAATGAAAGAAAAAGCAGCAGCAAATGGCGTGAAACTGCTTCTTCCGGTAGACAATGTTGTTGCAGATGCATTCTCAAACGACGCAAATACACAGGTTGTTCCGGCCGGACAGATTCCGGATGGCTGGGAAGGTCTGGATATCGGACCGGAAACTGCAAAACTGTTCGCTGATGCCGTTAAAACTGCTAAAACCGTTGTATGGAACGGACCGATGGGATGCTTCGAGATGCCGAATTTTGCAGCAGGAACCAAAGCAGTTGCAGCAGCACTGGCTGAGACTGATGCGGTTACCATCATCGGCGGCGGAGATTCCGCAGCAGCTGTAAACCAGCTTGGATATGGCGATAAGATGACTCATATCTCCACTGGCGGCGGCGCTTCCCTGGAGTTCCTGGAAGGAAAAGAACTGCCGGGCGTTGCAGCAGCAAACGATAAATAAGATTTAATTCAAAATTAAGGAGATCAAACGATCATGGCAAGAAAGAAAATTATCGCCGGAAACTGGAAAATGAACATGACTCCGAGCGAGGCAGTAGAGTTAGTTAATACATTAAAACCACTGGTAGCAAATGACGACGTTGACGTTGTTTTCTGCGTACCGGCTATCGACATCATCCCGGTTGTAGAGGCTGCAAAAGGCTCCAACATCCAGATCGGTGCTGAGAATATGTATTTCGAGGAGAAAGGTGCTTTCACAGGCGAAATCTCCCCGGCTATGCTGACAGACGCTGGCGTGAAATATGTTGTACTTGGCCACTCTGAGAGAAGAGAATACTTTGCAGAGACCAGCGAGACCGTAAACAAAAAAATGCTGAAAGCTTTCGAGCACGGCATTACCCCGATCATGTGCTGCGGAGAAACTCTGGAGCAGAGAGAGCAGGGTGTAACGATGGATTTCATCCGTCAGCAGGTAAAGGTTGGATTCCTGAATGTAACAGCAGATCAGGCAAAAACAGCCGTTATCGCTTACGAGCCAATCTGGGCAATCGGAACCGGCAAAACTGCTACAACCGAGCAGGCTGAGGAAGTTTGCAAAGGCATCCGCGAGTGCATCGCTGAAATCTATGATGATGCAACAGCAGCAGCTATCCGTATCCAGTACGGCGGCTCTGTAAACGCAAAAACCGCACCGGAACTGTTCGCACAGGAGAACATCGACGGCGGTCTGGTAGGCGGAGCATCCCTGAAACCAGATTTCGGAGCTATCGTAAACTACAATAAATAATTGATTTTTGTGCAAAATCAATAAATAAAACAGGCTAAACGCCACCAAACACGATGAAATTTGGCAAAAATGCCGAAGGAAAAGTGTTTGGTGGCGTTTTGATGTTTTTTAAGTATCACTTTTTGGAAAATGATTTTTCATTTTCGGTGACATAGAGGGCCGCCCTATACGGATCATATTCAAAATTCTTGACGTTCCCTTTGTGTTGATGCTGACCCTGCTTGTGGTCGTGCTCTCGTTCCTGCTGAGGCTTTCTGCCGGCTTGCTCTCCATCCTAGCGCCTGTGCTGGGGTTGATGAATGTCCTATACTGTTTGTGGAGAAAGACATTTCCACGGAGATTGCGGGGCTTCATCAATAGCTGAGTTCTGCTCACGGTGGTCAGAACTCGAGCGGATTTGGGGCACCCAACAAGCATTTTCACAGCGCGGAAATTGCAAGTGTCAATAAACTTGCCTTGCTTGCCGTTAGTGCATCCCATGGAAAAACAGAGGCAACACAGTTTCTTACGCTTCCTCCGTTTCACAGTTGAGATTGCAAGACGACGCTGATAAAATGTGTTTGAACATTCGTCTTAGGACAATTTGTCCCAAAGTTTTTTTGAATTCTTTGTAAGATTTCTTCATCTACGGAGTCTGATTATGCCGTAACCGGTTCAGTTGGGATCAGTTCATCAGAGTTACAGCGCTGATCTGATCGTGGGAACTGGAAGCATTGCCAAAGACAATGAAAAAGGTACTACCATCACCAAAGCCGGAAGCGTAGCAATAGGAAATACGATCCCGATCGGCATCTTAATGACTCTGGCGGCAGGAGCTTTCGGTGTGCTGGAAGAAACAGTCCGTAGAAAAAACGCCAGTAATGCGGTGTTAATTTAAGAAATATGGAAACAAGGAATGGTATGGCTTAAATGGCTATATCGTTCTTTGCTTTTTTATTTAATCATGCGTTAGAAATTCCTTGAAATCCGACAACTACACATTAGTTTTACACAAATTAATGTGTGATTGTCAAAGTGAGGTGAAAAACATGAATATTAAGGAGAAAATCGAAGAACTGCGGGAAGCGTCGGAGGACGGCACGATTACCGCAGCGCAAGTAACGGAAGCCGGACTACACCGCAGCGTTTTACAGGAGTTTGTTAAGAACGGCGAGATATACCGCTTCGGGCGTGGCCTGTATGTGTGGAGTGACGTATGGGAGGATGATTTCTACCTCTTGCAGCGCAAGTATGGGCGCGGGATTTATTCGCACGATACTGCTTTATATCTGCTGGGCTATTCGGATCGTACCCCGGCAAAATATACGATGACTTTTCCAAAAGGATACAATGCTCCGTCTTTGAAACAGGAAAATTTAATTGTCAAGCGCGTTGTGCCGGAAAACTATGAACTCGGCAGAATTGAAATGAAATCCCCCTCCGGCAATCCAATTCGTGTTTACAATTTGGAAAAGACGTTGTGTGACATCCTGCGCGGCAGCGGCAGTGATATACAGATTGTCGGAGAAGCTATGAAACGCTATGCAGCGTCCAAGGATAAGAACATTCACAGACTGATGCAGTACGCAGACCAGCTTCGCGTGAAGCCCAAGGTGCTACGATACATGGAGGTTTTACTATGATTACAAAGAATCCGATGCAATTGAAAGCTTTTATCAAGAATAAAGCGGCAGAAAAGCTTGAAACTGTGTTGGCCCGCAATATTGCGAATACCCGTCCAAGGGATTATTACGACGTACATATTCTGTACGCGCTGCGCGGTGCGGAATGCGACAAAACGACGTTGCGACGCGCGCTGGAACGGACGACGCAGAAACGCGGTAGCAGCATGATCCTGACAGACTATGCGGCGATTATAAGAGAGATCCGCGAAAGCGATACGCTTCGTAAGCAGTGGGAGAAATACAGTCGAGAGTATGAGTACGCAAAGGACATTTCCTTTGAAGATACCTGTAATACTATTCAGACGATTATGGACGCAATCATGGCGTAAACGAGAAGGTGTAATATGTCTGGCAGATTATATCAAATTAATCCAATATGTCCGCAGTGTAAAGAAGAGCATATGTGGTGGAATGTTCGTCTTACAGATGAGGAACAGAAAAAATTAGATCATCATACAGAGGTGCATAAGGCTGAGTCGGAGTTATACTCATTATTATCTGAGCCGGCAATTATTATAACAAGAAAATTAAAGTGTGGTGAGTGTGGAGTAGAATTTGAAGCGAGGGTCGGCATTTGGAAAGAAATGGAGGTTGGATGGCATCATCCAGACTTTGTGGATGTCGGAACGCATATGCTTTGATATGAAAATAAGGGTGATAAGATTAAAAATCAGGTTTTTCACCCTTGTTTTTGTAAGAGGAAAGTTTGAAAGAGAAAATTATCCTTGCAAATTTCATCATGAATTCACTAAACTTTGACGAGGAGCAAACGAAAATCTGAAAGCAATGTTGGGGCGGCCTGCTCAATAAGATTGAAGCATAAAAATAGAAAGTGGTAAGGAAAAGTTATTCTTGAATAGAAAAATTGGGCACATTGTTGTTTTGTAAAGGAGGGACACATGAAAAAGAAAAAATGGCTAATGGTAGTTAGTCTATTGATTGCGGTGGTAATTGCTATATCATTAGTTACCTTTACGGGAAAAAGACCTTATAAAGATTTGAAAACATCGGATATTGTTTCTGCCACAGTTCTTTTAGGACCACCCGATAAAACAGTAGAAATTGTGGAAATAAAGGAATTTGTTGCGCTTCTTAAAGATGTTGTTATCTATAATGCAGATGATTCTTATATGGACTATGCAGGTCAAACAGTTACTTTTACGCTTGAAATGGCAGATGGAACTACAGAGAAAATAACAGTTTGTAATCCCTTTGTAATAATAAATGGAACAGGATACAAAACTAAATATGAGCCTTGTGAACGGCTAGCTCACTATGCCAATGAATTATTAAGTAGATATGAGTAAATTCAAGTTTGTCAAAACGGGTAAGCTATAAAAAATATAATATTTTTAGTCATTGAAAGAGAGATATTGATCAATATGTGTCAATGTCTCTTTTTCATAGAAAAAAGAGATTGTCCAGAAGTTAGGATATACAGCTGTAGTATTATCAAGTGATCTTGATATTTGCTATCCCTAGTGGCGTCAAAACTATGTGGGGAAAGGAAATGATTTATCATTATAGATAATTGGATGCGTCTATTGTTACGGTTAAACAGTTGAAGAAGCTGATGAAGCAGTTGAGTCGTTTAAAGAAAATTGGTACAATACAGTTAAGTATTTGATGACATAATATATGGTTTACATGTTTGCTATATCATCTTTTCGGATTTTATGTGAAAGTAAGCTTCGAGTGGTTTAAAGATTATTGGACTTTTTACGTGGATAGGGGCGTTTTTCGTCCGTTAAGCCCAATAAATAATCAACACTCGTATTATGAAAGTTCTTTATGTTCAGCACGATGATGGGCCGGGTACTGGATTTTCTATCGGGGACGATGAGTTTGAGGTCTATTCTGAGTTTCGGCCGACGCCCACTGAAAAACGATTCGTCAAGACTGCATGCAGTGCATGCAGAAAAGAGAGTGGTCTGCTGGAGTATCTGACAGCCAAGGGTGAAAAAGATGTGATGGTCTGCGGCATCATGACTGACTTCTGTATCAATGCTACCGTAGAGGCCGGTTTTGAACATGGACTGCATATGATTGTTCCTGCCTATGCAAATTCCACGCAGGACAATGCGCACATGACCGGGGAGCAGAGCTACCATTACTATAATGAGTTTCTCTGGCCGGAACGCTATGCAGACTGCGTATCTATGGACAGGGCATTGGAGTTACTCAACGGAAAAGTATCATAATTTAGGGCGGGTATTTAAAAATCTGCGAACGAACAGGCATATCTTGGAGCCGGAATTCTGCTTGTGTCCGGGAGCGGCTTTTTCGCACTTGCGGACATCTCCCACATGTGATATGATGGGAACGACAAAATGTGTCGGCAAAACCGCATGATATAGGAAAAAACGCGGCGAATCGGACGGCGCGAAAGAAAGCATAAAGGAGAATAAGATTATGGCAAGAGAAATCATTAATACAGAAAAAGCACCGGCAGCAATCGGACCTTATGTACAGGCAGTCGCAGACAACGGCCTTTTATTTATTTCCGGACAGCTTGGCTTTGATGTAGAGCATGGCAGCGTGATCCCGGAAACCGTAGAAGAGCAGGCAACCCTCTCTTTAAAGAATCTGGACGCAATCATGACAGCAGCAGGAACTGACCGCACGAAAGTGATGAAAACAACCATTTTCCTGACCGATATGAACGATTTTGCCAAGGTAAATGAAGTATACGGTGCTTTCTTTGGCGAGTCCAAACCGGCTCGTTCCTGTGTAGCAGTTGCTGCTCTTCCGAAAGCAGCAAAAGTAGAAATTGAATGCATCGTATCCCTGAAATAAGAGGGAGAGACGAGTATGGCAGAGGAAAGAGTAATTAAAATCGGAATGCTGGGTCTTGGTACTGTCGGTACCGGTGTGTACAAAGTGCTGAAAAGCCAGCAGGAGGAAATGCTTCCGAAGCTGGGAGCACGTGTAGAGCTGAAAAAAATTCTCGTGCGCAATGTGGAAAAAGCAGCTGCAAAGGTTGATGATCCGTCGATCATTACCACGAACTTTGAGGACATTGCCAATGACCCGGAGATCGAGATTGTTGTTGAGGTTATGGGTGGAAAACAGCCGGCTATGAACTACATTCTTGCCTGCCTGGATGCAGGAAAGAATGTTGTAACGGCAAACAAAGACCTGGTGGCATCCGAGGGCAAAAAAATCCTTGCGGCAGCAAAGAGAAACGGAAAAGATTTTCTCTATGAGGCATCCGTGGCGGGAGGAATTCCGATCATCCGTCCGGTGAAACAATGCCTTGCTGCAAACCATATCACAGAGCTGATGGGTATTTTCAACGGTACCACAAATTTTATTCTGACAAAAATGTCGCAGGAAGGCATGGAGTTTGGCGATGCACTCCGTCTGGCGCAGGACATGGGCTATGCGGAAGCAGACCCGACCGCAGATGTGGAAGGTCTTGATGCCGGTCGCAAGGTGGCAATCCTTGCTTCAGCAGCATTCAATTCCAGGGTGACATTTGAAGACGTTTACACCGAAGGCATTACCAAAATCACGGCGACCGATATCCAGTACGCCAAAGAGATGGGATGCACGATCAAGCTGCTCGGTGTGGCAAAAGATACTCCGGAAGGAATCGAAGCCCGTGTTCATCCGATGCTGATCGACAGCAATCATCCGCTTGCAACCGTCAATGATTCCTACAATGCCGTATTCCTGACAGGCGATGCGGTACAGGATACGATGTTTTACGGACGAGGCGCCGGAGAGCTTCCGACTGCGAGTGCTGTTGTGGGTGATGTTTTCGATGTCGTGCGCAATATTTTATGGAACTGCTGCGGCAGAATCGGCTGTACATGCTACCGGGAATGCCCGATCAAGCGTGTCGGCGAAATCAAGTCGAAATATTTTGTGCGCATGCAGATTGAAAATCGATATGGAACGCTGGCATCGGTAGCTTCTGTCTTTGGAAACAACAAGGTTTCGATTGCACAGATGCTTCAGAAGCGTGTCAATGGAAAATATGCCGAGATCGTCGTCATTACGGACGAGGTCAAAGAGCGCCATTTTGAGGATGCCATGCAGATTTTAGGCGGAATGTCGATGATCCAGGAGATTTCCTCGACAATCCGGGTATATTAATTGAAACAGAAATAAAACTTAAAAAAGAAAGGAATTCACCATGAGTAAAAAACCAACCGTATTAATGATTCTTGACGGATATGGACTGAATGACAAATGCGAGCATAACGCTGTCTGCGAAGCAAAAACTCCGATTATGGACCAGCTGATGAGCCAGTGCCCGTACGTAAAAGGACAGGCCAGCGGACTTGCTGTAGGTCTTCCGGACGGACAGATGGGTAACTCTGAGGTAGGCCACCTGAACATGGGCGCAGGCCGCGTTGTATACCAGGAGCTGACCAGAATCACCAAAGCAATCCAGGACGGCGATTTCTTCGAGAACGAAGAGCTGGTAAAGGCTGTTGAAAATGCAAAAGCAAACAATTCCGCACTGCATATGTTCGGACTTCTCTCTGACGGCGGTGTTCACAGCCACATCACCCACGTATTCGGACTTCTGGAGCTGGCAAAACGTAAGGGTCTCGAGAAAGTTTATGTACACTGCTTCCTGGATGGCCGTGACACTCCTCCGGCATCCGGAAAATCCTATGTTGAGCAGCTGCAGGCAAAAATGGATGAGATCGGTGTCGGTGAAATCGGCGTGATCTCCGGCCGTTACTATGCAATGGACCGTGATAACCGCTGGGATCGTGTCGAGCTGGCTTACAAAGCGCTGACAAAAGGCGAAGGCGTAGAGGGAACCAACGCAGCAGAGGCTGTTCAGGCTTCCTACGACGATGGAAAAACAGATGAGTTCGTTCTGCCGACCGTTCTGAAAAAAGACGGAAAACCGGTTGCAACGATTCAGGATAAAGATTCTGTGATTTTCTTCAACTTCCGCCCGGACCGTGCAAGAGAGCTGACAAGAGCATTCTGTGCAGATGAGTTCACCGGATTTGAGAGAGAAAAACGTCTGGATCTGACCTACGTATGCTTCACGGAATACGATGAGACTATCCCGAACAAATCCGTTGCATTCAAAAAAGAAGAGATCACCAACACCTTCGGTGAGTATCTGGCAGCACATAACATGACGCAGGCTCGTATCGCCGAGACCGAGAAATATGCACACGTAACCTTCTTCTTCAACGGCGGCGTTGAGGAGCCAAATAAAGGTGAGGACAGAATCCTTGTGAAATCCCCGAAGGTTGCTACTTATGACCTGAAACCGGAGATGAGTGCTTACGAAGTATGCGACAAGCTGACGGATGCCATCCGTTCCCAGAAATACGATGTCATCATCATCAACTTTGCAAATCCGGATATGGTTGGCCATACCGGCGTTGAGAGCGCAGCAATCCAGGCAGTTGAGGCTGTTGATGAGTGCGTAGGCAAAGCAGTTGAAGCATTAAAAGAGGTTGACGGACAGATGTTCATCTGTGCGGACCACGGAAATGCAGAGCAGCTTGTAGATTACGAGACCGGCGAGCCATACACCGCTCATACCACCAATCCGGTTCCGTTCATTCTGGTTAATGCAGATCCATCCTACACGTTAAGAGAGGGCGGATGCCTGGCAGACATCGCACCGACCCTGATCGAGCTGATGGGAATGGAGCAGCCAAAAGAAATGACAGGAAAATCCCTGCTGATTAAAAAATAAAGAAGCCTTGTGAAAAATCCCTGCAGGATTCGTTTTAGAACGATGAATGCAGGGATTTTTGAATATAATAGTCTGAAAATAAAAATAATTACACAACAAGAGACAGAATAGAAAATAAAAATAAAGAAAAAATCAAAATAAACTATTGACAAATAAGAAGAAAACTGATATAGTAAAGTCAACAAAAGAAAACGGAAGAAAAAAACAGAAAGAGAGGACGGACCACCGAGAACATAACGAATTACCTCATAAACTAAGAAAGCGAAGGTATGGACCCAAGAAAACGTAACGAAGTACCCCAAAGCGAAACAAAAGAACAAAAATAAAAAAGAA
Organism: Fusicatenibacter sp.; assembly: GCF_050872605.1. Taxonomy (GTDB): domain Bacteria; phylum Bacillota; class Clostridia; order Lachnospirales; family Lachnospiraceae; genus Fusicatenibacter. The sequence goes on from NZ_JBNMHD010000044.1 coordinate 25,409, forward strand.
AGGATTCAGTCCAATGCACAGTTCTAACTTATGAAAGCCATCCGAAAATGGAAAAATCGGATGGCTTTCATATTGCGTTTTTTTATGTTTGAAAAGAATAAGGACTGGAAAAAAGAGGTTTCGACAGAGAGAGCAACATATTTTTCCCATAGCATGGTCATACTGTGAACGCAGAGAAGAAACTTGGTTACTGTTCACTTTGCAGCAAAACAGGAGGGAAAACTATGTTTCGATATTTACCAATCCGAAGCGTGACAGGAAGAGAAATCCTGGATTCGCGCGGGAATCCGACCGTGGAGGTGGAAGTGGCTGTCGGAGAGGGCATTCTCGGGCTGGAAGGCCATATGGGGCGTGCCCAGGTGCCGTCCGGGGCATCGACAGGAAAATTTGAGGCACTGGAAAAAAGAGATCAGGAAGTGCGTTATCTGGGGCAGGGCGTGAGAAAGGCCGTAGAAGCGGTCAATACCGTGCTGGCCGATGCCGTTGTCGGCGAGAATGCGCTCGAGCAGGAGCGGATCGACCATATCCTGTGCCAGGCAGACGGAACCGAAACGAAAGAAAACCTCGGGGCAAACGCCATTCTCGGTGTCTCACTTGCTGTGGCGCGCGCGGCGGCAAATGCGCTTCATCTGCCGCTGTACCAGTACCTGGGCGGTTGCCACACAAGTCGTATGCCTGTGCCGATGATGAATATTTTAAACGGCGGTGCTTGTGTTATTATAATGACACAAGGCAGAACCCCTTATAATACAAGGGCTCTAGCGATTTAGTCCTAAATAAATTTCGTAACCAATCAACGAATTTATGAAGGAAAGGCCTCTCTTTTATAAATAACACAGTACAGA
>NZ_JBNMHD010000045.1:0-25010 GCF_050872605.1 Fusicatenibacter sp.
AACGAAGACGATTTATTTGCCGATGAGGCTGGTGTAGAAGGTTTTTATATCTTTTAAACAGTGTCGTTTTCTTTTCATGCCCGCCTTTATGCGGGCATTTTTATTCAAGAGTTCGACGAAAGTCGAACTTTCCTATAAAGTGAAAAAGTCCCTGATCTGCAAACAATTCCTTTGCAGATCAGGGACTCTTCTCTATTTATGTGTGTGTAAGATATTGGCCTTTTATTTCTGTTCTTCGTCGCACGCGATGATATGTTTGCTCTTCTCATATCCGATCACTTTCCGGTCGGTGATGAAGATTGGTTTTTCGAAGTCTGCGAAGGTGACGGAGCTGATGCTGTTAAATTTGCTTGCGTCGCAGAGGACGTAGCATTGGCGGCACTGTTCCATGGCGGTCTTTTTGGTGACGGCCTCGTTGACGTCCGGGGTTGTGCAGCCGCTTCTTCGGGTTACGCCATTTGTTCCGAAAAAGCCTTTGGTGAAATGATACTCCTGGATCATGCGGATTGCCTGGTTTCCGACGACGGCTTCTGTGGAGCTTTTGAGCTCGCCGCCTACCAGAATGACCTTAAACCCGCGTGATGCCAGCCGCTGTGCGTGGGCAACGGCGTTTGTCACGAAAACGGCGGAGGTTGCCCGGATGAAATCGATCATATGCGCTGTTGTCGTTCCCGCGTCGAGAAAGATGAAATCGTCCGGCTCAATGAGAGAGGCCGCATATTCTGCGATTTTCCGTTTGGCGTCGCAGTTCAGCTCATTTTTCTGCGCAACGGTGTACTCGTGTGCCGTCACCTTCTGGCCGGCTTCCACGGCGCCGCCGAATACCTTTTCCAGCTTGCCCTCCTTGTCGAGCGCTGTGATATCGCGGCGTACCGTGGACTCCGATGTATCGAGAAGATCCCGGACTTCCGTCACGGTGATGCTTCCCTTTTCTTTTAACAGTTTCAAAATTATCTCATGTCTCTGCTGTGTTAACATTTCTTTCCTGCCTTATATTCTGCCACGTTTGTTTCCAGAATGATCTTGCGGAGCGGAAGGATGCTTCCCGGAGAAACGGAGAGTTCATCCACACCCATCGCGAGGAACTCTTTTGTCAGCTTCTGGTCAGCGCCGAGCTCGCCGCAGATACCGGCCCAGATGCCGGATTTGTGGGCATTCTCCACAACCATCTGAATCATGCGCAGGATCGCCGGGTGATGCGGATCAAAGAACGGATCCAGCTTTGTGTTCTGACGGTCGATCGCGAGGGTGTACTGGCTGAGGTCATTCGTTCCGATACTGAAGAAATCAACTTCTTTTGCCAGCTCATCGCTGATGATGGCAGCCGCCGGGGTCTCGATCATGATACCCTGCTCCGGGTTTCCGTACTCAATGCCCTGCTCTGCGAGAGAAGCTTTTACTTCCTCCACAATCGCTTTGATCTGACGAACCTCACCGACGCTTGTGATCATCGGATACATAATGGCAATTTTTCCATATGCGCTTGCGCGGAACAGCGCACGAAGCTGTGTCTTGAAGATCTCCGGCCGTGTCAGGCAGATGCGGATCGCACGGCAGCCAAGTGCCGGGTTCTCCTCTTTTTCCATCTCGAAATAGTCGCACTGTTTGTCAGCACCGATATCGAGGGTACGGATGATGACGCGTTTTCCCGCCATCGTCTCTGCTGCCTGTTTGTAGATGCGGAACTGCTCCTCCTCGGTTGGATAGTGATCCTGCTCCAGATAGATAAACTCGCTTCGGAACAGGCCGATGCCGCCCGCATCGTTCTGCATGACAGCCGCAAGGTCTTTGATGTTTCCGATATTAGCATACAGCAGAATTTTCTGTCCGTCCAGTGTAATATTCTCTTTTCCCTTTAAGGTGAGGAGCAGTTTTTTCTTTTCCTCTTCCTCGGCGCGGCGCTTCTGCATGGCGGCAAGAGTCTCCTCGTCCGGATCCACATAGATGGTTCCATCGGATCCGTCCACGATGCCGAGCTTTCCGTCTACGCTCTCGTCCAGCGGAAGCGGTGTTCCGACCAGTGCCGGAATCGCCATGGTTCTTGCCAGGATGGCGGTGTGGGAATTTAAAGAACCGTGTACGGTAACAAAAGAAAGAACTTTGTCCTTATCCATCTGTACCGTCTCTGACGGTGCAAGGTCATCTGCCACGATGATCGCCGGTTCGTCGTTTAAGGATGTGTCAGCGTCGTCTCCGTTTAAGATGGAAATCAGACGCTCGGAAATATCCTTTACGTCCGCCGCGCGCTCTCTCATGTAGTCGTCGTCCATGGCAGAAAACATCTGCGCAAAGTTGTCGCCCGTCGTTGCAACCGCATACTCGGCGTTGACGCCCTGGCTTTTGATGATGTTCTCGACGGACTCATTGTAGCCGTCATCCTCCATCATCATCTGATGCACTTCGAAGATCGCTGCATTGGCCTCGCCGACCTCTTTGCATGCTTTTTCATACAGAACGCCAAGCTGTGCGATTCCTTTTGCCTTTGCTTCCTCAAACCGTGCCATCTCCGCATCCGGATTTTCCACTTTCACACGTTTTACCTGACGCTCATTTTTTTTGTATACGCGGATCTTTCCGATCGCAATGCCGGAAAATACGCTTTTTCCCTGATAAATCTGCATAAGTTTTCTCCACCTTTGTTCTCGATATCCGAATTTTCTTTCCAGACAGCCGGAGCGTGTTCAAAAAGATTTTCCTAGGATTAGAAATTTTTCAAACACGCTCCAGCTGTATCACTGCGAAATGATTATAAGTTTTCTTTCATGAAATTGCTGATTGCTTCGTATGCAGCATCTTCATCTGCTCCATCGAAGGTCAGGGTAACTTCTTCGCCCTGTTTTACAGCCAGTCCCATGATGCCGAAGATGGCTTTGCAGTTCATGGCTTTTTCGTCTTTTACGATCTTGATATCACAGGAAAATTCTTTGACTGCTTTTACAAGCATTCCTGCCGGACGAGCGTGGATTCCTTCTGGATCTGTTACAACATACTTAAATTCTTTCATGATTTTTTCCTCCCATAGGATATTTGATATTTTTATTTTACCTTGTTTTCTGTCTTTTTTCCATTCTTTTATGCAGTTTTTTTCTTTAAAACTCCAAGCAGAACTGCGGATACCACTGTTCCGATGACAAGTGCCACCAGGTAAAGCAGCGCATTTCCCATAACCGGTACAACGAAGATGCCGCCGTGCGGTGCCATTAAGGTACAGCCAAATGCCATGGAGAGCGCACCTGCGAGGCCGGAGCCGATGATGCAGGATGGAAGAACGTGGATCGGGTCTGCTGCCGCGAATGGAATCGCACCCTCGGTGATGAAGGCGAGTCCCATGATGAAGTTGGTCGGACCGGATTCTCTTTCTTCTTTTGTAAATTTATCTTTGAACAGCAGGGTTGCAAGTGCAATCGCACACGGAGGAACCATACCGCCGATCATAACGGATGCCATGATATCGTAGTTTCCGGCTGCGATGGCTGCTGATCCAAATACGTAAGCTGCTTTGTTGAACGGGCCGCCCATGTCGATCGCCATCATGCCGCCGAGGATCATGCCAAGAACCAGCTTGCTGGATCCGCCCATGGAAGCAAGACCGTTGTTCAGTGCCGTATTGACAGTTCCCATAATCGGTTCTACCACGAAGAGCATCAGAAGTCCCATCGCAAGAATACCGACTACCGGGTAAATCAGAACCGGTGCAATCTTTTCGAGTGCTTCCGGAAGTTTCTCACATGCTTTGCGGAGGCCAAGGATAATGTAGCCTGCTGCAAAACCGGCAACGAGTGCTCCAAGGAAACCGGAGGTTCCGCTTGATGCCATCATACCGCCGACAAAACCAAGGGCAAGTGCCGGACGGTCGCCGATTGCCATGGCGATGTAGCCTGCAAGAACCGGGAGCATGAAGCCGAATGCCACGCCGCCGATCTGTTTGAACATCGCTGCAGCCGGGGTAATCGTACCGAAGTTTGATCTGGCTGCGGCATCAAGGGAGTTCATATCAACAAGAAGTCCGTCGATCAGGAATGCGATTGCGATCAGAATACCGCCGCCGACAACGAACGGAAGCATATGGGAAACACCATTCATCAGCTGGGTGTACAGCTGGTGGCCGATGCCGCCGCTGTTCTTCTTCGTGCTTGCTGCGGCTGCCTGCGCATTGCCGCTCTTGTAAACCGGTGCGTTTCCGGACATCGCAAGCTCGATCAGTTCATCTGCTTTGCTGATACCGTCGGATACCTGGCGCTGGATCACTTTCTTTCCGTCGAAACGGTCCATCGGAACCTGTGCGTCGGCTGCAACGATGATGCAGTCTGCATCGGCGATTTCCTGCGCAGTCAGCACGTTTTTCGCTCCGCCGGAGCCTCGTGTCTCGATTTTTACGAAGCATCCTTTTGCTTTCGCTGCTTTCTCGATTCCCTCAGCAGCCATGTAAGTGTGGGCAATACCGGTCGGGCAGGAAGTAACAGCAAGGATTTTTACCTGATTTTCTTTTGCCTCTGCAGGCTCTGCCAGGCGCTCGTCCACGCTCTTTTTCTCTTCATCGGCGCGGTCGATAATGGCAAGGAACTCTTCCGGTGTCTTTGCGCTTCGAAGGCTCTTGGTGAACTCTTCATCCATCAGCATCATGGAAAGTTTACTTAACACATCGAGGTGAACGTTGTCTTTCGTGTTCGGCGCTGCGATGAGGAACAGCAGGGTGACCGGCTCTCCATCGAGAGAATCAAAATCAACGCCGTTCGGGATAACCATGGCTGCAAGGCCCGGTTTGTTTACTGCATCACATTTTCCGTGCGGAATCGCAATTCCCTCTCCGATTCCTGTGGTGCTCTCTTCTTCTCTTGCGTAAACCTGTGCGCGGTACGCATCTTCGTCTGTGATCTTTCCGCTTTTGACCATCAGCGCTACGGCTGCGTCAAGCGTTTCCTGTTTGCTTTTCGGTGCGGCATCCAGTGCAATACTGCGGATGTCCAGCAAATCTGTGATTCTCATGAGACGTCCTCCCTTTTATTTTGTAATCTGTTCGTAGACAGATGCAATTTCCTCCCGGGTTGCAAGGTTTTCAGAGAAAGCACTTGCACTTCCCGCTGCGATTCCCATATGGAACGCATGGAGGTAATCTTCTTTTTCCATGTAGCCTGCCATGAATCCGGCTACCATCGAGTCTCCTGCGCCGACGCCGTTGATGAGCTTTCCTTTCGGAGCCGGAGCTTCAAAGACCTCACCGGATGCGGCAACGAGAACGGCTCCTTCGCCTGCCATGGAAACCAGAACGTTCTGTGCGCCCTTTTCCTGCAGCTGTTTTGCATACGGAACAACCGACTTTCTTGTCTTTAATTCCACACCGAAGATCTCGCCGAGCTCGTGATTGTTCGGCTTGATGAGGAACGGGTGGTACGGCAGAACCTTCATCAGCAGATCGCGGGTCGCGTCTACGACGATGCGGACGCCCCTGCCGTCGAGCATTTCCATAATTTTCTGGTAGGCATCGTCTGCCATGGATGACGGGATGCTGCCTGCGAGGAAGAGAACGTCGTCCTCTCCAAGTGCAGAAAGCTGTTTCATCAGATCTTCCACTTTTTTCTCCGGGATTTCAGGTCCCTGTCCGTTGATCTCAGTTCCGTCAATGCTCTTTAATTTGACGTTGATGCGGGAATATCCTTCTTCCAGCCAGATGCAGCCGTTTTTAATTCCCATCTGGTCGAGCCGTCCGGCGATTTCTTTTCCGGTAAAGCCTGCCAGAAATCCGAGCGCTGTGCTCTCAATTCCAAGGTTTCCAAGTACGGTCGATACGTTGATTCCTTTTCCGCCCGGAAGCATCAGCTCGGAGCTTGTGCGGTTGGTAAGGCCGAGCTTGAAGTCTTCCACCGATACAATGTAGTCCAGAGACGGATTGAATGTCACTGTGTAAATCATATTTCCCTCCTGCTTTATTTTGATCGTGTGTGCTTTGATGAGCTTATTATATCGTCATATTCATTCAAAATCAATCATTAATATTTCATGAATTTTACCTTCTCTTTTTGTCGCTTTTGCATAAGTTTAGAGTTTTATGACTGATTCCCCCGTTTTATCGCCCTGTTTTGACCGAGTTTGACTGATCGTCATCTTTTCTTCCCTGTCACGCATCGATCACTTTATTCTCTCCATTTCGGTCATTTTTTATCAGGCACTTTTTTCTGTTCTCATTTTTGTACTTTACTTTTTCCGGATTTGGTACTAAAGTGAAGAGAAATCAAAAAAGAATTTCCAGAAGAGGTGATTTTATTTGAAACGATACTATATTCTTCACTATTTTGATCCCGCCAATGTGGGCAGTTTTCTGCTTGTCTCACTGCTCGGCCTGATTCTGGTGCTTGCCCTTGTGCTTCTGATTGCAAAAGTGCAGATGCAGCAGCAGTTAAAAGAGGAGACCGAGGAAAAAGCGAAAAAAATGCGCCGGAAGAAACACCAGCGCAGGCAGTATCAGATTGTGGAAAGCTTTTATGAGCTGGTTTTCTCCGGCACTTCGATTCTTCTCTTCCTCTCCCTTTACTACATCATCGACGAGCGTCTGCCGCAGATTTCGATGTACTGGGAAAAATATCAGGATGTGGTGCTTCTTGTCTTTATCGTGCTCTCCGTCTTTCTGACAAGCTGGCTCGATGTGGTTCTCGTAAAGCTCACGCATCTTGAGCCGGAGCAGAAAGCATCGGTGCGGTTGATTTCGGTCTTCTATATTGTACTGATTCTTCTGTACATCCGCTTTATCTACGAGGACACGAATTACGACGGCCTGATTCTCTATTTCCTGACACTGACGGTCGGCCGCTTCCTGTATTTCGACTTTACGGTCAAAAGTTTTCTTGAAACGATGCGAAGCGTGGTGGAAAATCTGCCGCTTCTTGTCATCATGAGCGCCTACTCCGGCTTCGTGTGCTGGTATGGCTTCCATGTCGGCTTTCTGCTGAAATCAAATGGTGTCATTTTGAGCACCTTTCTTGCCCATCTGTTTATGGACTGCTCGATTTTCCTGCTCCACAAGACAGGAATTTTAAAGCATGTGATACGAAAAATTTAAAACCGGCGTTTTCTTTTGCCGGCCATATACAAAAAGCTCTGCAGATCAGAATTTTGCATTTTCTGTTCTGCAGAGCTTTTCTTATTTAATATTCTTATTTATCGTTCTTTTTTACATGCCAAACAGCAGTGCAAAGCCATGTACGACAAAGGCTGCCAGCCAGGCAATCACGCACTGGGAAACGACAACGACGGCTGCCCATCTGCCGCCAAGCTCCCGCTTGATGGAAGCGACTGCCGCCACGCACGGCGTATAGAGAAGGCAGAAAACCAGAAGGCTTAATGCGGAAACCGGTGTCAGGATTTCGGTCAGCTGCGCGGTCGTACCGAACAGTACGGAAAGGGTGGATACAACGCTCTCCTTTGCCATAAATCCGGTCAGAAGGGCGGTCGATACTCTCCAGTCGCCAAATCCAAGCGGCCGAAAAACCGGGGCAAGATGACCGGAAACCACGGCGAGAATGCTGTCCTTGGAATCCTCCACGACATTGAGATGCGTTCCGAAGGTCTGCAGAAACCAGATCACAATCGTGGCAATGAAAATGACGGTGAACGCCCGCTGCAGGAAGTCTTTTGCCTTATCCCACAAAAGCTGTCCGACATTTTTTGCCCCCGGCATACGGTAGTTCGGAAGTTCCATCACGAACGGAACGGCTTCGCCCTGGAATAAGGTTCCCTGCATCAGCATCGCCATCAGGACGGCCATGAAGATACCGCCGAAATACAGGAGTACCATCACAAGGGCACTGTATTTTGGGAAGAATGCGGCGGTGAAGAATGCATAAATCGGGAGTTTTGCCGAACAGCTCATAAACGGAGTTAGTAGGATCGTCATTTTCCGGTCACGCTCGGAAGGCAGGGTGCGGCTCGCCATGACGCCCGGCACGGTACAGCCAAAACCGACCAGCATCGGCACGATACTGCGGCCGGAGAGGCCGATTTTCCGGAGCAGCTTGTCCATCACAAACGCCACGCGCGCCATGTAGCCGCTGTCCTCCAGAATGGACAGGAAGAAGAACAGGGTGACGATGATCGGAAGGAAGCTTAAGACACTTCCGACGCCGTTAAAAATACCGTCAATCACAAGGGAATGAAGCACCGGATTGACGCCCCATGCTGTCATGGCACCGTCCACGAGTTCGGTCAGTTTTCCGATCAGAACCTCCAGCACACTCTGCAGCGATGCTCCGATCACATTGAAGGTCAGGAAAAAGACGGCCGCCATAATCCCGGCAAAACATGGCAGAGCCGTATATTTTCCGGTCAGCACACGGTCAATTTTTGTGCTCCGCACATGCTCGCGGCTCTCTTTTGGTTTTACCACGGTCTCACGGCAGACTTTTTCAATAAAATTAAAACGCATATCCGCAATCGCCGCCGCGCGGTCCAGGCCGCGCTCCGTCTCCATCTGACAGACGATATGCTCGAGCATCTCTTTCTCGTTTTCATCGAGGGCCAGCTGCTCCAGGATCAGCGCATCGCCCTCTGCCAGCTTGCTCGCCGCAAACCGCACCGGAATATCCGCCCTTGCGGCGTGATCCTCGATCAGATGCATGATCGCATGCAGCGCACGGTGGACGGCGCCGCCGTGGTCATCCGCCTCACAGAAGTCCTTTCTGCCCGGTTTTTCCTGATATTTAGCCACATGGACAGCGTGCGCCACCAGCTCCTCGATTCCCTCGTTTTTTGCGGCGGAAATCGGAATAACCGGGATGCCGAGACGCTCTTCCATCTGGTTGACGAGTACGGAACCGCCGTTCTCGCGCACCTCGTCCATCATGTTGAGCGCCAGTACCATCGGAACGTCGAGTTCCATCAGCTGCATCGTCAGATACAGGTTCCTCTCGATATTCGTCGCATCTACAATATTGATGATGCCGCGCGGATGCTCATTCAGGACAAAGTTCCGGGTGACGATCTCCTCGCTCGAATACGGAGACATCGAATAAATACCGGGAAGGTCGGTGACCAGCGTGTTTTTCTGGCCGCGGATTTCGCCGTCTTTCCGGTCTACCGTCACGCCTGGGAAGTTTCCGACGTGCTGGTTGGATCCCGTTAATTGGTTGAACAGGGTGGTCTTGCCGCAGTTCTGGTTTCCGGCCAGTGCAAAGGACAGCAGTTCTCCTTCCGGCAGCGGATGCTCCTCTGCCTTATTGTGGTACTTTCCGCCCTCTCCAAAGCCGGGATGCGGGATTGCTCTCGCATTCGGCTGTTCTTTTTCTTTTACGGCGTCCCGCACCTCATCAATGGCAATCCGTCCGGCATCGGCGAGGCGGAGGGTCAGTTCATAGCTGTGAATCCGCACTTCCACAGGGTCTCCCATCGGTGCGTACTTTACCATCGTTACCTCAGCCCCCGGAATGATTCCCATATCGAGGAAGTGCTGCCGCAGCGCGCCCTCTCCTCCTACCGTGCGGACGGTCGCTGTTTTGCCGATCGGCAGTTCTTTCAGTGTCATATATTTCACTCCTTATTGATTCTCATTATCAATAGTAAGTATATGACACGATTCGACTGCGGTCAAGCAATTGCCATTATTTCTCTTTTTGTTTTTCTTCGAGCTTCTTCTGTACACTCGGAAACAGCTCCAGATCCGTGTGTGGGATTGCCTGGGCCGCTTTCATCATAGAGATGAAATCGGCGACCTGGCCGAACTGTATGTAGACCATCTCGTCCAGAATGCGGTCAATATCGTCGATGCAGGTCCGATCCAGCAGGATTTTTTCTGCTCCCGCAAGCGACGTATTTCCGGCGCAGATCAGGCGCTCCCGGTCCATATCCGGGTACATGCCGATCGTGATGGCGGATTCCTTTGAAACGTGCTTTCCAAATGCACCAGCCGCGTAAAACCGGTCAATTTCTTCCATGGAAATGCCGGATTCACGCATCATGTACTCAACCATCGTGTAGGCCGCTGACTTTGTACGAAGGAATTCGGCGATATCACTCTGATAGAAGCACAGCCCTTCACTATATGCAACGCACCACTCTCCCGTCTCCGGGTCTTCCTTGATCTTTTCGGACCGCTCCGGCTGCAGGGTGCCGAACAGGTTGATCCATCCATTTAGGAATAATTCCGCGAGCAGATCGATAATGCCGGAACCGCAGATGCCCTTTGGCTTACCCTCTCCGATTACATGGCACTGGATTTTCCCGTCTTCTATTTTTACTGTATCAACAGCGCCTTCTGCCGCTCGCATGCCGGTTTTGACCACGCCGCCCTCGAGCGCCGGACCGGCAGCGCCTGCGCCGCAGAGCAGAAATTCCCGGTTTCCGACGACAAGCTCGCCGTTCGTTCCGATATCAAAAAAGACGCTGATCGTTTCTTTTTTATAGAGTTCCGTTGCGATCATGCCGCTTAATATATCACCGCCCAGGTAATTGGATTTTCCCGGCACGCAGTAGACACATCCCTTCATGGGAAATCCCATCTCTTTCGCCGGAAGGAATCCGACGCGGTCCGCGCGCACGGCGTACGGGGATGAAAAGACGCAGAACGGATCCAGTCCCAGCAGGAAATGGATCATCGTTGTGTTGCCGGATACGACCATTGAGAGAACATCCGACGGCGCAATTCCTGTCTTTTGGCGGAGTTTTTCAAAGAGCAGTGTAAATGTCTCCATCGTACACGCACGGATGTCCTGCAGTACCTCCGGTTTATCCTTACAGGCAAAGATTCTCGTCAGAATATCGGTTCCATAGGCAGTCTGGCGGTTGTATTCGCTCTCCTCGGCAAGCACGGTGCCGTCGCTGCAGTTTACCAGGCGCACAACGACGGTCGTACTTCCAAGATCAGCGGCATAGCCGTAATGCTCTGCTGCTGTATTGCCCGCTTCCAGATCAACCGCCTGCCAGACGCTTCCATTCCATGCGAGGGAAACCGTTATGTTATAGTCTGCCTCATCGCAGATGGGATACAGTTTCTGCAGCGCTGGAAGGGTAAATGATGCGGTGATTCCTTTCTCTTTTAATGCATCCAGTATCCGCATCTGGCTGGAGCGGGCGTCCTCCTCCGTCGGCGGGACCAGCTCCAGATACTGTTTCTGTGTTATTCCTCTATTCATTATTACTTCCTCATTTCCTGATCATTTTTCTGTTTCTTATTGTAGCACTTTTCTCTTTTCCAGAGGACTTATTTTTTTCACATTTTTACTACATTTCCATCACAGATTCCCATTATACTGCAAAGCATAGAAACAAAAAAGGAAGCAGACAAAACCGGAAGCCGATTCCGGAACACAGTTTAAAATACAGATACCAGAAAGGAAGTATTTATTATGATGGACTACAGAAACAACTACAATAACGAAACCAATAATGAGAACATGATGGCAGCAGAGCAGAACAGCTTCAACGGAAAGAAACCTTCTTCCAAAAATAAAAAAGTTGCTAAGCTTGCAAAGAAAATCGGAGCCATCGCCTTAAGCGCAGTTCTGTTCGGCGGTGTTGCCGGCGGTACCTTCCAGGCAGTCAACCACTTTGCCGGAAGCACGACAGCTACTGCAACAACAACCACTGCACAGCAGACGACTTCCAACAGCAGCCTCTTAAAAGCCGCTGCCACATCCTCAAGCTCCACTTCCACCGGAACGATGGATGTTTCCACAATTGCGAAAAACGCAATGCCGTCGATCGTCTCCATCACAAACCAGTCCGTACAGGAAGTACAGAACTACTTCAGCATGTTCGGTTACGGTGCCCAGACTCCGCAGACCGAGGAGACCACAAGCTGTGGTTCCGGTATCATCATCGGAAAGAATGACACCGAGCTTCTGATCGTCACCAATAACCATGTAGTAGAAGATGCCGATACTCTTTCTGTCAGCTTTGTAGACAATCAGGTCTGCAAGGCAAATATCAAAGGTACCGATGCCGATAACGATCTTGCCGTCATCGCCGTTCCGCTCTCCGAGATCCCGGATGACACGATGAGCAGCATCGCTGTTGCCACGATGGGCGATTCTGATTCCGTTGAGGTCGGCGAGCAGGTCGTTGCGATCGGCAACGCACTCGGCTACGGCCAGTCTGTCACCACCGGCATCATCAGTGCTGCAAACCGTGTGATCGACAGCGATTCCTCTTCTGACGGAAGCTCCGATGGAACAACGGCAGATACTTCTTCCACCGATACAACCGGAAAGACCTACTTACAGACCGATGCAGCCATCAACCCTGGCAACAGCGGCGGCGCTCTTCTGAACATGAACGGAGAGGTCATCGGTATCAACTCCGCAAAACTTGCTTCTACAGAGGTTGAGGGCATGGGCTATGCAATCCCGATCTCCCGTGTTTCCGATATCATTGAAAATCTGATGAATGAGCAGACCAGAACAAAGGTTGCCGCAGAAGATCAGGGAACGATCGGCATCAAATGCCTCGATGTCAGCAGCCAGATCCAGCAGGCGTACAATATGCCGGCCGGCATCTATATCTCCGAAGTGACCTCCGGCGGTGCCGCTGAAAATGCAGGTCTGAAATCCGGATACGTCCTGACCAGCTTTGACGGACATTCCATCACCTCCACCAGCGAGCTGAAATCCCTGCTGCAGTATTACTCTGCCGGCGAAACCGTAGAAGTGGAAGTACAGGTTCCAGACAACGGATCCTATGAGACAAAGACCTTCTCCCTGACCCTCGGAACGAGCACCAGCTCTTCCAATGATCAGCAGAACGATTCCCAGCAGAATGCAGGTCCGTCCCGCTCTGCAGAGGAGGGAAATACCCTGACCTCCGCTACTCCTTCGATCTGACTGCCTGCTCTCCCGTGAAAGGAATCCATAAATAAAAAGCATCATAAGCATGAAAGAAAGGCCCCGAAACATAACACCAATGTTTCGGGGCTTTTCTCCTATTCTCTTAATCCATTCTTATCTTTCTGCTCCTGCAACTGCCTCACGGGCTGCCTTCTCTTCCGGATCTTCATCCAGAATGGAGAATGCAATATTCGTTGCATGGTCTGCGACACGCTCAAGTCCGGATACAAGATCGGAGAAGATCATGCCGGCTTCCGGTGTACATTCGTTGCGGGTCAGACGCTCCACATGCTTCTGCTGCAGATCCCGCTCCTCCTGGTCGATGGAATTTTCGATATCAATGATCTCCTGCAGGTGCTGCAGATCATTCTTTGCAAACATTTCGATCGACTCATCGAGAATTTTTAATACCATATCCAGCATCTCGGAGAGATCCAGCTCACCCTGCTTGCTGAAGGTTACATTGTCATTCGTCATCTGCACGGCAGAATCTGCGACATTCTCAGCATGGTCACCGATCCGCTCGATATCATTGACCACATGGAACAGTGCTCCGATGCGCATAACGTCTGCGGTCGGCAGGGATGCCTGATTTAAGTGAACCAGATAGTTCGTAATCTCTTTGTTCAGGAAATTGATGTTTTCCTCGACACGGTAAACCTCGTCGATCTCTTTCTGATCGCGGGTTACCAGTGTATTCATGGCACGGATCAGATTGGTTTCTGCCATCTGTGCCATACGCTCCATCTCACGGACAACCTGCAGAACGGCAGTTGTCGGCGACATCGCATGTTTGGAGCTGATGTAGGCGAGCTCGAATTTTTTGTCCTCCTCGTCGTTTCCGCGGATGATAAAGTACGTTGCCTTCACCAGAAGCGGGGTAAACGGCAGCATCAGGAGTACCTGACACACTTTGATGATCGAGTTTGCATTTGCGATCATACGGCCTGCTTCGTTTCCGGAGATACCCATAAAGAGGTCAACTACCTGGTTTCCAAACAGCAGGAAAATGATGGAGCAGACAATCGTTCCGGAAATGTTGAACAGCAGGTGGACACATGCCGCACGTTTTGCATCTTTTTTGCAGCCGAAGCTGGCAAGAATGGCAGACATCGTACATCCGATGTTGCATCCAAGCATCATAAACAGGCAGATCGGAAGTCCCATCAGTCCTTCTCTTGCAAGAAGCATGATGATTCCGACTGTTGCAGAGTTACTCTGCAGAATCGCGGTAGCCACCCAGCCGACTAAGAACGCAAGAAACGGATTGGTCAGGGAACCGAGGGCATTGACAACTGCCGGGATCTCTTTTGCTTCGTTCAGAGCTCCTGAAATACCGGAGATACCCATGAACAGAATACCAAATCCTAAGATAACCTCGCCGAGGCGGCTGATCGTCAGGTTGTTCTTTACGAACATAACCATCAGAACACCGATGATAACAAACAGCGGCGCGATATCCGCAAGGTCAAACGCGATCAGCTGTCCGGTAACCGTCGTACCGATGTTTGCTCCGAGGATAATTCCAGGAGCCTGTGCCAGTTTCATCAGACCGGAGTTTACGAAGCTGACCACCATAACCGTTGTGGCGTTGGAGGACTGAATCAGTGCGGTAAAGAAAATACCGACCAGAAGACCGATCACACGGTTCTTCGTAAATACCTCCAGAATGCTTCTCATCTTGGATCCGGCAACCTTCTGCAGTCCTTCACTCATCAGCTTCATTCCATATAAGAAGAAGCCCAGACCGCCCATCAAAGACACTATTACACTCATATTCTTTTTTCTTCCTTGTCTTTTTCTGATATCTTTAAAAATCTCTGTCAAGGTATTTTCGCATTTTGGTCTCAATATTTTACATTTCCTTAACGCAGATTTTACAAGACACCTTTTTTATCATAAAAGAAATTATGACATTTGTCTATAGAAAAATTAAAAATTTCGACAAGAAATTTTCAGATGTTACAGTTCACTGGTACCCAGCGAACTGTAACATTCGCAGCCCTCATTTAAAGTTTTGCTTCGCAAAAGGAGGGCTGCGCACACCTGAATCATGTTCTTACGCAGCGAAACAGCAAGTGTTTCACTGCGTAAGAACAGTAATTTTCAGATTCTTTTCGCTTCTTTCTTGCATTCTACTTGATAATATTGTAACATTTAGGATGTTTCCATATTATGGGGCGGCATTTCCGCCCACAAAAATCAAAAGGAGAGAAAACTATGGAAAAATTTAGCAAGCTGATGGAAAACACATTCAAGCTGCGGGAAAATGGAACGACGGTCAAAACCGAGATCATCGCCGGTGTCACCACGTTCATGACAATGGCGTACATCCTCGCTGTCAACCCGAACATCCTTTCCGCAACCGGCATGGACCACGGCGCTGTCTTTACCGCAACGGCTCTGGCAGCCTTCCTTGGCACCCTGCTCATGGCACTTTTCGCCAATTATCCATTCGCTCTGGCACCAGGAATGGGCCTCAACGCCTATTTCGCCTACACCGTTGTTCTCGGCTACGGATACAGCTGGCAGGCAGCCCTGACCGCTGTTTTTGCAGAAGGTATCATCTTTATTGTACTTTCTCTGACTAACGTCCGTGAGGCGATCTTCAACTCCATTCCGATCAGCCTGAAATCTGCAGTCAGTGTCGGTATCGGTCTGTTCATCGCATTCATCGGACTTCAGAATGCAAAAATTGTACTGCCGAACTCTTCAACCGTGGCAGGCCTCTATTCCCTGTCTTCCTACAATGCCACTCTGCAGTCTGCAGCCACATTAAACGGAACAGAGTATGTGGCAGGAACGTTTAACGATGTCGGAATCACCGTTCTGCTCGCAGTCATCGGTGTTATCCTCACCGCTGTTCTTGTCGTACGCAATGTAAAAGGAAACATCCTCTGGGGAATTCTTGCAACCTGGATCCTCGGCATGATCTGCCAGGCATGCGGTCTCTACGTTCCGAACCCGGCAAACGGCTTCTACAGCCTGTTCCCGGATTTTTCCAACGGACTTTCCATTCCAAGCCTTGCCCCGATTTTCGGAAAACTGGATTTCTCCATTCTGAAAACAGGCGAGTTCTTTGTAATCATGTTCGCATTCCTGTTTGTCGATATGTTTGATACCATCGGAACTCTGATCGGTGTATCTTCCAAGGCAAACATGCTCGACAAAAGCGGAAAACTTCCGCGCATCAAGGGCGCGCTGATGGCAGACGCTGTTGCTACCTGCGCAGGTGCTGTTCTTGGTACTTCTACCACAACGACTTTCGTTGAGAGTGCTTCCGGCGTTTCCGAAGGCGGCCGTACCGGTCTTACCGCTGTTACCACTGCAATCCTCTTCGGCCTCGCTCTGTTCCTCTCCCCAATCTTCCTTGCCATCCCGTCCTTTGCAACGGCTCCGGCACTGATCGTGGTAGGCTTCTACATGCTGACCAACGTAGTCAACATTGATTTCAGCGATCTTTCCGAGGCGATTCCGTGCTACATCTGCATCGGAGCTATGCCGTTCTTCTACAGCATTTCCGAAGGTATTGCCATGGGAGTTATCTCCTACGTTGCAATCCAGATCCTGAGCGGAAAAGCAAAAGAGAAAAAGATCAGCGTGATCATGTACATCCTGGCTGTTCTGTTTATCTTAAAATACCTTCTTCTGTAATGGCGTTTTAACGATACAGAACCGCATAAAAAGGCTCCTGTCCCACAGATTTTATTCTGTGAAACAGGAGCTCTTTTTATGCTCTGCATCAGAAATTTTTATTCTGCCAGGATCCGGTAAAAGCAGGTGCGGTTTCCGGTGTGGCACGCTGCGCCGACCTGTTCTACTTTGGCAAGGATTGTATCGTTGTCGCAGTCGATCAGAAGCTGCTTTACATACTGCACATGACCGGAGGTCAGTCCCTTCGTCCAGAGCTCATTGCGGCTTCTGCTCCAGTACGTCATTTTTCCAAGGCGCAGTGTCGTCTCAAATGCTTCCTCATTCATGTAGGCGAGCATCAGCACTTCGTCATTTTCCGCATCCTGTACAACAACCGGAACCATGCCGTCGCTGTTTGTCTTAAAATCCGCCCAGGTAAAATCACATTTTAATGCTTGTTCCATCTCTTGTTCTCCTCTTTTTCTGCTCTTACAGGCTGCCCTTGGTCGAGAGCACGCCGGCAATTCTCGGATCGAAGGAAGTTGCCTCATCGAGTGCCTTCGCAAATGCTTTGAACATCGCCTCAATGATGTGGTGGTTATTTCCGCCGTCAAGCACTTTGATATGCAGATTCATCTGCGCCGCATAGGAAACGGCGTAGAAGAATTCTTTTACCATCTCGGTCTCCATCTCTCCTACTTTCTCCCGCGTAAATTCTGCCTGGAAAGAGAGATACGGTCTGCCGCAGAGGTCAACGGCCGAGAGCACCAGTGTCTCGTCCATCGGAAGGATTCTGTCGCCGTAGCGGCGGATGCCCTGTTTGTCGCCGACTGCCTCGCGGATTGCAGTTCCGAGCACGATACCGGTGTCCTCGATCGTGTGGTGGCCGTCTACATCAAGATCTCCGTCTACAGAAACGGAAAGGTCGAAAAGACCGTGGCGGGCAAAGCCGTCGAGCATATGGTCAAAAAAGCCGATGCCGGTGTGGATGTCGCTCTTTCCCGTTCCATCCAGATTTAATGTCATGCGGATCTTTGTTTCTTTTGTCACGCGTTCTACGCTGGCTGTTCTGTTCTCCACTTACTCTTCCCCCTCAAAACGGACGGCAATCGAATTGGCGTGTGCCGTCAGGCTCTCTGATTTTGCAAAGCTCTCGATATCCTCGTGTATCTCGGAAAGGGCTTCTCTGGAATAATAGATGATGCTGGATTTCTTCACGAAATCGTCTACGGACAGCGGGGAGAAAAATTTTGCGGTTCCGTTCGTCGGCAGGATATGGTTCGGGCCGGCAAAATAGTCACCGAGAGGCTCGCTGGAGTTCTCGCCGAGGAAAATAGCACCGGCGTTATGTACCTTCATCATATCCTCAAACGGGTTCTTCGTCACGATCTCGAGGTGCTCCGGTGCGATGGCATCTACGGTGTCGATCGCTTCCTGATGCGAATCGGTGACAAGGATGTAGCCGAAGTTGTCCAGTGATTTGGAGATGATGTCGCTTCTGGAGAGGACTTTTAAGAAACCGTCTACCTCTTCACTTACCTTCTCTGCCAGTTCCTGGGAGGTGGTAATAAGGATCGCACTTGCAAGCTCATCATGCTCAGCCTGGCTTAAGAGGTCGGCTGCCACGAACCGCGGATTTGCAGTCTCATCAGCAAGGACAAGAATCTCACTTGGGCCTGCGATGGAGTCGATGCTGACATTTCCGTATACGGCTTTCTTTGCAAGGGCAACGTAGATGTTTCCAGGTCCTACGATTTTATCGACTTTCGGAATGCTCTCGGTTCCGTAAGCAAGGGCTGCAATTGCCTGTGCACCGCCGATTTTAAAGACGCGGTCCGCACCGGCTTCTTTTGCTGCCGCAAGGACAACCGGGTTGACTTTTCCGTCTCTGCCGCACGGCGTTGTCATGCAGATTTCTTTGACTCCTGCCACTTTTGCCGGAAGAATGTTCATCAGAACGGAGGACGGATACGCTGCCTTTCCCCCCGGAACGTATACGCCGACACGGTTCAGGGCAGTCAGCTTCTGGCCAAGCATCGTTCCGTTCTCGGTGGAGGTGAACCAGCTGTTCTGTTTCTGTTTTTCGTGGAACTCACGGATATTTTTCATGGATCTGCGGATGACACCGATCAGCTCCGGATCTACGATGTTGTACGCTTCATCAATCTCTTCCTGTGTTACTTCTACGGTAGAAGCATCGAGTACCGCGTGGTCGAATTTCTCGGTATATTCGAAAACGGCTGCGTCTTTTCTTGTTTTTACATTCTCAATGATCTCCTGCACAGAAGCCTCGTACGTTCCGTACTGTGTCGGGCTTCGTTTCAGCATATTCTCCAGAATATTTTCTGTGGTCTCTTTTGTCAGTTTTACGATTCTCATACCAGTGCTCCTTTCAGATCCTGAATTAATTTGGTAATTCTCTCATTTTCCATCCGCATGCTCACCTGGTTGACAACCATGCGCGCAGACAGCGGGCAGACCTCCTCGAGAACGGTCAGGCCGTTTTCCCGTAAAGTGCTTCCTGTCTCTACAATATCCACAATCACTTCGGAAAGTCCGACAATCGGTGCCAGCTCGATCGAGCCGTTCAGCTTGATCATCTCAACGGTCTGGTGCTTGCGGTTGTAGAAGTAATCCTTGGCAATGTTCGGGTACTTCGTTGCCACACGGATCTGCTGGTTGTGCTGCAGCAGCTCACGCGCGGATTCCGGTCCGCAGACACACATGCGGCACTTGCCGTAGCCAAGGTCCAATACCTCGTAGAGGCGTCTTCCTTCCTCCAGAATCGTGTCCTTTCCGACGATTCCGATATCCGCTGCGCCGTACTCCACATAGGTCGGCACATCCGGACCTTTGGCGAGGAAGAAACGGAGCTTATGCTCTTCGTCCGTGAAAATCAGCTTTCTCGTATCTTTATTTTTCATTTCATCGCAGGTGATGCCGACTTTTTCCAGCAGCTCCAGCGTCTGGTACGCCAGGCGTCCTTTTGTCAGTGCAATGGTCAAATATCTCATCTTTTTCGTACCCTTCCTCTCCTACAGCTCCACCGGCTGTACTTCTCCTGTCGACAAATCGATGGCAAGCACCGAATCGCTCTTCTGAATATAGACAATGCCGCCGAACTGGTTCTTTCTGCCGTATTCTTCATAATCTGCAAGAACCTTGTCCCTTGCAAAGCAGACCAGCGCGACATCCATGCCCTTGCTTCTGTGCTCGTTGGCAAGTTTTACGGCCAGCGGCTGAAGGAAATCCGGGTAGAGCAGCATTGTTTTCGTATTGGCAATCGGAAGAGAAATTTTCTGGCGCTCCAGTGCATTCATCAGAGATTCCATGACAGTACAGAATCCGATTGCCGGCGCTTTCTTTCCGAAGTGCTGCAGCAGTGCATCGTAGCGGCCGCCTTTTACGATCGGCTCGCCGGTGCCGTAGGTGTAGGCCTGGAAAATAATACCGGTGTAGTAATGGAATTTGCTTAAAAGGCCGAGATCGAAGAAAATGTATTTTTCATAGCCGTAATCTTTAACGATCTCATAGATCGTAGCCAGACGATCGAGTGCCTCTCTTGCCGCCGGATTTCTTGTAAGGCCTTTTGCCTTTTCGAGAATCTCTGCATTTCCGAACAGCTGTGGAACATCACGGAGTGCTTCAAACAGATCACTTCGAAGGTTCTGTTTTGCCAGCAGCTCCTCGGCGCCAAAATGATTTTTAATGGAAATCAGTTCTTTTAATTCGTTCAGAACATCCTCGGAGAGAGCAGCTTCCTCGGCGAGCGCCTGGAAGAAACCTACGTGGCCGATGCTGATCTGGAAATCGGTAAGACCGGCATCCAGCATAACTTTTACGGTCATCGCAATGATCTCTGCGTCTGCCATTGCGGAATCATCGTTTAAGAGCTCGACGCCCATCTGGGTGGACTCTTTTAAGCGGCCCTGATAGCTGCTGCTGTTGACGAAGCTGCTTCCTCTGTAGCAAAGGCGGATCGGCATCGTCTCTTCCATGAAATACATGGAGGCTGCGCGTGCAATCGACGGGGTAAAGTCCGTACGGAGCACAAGGGTGTTGCCGTCGCGGTCAAAGAATTTGTAGAGCTCGCGGGACGGTGTTGTTCCCACTTCTCTTCCGAATACATCAAAAAACTCGAACGTCGGTGTTTCAATATCCTGATATCCAAACGCATGAAATACCTGTTCAATCTGATTCTCCAGGTATAATTTTTTCGTACATTCCTGATTGTAGACATCCCGGACGCCTTCCGGGGTATGAATTAATCGATCCATGTTTTGTTGTCCTCACTTTTTCACTTTAGTTCGCTACCATATTACCATGTTGAATTTAAAACTATGGTTAGTATATCGGAAAACATTTTCCCTGTCAACCCAAAATTTTAATCCGCTTTCGAATCCCGTATCTCCAGATCCTTCTGGATTCCGTTCAGGTACGGGACGAGAACGCCGCTTCCCGTTCTTGGAAGGAAGAATGACGGTTCAAGCTCGGTGTAGGAAAAATGCTTCTTTCCGCCGTTCTGTCCGCGGTCCCAGAAGGTTTTCATCGTCTCATACCGCAGGTAATAATATTCGTCCCGCTCCGTAAAATACAGCAGCAGGAAGGAAATCCCCCCCTGCTGCTCGAAATCTTTCATAAACGTGACCTGGTGCTCGTGGATGTTTGCGAGCGGAAAGGAATCCGTTTTGCACTCTTTGGCATCGAAGCAGACGGGAATGCCCTGTACAGCGCCGATGTAATCAACGGTACTCTTCTTTTCAAAATAAGCCAGCGTGATGTGTCTGCTCTCCTTATCTATTTTGATCGGGGTGATCGGCGTCGGCACCTTCTGGATCAGTGCCAGATGCTTGTCACGGTACTGCTCGTTTGTGCGGTTGATCATTTCCTCCAGCGTTGATCCGCGGAGTCCCCTCGATGTCCATGCCATAATTCCTGTCCTCGTCTTCGTTCTGTTCTTATTCAATCAGAGAAATTTTGTTCAGCGGCCAGTAGCGCAGAAAGGCCTTGCCGATGATCTTGTCTTTCTCTACGTACGGATTCAGCCAGTAGCGGGAATCTTTTGATACGTTCCGGTTGTCGCCGAGCATAAAGTAGCAGCCCTCCGGCACCTCATACGGTCCGAAATCGCCGACCGGTGTTTCCGGGCAGAAATCATCGCGCAGCGGCTCGGTGGAATCGTTGATATACACCTTTCCGTCGCGGATCGTAACCGTCTCTCCCGGCAGTCCGATGACGCGCTTGATAAACTTCTGCTTCTCGTCGTCCGGATAATAGAAAATAACGATGTCATACCGCTGCGGATCGCTCTTTACATAAGCAAGGCGGTTACCGAAGATCTGGTCTCCGGTCATAATCGTGTTTTCCATGGAAGGAGACGGGATTCTTGCGTTGATGACAATGACCTGCTCCACAAAAACGACGACTGCCACGACAATGACGATCATTTTTACATATTCCCATATTTCCCGTCCGATGCTCGTCTCCTCCGTTTTTCTTGGTTTTGTTTCTTTCTTTTCGTTGTCTTTTCGGCTCATAATCCTTCTCCCGTCAAATGTTCTCCCTGTAAAATCCGGCGCACGGATGATGGCAGGGGCGCTGTAAAGGTTTTTCCGGACAGATCCGATAAGGTGCCCGTAAGCTCTGGAAATACCGCCTTCCACGAATGGAGAAGCTGGTATTTCAGTCCGTATTTTTCCCGGAAGCGGCGGTTAAACTCCGCATCCCCGTATTTCGTATCTCCCGCAAGCGGATGACCGATGCTCGCGAGATGGCTGCGGATCTGATGGCTCTTTCCGGTCACCAGCTCAACCTCCAGCAGCATACAGCCTCTTCCGGCACAGAGCGGCCGGTATGCGGTTTCTATGTAAACAGCATCTCCCTGCTGCTCTCTCTGAATCGAAACACGGTTTGTCCTCTCATTTTTTGTGAGGTATCCGCGGATCCGCTCTGTCTCTGTCACGGTTCCTTTTACAACCGTCAGATAGTATTTTCCAACGGCCCGCTCTGCGATCAGTTCTGAAAGCTGCTGCGTCGCCGCAACGGTTTTTCCGGCAAGAATCAGACCGCTGGTGTTCCGGTCCAGACGATTGCAGAGTCCGGCGCGGAACATGGTCTCCTCCCCGGCATTTTTTCCCGAAAGATAGGCGCCGAGCGCTTCGGTAAGGCTCACATCCGTCTCTTTCGCCTTCTGTGAGAGGACACCTGCCGGCTTGTTCAGGAAAACTACTTTTTCGTCTTCATAGACGATATCCAGCTTCGGATACTTTACCTGTTTTCCAGCCGCCGGTTTTTCCGGTGTTTTCCGAAATTTTTCGATGGTCTCTTCCGCCAGATACAGCCGGATCGTATCGCCTGTTTTCAGCTTTTCACTGCCGTCCGCCTTTTTCTGGTTCAGCACAATGTTTTTCTTTCGCAGCATTTTATAGAAGAAGCTCTTTGGCGCCTCCTCCATATATTTGGACAGATATTTGATGAGCTGCTGCGCGCAGTCTTTTTCTGTCACGGTCAGTTCTCTCATAGCAATGGTCTCCTACAGTGCCAGCGCCAGCATCGTGTGTTTCACCAGTTCCGTGCGGGACAGATCCGGGTACCGTTCATCCGGTTTGAAGTTTTCACTGGCGCTCTTTTCCAGCTCATCGTAGTTGCGGTTCAGGGAATCGAGGCGCTCCAGAAACGCTTTTTCCCGATCAAAAATCTTCACATGGCATTTGTAGCCGTTGGCACGGATGATCTTGTTCAGATACGTAGTGCAGTCCTCGATCTGCTTCTGGTCTTTGGCGCGCGAGGTGTAGCAGGCGATCTCCTCACCGCAGAACGCCGCTGCTTCGATCATCAGACTCGATTTTTCCTGTGTGACATACATTTCATATCCCATCAGCAGTTTTCCTTTTTTTGCCTCAATGGCATCGTACACTGCTTTGTCCACTGGCTTTTGCATAACCATCATGATAAAACCGACGGCGGCGCGGCAGCCCGGCAGACAGCCTACTACGGCGACAACCGTAAAAATGTTGCTCTTGTTTCCGTCTGCAAGCACAAGTCCGACAATAAAAACGATGGACGGAAGGACGAACAGTCCCAGTGTCACAAGCAGTCTTTTTTTCTTTTCCCGGCGGATATAGCCGTAATCCCCTTTTCTGATCTTCATTCTTCTGTCATTTCCCTTCTTCGATAAGATCCCCGCTCATCTTCTGCGTGTTTATTTCTTTTTGTGCACGTTGCGGAGCGTCTTTTTCGGCCGTCCGCCTGTTTTGGCTTTTCCCTGTCCGGAACGGTCATTCGCCGTCTTCTGGCCAAAGCCTTTTCCGCTGAAACCTTTTCCTCTTGACGGCTTTCCTGCCTCCCCGGCCATCTTTCTCGGCCGTACGAGACATTTCGGTCCGAATCCGATCAGATCCTCCCGGTGTGTCCGGCGCAGTGCCTCGCAGACGAGCTCATAGTTCTCCGGATTCCGGTACTGAATCAGCGCACGCTGCATCGCCTTCTCATGCGGCGATTTCGGCACGTAGACCGGTTCCATCGTCCGCGGGTCAAGGCCGGTATAGTACATACAGGTGGAAAGCGTGGAAGGCGTCGGATAGAAATCCTGTGCCTGCTCCGGGATAAATCCCATATCGCGGATGTACTCGGCAAGCTCCACCGCATCCTCCAGGTCACAGCCCGGATGGGACGACATAAAATACGGAAGTGCGTATTGCTGCTTACCCGTCTTTTTATTGCAGACATCGAAGCGGCGGATGAATTCCTGATACACTTCGTGGCGCGGTTTTCCCATATAGGAGAGCACACGGTTCGAAACGTGCTCCGGCGCAACGCGGAGCTGGCCGCTGACGTGATCCTTTACCAGCTCGGAAAGGAACGTCTGGTCTTTATCGGCCAAGACATAGTCAAAACGGATACCGGAGCGGATAAAGACTTTCTTCACGCCCGGAATGTCTTTTAATTCCCGCAGCAGCTTCACATAATCTCTGTGATCCGCCACCATATTTTTACACGGCTCCGGGAAGAGACAGTTCCGGTTCGGGCAGGCGCCTTTGGTGAGCTGCTTTTTGCACGCCGGACCGCGGAAATCTGCTGTCGGGCCGCCGACATCGTGAATATAGCCTTTAAATTCTTTTTCCTGTACCATCTGCCGTGCTTCCGCCAGAATGGATTCGTGACTTCTTGTCTGCACAACACGTCCCTCATGGAATGTCAGTGCACAGAAGCTGCAGGAACCAAAACAGCCGCGGTTGCTTGTCAGGCTGTATTTGATTTCCCCAAGCGCCGGCACGCCGCCGTCTTTTTCATAGCTTGGGTGGTAGGCACGCATATACGGAAGGGCATAGACATCATCCATCTCCTGCTCCGTCAAAGGGCGGGAAGGCGGATTCTGTACGATATAACCCTGTCCTTCATACGGCTCCGCCATCGGCTTCGCATTGATGGCATCAGTATTTTTATACTGGATTGCAAAGCTTTCAGCATACGTGCGCTTGCTCTCCCGCACCTCTTCAAACGACGGTAGCACTACCGGATCGATCAGGTGATCCAGCGTTTTGCTCCGGTAAACGGTGCCCGGAATAAAAG
>NZ_JBNMHD010000046.1:0-24821 GCF_050872605.1 Fusicatenibacter sp.
CACTGACCGTTACTGCACAATAAGACGGATTCCACAAATGCCCTCCCCACAGCTCTTTCTTTAATTCTGGATGTGAAAGAAACATCTGACGCGCAAGATTCCCCTTCATGATTTTGATCATATCTGAAATATAAAACTATGGTCTGCAGTCTACAAGCAGATGAACATGGTCCGGCATAACCTCCATAGCCAGAATTTGAAATTTATATTCCCGTGCAAGACCTTCCAGCATTTCTTTGCATTCCACATCAATTCCATCTTTTAAAACCTTTTTTCTATACTTGGTACACCAAACCAGATGATACTGCAGAGAGTATACATATCCTCTACCATATGAAAGATCATTTTTATTAATTGTAAACATATCTTTTCCCATAAAAACATTATACCATATACATAGGAATATATCAAACATTTGTTCTTCTTTTTGCCAAAAATCTTGCGCGTCTAACTCATCACTAAAGTAACGAGAATGCGACGCGCCGTTTTCAAAAATAATTTCAAAAATCTTGACAGAGGTACCGATTCTGTTATACTATTAGGTTTAATAAAGGGGAGTAACCTACGTTTGGAAATTTGCGTTTGCAGTGTCGTCAGTACGGTGGAAACATCCGGCACTACATGGAAATGGTGAGACTTTTATTGCATTTTCTGTTATGCAATAATAGTTTCTTTTTTTATTTATCATTGCTGTGTATATTTGTATGCGTTTGCAAGTCTTCCGATCATTCAGCTGCTTAAATGGATACGCATGAAATTAAAAAAGATGAGGAGAATGATAGTGGATATAAGTAAAATATCTGTAAAAAAAATCCGGGAACTTATTGTGTTTACAGCATTTCTGGTGGTCGCACTGTGGAAGTTTGATGTGGTGCTCGATGTGTTGAAAGTAATATGGGGGATCGTATTTCCCTTTGTACTTGGCGGAGCGATCGCATTTGTGACCAACGTGCCAATGAGCTTTTTGGAAAAGAAAATTTTTGGAAGGGCAAAAAAAGAAAATAAGATAGTCAAAAAACTGGCAAGACCGATAAGCCTGTTCCTTACGATCATATTTGCGGTTGGCGTGATTGTACTGGTGATGTTTGGTGTGATTCCGCAGCTTACGCGGACAATGGGAACCCTGATGATGAGTATCACTGATTTTATTCCGCAGATGCAAAGCTGGATCCGGGAGTTTTCCCATAATAACCAGGAAATCATGAAGCTTGTAGATCAGGTACAGTTTAATCCGGATCAGGCGATCAAGTGGGGGATAAGCCTGCTTGGAAATGGCGCAGGAAATATGATGAATACCACAATGTCAGCAGTGGGTTCCATTGTTAGTGGAGTGGCAGCCTTTTTTGTTGCATTTTCATTTGCCTGTTATGTCCTTTTTCAGAAGGAAACGCTGCAGGTGCAGATTCGAAAAGTATTTTTCGCTTTTCTTCCAAAGGAAAAAGCAGATGTTTTTTTTAAAGTCTGCTCTCTGACTTATCGGACATTTGCAAATTTTCTTGCAGGTCAGTGTCTGGAAGCCGTGATCCTTGGCGGTATGTTTGTTGTTATATTGAGCATTTTGAGGATGCCATATGCACTTTTGATCGGAGTTTTAATTGCGTTTACGGCATTGATCCCGATTTTCGGAGCCTTCATCGGGTGTGCTGTGGGAAGCTTTTTAATCTTTATGGTAAATCCGAAACAGGCAGTTTTATTTATTGTAGTATTTCTGGTGCTGCAGCAGATCGAGGGAAATCTGATCTATCCTCATGTTGTGGGTGAGTCTGTAGGGCTTCCATCGATCTGGGTTCTTGCAGCAGTTACGATCGGCGGAAACCTTATGGGAATTGTAGGTATGCTTGTTTTCATCCCATTGCTTTCCGTGTTCTATACTATTTTTCGGGAATTCGTATATCTGCATCTGAAAAAAAAGCATATCAAACAGGTGACAAAGACAGAAATAGAAGAATATACGACGGAAGAAATTGTAAATAGTGACATATCAGAGGTGAAATGATAGAATCCCATCTTTGACAGCTGTAAGGTGATAAAACGGTTACAAACCCAGTAAATATGGGTATTGTGGCCGTTTTTCTTGTGGATCATTATTTAACCGTTAAACTTCCGGGTGTTTTCATAGCAATCCCAGAAAATAATGCAAAAATTCAGCGCTGCAGAACGTGAATTACGGCGTCACGAATTTTTATATCTTAGACAAGTATTTCCTATGATAGACCACAGGGAAGGGAAAGGCAGGAAAGAAAAAAATGGACAATGGATATTACAACTGTCTTGTCACATGACAAAAGTTGTGGTATACTAAGCGCTAAAGTGTTAAAAAAATATCACGATCCAGAGTTCTGAATCGTGATAGTAAAAATAGGAAGGAAACCAAACCAATGGATACCAGAAGAGAAAAGCTGGAAGCATTAAAGAAAGAAAAAAACGCCGTCATCATGGCACACTATTACGTGCCGGATGAAGTGCAGAAAATTGCCGATTACATCGGAGATTCGTATTACTTAAGCGACATGGCGACGAAAGTGGACGCCAGTGTCATTGTTCTCTGCGGCGTTCGTTTCATGGGTGAGAGCGCCAAAATCTTAAACCCGGGCAAGAAAGTACTGCTCCCGGATCTGCATGCCGACTGCCCGATGGCCCACATGGCAGCAATTGAAAAAATCGAAGAAGTCCGGAAAGAGTACCCGGATGTGGCTGTCGTATGCTATGTCAATTCCACTGCGGAATTAAAAAGTCATTCCGACGTCTGTGTCACCTCCTCCAACGCAGTAAAAATTGTAAAAGAACTGCCGAACCACGACATCTTCTTTATCCCCGATGAGCATCTTGGAACCTATGTGGCTGAACAGGTGCCAGAGAAACATATCATCTTAAATGACGGCTTCTGCCACGTACATGCTGCCATCCGTCCGGAAGCTGCAAAGGCTGCAAAGGAAGCGCGCCCGCAGGCAAAACTTCTCGTTCACCCGGAGTGCAGAAGTGAAGTCGTTGCACTTGCCGATTACGTCGGAAGCACTGCAGGCATCATCAAATATGCCGAGGCAAGTAAAGATACCGAGTTTCTCGTTGCAACCGAGCTTGGTGTTTTCGCGGAGCTGAAAAAGCGCTGCCCGGATAAGAAGTTTTATGCAGTGGGAAATACGCAGATCTGCCCAAATATGAAAAAAGTGACATTGGACAAATTAATAGAAGCACTGGAAAACGAGGAGAATGAAGTTCTGTTAAGCGAACAGGAAATTTCAGACGCACATGCGCCGCTGTTAAGAATGCTCGAGCTTGCAAAGTAACAAAATAAGCAGAACGCAGAAGCGGAAAAGAGGAAATGAAATGAAAAAGTATTATGATGCAGTGATTGTAGGATGTGGTGTGGCAGGATGCTTTGCGGCACTTCATCTGCCCCAGGAAGCCGATATTCTGATGATAACAAAAGCAGATACCGAGGACAGCGACTCCTTCCTCGCACAGGGCGGTATCTGTGTTCTGAAAAACGAGAGCGATTACGATGCGTTCTATGAAGATACAATGCATGCCGGGCACTATGAAAATACGCCGGAATCCGTCGACATTATGATCCGTTCTTCCCGAAATGTCATCAATCAGCTCATCGCCTGGGGTGTGGATTTCCGCCGCGATGAAAACGGGGAACTCTGCTATACGAAAGAAGGCGCACATTCTACCAACCGCATCCTGTTCCACGACGATGTAACCGGAAAGGAGATTACGAGCAAGCTTCTCGCGCAGGTAAAAAAGCTGCCGAATGTAACGCTTCTTGCGCACACGGAAATGTGTGATATTCTTTCCTGCAAAAATGTCTGCGAGGGTGTTCTGATCCGGGATGAAGAAGGAAAGCTGATTCCGGTTTATGCCAAGGATGTGATCTGGGCATGTGGCGGCATCGGTGGAATTTATGATAATTCCACGAACTTCCCGCATCTGACCGGAGATGCACTTGCAATTGCAATTCACCGGAATGTAGCACTGAAAAATGTCAATTATGTACAGATTCACCCGACGACGCTGTATTCCCAAAAGAAAGGCCGCCGTTTTCTGATTTCCGAATCTGTCCGCGGAGAGGGCGCTGTACTGCTCGATAAAAATGGCGAGCGTTTCACCGATGAGTTGCAGCCGCGTGACGTGGTGTCCCGTGAGATTCACCGCCAGATGGAAAAGGATCACACGAAGCACGTATGGCTTTCCCTGAAAACGATTCCGCTCGATGTAAAAGAACGGTTCCCGAATATTTACCAGAAATGTCTGGAAGAGGGATATGATATCACAAAAGAACCGATCCCGGTCGTGCCGGCACAGCATTACTTTATGGGTGGCGTCAAGGTAGACAGCAATAGCGAAACGACGATGGATCATCTGTATGCAGCAGGAGAGACGAGCTGCAACGGAGTGCACGGTGCAAACCGTCTGGCAAGCAATTCTCTGCTGGAGAGCCTCGTATTCGCAGAGCGCGCGGCAAAGAAGATGGCTGCCGAATGGGCCGCAGAGGGTCTTGCAGAGAACGCAGACCGCAAAGAAACGGCAACAGAGCCGAAGGAAGATGAATGGAAGCTCCTTGCAAAACGGTACGATATTAGAAAAGAAGATTACCAGAATATGGAAGAATACGCAGAACGCTGCAAAGAGAGCATCTGGGATGCGATCAGAAAGGAAGATGAATATGAATCCAATCACAAGAACACTAAATGTGGATAATCTGCTGCTTTTGGCACTGCAGGAAGATATCTCCAGTGAAGATGTAACCACGAATGCTGTTATGCCAAAAGCCTGCCAGGGAACGGTACAGCTTCTCTGCAAACAGGACGGCGTTATTGCCGGTATGGAAGTATTTGCAAGAGTATTTACTCTGCTCGATGAGAAAACCGAGATTATTCCGTATGTGAAAGACGGAGATGAAGTCAAAAAAGGCGATCTGCTCGCAACCGTAAACGGCGATATCCGCGTTCTGCTGTCCGGTGAGAGAACTGCGCTCAATTATCTGCAGCGGATGAGCGGAATCGCAACGTATACGAGAAGCGTTGCGAAACTGCTCGAAGGTTCCAAAACGACCCTTCTCGACACCAGAAAAACGACCCCGAATATGCGTATTTTTGAAAAATATGCAGTCAAAATCGGTGGCGGCCAGAATCACCGCTACAATCTGTCCGATGGCGTTCTGTTAAAGGACAACCATATTGGAGCTGCAGGCAGTGTCACAAAAGCGATCGAGATGGCACGCGATTATGCTCCGTTTGTGCGCAAGATTGAAGTCGAGTGCGAAAACCTTGATATGGTTCGGGAAGCAGCGGATGCAGGTGCCGATATTATCATGCTCGACAATATGACTCCGGCGCAGATGAAAGAGGCGGTAGCCGTCATCAACGGCAGAGCAAAAACGGAATGTTCCGGAAACGTGACAAAAGAAAATATCGCCACAATCCTCGACACCGGCGTAGACTATGTTTCCAGCGGTGCACTGACGCATTCTGCGCCGATTCTTGACGTATCATTGAAAAATCTGCATCCGGTAGAATAAGGATAAAAAAGAATCATTTCCTTACAGACATAAAAAAGCTTCTGTTCTTCCCGGAAAACGGGAAAGAACAAGAAGCTTTTTTACTTTACAGGAAACTTCGTTGAATGTCCTTATTTAAAAGCCCTCCGGGTTTAGATTCCTTTTTGAAACAGGAGAAAGGAATATCCGATCGGAATCAAAACCAGCGCTGCGATCGTGAGAAATAAAATCCATTCAAGCTGCAGAAAGCTGTTTACGATCATGGCAACGCCGCCGATGATCCAAACCCAGCCGGCAAGGCGATGGGTGCGGTTCCAGTTTTCCTGACTGTGAAGGGTCCATGGAACCTTGATGCCGGTTGTGTAGTTCTGTTTGCATTTTGGCATGTAATTGCCGATGAAAACAAAGAGAAGACCGACAATCCCATTGGCAACAAAACCGATATCAACTGCGATGCCGACTGCGTTTGCATAGATGGAGCAGCAGACAATCAGGGAGGTTACAGGTATGATCCACAGAACAAGACGGATCATCTTCGGGCCGATGTTCTGCCGCTTCGGATCAGAAAAAGTGAAAACAGCGGAAAAAATCTGCAGAGCAGCAAGAAACAGAGGAATACCGATCACTGCCATCGGTTTGCTGCTCCAGCCGTTTGGAACATTGTTTGTGCCAAAATGGGTGGCAATGGTGTCCGGCATACGATTCCAGAGCAGAAGTCCAATCACCATCGGAAAAAGAGAAATGAGTGTTGTCAGAATCAGAGTTGTTTTATATTTTTTCCACATCAGAAGTGCCTCCTTTGAGCTCTGAAATCCAGAGCATGATTTCTTCCAGGACGGAAGTGTTGAGTTCATAATAAATAAAATTTTTTTCCCGGGATTCCAGCACAAGGTCTGCTTTTTTCAGAATACCGAGATGGTAGGAGATGGTTGCGCCTGTCATATCAAAGTGCGATCCGATCTCCCCGGCAGAAAGCCTTCCGTTTTTCAGAAGCTCCAGGATCCTTCGACGGGCAGGATCGGAGAGAGCTTTAAACGTTTCTGCGAATGCCATGGAAACCTCCTTTCCAGCAGTATGAATGCAATCTAATTAGAAATTCATCTAAATACTTTTTATCACAGAGAAAGCGAAAAGTCAATAAGCATTTCGAAAAAAATCTAAATAGTTTTGTGATTGATTTTAAGTTGCTATTTTCAGCGGAATACGCTACGATAAGGGAAAAGCTGTAGAAAAAGGGGGACAAAAAACATGAAAAAACACCTGTCCGTGCGCTACGGCACGATTCAGGGCTGCTACTGGATGGGATTTGCGGCACTGATGGGATATGCCAGCGTCTATCTTCTCGAAAAAGGCTTCACAAACACACAAATCGGCCTTCTGACGGCAGTTGGCTGTATCCTGTCAGCGGTTCTGCAGCCTGCGTTGGCATCCTACGCAGATCGGCCGGAAAGCCCGTCCGTACGAACAATGCTCCTTGGAGCGAACCTGATTCAGCTTGTTCTTGTCATTTTCCTTACTGCAACGGCAGAAAGCAGTTCTATGGTGGTAAGGACACTGCTGTACGGCACAAGCATTACGATGTTGATGCTGATGATTCCGTTCGTAAATTCCCTTGGTATGGAGACAATCCGCCAGGGAGAGAAACTTGATTACGGAATCGGGCGCGGCATGGGTTCCGTTGCGTATGCGATTGCATCATGGTTGCTCGGCCGACTGACCGCATCGTTTGGAGCAGATGTCATTCCGATCTGGGCTGTCGCACTGACCATTCTCTTCCTCATCTGCGTATTTCGCTTTCCGTTTAAAAAGGACAGGAAAAAAGCAGAAGCAGAAAAAGAAAAGACAGGCGCAGCAGGTTCTGTCGATTTTCTGAAACGGTATCCGTCCTTCGCAGTAGTACTGCTTGGCTGTATTCTGATCTTTACGTCGCATAACCTGATCAACAGCTTCAATTATCAGATTGCAATGGCAAAAGGAGGCGGCAGCGGTGAGATGGGAAATGCAATGACCATCTCTGCGGTTTCTGAGCTGCCGACGATGTTTCTGTTCGGCTATCTGCTGAAAAAGAAGAGCAGTGTTTTCTGGTTCCGCCTTTCCGGCCTGTTTTTTGCCCTGAAAAGCATGGGAACCTTCCTGGCCTTTAATATTCCGACGTACTACGCTGCTCAGCCGTTCCAGATGTTCGGCTGGGCGCTGATCAACGTCGCCTGCGTCTATTACGTAGACGGCATCATGGAGCCGCAGGATTCGATTAAAGGACAGGCATATATGGCGCTGACCATTACCGTAGGAAATGTGATGAGCTCCCTGTTTGGCGGCTGGCTCATTGACGTAGCAGGAGTTGGCTCGATGTTGATTTGTGCATCCCTGGCGGCCTTCATCGGCTGGTTGATTGTGTGCCTGGGTTCGAAGGAAGCAAAAACTGCATAGGAAAGATAAAAGAAAGCGCCCGAAACCGAACGTGGTTCCGGGCGCTTTGCCGTACAGAGCTTATTTATTTCTGTTTCCTGTATACTTCTCGTCACAGTATTTGCAACGGTAAACCTCTTTTTCCGGGTCAGCCAGGATAAAGACATGTTTTAATCCCTGCTCAATAGAGGTGATACAGCGCGGGTTTTTACATTTAATCACATCAACCACCTGTTTCGGCAGATGAAGTTCTTTTTTCTCCGTAATCTCGCCATCTTTAATGACATTGACAGTGATATTGTGATCGATAAAGCCTAAGATGTCAAGATCCATCTTATCAACCGAACACTCAACTTTCAAAATGTCCTTTTTTCCCATTTTTTCACTTTTGGCATTTTTAATAATGGCTACGGTACAGTCCAGCTTGTCCAGTCCCAGATCATGGTAAATGGTCATAGCCTTTCCTGCTTTAATATGGTCGAGCACGAAGCCCTCTTCAATACGTCCTACGTTCAGCATAACGAAAGATGCTCCTTTCTTAATCGACTTTGATGTTCAGCAGCGTCAGAATCAGGGCCATACGTGCATAAACACCGTACTGAACCTGTTTAAAGTAAGCAGCGCGCGGGTCATTATCCACGTCGACGGAGATCTCATTGACACGCGGCAGCGGATGCAGAACCAGCATTTCCGGAGAAGCAAGATCCATTTTGGACTGATCCAGAATATAGAAATCCTTCATGCGGATGTAATCATCCTCGTTGAAAAAACGTTCCTTCTGTACACGGGTCATGTAAAGGACATCCAGCTTCGGGAGAACATCTTCCATTTTAATAACTTCCTCAAATGGAACATTGTTTGCGCGCAGCACATCATCACGGATGTAATCCGGGAGACGAAGCTCCTCCGGGGAGATTAATACAATTTTAATGCCGGTATAACGAACCAGCGCTTCAATCAGGGAGTGAACCGTTCTGCCGAATTTAAGATCGCCGCAGAAACCGATGGTAAGATTGTTCAGGCGACCCTTTAAAGAACGGATGGTAAGAAGATCGGTAAGAGTCTGCGTCGGATGCTGGTGTCCGCCGTCACCTGCGTTGATGACAGGAATACGGGAGTACATCGATGCAACGAGCGGAGCGCCTTCTTTCGGATGACGCATGGCACAAATGTTTGCAAAGCAGGATACCACGCGGATGGTGTCGGCTACGCTTTCGCCTTTAGAAGCGGAAGAAGAATTGGCAGAAGAAAAACCAAGAACAGTACCGCCAAGATTCATCATGGCAGCCTCAAAGCTGAGACGGGTGCGTGTGCTTGGTTCATAAAATAAAGTAGCAAGTCTTTTGCCATCGCAGGCATGTGCATATTTCTCCGGGTTCTGTTCAATATCGTTTGCCAGATCCATTAACTGATCCAGTTCTTCGACAGAGAAATCAAGGGGACTCATTAAGTGTCGCATATATTACCTCCTATGAAGATCCTATTTTTTCTGTGTTCCACCTTAACACAAAACCACGATAAATGCAAGATAAAAAATGGCGGGAAAAAGGTCGAAAAGCAGAGCAATATGAAATGTGAAAAAATAAAGTGAAATAGCAGCCAAAAAGGGAAAAGATTGTACAAAAGCCGAATTTCGGGAGATCTTTTCTTGTAAATTAAACAGAGATGGAGTAAAATATTGATATCTGCAACAAACGCAGAGCAGCAGGAGGAACTTATATGTTAGACTTAGGAAAAATCCGCGACGAGATCGATGTCACCGATGACGAGATCGTCCGCCTGTTTCAGCACCGGATGGCGCTGGCGGCGGAAGTTGCGCAGTACAAGATAGAGACAGGAAAAGCCGTTTTTGATGCGGAACGTGAGCGCCAGAAGCTGGAAAAGCTGACAGGCGAGGGAACAAATGCATTCAATACAAAAGGCATCCAGGAGCTGTTCCAGCAGATCATGTCGATCAGCCGGAAGCGCCAGTATCAGCTGCTGACCGAGAACGGCGGCGAGGAGATGACCGATTACACACAGGTTGACCATCTCCCGACGCACGGCAGAAGAGTTGTCTTCCAGGGTGTGGAGGGCGCCTACAGCTTCGGTGCCATGAAAGAATTTTTCGATGATACGATCATGAGTTTCCACGTAGACACCTGGAAAGAGGCGATGGAGGCGATCACAAAAGGCGAAGCCGATTACGCCGTGCTTCCGATCGAGAACTCTACCGCAGGCATCGTATCCGACATTTACGATCTTCTCGTGGAATACCCGCACTACATCGTCGGCGAGCAGGAGCTGCCGGTCGAGCATGTGCTGATGGCACTGCCGGGTGCGAAAGTTGAGGACATCCGTACCGTGATTTCCCACCCGCAGGCACTGGCCCAGTGCCGCCGCTTCCTCGATTCCAATGAAAACTGGAAGACAGAGGAACGCCTCAATACCGCCGCAGCAGCAAAAGAAGTATCTGAGAGCGGTGATCTTACGATGGCAGCTGTCGGAAGCCCGTACGCTGCCGAGCATTTCGGACTGCAGATCTTAAAAGAAGGCATTTTTGATGCCCAGGGAAATACGACACGCTTCGTTATCATTTCCGGCCAGAAACGTTTTGTGAAAGATGCGCAGAAAATCAGTGTGTGCATGGAGCTGCCGCACCAGAGCGGTTCTCTTTACAATGCGCTGGCGCACTTTATCTACAACGATCTGAACATGACCAAAATCGAGTCCCGCCCGATTCCGCAGCGGAAATGGGAATACCGTTTCTTCGTGGACTTCGAGGGAAACTTAAGCGATCCGGCAGTCAAAAACGCACTGCGCGGACTGCAGGCGGAATCCGCAAAATTCCGGATTTTCGGAAATTATTAATCCAAAAGAGAGGGCCGTACCAAGCGGCCTTTTCGCATAAATAAAATGAAAAACGACAGGAAGGAAGAGACAAAAGATGATTAGAATAGAAGAATGTATCCTCTACCGCGATTTTGCAGAGGGAGAGGTACTGCACGATATGACGATACTGGTGGAGACTTACAAAAAACTGGTCAATGCTCAGATTTCTTTAAAGGACCGCCGGTTCCGCGAGAACATGAGCACGTATGAGCCGCAGTTTTACGAGGCACTGAACCGTCTCGTTGAGATGGCAAACCGCTACGGATTCTCCGGAAACCTCTGGCACGATTATCTGACATATCTACTGGTCAACAAAGAAAATGCATTTTCTACCTCCTGCGAGATCGTCGGAAAAGTCGAGGGAAGCATCAACCAGATGGCAAAACATGATTTTGTCCGTTTCAAAGAGCTGTTTGATTTCGATATTTGTGTTTTCGACGAAATTTTCGAATCCGGTGACGCTTCCGTCATCAGCGATTACGAGAACACCGACAGTCCGAACAAGCTGTTCAACAAAGAAGTCCGCGACCGCATCTGCGAACTGGCCATCCGTCTTGCAAAAGCAGAATCTGTCGACGAATTTATGGATGATATGATTCAGTTCTACAAAGACTTTGGAGTAGGAAAACTGGGACTGCACAAAGCATTCCGCATCGCACACGTTGGCGAAAATGTTGAGATCATCCCGATCACCAACATCCCGGATGTGCGCCTTTCCGACCTTGTCGGCTACGAAATTCCAAAGCAGAAGCTGATCGACAACACGAAAGCGTTCGTCGAGGGCAAAAAAGCCAACAACTGCCTGCTCTTCGGTGATGCCGGAACCGGAAAATCCTCCAGCATTAAAGGTATCCTGAATGAGTATTACGATCAGGGACTTCGTATGATCGAGGTTTACAAGCACCAGTTCCAGGATCTGAACGAGCTGATTGCGCAGATCAAAAACAGAAATTATAAATTCATTATCTACATGGACGATCTTTCTTTCGAGGAGTTTGAGATCGAGTACAAATACCTGAAAGCCGTGATCGAGGGAGGGCTGGAAAAACGCCCGGACAATATCCTCATCTATGCGACCTCCAACCGCCGCCACCTGATCAAGGAGAACTACAGCGACAAAGAGGGAACGAGACAGGATATGCACACCTCCGATACGGTACAGGAGAAGCTGTCCCTGGTATACCGCTTCGGTGTCAGCATCTATTTCGGTGCGCCGGATAAGAAAGAGTTCCAGAAGATCGTTTCCGTTCTGGCAGACCGCTACGGCGTGAAGTTAAGCGAGGAAGAGCTTTTAGCAGAAGCAAATAAATGGGAATTGTCCCACGGCGGTCTTTCCGGCCGTACCGCACAGCAGTTTATCGATTATCTGCTCGGAAAACAGTAAAAAGAAAAAGGTCAAAAAGTCCGCTTGGTATTGGGAGCGGGCTTTTTGGGATATCCTTTGAAAAAGAAGGAGGAAGCGTATATGCAGTATTCCACATTTGCTGCCATTGATATCGGCAGCTACGACGTCATTCTGGAGATTTTCGAGATCTCCAAAAAGCAGGGTATCCGAAGCGTGGATAAGATCTGCCATCGGATGGAGCTTGGAAAAGATACGTACACGCTGGGCAAAATCCGCCCGGAGATGGAAGAGGAGCTCTGCCGTGTACTCGCAGATTTTGTGCGGATCATGGAGGGCTACCGCGTGGATGCTTACCGCGCCATGGCTTCGAGCGCAATCAGTGAGGCGGCGAACAGCCTCTATGTCCTTGGAAAAATCCGTCAGCTGACCGGTCTTTCCGTCACCGTCCTTTCCAACTCGGAGCAGCGTTTCCTTGGCTACAAGGCGCTTGCGGCGATGGAGGACAATTTCAACAAGGTCATCGAAAAGGGAACTGCGATTCTCGACCTCGACGGCGGCAGTTTTCAGATTTCCCTGTTTGATAAGGACGCCCTTGTGACAACACAGAATATCCGTATGGGTAGTCTTCGTGTCCGTGAGCGCCTCGCCGGAATCCAGAGCGAGACGGAACACTATGAGGAGATGGTCGAGGAACTGATCTGGAATGAAGTGTCGAGCTTCAAGAAGATGTATCTGAAAGACCGCAAAATCGAAAATATCATGCTGATTGGCGATGTTTTCACGGACAGTGTCTACCAGAATATCGAGGAGAAAACGACA
Source organism: Fusicatenibacter sp. (assembly GCF_050872605.1). Classification (GTDB taxonomy): domain Bacteria; phylum Bacillota; class Clostridia; order Lachnospirales; family Lachnospiraceae; genus Fusicatenibacter. The sequence goes on from NZ_JBNMHD010000046.1 coordinate 12,948, forward strand.
AAAATCATTTCCCGTGAGAATTTCAACACCTGGTATGAAAAGATCATCCGCCAGTCACCGATGGAGCTGGCTGTCAAGCTTGGCATCCCGCTGGAGAATGCTTCGCTGATGTACCCGTCCGCCGTGATCTACAAATGTCTGATCGACATGATGGAGGCAGAGCATGTATGGATCCCGGGCGTGCATATGACGCGCGGCATCGCATACGAATATGCGGAGCAGATGAAGCTGCAAAAAGGCAGCCACAACTTTGAAAATGATATTCTGATGGCGGCAAAAAACATCGGAAAACGGTATGCAGTAAACCGGCCGCACGTCCAGAATCTGGAGATGACGGCGCTTGCCATGTTTGATGCGACGAAAAAGATGCACGGCATGAAAGAACGTGAGCGGCTGCTGCTCCGGATGGCGGTGATGCTGCACGATGTCGGAAAATACATCAGCCTTAATAATGTAGCGGATTCTTCCTATAATATTATCATGTCAAACGAAATCATCGGACTGTCCCATATTGAACGGGAGATGGTCGCACTGATTGCAAAATACAATACGGCGGCGCTTCCGTCCTACGATGAACTGGTGATGGAATCATCGCTCAGCGCCGAGCAGTATCTGACGGTATCGGAGCTGACCGCGATTGTCCGCCTGGCAAACGCACTCGACCGGAGCCATCTGCAGAAAATCCAGTCGATCCGCGCTGTCTTAAAAGAGCGGGAACTGCATCTGTCTCTGACGGTCAACCGTGATTTTACGCTGGAGCAGGGACTGTGCCAGGAAAAATTAGATTTCTTTAACGAGGTATTCAGCATACAGCCGGTTATCAAACTGAAACGGCAGATGTAAGTAAGGAGGGGAAGAAAGATGGATATTACACCATATAAGAAACCAGAATATTTCCGAAACCGCGAACTCAGCTGGATCAGCTTTGATGAGCGTGTTCTGAACGAAGCGCGAGACAAGAGTATTCCGCTGTTTGAGCGTCTGAAATTTATCAGCATTACCTCCTCCAACCTGGATGAGTTTTATATGGTCCGCGTGGCATCCTTAAAGGATCAGGTGCATGCGAATTATACGAAAAAGGATCTGTCCGGCATGAACGCAAAAGAGCAGCTTGCCGAGATCAGCAGGCGGACGCATGAGCTGGTGCAGCTGCAGTACAATACGTATAACCGTTCCGCGGTTCCTTCTCTGGAGCATGTGGGGCTTACGATTATCAGCGAGCATGAGAAGCTGACGAAGGAGCAGGCGGAGTATGTGGATTCTTATTTTGAGGAGAACATTTACCCGGTTCTGACCCCGATGGCGATGGATTCTGCCCGCCCGTTCCCGCTGATCCGGAACAAAACACTGAATATCGGTGCGCTGGTGCAGAAGAAAGACGATTCGCTTCTGAGCCGTGCGGAGGAGAAAAAAGAGAAGAAGGGCAAGGAGAAGGAAAAAGAGAAAGAACTGGAATTTGCGACGGTTCAGGTTCCATCTGTCCTGCCGCGCTTTATTCTGCTTCCGCAGGATGAAGAAACCGGCCAGCGGTATGCGATTCTGCTGGAGGAGATTATCGAGCGGAACATCGGAAAGCTGTTCTTAAGCTACGATGTGGTCTGCGCACATCCGTACCGCGTTATGCGGAATGCGGATCTTTCGATTGACGAGGATGAGGCTTCGGACCTGTTAAAAGAGATCCAGAAACAGCTGAAAAAACGCCAGTGGGGCGAGGTGATCCGGCTGGAAGTGGAAGATAAGATGGATAAACGGCTCCTGAAGATGCTGGAAAAGGAGTTCGATATCGACGAGGATGATCTGTTCCGGATTCCGGGACCGCTCGATCTGACGTTCCTGATGAAGATGTACGGGCTCGACGGTTTTGACGAGTATAAGATTCCGAAATATACACCGGCGGCGGTTTCGGCGCTGATGAATGACGATGATATTTTCACGAATATCCGAAAAGGAGATATTCTGCTGCATCACCCCTATATGACGTTTGACCCCGTGGTACAGTTTGTCCAGCAGGCGGCGAAGGACCCGGATGTGCTGGCAATCAAGCAGACGCTGTACCGTGTGAGCGGCAATTCTCCGATTATCGCGGCGCTGGCGCAGGCGGCGGAGAACGGCAAGCAGGTTTCGGTTCTGGTGGAGCTGAAGGCGCGGTTTGACGAGGAGAATAATATTGTCTGGGCAAAGATGCTGGAAAAAGCGGGATGCCATGTGATTTATGGTCTTCTGGGGCTGAAGACGCACAGTAAGATTACGCTGGTGGTCCGCCGCGAGGAGACGGGGATCCGCCGGTATGTGCATCTGGGTACGGGTAATTATAATGATTCGACGGCGAAGCTGTATACGGACTGCGGCCTTCTGACGTGTAATGCGAAGATCGGCGAGGATGCGACGGCGGTCTTTAATATGCTCTCTGGTTATTCGGAGCCTGACCGGTGGAATAAGCTGGTGGTGGCACCGCTCTGGATGAAGGACCGGTTCCTGCATTTGATTGCGATGGAGGAGGAGCATGCGAAGAAGGGGCAGAAGGCGCACATTGTGGCGAAGATGAACTCTCTTTGTGACCGGGATATTATTGCGGCGCTTTACAGTGCTTCGGCGGCCGGGGTGAAGATTGATCTGATTATCCGGGGTATCTGCTGTCTGAAGGTTGGTATTCCGGGAGTGAGTGAGAATATTACGGTACGGTCAATTGTGGGTAATTTCCTGGAGCATGCGCGGATTTTCTATTTCTACAGCGGTGGAAATGAAGAGGTGTTTATGGGAAGTGCGGACTGGATGCCGAGAAATCTCGAAAAGAGAGTTGAAATTGTTTTTCCGGTGGAGGATGAACAGATTAAGAAAGAAGTGATGCATATTCTGGATGTGCAGATGAAGGATAATGTGAAGGCCAGTATTTTACAGGCGGATGGGGCGTATGTGAAGCCGGATAAGCGGGGTAAGGTGCTGGTGAATTCACAGGAGTATTTCTGCAAGGAGGCGACGGAAAGAGCGGAGAAACCGAAAGAACAGGAGAACAGCAGGGTGTTTGTGCCGGCGGAACCGGTGGAGTAGGTTCTGAACTGGGGACGGACGCCCCGTAACGCACACAAGGGCGGTGCGCGGTTTCAGGAGCGCCCACTGCGTTGAGTAGAATGAAAAAGTGAAAGTGTAGTGGCTTTGATGTGAGGCTGCTACACTTTTTTTATTTGTGCAGGGAATGAGAAGAAACGTGCGTAGAATTTTACAAAGAATTTTCGTGCGTGAAAAGGCGGAAAAGCAGGAAACAGGGGCGGGTGATTGCGGAAAAAGTAAATGGTTTTGTAAAGTGACCGGTTATTTTATTAACTGGGATTTTACAGGCGGGTGGTGGTGGGCTTTACGGAAAGGAGGATATAATGTGTCTCGGACAAGACGAGGAGGAAGAAAAACGAATGTCAAATATTGTATTGAAGAATGTCTGTAAATCGTATGATAAGGAGCATTACGCAGTAAAAGATTTTTCCCTGGAGATTCCGGACCGGGAGTTTGTGATTTTTGTTGGACCTTCGGGATGCGGAAAATCGACGACGCTGCGGATGATTGCAGGTCTTGAGGAGATCACGGGCGGCGAACTCTGGATTGATGGTCAGCTTTGCAATTACGTCGAAGCAAAAGACCGTGACCTTTCGATGGTCTTTCAGAACTACGCACTCTATCCAAACATGACCGTATATGAAAATATGGCGTTTTCCCTGAAAATCCGGAAACAGCCGAAGAATGAGATTGATAAGAAGGTTCATGAAGCGGCGAAGATGCTTGGCATTGAGCATCTGCTGGACCGGCGGCCGGCGGCGCTTTCCGGCGGGCAGAAGCAGCGTGTTGCGATCGGAAGTGCGATCATGAGACGGCCGAAGGCGTTTTTGATGGACGAGCCGCTGTCGAACCTGGATGCGAAGCTGCGGGCGCAGATGCGGGTGGAGCTGGCGAAATTACATAAAGAACTGAAAACGACGATGATCTATGTTACCCATGACCAGACCGAGGCGATGACGCTTGGAACGAAAATTGTGGTCATGAAGGACGGAGTTGTCCAGCAGGCGGATACGCCGGAGCAGATTTACCGTCATCCGGCCAATAAGTTTGTGGCAGGCTTTATCGGAGCGCCGAGTATGAACTTTATGGAGACGATGGTAACAGAGAAAAACGGAGCCGTTTATCTGGAAGCAGACGCAGGGGTTTCCCTTCGGGCGGAAGGGGAAAACGAGATGGTGCTTCGACGGAATTACCTTGGAAAAATGGTGATCTTAGGACTGCGGCCGGAGGACCTGCAGGAGAAAGCGACGGCAGAAGTGCATGGCATCTGCAGCAGAGAGAACCGTGTTAAAGCGTTCGTGGAACTGCGCGAGATGATCGGCGCAGAAGCATATCTTCATATGCATGCCGGAAGAAACCAGCTTACCGCACGGGTTCCGTCGGAAGCGCCGGTTGCGGTAAAAGAATACATCACGCTGTACGCCGATATGGAAAAAGCGCAGATCTTTGATCCGTTTACCGAAGAAAATATTTTATGTCCGCCGACAGCAAAAGAAGAACGCGCGACGGCGTAAGAAGGAGTAAAAAGTGAAAAAAGCAATTGAAAAGTGTAAAAAAGCAGAAGTCTATATGTACCTGATCCCGAGTCTGGTGATCTTTGGAATCTTTCTGTTTTATCCATTCTTTAAAACCATTTACCTGAGTCTTTATAAGACCAACAAGCTCGGGGAAGCAAAACTGTTCGTAGGACTGGAGAACTACAAAAATCTGTTATCCTCCCCGTCCTTCTACAACAGTCTCTGGGTAACACTGGAATTTGTAGCGATCGTTGTAGTCGGCAGCATGGCACTCGGTCTTTTAGGAGCAGTTCTCTGCAGCAAGGCATTTCCGGGTATCCGTGTATTCAGTACCTCGTACGCACTTCCGATGGCGGTGGCCTCCAGTTCCGGTGCGATGATTTTCAAAATCATCTTAAACCCGACGATCGGTATTGTAAACAAATTGCTCCATGTGAGCATCAACTGGGTCAGTGATCCGAAATATGCGCTGATCTGTGTGGCAGTTCTGACCGCATGGCTGAACAGTGGCATCAATTTCCTGTATTTTTCTGCAGGACTTGGAAACATCGACGATTCCATCTATGAACGTGCATCTGTGGACGGAGCCAATGCAGTGCAGAAGTTCTTCAAACTGACTCTGCCGGGACTTTCCCCGATCATGTTCTACACTCTGGTTGTCAACATCATTCAGGCATTCCAGTCCTTCGGCCAGGTCAAAATCCTGACGCAGGGAGGACCGGGAGAATCCACTAACCTGATTGTATATTCGATTTACCGCGATGCATTTTTCAACTATCGATTTGGAAGCGCAGCCGCACAGTCCGTCGTTCTGTTTCTGATTGTCATGGCACTGACGCTTGTGATGTTCCGTATCGAAAAGAAAGGGGTTAAATACTAATGTCTACTATAGCAACAACGATTGCCGGGCCGAAAACGTATTCTGCAGAGGAACTGCAGGCGCTGCACCTGGCGATGAATGCGAAAGCAAAAAGAAAGAAAATGATCCAGAAAACAGCACTGATCACGATCAACCTGATCGTCTGCCTCTTTATGCTGTTCCCTCTGCTTTACACCATCAGCGTAGCGTTCATGCCGTCCGGCGAGCTCTACACGATGGCCATGAATCTCATTCCGAAGCATCCTACTTTGCAGAACTTTGTAGAAGCCTTTCATAAAATTCCGCTGGTCCGCTTTGTATTGAACTCTTTCCTCGTAGCAGGAAGCATTACCCTCGGACAGATCGTAACGTGTTCTCTTGCGGCCTTTGCCTTTTCCTTCCTGAATTTTAAAGGAAAAAATGTTCTGTTCATGCTGGTCATGGCAACCATGATGGTACCGGGCGAGGCAACGATCATTTCGAACTATCTGACCGTGGGAAGCCTTGGACTTCTGGATACTTACATCGTTCTGATTCTGCCGTCTCTTACTTCTGCGATGGGAATTTTCCTGTTCCGTCAGTTTTATATGACCTTCCCGATCTCTCTTTATGAATCGGCGAAGCTGGACGGATGCGGAAATCTGCGGTTCATCGTAAAAATTCTGATGCCGCTGACAAAATCCGCCATGGGCGCGATGGCAGTTTATACCTTTATCAATGCCTGGAATATGTACATGTGGCCGCTTCTGGTCACCGGATCCGACAGCAAGCGTACCGTACAGATCGGTATCAGCATGCTGAACAGCGTCGACGCACAGTCCATCACATTGATGCTGGCAGGCGTGGTCATGATCATTATTCCATCCATTTCCATCTTTATCGTAGGCCAGAAGGCCTTAATCAAAGGAATGTTTTCAGGAGCAGTCAAAGGTTAAAGACGACTGATTTCCTGTGGAACAGAAAATAGAATAGAAAATATCACGAAAAACGAGGAGAAAAAAATGAAGAAAAAAGTGATTGCATCGATTCTTGCCGCTTCTATGGCAGCTATGGCGCTTGCCGGATGCGGAAACGGAAAAACAACAGGAGAAGCACAGCAGGATACCGCAGCATCCGAGGCTTCTGTAAGCACAACAGCAGGCAGCACAGCAGACGGAGCAGCAGCACCGGATTTAACACAGGATACCAATGGAACAACCATCACCTTCTGGCATTCTATGGGCGGCGTCAACGGCGAGGCGATGGATTACCTGGTCAATAAATTTAATGAAGAAAACACCGACGGAATCACTGTCGAGGCTGTTTACCAGGGGGAATACGATGATACGATCAACAAACTGAAGAGTGCGCAGATCGGAAACATGGGAGCAGATCTCGTACAGATCTACGATATCGGAACCCGTTTCATGATCGATTCCGGCTGGGTCATCCCGATGCAGGAGCTGATCGATGCAGACGGCTACGATGCTTCCCAGATTGAGCCGAACATCGCTGCTTACTATACCGTAAACAACGAACTGTACTCCATGCCGTTCAACTCATCCACACCGATCCTGTATTACAACAAAGATATGTTTGATAAAGCAGGCATCACAGAAATCCCGACCAGCCTGGAAGGCATCCTTGCCATCGGCGATGACCTGAAAACAAAAGGCGGAGCAGGAGAACCGCTGGCGCTTTCCATCTATGGATGGTACTTTGAGCAGTGGCTCTGCAAGCAGGGACTTTCCTATGCAGACAATGGAAACGGCCGTGACGCAGCAGCAACCGCAGTTGAGTTTGATTCCAACGGCGGCGCACTCAACATCTTAAATGAGTGGAAAGCCCTGAATGACGCAGACGTTGCACCGAACGTAGGCCGTTCCGGAAGTGATACCGCAACAACAGACTTTACCTCCGGAAAAGCAGCGATCACCCTTGGCTCTACCGCATCCCTGAAACAGATTTTACAGGATGTCAACGGCAGCTTCGAAGTTGGAACCGCATATTATCCGACCATCAAAGAAGGCGATGAGGGAGGTGTTTCCATCGGAGGCGCATCTCTCTGGGCACTGAACAATAACGATGATGTCAAAGCAGCCGCAACCTGGAAATTCATCAAATTCCTGATTTCCCCGGAATCCCAGGCATACTGGAATGCGCAGACCGGCTACTTCCCGGTAACAACAGCCGCTTATGATGAGCAGACCTTCAAAGACAACGTAGCACAGTATCCGCAGTTCCAGACCGCAATCGATCAGCTGCACGATTCTAAACCGCAGTACGCAGGCGCACTTCTCTCTGTATTCCCGGAGGCAAGACAGATTGTAGAAACCGAGATCGAGAACATGATCAACGGAAGCGAGACACCGGAGCAGGCAGTAGACTCCATGGCTTCCCAGATCAACAGCTCCATTGAGGATTACAATCTCTTAAATGAGTAAAAGCCGCGCTTTACAAAAGCAGGATTTCGTCCTATAGTGAAGATAACAAAAACCCCGAAAAACGCGTCGGAGCCGGAATGCTTCGGCGTGTTTTTCGGAAGAAAAGAGAGGACAAAATAAGATGAGAACAAAAGTATGGGCACACAGAGGTGCCAGCGCATATGCACCGGAAAACACAATTGAAGCATTTCTTCTTGCCGCAGAGCAGGGAGCAGACGGCGTAGAGCTGGATGTACAGCTGACCAAAGACGGTGAGATGGTTGTGGTACACGACGAAGAGATCGACCGCGTCAGCGACGGCAGCGGACTGGTGAAGGATTATACGCTGGCAGAACTGAAAAACTTTCATTTTAATAAAACACACCCGGAGTACGAGAATGCAAAAATTCCGACACTCCGCGAGGTGTATGAGGCATTAAAACCGACCGGCATGACGATCAACGTCGAGCTGAAAACCGGCATTTTCTGGTATGAAAATCTGGAAGAAAAGGTACTCGCACTGACAAAAGAGATGGGAATGGAAGACCGCGTGATTTATTCTTCTTTTAACCATTACAGCATTGCAAAAATTCTGGAACTGGATCCCAAAGCAAGCACCGGCATTCTCTACGCAGATGTAATTTATGATGTCGTGAACTATGCGAAAAAGATCGGAACGGGAGCACTCCATCCGGCAACCTATCATGTACAGATGGCAGATTTCCTGCAGGAGTATGTGAAAAGCGATCTCGCTGTCCATGTATGGACGGTCAATGACAAGGCAGAAATCAACCGCCTGATGGATGCCGGCGTTGATGCCGTCATCACCAATTACCCGGATGTGGCGGTTGCCTGCCGCAGGGCGAAGTGACACCGATCAGCGAAAAGAAACTGTTTCTCCTGGATATCGACGGAACCATCTGCGTAGGGAGCCGTCTGATTCCGGGAGCAGACCGGTTTTTAAACGGACTGGCGGAGCATGGCGGGGATTTCGTATTTATCACCAATAATACGACGATGAGTGTTGCAGATTACCAGAAAAAATTTGCAAAGCTCGGGATTCCGACGACGAAAGAAAACTTTCTGACGGCATCGGTGGCAACGGCACATTATCTGAAACAGAAGTACGGAACCCACCTGGTTTACGTGCTTGGCACGGATTCCCTGATCCGGGAGCTGGAGAACTTCGGTGTACAGACGACCCGCGATCCGAAAACAGAGGGGATTGCGTGTGTCCTTGCAAGCTATGATAATGAGCTGACGTATCAAAAATTAGTGGACATCTGCCGCCTGCTTTCCGAACATCCGGAACTCGATTACGCGGCGACGAATCCCGACTACGTCTGCCCGATCGAATTCGGCTATGTGCCGGACTGCGGTTCCATCTGCGAGATGATCGAGCGCGCCGTCCACCGCACACCGACTTATATCGGAAAACCGGGTACACGTATGATCGAAATGGCACTTGCGATGACGGGATGCAGCCGCGATGAGGCCGTTCTCGTGGGTGACCGCCTCTACACTGACATTGCCTGCGCCAACATGGCGGGGGTATCGGCAGCGCTTGTGCTGTCCGGTGAATCGACGCGGGAGGATCTGCGGAATTCACAGTATCTCGCGGAGTATGTTTATCCATCGGTAAAAGAAATGTATGCAGAGTGGATGTACGGACAGAGAAAGAAATGTTCCTGAAAATACAGATATTTTTGAGAAGACTTCTATCCTTTATGGAGGTCTTCTTTTTGTTTTCAAAACAGGGCAGCTTTCCCAAGAAAATGCTTGCCAAACCCGGCGGATTCCCTATATAATAATCCAGACTGTGATTTTAAGAACTTTAAGAAAAGAACCGGATTTGCATAATAAAAGGAGAATTTTCAAATGAGCATTTTAAATGTAGAACACCTGTCCCACGGTTTCGGTGACCGTGCGATTTTTGAAGATGTGTCGTTCCGCCTGTTAAAAGGCGAGCACATCGGACGGGTAGGCGCAAACGGCGAGGGAAAATCGACGTTCATGAACATCATCACCGGAAAATTGATGCCGGATGAAGGAAAGGTTGAGTGGGCAAAAAATGTCCGCGTCGGCTATCTTGACCAGCATACCGTTCTAGAAAAAGGCATGACGATCCGCGATGTATTAAAAAGCGCCTTTTCCTGGCTCTACGAGATGGAAGAGCGGATGAACACGATCTGCGACTCCATGGGCGATGCCTCCGAGGACGAGCTGAATGCAATGATGGAAGAACTCGGCGTAATCCAGGAGATGATGGATGCGCATGATTTTTATATTCTGGATTCCAGAATCGAAGAGATCGGCCGCGCTCTCGGTCTGGAAGAGATCGGCTTGGAGCGCGATGTCACCGAGCTTTCCGGAGGACAGAGAACGAAAGTCCTTCTGGCAAAACTTCTGCTCGAAAAACCGGACATCCTGCTTCTTGATGAGCCGACCAACTATCTGGACGTGGAGCACATCACCTGGCTGAAACGATATCTCGAGGAGTATGAGAACGCCTTCATCCTGATTTCCCACGATATCCCGTTCCTGAACAGTGTCGTCAATCTGATCTACCACATGGAAAACAAAGAGCTGAACCGCTACGTCGGCGATTACGATCATTTCCAGGAGGTCTATGCGGTCAAGAAAGCACAGAAAGAGGCCGCCTACAACCGCCAGCAGCAGGAGATCAGCGAGCTGAAAGATTTTGTGGCGCGGAACAAAGCCCGCGTGGCAACCCGAAACATGGCAATGTCCCGCCAGAAAAAGCTCGATAAAATGGATGTCATCGAGCTCGCAAAAGAAAAACCGAAGCCGGAATTCCATTTCCGCACCGCCCGCACCTCGGGCCGCTTCGTTGTAACCGCAAAAGAACTCGTCATCGGCTACGAAGAGCCGCTCTCCAAGCCGCTGACCTTCGCGGTTGAGCGCGGAGAAAAAATCGTCCTCACCGGTGCCAACGGAATCGGAAAGACGACCCTCTTAAAGAGCATCCTCGGCCTGATCCCGTCCCTTGGCGGCAGCGTCGAGCTCGGCGATTACCTGGAAATCGGCTATTTCGAACAGGAAATGCCAAAAGGCAACACCAACACCTGCATCCAGGAGATCTGGGAAGAATTCCCATCCTACACCCAGTACGAAGTCCGTGCCGCCCTCGCCAAATGCGGTCTTACCACCCAGCACATTGAAAGCCTCGTGCGTGTTCTCTCTGGAGGCGAGCAGGCCAAAGTGCGCCTCTGCAAGCTCATCAACCGCGAAACCAACCTCCTCGTCCTCGACGAGCCGACCAACCACCTTGATGTGGATGCGAAAGACGAGCTGAAAAACGCCTTAAAAGAATACAAAGGAACCATCCTCATGGTCTGCCACGAACCAGAATTTTATGACGGTCTGGCAACCAGCGTATGGGACTGCTCGGAGTGGACGACGAAAGTGATTTAATTATATAGGAAGAAAAAACAGCAGAAAACAGATTTTCAGAGAAGCGTTTTCTGCTGTTTTTTACATTTTATAAATAGTCAGATAAAATATTGAATATGCAGAATTAACTATATTTTTCTAAAAATAAGAAAATTCGAAAAAAGGTGTTGACTTTTGCTTTTGACGGTGTTATTATAACTAAGCTGTCAGCGAGAGCTACAGTGAATGAGTTCTTTTGAAACAGAAAAACCTAGTTCGGAGCCGGGTGGCTGCCGCGGGTTGCAAAAACTGCTTCAAAAAACTTAAAAAAGTTCTTGACAAAAGCAAATGAGTTTGATAAAATAAACGAGTTGCTGATCGAGAGAACAGCAAAGAAGTTCGAAAGAGCTTCAAAAAAATAAATTAAAAAAGTTCTTGACAAACGAAAAGTTCTGTGGTAAAATAAGCGAGCTGATCCGAGTCGGAACGGCAGAGATCCTTGATAATTAAACAGTGAAACACATCCTCGAAAGTTCTGAATAAGTAATTCAAAACGATCGAAAGATCCTTTAAAACAGTAAAAGGGATAAATTAGCTAGTATGTTGATTTTGAACTTGGAACAAACATTTTATCAGAGAGTTTGATCCTGGCTCA
>NZ_JBNMHD010000047.1:0-23525 GCF_050872605.1 Fusicatenibacter sp.
ATTATACAATAAAAGGTGTCCTTTTTGGTTGTTTATCCAGAAAAAACAGTGATTTTTCTTTCAATAAGGGAATTCCCCATTCTGCTGGATGCGCTCTCGGCAAAACGGGGATATTATTTTCTAAAAGCGAAATCTCTGTTCATGCGTTTGTCGTGTTGAGAAACACGCTCCGCGAGAGTTACACATCAAAACAGCTTCCCCCCACAAACTCCCTGAGGATCGAATTCTTCGGAATATCCTCAATCGGCACCCCGACAAAATAATCCAGGAACTTCAGCAGCCGCTTCGCCTCCTGGTACTCCGGCTCCCCCTCCTCAATCTGGAACAGCAGAGGCTCCGCATACAGCTTCAGAACCGAAAGCTCATACACCAGTGCCGAATTAAACATCACATCCGCCTTCTCCTGGTTCGGAAAAATATTCCGGTCCTCGCCGCGGCGCACCGACGGCCACATCGCAATCGTCTCCTTCGCCGACGTTGCCCGCGTCCGGCTGTCGCGCACCATCCGCCGGATCAGACGCCCGTCCGTCGTCGGAATCCGGTTGTGCTCATCCACATTAATCTGCGTCAGCGCACTGATATAAATCCGGAACTTGCTCTCCGCCGGAAGCGACCACGTCAGCTTCTCATTCAGCCCGTGGATGCCCTCCAGCACCAGCACATCCGTCTCCTTCATCTGGATAAAATTCCCCTTGTACTCGCGCTTGCCCGTCTTAAAATTAAAATACGGCAGCTCCACACGCTCTCCATTCAGAAGCTTCGTCATATCCTGGTTCAGCAGATCAATATCCAGTGCCTCCAGGCACTCAAAATCATACTCCCCATTCTCATCCCGCGGCGTATCCACCCGGTTCACATAGTAATTGTCGAGACTGATCGGATGCGGCGTCAGCCCATGCGCCGAGAGCTGGATCGAAAGCCGGTTGCAGAACGTCGTCTTGCCGGAAGAGGATGGACCCGCGATCAGCACAAACTTCACCGTCTTTTTCTCCGCAATCTGCTCCGCAATCTTCGCAATCTTCTGCTCCTGCAGCGCCTCCGCAATCAGCATCATCTGCTGGATATTTCCCTTTGTGATGCGCTCATTCAGATCCGCAACCGTCGAAATTCCCATCTGCTCGCCCCATCGCTCCGATTCCCGCTGTACCTGGAATACCTTCGGCGAGAGATTCGACGCCGGCACCGTCTCCGGAGCCTTCTTCTCCGGCATCTGCAGCACGAAACCATCATCGTACAGATAGAGATCAAAATACTTCAGATAACTCGTATCGTACGTCATAAATCCATAGTAATAATCTTCAAAATCCCCGAGACTGTACAGATTCACCCGGGAAACACGACGGTAGCGGAACAGGCGGTCCTTATCCGTCATGCCGTGCAGCCGGAACCGCTCACGTGCCTCGTGCGTATCCACGCTCCGTTTGTAAATCGGCACCGCCTTTTCCACCTGATCCTTCATATAAGCCTTCACTTCATCGAGGAATGCCTGATCCAGTGTGATATCGCCGTCGACCGTATAGAAAAATCCCGATCCCGCCGAGAAATGCAGCATCACATGGCGGATCTTATCGTAGCCGCCCACATGGTACACCGCTTTCACCAGCAGCAGGGAGAGGCTTCTCTGATACGTCTTGTGTCCAATCTCATCTTTTGTCGTCACAAATTCCAGTTCACAGTCTTTCTTGAGTTGCTTGTGTAGCTCCCTCAGCCGTCCGTCCACCTTCACCAGGACAATCGGCGCATCCATATCTTTCTCAAAATCCTTCGCAATCTCGTAATAAGAGCAGTTTTCCGGATATTCATATTCTTTTCCATCAATTGTTACCCGAATCAATTGTAATTCCTCCTTTTCACGAAACTTTCTGACAATTCAGAAGTGAAAACAAAGGCGCGCCCGAAAATCACAAAACCTTGAAATTTTCAGACACGCCCCCTAATAAAACACTGTCGTTATATCGTATGGAACCGTGCCAGTGCACGTTCCAAGATCTCTTCTTTCTCTTTCAATTCACCCAGACGCTGCACCGCCTTCTCGCCCGGATTGCCGGAGAGCTGTTCGATCAGCATCCCATTCTGCTTCTGCTGCTTTCGCAAATATTCCAGAAGCACCGGATTCTGGTTTTCCAGAAGGCGCGGCCCATAGAAAAGCTCTTCTGCCTTCAGTTCTTCTCTTTCTCCCGGCACTGCCCGCAGAATCGGATAGTATTTTCCATCCTCCTCCACGAAATTCTCCTGTGCAAGGTAAAATCCGTGCTCCAGCAGCCATGCGCGCACGCGGTCGATATCTGACTGCGGCTCCAGAATTAACTCACCAAAGCCGGACAGCAGCGGCTCACCCTCACTTAAAATCCTTACGGTGAGCCCGCCGCCCATGCCCGCGATGAGGAGAGAATCCCCCTCCCCCGCCTGCAGGGCATAAAGGCCATCGGAAAGCCGTGTTTCTATGTAGTCCCCCATATTATACTGCGCGATATGCTCCCTGGCCCGCTCTAACGGTCCGCGGTTCACATCCATGGCGATTGCGGAGGAAATCTTCTTCTGTTCCAGCAGCGCAATCGGCACATAGCCGTGATCCGTTCCCACATCGACCAGGCAGCCGCCCGGGGTGACAAATTCCGCTACCGCGGAAAGTCTTTTTGATAACTGCATGTCTTTTCTCCTGACCGAAAACTTAGTCCAGATAATCTTTCAGTTTTCTGGAACGGCTCGGATGGCGGAGCTTTCGAAGCGCTTTTGCCTCGATCTGGCGGATACGCTCTCTTGTAACGTTGAACTCTTTACCAACCTCTTCGAGGGTTCTCGCACGGCCGTCATCAAGTCCGAAACGGAGACGCAGAACCTTCTGCTCACGGTCGGTCAGCGTGCTTAACACATCCTCAAGCTGCTCTTTCAGCATCGTAAATGCTGCCGCATCTGCCGGTACCGGCACATTGTCGTCCTGGATGAAATCGCCGAGGTGGCTGTCCTCTTCCTCACCGATTGGTGTCTCGAGGGAAACCGGCTCCTGAGAAATTTTCAGGATCTCACGGACACGCTCTACGGACATGTGCATCTCCTCTGCGATCTCTTCCGGAGTAGGTTCGCGGCCTAACTCCTGCAGTAACTGACGGGAAACGCGGATCAGCTTGTTGATGGTCTCTACCATATGAACCGGAATACGGATCGTTCTCGCCTGGTCTGCAATCGCTCTTGTGATCGCCTGGCGGATCCACCAGGTTGCATAGGTGGAGAATTTGTATCCCTTGCGGTAATCGAATTTTTCAACCGCTTTGATCAGGCCTAAGTTACCTTCCTGAATCAGATCCAGGAACAGCATGCCGCGGCCGACATAACGTTTTGCAATGGAAACAACGAGACGAAGGTTGGCCTCTGCCAGACGTTTTTTCGCGTCCTCATCGCCCTCTTCCATTCTCTGTGCCAGCTTGATCTCTTCCTCTGCGGAAAGAAGCGGCACTTTACCGATCTCTTTTAAGTACATGCGGACCGGGTCCTCAATGCTGACGCCTTCCGGAACGGAAAGGTCGATGTTTTCCATATCGATCTCTTCTTCCTCGGAAAGGTCGATGTCATCGTCGTCCAGAAGGAGAAGATCGCGGTCTGCCGCATTTGGATCCTCGGTCATATCGGAGAGACGCAGTACGTCGATACCGCTTGCCTCCAGGTACTCAAATACCTTCTCCATCTGCTCCGCATCCAGCGGCATATCGCGGAAAAAGTCGTTGATTTCCTGATATTCCAGGACGCTCTTTTTCTTCTTGCCGTATGCTACCAGCTCTTTTAATTTTTCCATAAATTTTGCTTTATCGAACTCCATTGACTGTCCATCCTTCCATAGCTTGTATATATTCTGTCCCTGCCCTGCGAAATTAAACACGCAGAACAGAAGATTCCAGGGTTTTTCTTTGGTATCCAGTTTTGCTTAAAAAGTGAATTCCGGAAGTTCCCCTGCTTTCCACCGCTCCAGGCTCTTTTTATCTGCCATCAATTTCTGCAACACCGCCATATCGGTCACATTCATATGCGCCGACTGATATGCAATACTGTTCTCTTTCATATTGCAGATCACATCGTGCAGCGCGCGCCGTTTTTCCTCCTCTGTCTCCAGCGGGATTCTGGCATTAAAAAGGCCCGCAACTTCTTTCTGCTCCTCGGAATCAACAAACTGATTCAAAAGCTTTGCCGGATTTACGCCACCCTCGTGGTACTGCAGCACAATCATCTCTGCAATCTGGTGGTAGAGAGGGGTGGTAAAATCCGCCGGCGTAATATATTTTTCCAGCTTTCCAATGAGCGCCGGATAAGAGGTCATCCACGTCAGCATCAGCTTCTGTGCTTTTTCGACGCCGCCCTCTTTTTCTTTTTTGTTTGTGGCTGTATTCCGCGGCTTTACGCTCTCCGTCCTTCCGGCTCCCGAGAGTGCCATCTGGCCGACCTGCTTGCGCAGTACCTCGACGGCAATGCCGTACTTTCCCGCCACAGCCTCAAGATAGCTGTTCCGCTCGATCTCATCCTCAATTGCTACAAGGCGGCGCACCGCTTCATGAAGAAAATCAGATTTGCCCTGCGGATCGGCAAGGTCAAAGTCACGCTCCTTCATACGGATCTCGTACAGAACGCTGTTTTCCGCCTCCTCCAGCCGTTTTTCGAACGCCTCACAGCCTTCGTGCTGGATAAACTCATCGGGGTCCTTATACGGCCTTAAATTGACGACACGCGTGGTAAGACCGACGCCTTTCAGCATCGGGATCGCACGGAGTGCTGCTTTGACACCCGCCTCGTCACTGTCGTAGATTACAAGGACCTCGTCGGTGTAACGCTTCATGAGCCCCGCCTGCAGCGAGGTGAGCGCCGTTCCAAGAGATGCCACCGCGTTGTTGAAGCCCGCCTGGTGCATGGAGATGACATCCATATAGCCCTCGCAGATGATCAGATTTTTTCTCCGCGAAGAGCGCGCCAGGTTCAGCCCATAGAGGTTGCGGCTTTTGTCGAAGATCTTTGTCTCCGGCGAGTTTAGGTATTTCGGCTTTCCATCCCCCATCACACGGCCTCCGAAGCCGATCACGCGGCTGTTGGCATCCATGATCGGATAGATGACACGGTTCCAGAACTTGTCCTGCATGCCGTGCACCTCGTCCGCCAGAAACAGGCCCGACTGACGAAGGGTTTCATCGTCATACCCTTTTTCTTTTAAGAAACGGTACAGCAGGCTTCCGTACTTATCGGAGTAGCCAAGGCCGAATTTCCGGATCGTATCATCCGAAAGGCCGCGGCCCTTCAAGTAATCGTAGCCCTGCTTTCCGCGCTCGGTGTGGAGCTGGTAATAATAGAATTTCGCCGCCTGCTTGTTGATCTCCAGCAGCGTGTTCTTTAAATCCGCCTGCTCCTTTGCTTCTTTCGAATACTCCATCTGCGGAAGCTCCACCCCGGCCCGGTCAGCCAGAAATTTCAAGGCTTCCACAAACGTGAAGTTTTCGTATTCCATCAAAAATGTGAAAACATTTCCTCCGGCTCCGCATCCGAAGCAGTAATACATCTGCTTTCCGGGGCTGACGGAAAAGGAAGGGGACTTCTCATTGTGGAACGGGCAGAGCCCGAAGTAAGAGCTTCCTCTTCTTGTCAGCTTTACGTAGCCGGATATCACATCTACGATGTCATTTTTCATACGAATTTCTTCCACTAAATCATCGGAATATCGCATTTTTTCCTCCCTGTATCTAATAAACCGCCCAGGCTTTCGGCACGAACAGCTCCTCGTATTTGTGCATGGAATACTGATCGGTCATACCGGCAATGTAATCGCATACCACCTGTGTCTTGTCCTCGCCGCACCCGATCAGATTCCGGTACTCGCGGGACATCTGCTCCGGATGCTCCTGGTAGTAGGTGTAGAGGGAAATCAGCATCTTCTTTGCCTTCTCTTCCTCTTTTTTCGCCTCCGGGTTACGATAGACGTTCGCGAACATCAACTCCCGCAGCATGCGCATGCCCTCGGCAATCTCCGCCGACTGGCGCACATACTCCGTTCCGCGGCTCTGCTCCACAATATCGTGGATCAGCGTATTGAGCCGCTCGCGGCACGTATCGCCAAGAACGACGCGGATCGTAATCGGGATGTCATCCTCGCTTAAAATGCCGGCACGGATGGCATCGTCCATATCGTGGTGGATGTAGGCGATCTTGTCGCAGAGACGCACAACCTGTCCCTCCAGGGTCGACGGTCTTCCCGCCGTGCGGTGGTTCAGAATCCCATCCCGCACTTCCCAGGTCAGGTTCAGACCCTGTCCTTCCTTTTCCAGAACCTCCACGACACGGACACTCTGTTCCGCGTGGCGGAAGCCCCCGGGATGCACCGCATTGAGCGCCGCTTCCCCGGAATGGCCGAACGGCGTGTGCCCGAGATCGTGGCCGAGCGCAATGGCTTCGGTCAGATCCTCATTCAGATTCAGCGCCCGCGCAATCGTGCGGGCAATCTGGGACACCTCAAGCGTGTGCGTCAGGCGGGTCCGGTAATGATCTCCCTGCGCAGCGAGAAACACCTGTGTTTTGTCTTTCATCCTGCGAAAGGCTTTGGAGTGGAGAATCCGGTCCCGGTCTCTCTGGTAGACGGTGCGGATGTCACACTCCGGTTCATATCGGTCCCTTCCTCTGGAATTCCGGCTGTGCGCCGCATAAGGACTCAGCTCCTGAAATTCCCGTTCTTCAAACGATTCTCTCAAGTTCAAACGAAGACCACCTCTTTCCCGGTAATATGCCTGTAACAGTTCTTTTCATTGTCCTCCTATTTCCTATATTCGGTGCCTGATTCCGATTTCCTTTTTTATTTTTCAAATTTTTCAAATTTTTTCAAAAAAAGTGTTGACGACTTACAACTCTGGTGCTATAATACATCTTGTCGTCAGCGAGATGACAAAAACTTAAAGAACATGCGGAAGTGCTGGAATTGGCAGACAGGCCAGACTAAGGATCTGGTGGTCATTGCGATCGTGTGGGTTCAAGTCCCATCTTCCGCATGAAATTTAAAGAACTACATAACGTGCGGAAGTGCTGGAATTGGCAGACAGGCCAGACTAAGGATCTGGTGGTCATTGCGATCGTGTGGGTTCAAGTCCCATCTTCCGCAGAACGAAAACCCTTGTGTATGCAGGGGTTTTTTCCTGTTCAAAAAGAATCAGACCAGACAAAATCCAGATAAAAATTTCTGCTGCTCTTCTTTTTTATTTTCTAAACTATCTTTCTTTCAAAAAAATCAGAGGAAATTCCTTTCCGGATCCCTCTGATTTTTTTATTTTTCTTTTTTTCAGAATTTTCTCTGCAATTTCTGTTTTTACAGGTTCGGTCTTACAATCTTCGGTGTATAGCCAGCCTCTTCCAGCGCTTTGACGATACGGTTCTTGTGATCGGTGCCGAATGCCTCCATTGTGATGCGGAGCTCTACTGCAGCGCTTCTGTTCGTGGTGAAGAACTGGTTGTGGTCCAGTTTGATGACGTTTCCGTTCTCGTTTGCAATCACCTGGGAAACGCGTACCAGCTCGCCTGGTTTATCCGGCAGAAGAACGGATACAGTAAAGATACGGTCTCTCTGGATCAGTCCGTTCTGGATGACGGAAGACATGGTGATAACGTCCATATTTCCGCCGCTTAAGATCGAAACGATCTTTTTGCCTTTGACATCCAGATGTTTTAACGCAGCCACGGTCAGAAGACCGGAGTTCTCGACGATCATCTTGTGGTTTTCTACCATATCAAGGAATGCTACGATCAGCTCATCATCATCCACGGTAATGATCTCGTCCAGGTTCTGTCTTACATACGGGAAAATCTTGGATCCCGGTGTCTGTACTGCAGTACCGTCTGCAATTGTGCTGACTGGAGATACGGTTGTTACCTCGCCTTTTTCAAAGGAAGCCTTCATACAGGCTGCTCCGGACGGCTCAACACCGATGACTTTGATGTTTGGTTTCAGCAGTTTTGCCAGTGTGGAAACACCGGTAGCCAGTCCGCCTCCTCCGATCGGAACAAGGATATAATCTACGAGCGGAAGCTCCTGAATTACTTCCATGGCGATGGTTCCCTGGCCGGTTGCAACGGTCAGATCATCGAACGGGTGAATAAAGGTATAGCCATGCTCTGCCGCAAGCTCGTATGCTTTTGCACATGCCTCATCGTACACATCTCCGTACAGAACAACCTCAGCGCCGTAGCTCTGGGTACGCTCTACTTTGATGAGCGGTGTGGTAGTCGGCATTACGATGACAGCCTTTGCACCGTAGCATTTTGCCGCATACGCAACGCCCTGTGCATGATTTCCTGCCGATGCGGTAATCAGTCCTTTTGCGCGCTCTTCTTCGCTTAAGGTGCTGATTTTGTAATAGGCACCGCGCAGCTTATAGGCGCCGGTCAATTGCATATTTTCCGGTTTTAAGTAGACTTTGTTTCCCGTCTGCTCGCTGAAATATTTGCTGTAAACCAGTTTGGTCTCCTGTGTTACTTTTTTTACGATTTCAGACGCTTCCTCAAATTTCGGGAGTGTCAGCATTTCTTCTGCCATAGTCTTTTCTCCTTGTTGTCTTTTTTAAGCATTCTCTTCGGATGTATGGAACAGTGCATTTACAAACTGGTCTGCATCAAATTTCTGCAGATCGTGGATGCTCTCGCCCACGCCGATGTATTTGACCGGAATATCAAGCTCGGACTGGATGGCAACGGCGATACCGCCCTTTGCAGTTCCGTCCAGCTTCGTCAGAATGATGCCTGTGACATTCGCCACTTCTGCAAACTGTCTTGCCTGCTGCAGCGCATTCTGGCCCGTGGTACCATCCAGCACCACCAGCGTTTCCAAGTATGCCTCCGGGTACTCTTTCTCCAGAATCCGGTAAATCTTGTGGAGCTCTTCCATCAGATTCTTCTTGTTGTGAAGTCTTCCTGCCGTATCACAGATCAGCACGTCCGCATTTCTGGCTTTTGCCGCTGCGACTGCATCGTACACGATGGACGCCGGATCTGCTCCGTTCTGTCCGCCGATGATATCCACGCCGGCACGGTGCGCCCACTCGGTGAGCTGCTCGCCTGCCGCTGCACGGAACGTATCTGCTGCCGCAAGAACAACCTTTTTTCCCTGATCCTTCAGAAGGCCGGCCAGTTTTCCGACGGAGGTCGTTTTTCCGACTCCATTGACACCGATCACCAGCACTACCGATTTCCGGTTTTCAAATTCATAGGCTGTATCGCCTACATCCATCTGTTTTTTGATGCTCTCGATCAGAAGCCGTTTGCACTCTGCCGGATCGGTAATGTGCTCTTCTGCCACCCGCTCTTTTAAGTGGTCAATAATTTTGGTCGTTGTATTGATGCCGATATCTCCCATGACGAGAATCTCCTCGATCTCCTCATAGAAATCGTCATCAATGTTGGAATAGCCGCTGAAAATAGAATCAATTCCAGCTACAATGCTGTCTCGGGTCTTCGTCAGGCCGTTGACAAGACGTTTGAAAAAGCCTACTTTCTCCTCCGCCATACCGTTCGCCTCCCTTTATCTTTTCTATCTTACTTCTTTCGTATTGTATCTTATTCGTTTCTATTTGTCCAGTTCTCCCTCGATCAAATCGACAGAAACAAGGGCAGAAACACCCTTCTCCTGCATCGTGATGCCATACAGACGGTCTGCCGCCGTCATCGTACCGCGCCTGTGGGTAATGACAATGAACTGGGTATTTTTTGTCAGCTTGTGCAGATACTGCGCAAAACGCGTTACGTTGGAATCGTCGAGCGCCGCCTCGATCTCGTCGAGCAGACAGAAGGGGGACGGCTTCAAGTTCTGAATTGCAAAAAGCAGTGCAATCGCGGTCAGCGCTTTCTCGCCTCCGGAGAGCTGCATCATATTCTGCAGTTTCTTTCCCGGCGGCTGGGAGATGATGCGGATACCTGCCTCGAGCACATCCGTGTCCTCCTCGAGCTCCAGCGTTCCCTTTCCGCCACCGAACAGCTGGCGGAACACGCGGTCAAACTCTTTCCGGATCTCCTCGAATTTTTCCGTGAACTGCTTGCGCATACCGGCATCCAGCTCATCGATGATGCCCTGCAGTGTTTCCGCCGCTTTGACAAGATCGGTGTGCTGTGCATCAAGAAATGCGTGACGCTCCGAAATCTCTTTGTACTCCTCAATCGCATTCACATTGACAGAGCCAAGTTTCCGGATCGCATCTTTTACTTCCAGCACACGCCGCTTTAATTCACTGCGCTCCGGAATCTCCTCCATCTGGAACTCTCTTGCGTGGCCCGGTGTCACTTCGTACTCTTCCCAGAGATACGAGGTCTGTGCCTCTTTTGTCTCCTCCAGCTTTTCTTTCTGGCTGTTCAGACGGAAGCACTCTCTGTCCATCAGGGAAATCTGGTCGGAGAGCTGATCCCGCTTCTCGAAAAATTCTTTGTGATCTGCGCTTAATGCTTCTTTTTTCTCCTGCAGTTCCACAATCCGGCGGTCTTCCTCTTCTTTTGCGTGCACTGCCGCTACAATCGTCTTCTGGATCTCCACGATGTCCTGCTGTTTCTTTTTGACGTCGTCTTTTTCCTCCGCCGCTTTTTCCAGCATGGTGCGGCTTTCCGCTTCCAGTTTTCCCGTCTCTTCCTCAAGACGGCGGATGTTCTGGGCAAGGAATCCATCCTTCTGGGACAGATTTGCGTAATTTAACCGGATTTCTTCAAGATCCTTCGTGTACTCTGCTTCCCGGCGGCGAAGCCCTGTAAGCGCCTCCTGCGCCTTTTGGATGTTCTCCTGCAGCGTGCTTTCCCGCTCCACCGATTCCTGCATTTCCTGACCGATGACTTTTCTGTTCCGCTCAATCTCGGCGATCTGATTTTCAATTTCAAGGCTCTCTTTCTGCAGCGTCTCAAAATCCAGACGGATTTCCGTCTTTTTCTCGCGCGCTTTTTCCAGATTCAGGCGCACCGTATTCTGTTCGATGTACTGCCGCTGCAGTTTTTCATTCAGCTCGGTGCGGAGATCGCGGATTTCATTCCGTTTATTTTTCTTCTCTTCAAGTTCCTGCTGGATTTCCCGCAGTTCCTTCGCAAGACCCTGTACGCTCTTTTCGAGCTCCTCGATCTCACGCCGTCTTCCGAGCAGGTTGCTGTTGTTCCGGAACGAACCTCCTGTCATGGAACCGCCCGGGCTCAAGAGCTCGCCCTCGAGGGTTACCATGCGGAGCGTCTGACGGTATTTCCGCTGGATCACAATGGCATGGTCGATCGTGTCGACCACCAGCGTTCTTCCAAGAAGCTGTGCCACAAGACCCTCATACACCGGATCATACGAAACAAGTGCATTTGCCACGCCGAGTACGCCGGTTTCTCTTGCCGCCTCTTCATTTACCTGCGCTTTTTTCCCGCGCATACTGGTGAGCGGAAGGAACGTCGCACGGCCGAAATGGCCCCGTTTCAAATATTCAATCAGGTATTTCGCCGTCGCCTCATTGTCGGTGACGATATTCTGAATGCTGCCGCCAAGTGCCGTCTCGATTGCCGTCTCGTACTTTTTCTCTGCCTGCAGAAGATCCGCCACAACGCCGTGAATGCCGGGATTCCGCTCTTTCTGCTCCATGACCTTCCGAATACTGTTTCCATAGCCGTCGTACCGCTCGGTGATGTTCTTTAAGGATTCGAGCCTTGACGCTTCTCTGTGGTAATTGGTCTGGCCGGCTTCCATCTCTTTCGTCTGGTTCGAGAGATCCACCGTCAGCGCGGTAATCTTCTGATCTGCCTCCTGGTACTGCTGTTTCAGGCTGCTTACCGTCTCTTCGAGCGCTTCAAACGCGTTCTGCAGTTCTTCCATCTGCCCGTTCTGTTCGGACTCGCTCGTCTTTAAATGCAGCACCCTCTGGCTTAATTCTGCCTTTCGGATGCCGATCTGTTCGAGCATCGCATCGTAGCGCTGCATTTTTCCCTTCGTGGAACCCCGCTGGTTCAGAAGGCCGATGACTTCGCTTTTATCCTGTTCACTCTGCAGCTCGACTGCCTGGATCTGCTCCTGACATTCCGAGAGAGCGGCCTCTTTCTCACTCTTTTCCGTCTCTGACGCAAGAAGTGCTTCATGAAGCCCGTCCTTTTCTGCCTGATATGTATTTTTTTCTGCCGTCTTTGTGCGGCTCTCCGCGCGGATCGTCTCCAGACGTTCTCTTAATGTGTCGCTGTTCCTCTCCGATGCATGAATCTGCTCGTTCAACACCTCGATCTGGTTTTCGAGCTGCTGGCGTTTCAGTGCATTCTCACCCGCCTGATCGCGCGCAGAAAGAATCGTCTGGTCCAGTTTTTCCTGCTCCTGTTCCAGCTTTTCATACTCCTGCTTCGTATGCTCAAAAGCCTCTTTCGTGCTCTTTAACTGCTCTTCTGCAATCCGGTACCGGTCTTCTACTTTCGCGAGATCGTTCCGGATGCGCTCCATCTCGAGCAGAAACATATTAATATCAAGGATCTTTAATTCCTCTTTCTTCTTTAAATAAATCTTTGCCGTCTCAGACTGGCGTTCCAGCGGCTCTAACTGCCTTGTCAGTTCCGAGAGAATGTCGTTGACGCGCACCAGATTCCGCTGCTCTTCCGCCAGCTTCTTTTCGGTCACGGCCTTTCTTCTCTTGAATTTGACAATTCCTGCCGCCTCGTCAAACAGCTCCCGGCGCTCTTCCGGCTTACCGCTTAAGATCTTATCGATCTGACCCTGTCCGATGATGGAATAGCCCTCTTTTCCGATACCGGTATCGTAGAACAGCTCGTTGATGTCCTTTAACCGGCACGATGCGCCGTTCATCAGATACTCACTCTCGCCGGAACGGTAAAGCCGTCTCGTCACCGTGACTTCCTCAAAATCGACGTTCAGCTTGTGGTCGGAATTGTCAAGGGTAATCGCAACCGACGCGTAGCCGA
Source organism: Fusicatenibacter sp. (assembly GCF_050872605.1). Classification (GTDB taxonomy): domain Bacteria; phylum Bacillota; class Clostridia; order Lachnospirales; family Lachnospiraceae; genus Fusicatenibacter. The sequence goes on from NZ_JBNMHD010000047.1 coordinate 12,913, forward strand.
GCGGCTTTCTCGTCTCAGTTCCGGAGAAAATAACATCCTGCATATTTCCGCCGCGGAGCTGCTTGGCGCTCTGTTCGCCGAGCACCCAGCGCACCGCATCGCCAACATTGCTCTTTCCACTGCCGTTCGGTCCTACAACACCGGTAATACCGTCGTGGAACTGCAGAATGGTTTTGTTGGCAAACGACTTAAATCCCTGCATTTCAATGGATTTGAGATACATAATTCACCTACGCTTTTTTTCTGGCAAGAATTGCATCGTATGCCGCTGCCTGTTCTGCCGCTTTTTTCGTTCTGCCCTTTCCGGTGCCGAGCGCTTTCTTTCCGACGCTGACCTGTGCCCAGAAGCTCTTGTCGTGATCCGGTCCCTCTTCTTTTAAGATGGTGTAGACAATCTCTTCATCCGTCTCACCCTGGATCAGCTCCTGCAGAATCGTTTTGCTGTCGTAGAAAAGCTGTTTGTGTTCGATATCGTTTAAGATATAGTTCAGAACGAACGTTTTTGCCGGTTCAAAGCCGCCGTCCAGGAAAATCGCACCGATCGTCGCCTCCATGGCATCCGAAACGATCGAATCGCGGTGACGGCCGCCGGTGGCCTCCTCGCCCTTTCCAAGGAGCAGAAAGCTGCCAAGGTCAATCTCACGGGCACAGAATGCCAGTGCCGGTTCGCAGACGAGGCTGGCGCGTTTTTTCGTCATCTCGCCCTCCGGAAGACGCGGGAATGTCTTGTATAAAAATTCGCTGGATACAACTTCCAGCACGGCATCTCCCAAAAACTCCAGACGCTCGTTGCACTCCAGGCGCTCCATGTGGTGCTCGTTTGCGTAGGAAGAATGGCGCATCGCCATCTCCAGCAATCCGAAATCCTGAAATTTATACTGGATTTTCTTTTCCAAATCCACGAGTTTATCAATATTATTCATAACCTGTTTTAAGCCTTTCCTTCCTCATGGTTACCGTTTGCAGAGACTCTGCAGACGGTAACAAAGGGGCTGTCCTGTAGCAAACAGCCCCTTCGCCATTTTCTATTATTCTGCCAGTTTCTTTTTGATCGCTTCCACCGCATCCTCAACCGATACAATGTGCTCTGCTTCTTCTGCTTCGATCCGGATATCAAATTCTTCTTCAATTCCCATCACAATCTGAAATACATCCAGGGAATCCGCTCCCAGATCATCTGCAAAGGTTGTCTCCATGGTTACTTCATTCGGATCTACGTTTAATACATCCGCAATGATCTCCTGTAATTTTTCAAACTCCATCTTTCGCTGCCTCCCTGCTGCTCTTATAGTCTGCCAGATGCTCCTGCACTTTCTGCGGAATCTTCTCCTCGCTGAACGAAATGCACTGGAGAATGGAATTTTTAAACTCGTTGGCTTTTGAGCTTCCGTGCGTCTTTACAACGAGTCCCTTTAAGCCAAGCAGCGGCGCTCCGCCGTACTCACTGGCATCAAAAGACTTCAGTGTCTCTTTCAGCGCCGGTTTCACAAGAAGGGCTCCGATTTTGCTGCGCAGAGATGTCATCATGCCCTGTTTTACCTTGGAAATCAGGGTCGCGCCGACGCCCTCATACAGCTTTAAGATAACATTTCCGACAAACGCCTCACAGACAACAACATCTGCGGCTCCGTTTGGAATTTCTCTTGCTTCGATACTGCCCACAAAGTTGATATACGGGTTTTCTTTCAGAAGCGGATACGTCTCTTTGACGAGCGCGTTTCCTTTTTCTTCTTCCACACCGATATTCACGATTCCCACCCGCGGATTTTTAATGCCGACAACGTGTTCCATATAGATGGAACCCATCATGGCAAACTGCACCAGATGGGACGGTCTTGCATCAACATTCGCACCGCAGTCGATCAGAAGGGATACACCGTCTTTCGTTGGGATCAGCGGAGCCAGCGGCGGGCGCTCTACGCCCTTAATGCGTCCTACGATCGTCTGTCCGCCGACCAGGACTGCGCCGGTGCTCCCTGATGAGACAAACGCGTCTGCCTCTCCGTAGCGCACTTTCTTCATGCCGACAACGATCGAAGAATCTTTTTTGTGGCGGATCGCATTGACCGGCGGCTCTCCCGTCTCAATGATCTCGGTTGCCGGAACGATCTCAACCCGCTCCTTCGGGTACATATATTTCTGCAGTTCTTTTTCGATGACATCCACCTGGCCGACCAGCTGGACTTTGACGCGTTCATCTGCGTTTACGGCCTCAACGGCGCCTCTTACCGGCTCCACAGGCGCATAATCGCCGCCCATCGCGTCCACTGCAACTCTGACTAAGTCACTCATGTTTTTTCCTCTTTTCTCTTTTCTAAAGCGCGTTTGAAAACTCTTTTTCTTTCAAAAAACCGTTTTCAACCACGCTCTAAAAGCACTTATGCAAGTGCTGTATTAACTATACTAAACTCCTTTGCAAAAATCAAGCATAAATGCCCTCCGCTGTTTTCTCCTGCAGAACAAACAGGAGCGGAAGAACCCCGCTTTCTTGCAGAATCCATCCACTCCTTTTTTTCTTTTCAGATATCCTTGAAAATTCTTTTCAAAATCTTCTTTTTAAGAAACTTTTGCACCATCAGAGCCAAGTTCTTTCCCGTCTACGGTTGTGTCATGTGCCATTTGGCCGCTGTCTTCTAGATAATACTCTTTTCCATCTACCGTAATCCAGCCGGTCTGCATCTTGCCGTCATCCGCCAGATAATACCAAGAGTCTCCGTCTTGAAACCAGCCGGTCCGCATATAGCCGTTCCCATCGAATGCATACCAGAATCCGCCGATATTTTTCCATGCGGATGTCGGATAACTGCCGTCATTGTTTTTGTACCACCACCCTGTATCATCCTGAATCCACTGTCCAGCCGGAACGACAGTTACCTGTGCAACGGTACTTGTCGCCATCGAAACGGTTTTATCAACCGTATTTGTTGCTACAACATAGTAATAATCTGTTCCCTCTGTTGTAGTATCCGGCACATACGTTGTGTCTGTCGCACCCTCGATCAGAGTTCCGCCTCCATTGGAATTGACGTTGTTTTTATACCACTGATACGTCACCGTGCCGCCGCTGGAAACCGTTGCTTCACAGGTCAGCTTTCCATTGGTACTTCCAGACTCTATTTCCAGACTCTCCACCGGATTCACTGTAAAAGCCGGCTTTTCCAGACTGGCATCCACATGAACAGCATCGCTGTCCTCTTTTGAAATATCTACACTGGCCGAAGACGAAACCGTCGTCGTGGTTCCCATCATTTTATCCATCAGACTGTCTGTGGAACATCCTGAGAGGAATACTACACTGCACATGCATGCTGCCAGAAACATTACTCGTCTATTCTTCATATGCTTTGCACTCCTTTTTATAATTGTTACGAAAATGTTGCAATATTATTTCATTTTTCAACGAGACCATTATAGCACATCCCAATGCATCGCGTCAAATCTTTTATATGCGGCCTACGGAAACGCAAAAAAGCTCCCGGATACCGGGAGCCTCTTCGTTGCATTGCAAATCGGAATCGATCCAGCGGATCAATTCCGACTGATGGATATTAGTCCATTGCAACGACTTCTTTTTTGTTGTAAGAACCACAAGCTTTGCAAACTCTGTGCGGCATCATAAGAGCACCACATTTGCTGCATTTTACAAGGTTCGGAGCAGACATTTTCCAGTTTGCTCTTCTCTTATCGCGTCTTGCTTTGGAAGATTTATTCTTAGGACAAATGGACATAGTTACACCTCCTTAAATTTGCTGAATATATCTTTGATTGCAGCCATTCGGGGGTCTAGCCCTGTGGTATCACAATCACAGGTCTGAATATTCAGATTCGCACCACAACGGCTGCAGATTCCTTTACAGTCATCTTTACACAGCACTCGAATCGGCCATTGGACTATGAGCTCATTACGAACCAGCTCTTCCACATCGAGCTCGTCTCCCTCCACAAACGAAGAGTCCTCTTCTTTTTCCTCGCGTTCTTCCTCTGACAGATTCAGATCAATCTGCAGATCGAACTCGAGCTGGAATGGAGTCGCTACCGGTGTCAGGCATCTTGCACATGGAATCTCCATTGTAAGGTCTGCGCTACCGGTGATCGTGATCACACGATTGCCTTCATGCGTAAGGCCAAGGATAACAGGATGTTTTTCGATTACCCGATAGTCCTGCCCGCCGATCGAAAAAGTTTCGGATGTAAGCGGAATTTCATACTTTTCGGACTTTCCGTCCTGCGCAAATAACTTGGTCAGACTGATTTTCATATTGTTCTCCTAATCACACTTTACCAATTATACCCGGGAAGGTAAGAATTGTCAACTGCTTTTTGAATTATTTTTTATTTTCCTTTTACTAACTCTACGGTCTCCTCGCAGATTGCGATTTCCTCGTTAGTCGGGATCACGCATGCGGTAATCTTGGAGCCTTCTTTAGTGATGATCTTCTCAACGCCGCGGCAGTTATTTGCCTCAGAATCGAATTCCAGACCCATGAACTCAAATGCTTTGCAGATGGTCTCACGAAGCGGAATAGCGTTCTCGCCAAGGCCTGCGGTGAAGGTGATCACATCTACGCCGCCCATAGCTGCGATGTAGGAACCGATGTATTTGATGATGCGGTAAGCATATGCTTCCAGACAGTTGATGGCATCCTGATTGCCTGCCTCTGCTGCTGCAGATACATCACGGTAATCGCTGGAGATGCCGGTCATGCCGAGCATACCGGATTTCTTGTTCAGAATGTTCAGAACCTCGGATACGGTCAGGTTCTCTTTGTTGCACAGATACTCAACAAAGGCCGGATCGATATCTCCGGAACGGGTTCCCATGATCACACCTTCGAGCGGGGTAAGACCCATGGATGTATCTACACATTTGCCGTTCTTTACAGCGGAAAGAGAGGCACCATTTCCCATATGGCATACGATGATCTTCAGATCGTTATAGTCTTTGCCAAGGAACTCTGCGGTTCTCTTGGATACGAATTTATGAGAAGTTCCGTGGAAGCCGTATTTACGGATTGCATATTTTTCATAGTACTCTTTCGGAATACCGTACATATATGCTTTCGGAGGCATGGTCTGATGGAATGCGGTATCGAATACTGCTACGTTCGGAACGCCCGGCATCAGTTTCATGCAGGCATTGATTCCCATCAGGTTTGCCGGGTTGTGCAGAGGACCAAGGTCAGCGCACTCCTCGATAACTTTGATTACTTCGTCATCGATGATAACAGAGTTTGTGATCTTCATTCCGCCGTGCAGAACGCGGTGTCCGATGGCATCTACTTCTTCCAGGCTCTTGATGACGCCGCTCTTCTCGTTTACCAGAGCGTCCAGAACCATCTGGATTGCCTCTACGTGTGTCGGCATTGCTGCTTCTGTTACCTCTTTTTCGCCGTTCTTTGGCTCATAAACGAGGCGTCCGTCGATACCGATTCTCTCACAGAGTCCTTTTGCCAGGACGTCACGGTTGTCGTAATTGATCAGCTGGAATTTCAGAGAGGAACTTCCGCAGTTTACTACTAATACGTTCATTTCTAAATTCTCCTATTTCAAAAATTCTTTTTAAAACTTCTGGCCGGCCTGTGTTCTCCGCAGCCGGCCAGAAAACCGCTTGTAATTGATTTTTTCGTGCTTACTGTGCCTGGCACTGTACAGCAGTGATTGCTACAACACCAACGATATCCTCTGCGGAGCATCCGCGGGACAGATCGTTGACTGGAGCTGCGATACCCTGAGTCATCGGGCCGTATGCTTCTGCTTTTGCCAGTCTCTGTACCAGTTTGTATCCGATATTTCCGGCATCCAGATCCGGGAAGATCAGAACGTTTGCTTTTCCTGCTACTTTGCTGTCCGGAGCTTTGGATGCGCCTACGCTTGGAACGATAGCGGCATCAAGCTGCAGCTCGCCGTCGAGAGCGAGATCCGGGTTTGCTTCTTTTGCAATTCTGGTAGCCTCAACAACTTTGTCTACATCAGCATGTTTTGCACTTCCTTTGGAGGAGTGGGAAAGCATAGCAACTCTTGGCTCGTTTCCTGTCAGCATGCGGTAGGACTCTGCGGAAGACTCTGCGATTGCAGCCAGCTCTTCCGGATTCGGGTTCTGATTCAGACCGCAGTCACCGAATACGAATACACCGTCATCGCCGTACTCGCAGTCCGGAACTACCATCAGGAAGAATGCGGATACGAGTTTTGTGCCCGGTTTTGTCTTTAAGATCTGCAGGCATGGACGTAAGGTGTTTGCGGTAGAATGGCAGGCACCGGAAACAAGTCCGTCTGCATCTCCCATTTTAACCATCATAACGCCATAATATGTATAGTCATTCAGGATGGTCTCTCTTGCTTTCTCCGGAGTCATGCCTTTCTTTGCACGAAGCTCTACCAGCTTATCAACATAAGCCTGTGTTTTCTCGTTTTTCTCTGGATCTACAATAGTAGCTTTGGAGATATCCAGTCCCTCGCTGCCTTTCTTTACTGCCTCTTCGCTTCCGATGATGATCAGATTTGCAAGGTCCTCTTTCAGGATCTGTGCAGCAGCCTCATATGTTCTTCTGTCTTCTGACTCCGGCAGTACAATTGTTTTCTTGTCTGCTTTTGCTCTTGCTTTAATTGTGTCAATAAATCCCATGATCTTTTGACTCCTTTCGATAAATTTACTCGATATTCTCATTGTAGTACGCTTTTTGTCCTCGCGCAAGTATAAAATTCAAAACAACTGGACAAAAAATCCAAAACGGATGGATTCTTGCATTCCTTTTCTGTTTTTGTTACGATAGGGCTATGTGATCCGCGGTTCCTCTCTGTTTGGAATCGTGCTATTTTTTTCGAAAGAAGGTACGTTTTATGACTATTACCGCAGTCATTGCAGAATATAATCCTTTTCATAACGGCCATGCTTATCAGCTGGCAAAAGCCAGGGAGCTGACCGGGGCGGACTATCTTGTCGTGATTATGAGCGGCGATTTCGTCCAGCGCGGCGCACCTGCCGTTCTCGATCAGCACGACCGTGCGGAGCTGGCACTTCTTGGCGGCGCGGACCTTGTGCTGCAGCTTCCGTGTCACTTTGCGCTCGGCAGTGCGCAGCATTTTGCACGCGGGGCGGTATCACTTCTTACTGCGCTTGGCTGTGTAGACTATCTCTGCTTTGGCAGCGAATACGGCAACACCGCGCCGTTTCTGGAGCTCGCTGATGTTCTGCTCCGCGAACCGGAGGAATACCGCGAACTGCTCTCCGGTCTGCTCCGGAACGGGCTTTCGTTCCCGACAGCGCGCGCACAGGCACTTTCCGCTTATTTTTCTGACAGTGCTTCCTTCTCTTCGCTTTCAAAAGAAGAACTTGATACCTTTTTAAAAGAACCAAACAATATTTTAGGCATTGAATATGTCCAGGCACTTCTGCTGTCACAAAGCCGCATCCGGCCGGTAACGATCCGCCGGGAGGGCAGCGGTTACCACGAAGGAGCGCTTTCCACCCAGGCACTCCCTTCTGCTACAGCAATGCGGAATCTTCTTTTTTCCAATCCGCATAAGGATCCGGAACTGTCCGCGCTCGCCTCCTGCATGCCGGAATCAGTCTATCCCGCTTTCCAGGACGCCGTCACCGCACACGGCCTGCTTTCCAGCGATGATTTCAGCCTGCTCCTCGCCGCGCGGCTCCTCACAGAAACGAAGGAATCCCTTTCCTCTTATCTTGATCTTTCGCCGGACCTCGCCAACCGTATCCTCCGCCTGCGTTATGCATGTTCCTCATTTTCAGAATTCGCCATGCAGCTTAAAACAAAGGAAATGACGTATACCCGCATCAGCCGCGCCCTGATGCATCTGCTTCTGAACCAGAAAACATTGTACCCGGCCGGCTATAACCGTGTTCTCGGTTTCCAAAAAAGTGCCGGTGCATTGTTAAAAGAGATTAGAAGACGTTCTTCTCTGCCGCTCATTACCAAGGCAGCCGACGCCCCGCGTCTTCTTACCGGCGATGCACTTGCCGCCTTTGAGAGTGATATACAGGCCTCTCTTTTTTACGAGACTGTCCGTTCTCACAAAACAGGGACCCCGTTCGTCCATGAATACACAAAAAAGCTGGTTCTGTTATAGAACCAGCTTTTTTCAGCATCAGCTTCTGCTTATATCGTAAACGGCGAAAACTGAGTACCTTTTTATCAGCTTTCACCGTTTACGTTTGAGTCGTCACGCTGAACTGCTCCCTTCTATAGCAAGACCAGAAAATAACGGAAAAAAGGCAGTGCGGTTCTGCCGTGCTGCCTTTTTTCCGTTATTTTCTGGTCTTTACGCATGGGAAAGCTCTGGAAAGTAAAGCTTTTCACTCTCAATCCTTTTAAGCTGTTCCCCTAAACCGTCAGCCGGACGGTACACAGCTCCGTAGTCAGGCCGCGATATGTTCCGCGGATATACCCACTGCCGCTGCAACAGGTGTGGTTGGGCAGGGGAATGTTGGTGTCGTTTGCGTCTAACAGGGGAGGATCGGGGTTCATCTGTACGTTTTCAAAGACGGTTCCCACGATGTCCGGAGCAATGGCATCGAAGGTCTGCCGGTCACTCTGCTCTTTGGTCTTGCCCTGTACCATCTGCCCAAGGCCGAGGATCACGCCACCGATGACAATCAGCACAAGGTTGCCACCCAGGATGATACCTGCCACAGCAATCACCACTCCAAGCAACGAGAGAATTTTTCCACTCAGCTTGCCGCCCTTGCTCTTGCGCAGCTCCTGCTCCAACTGTTCGTCTGTCCTGTTCGTTTTCTGCCCTGTCATATTCTTCTCCTTCTTCCCCTTCAAACTGAAAACTGTGCCATAAAGTATACCAACAAAATCATACTTATATCATGAATGTTCTTTCACATACTGCAGGAATTCCGGTGTCTTTGACCAGTATTTTACACCCCAGTTTTCAAAATTCCATTCTTCCATGTAATCGTTACACTCGAAATCAACATAATATATTTCTTCGTTATGTACAACAAAGTTCGTTGGAAAATAATCAATATTTGTATTGGTAGCATATAACAGCGCACACATTCTATGCAATTGCCCGATATAATCAGTTTTCATCTTGTCTTCTAAAATCAACTGATAAATCGTGTCACCATCAATAAACTCCTTCAAAATACGTTCATTTTTTACATCTGTTTCAAGCATGGCAGGCATCTTTATTCCGATTTCTTTCAATTTCTTGTAATCCCTGATTTCTGCCTCAAGTTTGTTTCCGAACTGATAATAATCACAAGGTTCATGATGTATCTGCTTTAAAACATAGCTGTTATTTCCGGACTCTGCCAAATAAGAATATCCACCTTTACCTTTTCCCAGCAATTTAATTATTGTATAGCTTTTCCCATTTACGGTCATTTCTTTATTCATTTGTTTTCTCCTTTCTGGCAATCGAATCTGTCACTGCATCATCGATCGGATCGCTGTTACTGCCTTCAAGCATACCAAGTTCTTTCCATTTCCTGATATATTCCATGCTGTCCATCATGCCTTCCGTGTCACTGACATTTGCTTTCCCCGACAGATAATCCTTCCGCCACTGTCTTCCATCCAGCGAGCTTAAAAATCCGGTATCTGCAATATTGCATAAATACTGGAAACCATATCCCGGATACTGGATCTGAGGCAGGCATAACTGAACCCCGGCTTTCTCTGCTTCCTTCGCAAGCTGCTCAAGTTCCCGGAAAGACTGTGGCAGTGTCCAGCCATGTTTTTCCAATAACGTCTTATTATAGGTGATACCAAAACAGTTATACGCAGACGGAAGCATATAGATTGCCCCATCATCGGATACCTCTTTTAAACGGGATTCTACATAATTATCTGTGAAAGCATAACCCGAAAGGTCAAGCATTCTGTCACTGAGATCCTGCAGTTCCGGATCATAAAGGGAAAGTGTACAGATATCCGGCAGATCATTTTCCTCCAGTATTGTGTTCAGATACACCGTTGTATTTGCTCCGCTGTACGGAACTACTTCCAGTTCAATCTCCGGATAGGTTTTATGCACTTCTTCTATAAAGCTGTCCACATCCAGATATGGAGCCATAAAGGTAATTGCTTCGTGTTTCTTTGATGTTCCATCTGTGTTCCCACATCCTGTCAGTCCTGTTGCTGCTATACATGCCAAAATAAAACATACACTTTGTACTTTTTTGATTTTCATATTTATTTCCCGTCTTTCTGCGAAAGCCACCAATGCGCCATGAAACGTGTTGGTTACCTTCACTTTCTATTTTTGTTCCCTTCTGATATGATGGTTCCATAAGACTGACACACTACAGAACACGTGGAGGTGAGTGGCGGGGCTGTATAGCGGCAACCTCGCATATTTATATGTTGTCGGTCATCCGTTAAGGCATCAATGAGTGGCGCATAACTGTAGCCCGGAAACTTATCTCTTCCGAAGTCGACTCGATCTCGCCGGATGACCAGTCACTGTCCGTTTTATCCTTATTCTATCAGGAGATAGTTACTTGTCTTTTAAAATTTTTAAATTTAACTGCTGTGGACTTGATGTCCACAAAACATGGATTTATGCCTGTATCGGTATCACGGATTCCAATAATCGTACAGAGTATAAGCAGGCTCGCTTTTCTTCCTTTTCTA
>NZ_JBNMHD010000048.1:0-23512 GCF_050872605.1 Fusicatenibacter sp.
ATGCAAAAAAGGCAGTGCTGCAGAGCGCGAATTGCAAGGAACAGATTTGAAGGCGTACCGGGGTACGACGAAAATCTGTGACGCAGTAATTCACGCTCTGCGGTGCTGAATTTTTTGCATTATTTTCGGGGATTGCTATAAATGGAGATGACGGTGATTTTGTGGTGCAGGGGCAGCCTGTTTCAGAAATAGAAAAGCTCCCATTTCGATAGATTTTCTCTTTCTGAAACAGGCTGTTCATGCATCACTCCGATGCGAAGTATCGGACAATCATGTGCCGTATCCGGCCAAGCTTTGTGTTGGGTTCCGTCAAAAAGAAATTATTTATTGCCATACACAGCAATAAAATGAATCAGTGCTTCCGTTTCCGAACTGGCATACTTTTTTGCAGAGGCTGCGATTGATATGCTTCAAACGAATTGCCCTCGTCGCGTCCAGATATGTAGCGATTATCATTTAGTTTCCACTTCCTCATTTCTTCAAAATAAGCAGTATTTGCCATTTCCGAATTCCAGTCCATTCGCTCCAGCAGATAATACTCCATTCCATGATAACATTCTTCGCAAATTCCCGTAAAAAATTCTTCTGCTGTCTGAGATGTTAAATGCTCTGGAGCATACCATATTTCGTTCTCTTCGTTATTATATAATGCAACGCAATTCGATGATCCTGTCTCTTTCACATACAGCGGAATTTCGGGAATTCCAAGTCGTTCTGTTTCAAGCCGTACCATCTTCTGTGCTGCAATTGTTCTTTCTTCCAGTGTTTTTTGCCTCCACTCGCTCTCCTTTAAGCTCAGCAGAAATTCTTTATTTTCCCAAAAAATGGTCTCCTGATTCTGAACAAGGTTATAGTCCTTTTCTCGTTCGTAAAGTTCTGCCGCTCCGGACGGAGATTCAAACTTCTGATATAGTATCATACACGTCGGCACCATACACACGCATACCGAAACAAACAGAAATGCATTTATGTCACTTCTTTTTAATCTCCAGAATTTTTTTGGAGAATATTTTCGTTTTTTTCTATGTAAATCTCTTAAAACCGTAACAAAAAATATCCCATCCAGCGCTGCAAGAAACAACACAATTTTCAGTGAATATTGGGCAAATAAAAACAGCATCAGTATGCTCGGCGGAAATGCATAGAATAAAACTTCATTTGCAGTTCCATCTGCACAATAGCTTCGAATGGGTGAGGCCAGCCACAAAATCAGGCACAGCGCATAGGCAAAAAGCATTGTCCCCGACGAAATATGAACGGACAGTTCTGTAATATATACTTCAACCTGTTTTACATACATCACATACAAGATGCCTATCGGATACAAAACAGAACATTTGCTCAGCCAGTATGCCGCTGATTTTCTTTCCCGTTGTCTTTTCCGCTCCTCCATATCAGATTCCCCCTGATTTTTCTTCTGTTTTATTCGGAATACTTGTATGTTTATTTTAACGTAATTTTTCGTTTTTGCCTATCCTGCATTTTAAGTCAAACCTTCCTGTAAACACAAAAATTGCGAAGCCCTTTTCTTTGCAGGACTCCGCAATTTTTTTTTACTCTATGATGCATAACAGGCAGCATATTTCATTTCGTATCAAACCGCGTCACCGCCATGTGCACCACGTACGGCACCAAGATGACCGGGATTGCCAGGTATGCCAGGATGCTGTACGCCTTCTGGATCAGCGTCAGCAGACCAAACTGTGCGATAAGGAAATCCGCGATGCAGCAGACAAGCGCGGCGAGAATCTGGGTGCGGGTAATTTTGCCTGGGGTTTCGGTATTTCCCCTTCTCTTGGCGAGGCCGTCGTGGATTCGTTTGACCATGGCGGCAACCATGTTGACAGCTGTGGATACGGCACCGAGGATGATCAGAACAGAAATCAGCGGTGTCATAAATTTACTGCCGACGCCCTGCTGAACCATAAAGAGCGTCGGGACGCTCTGCCGGCTCATTTCCGGATTCTGATATATGGTCATAATTCCGAGAACGACCATAATCATCATCAGTGCATTTAACACCGTGCCGAGAGCCATACTTTTTCCGGCGTCCTCCGGCCTTTCAAAGGATTTCGCATGCTGGACAAAAACCGCGACATTGGCGAGCTGAAAGGTTCCGTACACGAACGCTGCATACAACGCTTTCCCGAACGGGAGGTCTGCGGCTTTCATGGCGCTCACCGTGTCGGCAATGTTTCCGGCTCCGGCGATGATGTTCGGGACGTAGACGATCAGCAGGCCGGCGATAATGCAGATCGACAGTACCGATGCTACTTTCCGTACCAGATCGGTTCCGAAGACCGAAACGACGAAAATAAAGGCTCCGATCAGAAACGTACAGAGCAGGTACGGCAGACCGGTCAGGGTACTCAGTGTTGCCCCTCCGGTTGCGAAGGCAACGGCCGGAGCGACACACATAACGCAGAGGTACAAGAGCTCAAACAGATTGGAAAACAGCGGCGCGAATCTGCCGTAAAAGGCATTATTATAGGAACGATAATCGTAAACCTCATGCTTCCGCGCGAAATAGAGGCAGTATGCAAAGAACACACCGTTGTACGCCATTGCAAAGAGCGGCAGAAAAAGACTCCAGATACCGTATCTTACATAATAGCTGTAAATCTGTGCTCCCGAAGCGAAGCCTCCTCCGAAATGGGTGGTGAACCAAACGAACGCCACGCCGAGAATCATCGATCCTGCTTTGTTTTTCTTACTCATCTTTCTTCACCCTCTCCTTCAGTTTTGTCATCGCCGCATCGAGCATCTCCGGTGTCACGCGGTACGGATAATGTTTCACATCGGACATCTCCGGGATGCGCGTCATACTTTCCTTCCACTGCCCCTCAGAAATCTCGATCTGCTCCAGCGACACCGGGAGGTCGATACTGCGGTTCAGTTCATAGACTTTCTCGAACTCCTCTTCCTGTCCGTCGACAAGCAGAGCAAGCAGAACGCCGAATCCTACGACTTCCCCGTGGAGATGCCGTTCCTCGATCACCGGGTACGAGGTCAGCGCATAGAAAACGGCGTGCGCCAGGCCACTGTTGTAATCCGGTGTGAAATCCTTCGTCAGGAAAATGGAAGCGATTCCTGTCGTCACCACGATTGCCAGAATGACCTGCTCCACATCGTAAGTACAGAGCTTCTGTTTGTGATCCACAAACGCCTTTGGACCGTATGCCAGCAGCGGGTTGCGGCACATCTGGCTGAGCGCGACACCAAGCGATGTGAAATGCTCCAGCCGCTCATTCCGTGAGGAAATCGTCGCTTCATAATATTTTGCATATGTGTCGCCGATTCCCGCCCACAGATACTGATACGGTGCTTTGGCGATAATCTCCGTGTCAATGAACGCATGCATGGCCGGGCGGATGAAGAAATGCGGTTTCAGGAACGTACCGTCCTCGTTATACATAATCGAAACCGATGTGCATGCCGCGCAGTTCGATGCGATGGTCGGGAACGTGAAAACCGGCTTGTCGTCCGTGATGCAGAGACATTTTACGGTATCAAGCGCTTTTCCGCCGCCTACGCCGAAAACCATATCGGCAAGCTGATACAGTTTCATGCTCCGCAGACGCTCGACCGTCTGATACGTGCAGTCTTTTCCGAAAATCTCTTTTCCAATGATGACAAGATTCGTCTCATCCACCGCTGCTTTGATTTTATCATAGGCAGCGGCAAGCGCTTTCTCTCCTCCAATTACAAGAATGGTCTTTCCATACGACTCACATACCGGGCCTATCTTGTCGTAAATAGTCTCTCCGATGGAATAGTTTGGCAGATGAACTTCATAATTTTCCAGTTTCATGTTTTATTCTCCCTTCTCCTTCCTGCTGATCCCAAGAAACACACTTCATGAATTTCCCAAGCTTTCATGGCAATCGCCGATGTCTCGTGTAAGCACAGACTCTGGCTCGTTTCCCGCAAAAAAGGCGCATTAACCTTCTTCTGGTCAATACGCCCTTGTATCTCCGATGTGCTTTAGTATAGCACAGTTTTAACGCAGATGCACCCGCTTTTCCGCAAAATACGAAAAAAGATCCCGGGATTTTTTATTTCCCGGGATCTGAAAATTCTTACTATGTAATTCTTTTTTAAACCACACGTCTTACCGCAAGAATCGTGGTATACGCTGCATTGCTGCTGATCTTGATACCGTCGCGCTCATTGCTTGCGTGTACGATTGCACCGCCGCCGATGTAGATGGCTACGTGGCCGCTGTAGCAGATGATATCGCCCGGCTGAGCTTCTGCATAAGATACGCCGCGTCCTACGCTGCGCAGTGCGCTGGAGGAATGCGGAAGGCTGTATCCGAAGTGTGCGTAAACGCTCATGATAAAGCCGGAGCAGTCAGCTCCGTTGGTAAGGCTTGTGCCGCCCCATACGTACGGGTTGCCGATGAACTGAGTTGCATAGGATACGATGGCGCTTCCTGTTGCACTTCCGGTGCTGCCGGAGCTGCTGGTATCGCTGGACGAAGAATCATCGTAAGAGCTTCCTCCGTTAGACGGTGTTGTTGTCGTGGTGGAGCTTCCTGTGCTGGACGGTGTGTTGCCTGCCGTCGTTGTATTATTTGCAGCACTGCTTGCGGCTGCTTCTGCTTCCGCCTGTCTTGCAGCTTCTGCCTGGCGCGCTGCCTCGGCTGCTTCTGCTGCCTGACGTGCCTCTTCGGCTTTTCTTGCTTCCTCAGCGGCTTTTGCTGCTTCTTCGGCTACAATCTCTTCCTGAATCTGCTGGATCTTTGCGTTCTGCTCTGCCAGGACTGCGTTGTACTGTGCAGCCATGTCATTCAGGTCTGCAATCTGGTTCTCGTAGTCATCGGAAACGGCTTTCTTCTGCTCGAGCATTTCCTCGAGGGACTGCTGCTGTGCTTCCTGCTCTGCCTCGCTGGCTTCCAGGTCTGCTTTCTCGTCTGCGAGCTGATTGCTGTAATCCGTTACCTGCTGTACCAGATCCATGTACTCCTGCAGGCACTCTCTGTCGTATTTGTATAATTTCTGGGTGTACTCAGCCTGGTTCAGGATGCTGCTTAAGTCTTTTCCTTCCAGAATCAGTGCTGCCCAGCCGTTGTCTCCGCCGCTTTCATAGAGGAATTTGATACGTTTTTTCATCTGCTCGTACTGCTCGTCCTCTTCTGCCTGTGCATTGCTTAATTTTTTCTGAGTATCTTCAATCTCAGTCTGTTTCTCTGCAATTTCATTTTTCAGATTTTCAACGGATGCCATGGTTACGACAAGCTGTGCGTCCAGGTCATCAATCTCGCCGGTAATCTGATTCTTTTTGGTTTCCAGATCGTCGATTTCTGCTTTTGCGTTGTCAAGCTGTGCGCTGGTCTCGGCCTGTGCTGCCCGCTGCTGCTGTAACTGCTCCTGTTTGGAGGCGCTTACTGTCATTACCTGAGCTGCACTTACGATCACTGCTAAACTTAAGGCAAGAAATTTTTTTCTCATTCTTTCACTCCCAAATTGATTCGTTGTATGTAGGATTTCTGTTTCCAGTTTTACCTGTTTCTTAGAAATTCAATTATTCTGTAACAATTTTGAAATATTTTTCCCAATTCTTTTTACATAATATCACAATTCACAAATAGATGCAAGGAAAAATATCCCGCCTTTTTGTAAACAATTCGTGAACAGTAACGATACATGTTATTTTACCTTCTGTACACTCACACAACTCAATTTGTATTGATCCGGCGAGGAAAGCGCATCGCCGTCGGGGATTGAAAAGTCCTCTGCGGAGAATTTCGCACAGAGTGCCCGGTACTGATCCTCTGTAAAGGACGGCACCGCATCCTGGTTCCATTCCAGGCTGATCTCCTGATCGGGCACGCCGCGCGTTACAATTTTCCCGCCTTCAAAATCCTTTTGTTTCATTTCTTTTAACGCATTGTAAACTGCAGTTCCATAATCCAGACGTACTTTCAGCACGGCATTGGCATACTCCTCCACGCCGCCGTTTGCGATCAGTGCCCCGTCTGCCGCAGATGCTGCTGCGCCAAGTACATTCTGATACGATGCACCGTCCGAGAAGAGAATCTGTCCGCCCTCACCGTACCAGCTTTTGATTTTTTCCAGATACGACGGTGATACGCTGCTGCTCTTCCGATACGTATAATCCAGCGTGATGCTGTTTTCTCCAAGCCCCAGATCCGCAGCGGCCGCCTCTGCACCGAGTGCATAACCAGTCCCGTATTTTGTTCCGTTCTCTTCGTTTTTCTGTCCGATATAGCCCAGGTGCGTGTAACCCGCCTGTACTGCCGCATAGCCCGCCAGGTAGCCGGCCTCAGATGCATCAATTTCCAGGCTTTCTGTATTTCCGCGGAGACGGCTGCGGCCGCTCTCACTGACCGGTTCTGCCTCCAGCAGCAGAAAACGGACCTTCTTCCAGTCGCGCTGTGCGTCGTAAACGGCGCGGCTCATGCTCGTTCCGGCACAGACGATAACGGATGCTCCCTTCTGCGCCGCCTCTTTGATGGTGTTTTCATAGTCCTCTGTTGTCCGTCCTGCCGGAACACTTGCTTCATATTTCAGACCACTCTCGTCTCCATACTGCGCAAGACCGTTCCATGCTGACTGATACACGGCGTCGGAGGCTACCTCACTGCCGTCGGTTACCAGTACCAGATCCACCGGTTCCGTCTTTTCTTTTCCGCAGCCGCCCAGCAGCAGCAACGACACTGCGCCAAGACAGAGCGCCCATTTCCAGCTCTTTCGCATGTTTACTCCCCTTGTATTTTTATTTTCCAGATTTTTTTCTTTTGTATTTCTGATCTGCGTCTTTCACGCACCTTCTAGTATAGACAATTCCAGCGCAAAAAGAAAGAGAGAATACACGAACCACAAAGTTTTTTTGTATTCTCTCTTATTTTTTATAGAAGATATTTTTAATGGAACAGATCGTTCAGGATTTCTGCCGGTTTCTTCCTGCGGTAGCCTTCACTGTCGCTTAAGATACTGCTGCTCCAGGTGAAATGGTTCACACCGGTCAGATAGGACCGGTCAAGAACTTTTACACCATACCGCTCATACGCAACCGGATAATACATTTTCATGTATTCATTTGCCAGCTCAATAGCCTCGCTGTTAATGCTTCCTGTCGAAGAAACGGTTCCGCCAAGCTGAATATACGGCGGTGTCGCATGAATGACAACCACGCTGCCGTCCGAGCACTGGCCAATGACCATCCAGACATGGCCGCTCTTGCTGACCACATCACCCGGCGTAAATTTCTGGGACGTATCACCTGTCACACAGGTTCCCCAGCCTTTTCTTGCAAAGTAGGCCGGCATCTCGGTGGAGGTTGTCGTTGCATACTCTTCCGTCACCTGATGTGCGGTCCATCCGACATAGCCGGAACAGTCAAGACCTTTTCCGTACTCATACAGATGATCGGAATAGTTGTAGGTGGAATCCTGTGTATTGAAGAATTGTTTCCACTGCGCATTGACGCCGTAACTCTCTGCCTCTGCGTCTGTGTGGCCGCCTCCCCAGATATACAGCGTATTTCCAAGCGGAAGCAGTGCATTTTTCAGAAAGTTCCGTACGGTGCGGACACCGATCTGCGCGGATGGTTCAAATCCGTCCGGACTCTGTACCAGCTTGCCGTCTTCATCGAACACATACGTTTTTCCGTTGATCACCTGTTTTCCGGTTATCATGCCGCCCCAGCTTCGGAAATAGTATGTATTTCCACCGATCGACTGCCAGCCGATTGCCATTTTCGAATCAGATCCCAGGTAATAGAGGTTATTATCATAGGTAATAAACGCGTTCTTGTACATGCCGCCCCAGCTTCTCGGATAATAATAGTTATAATCCCAGTATACCCAGCCGCTTGTCGCCATAACGCCGTTTTTGTCTACATAATAATAGTTTCCGTCATACTGAAACAGCTCGTCATCTCTTCTGGTTCCATTGGCGTTGATCCAGTAATACGTTCCGTCCAGAAGCAGCCAGCCCGTATGACTTGTACCGTCCTCATCGAAATAATATGTTTTTCCGCCATTCTGCACCCAGCCGGTGGCAAATGTTCCATCGGAATTGGCATAGTATGTTTTACCGCCGATGGTAAATGTCTGATCATGGTACAGACCGCCCCAGCTCTGGAATGCGTATTTTGTTCCGCCGATGGTATGAATTCCGGTGTACATGCCGCCCCAGCTGTGGAAATAGTAGCGGTTTTTATCGTAGGTGATCCATTCAGACGATGCCATCGTACCGTCTTCTTTCATCCAGTACCAGTTGTTGTCATATTTCACCCAGCCGGTCTGAAGCGACGTATCCTTGTTGATCCAGTAATACGTTCCGTTGGTCAGATACCAGCCCTCTTTTGTAATCTGCTCACCGTCTTCCAGAAAATAGTATTTCTTTCCATTGATATCGCAGACACCGGTATAGAAGGTTCCGTCATCTTTTGCCCAGTATTTCTTTCCCTGCCAGGTAAAAGATTCGTTACGGTAAACGCCGCCCCAGCTGTGGAAATAATATCTTGTTCCGTCAACCTCTTTCATTCCGGTGTACATCACACCGTCACCGTCGAAATAGTATCGGTTGTTGTCATACGTGACCCATTCGGATGCAGCGCGTGTGCCGTCCGCTTTCAGCCAGTACCATTTGCCTTCCAGCTTCAGCCAGCCGGTCTGAACAGAACCATCCTGATTGATCCAGTAAGTCTGATCTCCCAGCTGAACCCAGCCGGTCTGACTGGCATGATAGATCGATCCGTCATTCTGCGCTATGTAGGTTTTTCCTTTTACGGTAAAGAAGGTGCTTCGGTATACACCACCCCAGCTCCGGAAATAATACTCGTTTCCTCCGATGCTCTGGAAACCGTTTTTATAAATGCCGCCCCAGCTCCGGAAGTAATACAGATTGTTGTTGATTTCTTTCCAGCCGGATGCCATCATGACACCATTATCATCAAACCAGTACCAGTTATCATCGTACAGCAGCCAGCCGGTCTGCAGGATGCCGTCTTCTCTTACCCAATAATATGATGTGCCTTTTTTCAGCCAGCCTTTTTGTGTGATCTGCGCTCCCGTCGTATCATCAAATGCGCAGAGATCACCATGTCCATTCATTGTTCTGACTATTCCACGGGCAACGATACCATTTTCCTGTACATAGTACATTTTTCCGCTGATGCTGAGATACACATTTCTCTGAATGCCACCCCAGCTCCGGAAATAATAAAGATTTCCATCTACTTCCTGAAAACCATTTTTATAGATTGCTCCGTCTCCCTTGGCATAATAAAGATTATTATCGTATGTGAACCAGCTGTTTTCTGCCATGCGGCCGTTCCGGTCCGGATCCAGCCAGTACCAGTTTTCATTCTGGTAAAGCCATCCTGTTTTCAGCTGTCCGTTCTCATAAAAATACCAGCCGCCGTCGCCTGCCTTAACCCAGTCATTCTGACTGGCCTGCATAACAGCACCGCTGTCCTGTGAAGCCTGTGTCTGCGTTTCACTCTGTATCCCGCTCTGCTGATCCTCTGTCTCCACAGACTGGTCCATCACCGTGCTGCTCCCCACAGCACTCGCGGAAACAGTCGTCGGATGTACGCTGAGCATCAGCGCCATAAAAAGTGTACCGCCCAGAAGACTTCTCAATTTTTTCTTCGATGTCATTGGTAAGTAACTCCTTTACTATATTATATCTGCTTTTCTCTCCATGTTATCATTAGAAATTATATTATCTTTTGTAATATTTTGCAATAAAAACGTAAAAAAAGAGGCATTCACGAAGGAATGTCTCTTTTTTTCTGTGTTTTATTTCATGCTTTATTCTGTCTTTTCAAGACAATATCCTGTGTTATTAGAACAGTCCTGTAATCTTTCCAGTAGCGTCTACATCGATACGCTCTGCTGCCGGAACTTTCGGCAGACCTGGCATGGTCATGATATCACCGGTCAGGGCTACGATGAAGCCTGCACCTGCGGAGATTTTCAGGTTACGTACGGTAACTTCGAATCCGGTCGGTGCACCGAGTTTGGTCTGATCGTCGGTCAGGCTGTACTGGGTTTTTGCCATACAGATCGGGCAGTTGCCAAATCCGAGAGCCTCTAACTGTTTTGCCTGTTTCTGTGCATTTGCGGTCAGAACCACTCTGCTTCCGCCGTAGATCTTCTGAACGATGGCGTTCAGTTTCTCTTCGATGGAGCCTTCCAGATCGTATGCATAGGTGAAATCGTTCGGCTGCTCGCAGAGACGGACAACTTCTTCTGCCAGGGCTACGCCGCCCTCGCCGCCTTTTGCCCATACCTCGGACAGAACAACGTTGACACCGAGCTCTTTGCATTTCTCCTCAACCAGCTTCAGCTCTGCTTCGGTATCGGTCGGGAATGCGTTGATGGCAACGACACATGGCAGTTTGTATACGTTTGTGATGTTGCTTACATGTTTCAGAAGGTTCGGCATACCTTTCTCCAGAGCTTCCAGGTTCTCGCCGTTCAGTTCTGCTTTCGGAACGCCGCCGTTGTATTTCAGGGCACGAACAGTTGCTACGACTACAACTGCGTTCGGTTTCAGACCTGCCATACGGCATTTGATGTCGAGGAATTTCTCAGCACCAAGGTCGGCACCGAAGCCTGCCTCTGTGATGGTGTAATCTGCTAATTTCAGGCACATTTTGGTTGCTGTTACAGAGTTGCAGCCATGTGCGATGTTTGCGAATGGTCCGCCGTGAACGATGGCCGGTGTTCCTTCCAGAGTCTGTACCAGGTTTGGTTTCAGAGCGTCTTTTAAGAGTGCTGCCATAGCGCCTTCTGCGTGCAGATCGCCTGCGGTTACCGGTTTCTGCTCAGCTACTTTTCCGTAGGTATATCCGATAATGATTCTGGAAAGTCTTTCTTTCAGATCTGAGATGTCGCTTGCCAGACACAGAACTGCCATGATCTCAGATGCTACGGTGATATCGTAGCCGTCTTCTCTTGGCATTCCGTTTGTCTTTCCGCCAAGGCCGTCTACAACGCTTCGAAGCTGACGGTCATTCATATCTACGCATCGTTTCCAGGTGATCTTTCTCGGATCGATATTCAGAGCGTTGCCCTGGAAAATGTGGTTGTCGATCATAGCTGCCAGCAGGTTGTTTGCTGCGCCGATTGCATGGAAGTCACCGGTGAAGTGAAGGTTGATATCTTCCATTGGAACAACCTGTGCGTATCCGCCGCCTGCTGCTCCGCCCTTTACGCCGAATACCGGTCCAAGGGATGGCTCACGAAGTGCAACCATTGCTTTTTTGCCGATTTTGGAAAGTCCGTCTACCAGTCCTACGGATGTTGTTGTTTTTCCTTCTCCTGCCGGTGTCGGGTTGATCGCTGTAACAAGGATCAGTTTTCCATCCTCCGCATCGGTGTCTTTTAACAGGTTGTAATCGATTTTTGCTTTGTACTTTCCGTACTGCTCCAGATATTTGTCATCAATACCTGCTTTTTCTGCGATCGCTGTGATCGGCTGCATGGTACATTCCTGTGCAATTTCAATGTCTGATTTGTAACCCATTGTTTTCAAATCCCCTTTCTTTTTTCCGCTTTGTCCGCCGATTGATAGCCATATTTTACCATGTTTTGTAAGATGATTCAAT
Source organism: Fusicatenibacter sp. (assembly GCF_050872605.1). Taxonomy (GTDB): domain Bacteria; phylum Bacillota; class Clostridia; order Lachnospirales; family Lachnospiraceae; genus Fusicatenibacter. The sequence continues at coordinate 11,590 of NZ_JBNMHD010000048.1, forward strand.
TGATAATTATTTATTTCACAATCTTTATACGTTTTGTACCAAAAAATGCAGAAAATTCCGCCAAAAGGCGGAGTGGCACAATTCTGCATTAAAAAGAGAAGGATTCCCGGCTTTTTGCTGCCGAAAATCCTTCTCTTTTTTATTTTTTAAGAATACTGCGACTCATCCACATCAAACGGTTCGTCGCAAGGTCCTTCCAGGAGACGGTAGCATCCCTCGACGGAGAAGTAGTACCACTTTCCATCGATCAGTTTCCATCCTTTCACGGCATAGCCGTTGGCATCGATGTAGTATCTCTGCTCGGTATCGTTCGCATAGCGGTGTGGGTTCAGGGAGACCCATTCGCCTTTGGCCCAGCGGTCTTCGTCTTCGATGTAGAACTTCCAGCCCTCGTCGGTTTTGGTCCAGATGGAGGTTACCTGCTCTTCCATTTTTTCGAAGAATTTGGATTTCCGGGAGAGGTCATCATTGAGCTGGTCGAAGGTCAGCTTCTCTGCAAGCGTCTGTTCACCTGAAAACAGGTTCGTTCCAAGGCCGAGGCGGTCACCCTCGATGGTGGCACCGAGGCTGGCAAGCGTGGTCGGGAACATGTCCATGGTGGTGAAACTTCTGTTTTTCTCCTGCTGCGGCTGGATCGGGGAGTTGATGATCACGTTGTATACGGTTCTGGTGTAATCCGGGTCGATGTCTTCGCAGAAGTCGGAATCCATCGTCAGATGGTCGCCGGAGATCACAATCGTTGTGTTCTCATAGAAATCCTGCTGCTGAATCCAGGAAACAAACTCTGTGACCTGTTTGCTCGAACAGTGCAGAACCATTCCGTACTGGTTGTCGCCGTCGTTTTCCTCATCACAGAGTTCACACGGATATCCATCTTCGAAATGGGTATCTGCGGTCAGCATCGTGAAGTTGAACGGCTCACCCTCTGCTGCGATTTCGGTCAGGCGGTCTTTGGCGAAGGAGAAGAGTTTTTCATCCTCATAACCCCACCACTCGTAATATCCTTCCGGGATCAGGCCGTTTTCCATTGCCCAGTTGTAATCGTCTACTTCGTAATCGCCGTGCTCTTTAAAGTACTCTTCCCGGCCGCCGAACTGTCCGATTGAACCGATGAAGAAATACTGCTTGTAGCCTTCATCCGCCAGGACATCACCCAGGGTATTGATTTCCGGGAAGAAGCTGTCCTGATATGCCATCTCGTTCCGCTGGATTCCAATGCTGAGCGGCAGGCCGGAGGTCTGTGCGAAAATTCCGGCAATGGTCCAGGTTGCGTTTACGGTAGGCTGGCCGCCGCCAAGCAGCTCCGAATTGGAAAAACTGATGTTGTCTGCGGCAAGCTGGGTCAGCTCCGGGATATAGTTTTTATCGAATGCTCCGCCGGAGGCTTTGTCTGCGTAGGTGCTCTCCATGGATTCCAGATAGAGATAGATCAGATTTCGTTTCTGTTCCGGGAACGTGATATTCACGCGGTCCGGATCTACGTAGTTGTCTTCTACCACGGTATTGTACGTGCTCTGATTTTTCAGATAATCTGTTACATCCAGCGCTGCCCACACGTCATTGATGGAATAGACAATGCTGGCGGCTCCTGCCGCGATACAGATCATCCCGAACGCCACATGGGCTTTGCGTTTTTCCCGAAGAAAAATGCTGACCAGAATCAGAAGGATGAGTGCTGCGGCTGCGATCAGCGCACTTGAGCAGACATAACTCATCAGAAGATCATGGCTGGTTCCGGCAATCGGAGCCTTTAACTGGTAAACAAGCTCTTCCATGCTCAGATTCGGCCATGTTTTCCGCATCCAGCGCTCGGACGTAAACAGCAGCACGCCAAGCGTTCCGATCAGCACTGCAAACACAGCCAGCAGAATGCGTCCTGCTTTTTTCGTTTTTTTCTGTTTCTTGTGTTTCATCTTCCTGCCTCCAAAAAGCATTACAGCTTACAAAATCTTAACTTTTCTTTACAATCGCCTTACATATTATAGCAAAGACCATTTTAAAAAGATAGAAAATTTTTATAAAATTTTTGCACAAAAAGTACAGCCAAAAACATATTTTTGCATGACACATAAAAACCCGCCCGGCACCGCAAATCTCTTCGCGGCCCAAGCGGGTTTTTCATCTCTATTCCGGGAAAGCCTTATCAGCTTGCCTTGTTTTTTCTCTGTTTGATGACTTTCAGTCGTGTGAACTCCTCGCGCTCCTTCTCCTCCAGTGCATCCGCGATATCCTTGGACAGCTGGGTGTAATGCGGAATCGTGATGTTCTTCAGCGCATTGGCGCGCTTCTGCGTTTTCTTGATTGCCGCAGCAAGGCGGTATGCCGAGTTCTCAATCATGGAAAGGTTTAAGGTCAGGTCTTTTACTTTTTCAAAGGCCTGTCTTGCCTGATCCAGGGACTCCTTCGTGCTGTAGTAAGCATACGTCGGAGCCTGTCCGGACGGATCAGCCTCTACCAGCGGAATTTCCACGCCCATGATACTCCTTGTCTTAATCCGGATGGATTCCTCCACCGGGACGGTATAGGACACGGTCTGTACGTTGGTGATACCGATCTCCATGTTCGCAATCTGCAGCGCCGCATATGCTTCGCGGAACGTCACATCGATCTGACGCTGAATATCTTTTGCCTCATCGATCAGGCCCATGAGCTCGCGGATCAGAATATTCCGCTTCTTGTCCATCAGCTCGTAACCCATGTGGGCAAGTTTCAGAGAGTTCTTTGCAAGAATCAGGTTTCCCTTGGTAGGAAAGGTATTCGGGTCCATTCCGATCTCACTCCTCTCGCTTACTCATTCATGGCATCGGCTTCTGCCTTTGCTTTTGCTACTGCATCAATGGTGGTCGGATGATAATACTGATCCAGAACCTTGGTGTTGACACGGTCGAGCTCTTCTCTCGGAAGCAGTCCAAGAAGCTCCCATGCCTTGTTCAGCGTATCTTCCATGGAACGGTTTTCATCCATTCCCTGGCCGATGAATTCATGCTCGAATTCATTACCGAATACCAGGTACTGTTTATCGATCGGGGAAAGCTCATCCTCACCGATAACGGATGCCAGGGAACGTGCATCTCCTACCTTTGCATAGCAGGAGAACAGCTGGTTCGCTACGTCCTGATGATCGGCTCTTGTGTAGCCCTCACCGATACCGTCCTTCATCAGACGGGAAAGACTCGGCAGTACGCTGATTGGCGGGTAAATAGACTGGCCGTGAAGCTGGCGGTCCAGTACGATCTGACCCTCGGTGATGTAACCGGTCAGGTCAGGGATCGGGTGCGTGATATCATCGTTTGGCATGGTCAGGATCGGAATCTGTGTTACGGATCCCTCTACGCCCTGTACGATTCCGGCGCGCTCATACAGCGTAGCCAGCTCACTGTACAGGTATCCCGGATAACCTTTACGGGAAGGAATCTCTCCACGGGAGGAGGAAACCTCACGCATAGCCTCGCAGAAGGATGTGATATCGGTCAGGATAACCAGGATATGCATGCCTTTCTCGAATGCAAGGTACTCGGCAGCTGTCAGCGCTACCTTCGGAGTGATCAGACGCTCTACAACCGGGTCATTTGCCAGGTTCAGGAACATAACAACGTGGTCAGATACACCGCTTTCCTCGAAGGTCCGGCGGAAGAACTCTGCTACGTCGTATTTAACACCCATAGCGGCAAATACGATTGCGAACTTTTCATCAGAATCTCCCAGGGATGCCTGCTGTACGATCTGTGCTGCCAGCTGGTCGTGCGGAAGTCCGTTTCCGGAGAAGATCGGCAGCTTCTGTCCACGAATCAGGGTGGTCAGACCGTCGATTGCAGAGATACCGGTATGGATATAGTTTCTTGGGTATTTACGGGTAACCGGGTTCAGCGGCAGGCCGTTGACGTTTCTTCTTACCTCTGCGTCAATCGGTCCCATACGGTCGATCGGTTTTCCGATACCGTCGAAGGTACGTCCCAGGATTTCCTCGGAAAGTCCGATCTCCATCGGATGTCCGGTCAGACGGGTATGGGTATTGGTAAGAGACATGCTCGAAGTTCCCTCAAATACCTGAATAACGGCTTTGTCTTCATATACAGCAACGATACGTCCCAGTTTTTTCTCATTGCCGTCTACGGTAAATTCTACGATTTCCTCGTAGGAAGCATTTTTTACACCTTCCAGAACAACCAGAGGGCCATTGACCTCACTAAGGCCTAAATATTCAATTGCCATGATGAATTCCCTCCTTAACCATTCTTCTCGAGTACCTTATCGTAGAAGGTGTCGATATCTTTTTTGTATGTGTCAAACAGATCCAGACGGTCATTCGGTACATCGTATTTAATAGAAACGACGCGGTCGAAGATCTTGTCCTCTTTCAGTACGGACATTGGCATGCCCATCGTTACGAGCGCTTTGGATTTCTTGTACAGATAAAGAATAACTTCCATCATCTTGTACTGTTTTTCCAGAGATACGCAGGTGTCATCCGGATGGAATGCGTTCTGCTGCAGGAAGCCCAGTCGAATAACTCTGGCGATTTCCAGGGTCAGCTTCTGGTCATCCGGAAGAACATCGCTACCGATCAGTTTTACAATTTCCATCAGGGAGCTCTCAGAGTTCAGGATTCCCATTAACTGGTTTCGCATATCTACGAAGTTTTTGTTTACGTGATCTTTGTACCACGGCGACAGATCCTGCAGGTATTCACTGTAGCTGGTCAGCCAGTGGATCGCCGGGAAATGACGGGCGTAAGCCAGAGATTTGTCCAGTCCCCAGAAGCAGCGGACGAAACGTTTGGTGTTCATGGTAACAGGCTCGGAGAAGTCACCACCCTGCGGAGATACGGCTCCGATGATGGATACGCTTCCCTCTGCGCCGCAAAGGGTCTGCATCATGCCGGCACGCTCATAGAAAGCGGACAGACGGGATGCCAGATATGCCGGGAAACCTTCCTCGGCAGGCATTTCCTCCAGACGGCCGGACAGCTCACGAAGTGCCTCTGCCCAACGGGATGTGGAGTCTGCCATGATTGCTACATCGTAGCCCATATCGCGGTAATACTCAGCCAGTGTCAGTCCGGAATACAGAGATGCCTCACGGGCTGCAACAGGCATGTTGGATGTGTTGGCGATCAGGGTGGTACGGTCCATCAGCGGGTTGCCGCTCTTCGGGTCGATCAGTTCCTGGAACTCCTCCAGAACCTGTGTCATCTCGTTTCCACGCTCTCCACATCCGATATAGATGATGATATCGGCATCAGACCATTTTGCGATCTGGTGCTGGGTCATGGTTTTTCCGGTACCGAATCCGCCAGGGATGGCTGCTGTGCCGCCTTTTGCGATCGGGAACATCGTATCCAGGATACGCTGTCCTGTGATCAGCGGAACGGATGCCGGATATCTTTTCAGGGTTGGACGCGGTACACGGATCGGCCATTTCTGTGCCAGTGTGATCTCTTTTTCGGTGCCGTCTTCCAGTTTCAGTTTTACAATCGGATCAAGGATGGTGTACTTTCCGTCTTTGGCAGCCCAGATAACCGTGCCGTTGACATCCGGCGGAACCATCGATTTGTGAACGATGGAACGGGTTTCCTGTGTCTCTGCAATGATTGCGCCGCCCATCAGCTCTTCGCCTTCCGAAACAGTTACATGGACATCCCATTTTTTCTCTGTATCCAGAGAATCTACGGTAAGGCCGCGGCTGATATATTTACCGGACTGCTTTGCAATCTCGGACAGCGGACGCTCAATACCGTCAAAAATATTGTTCAGGATTCCAGGTCCCAATGTAACGGAGAGGGCATCTCCGGATGCGGTAACTGTTTCGCCTGGTTTCAGTCCTGTGGTTTCCTCGAAAACCTGTACTGTGGTGGTATCCTTTGTCAGGGCAATAACCTCGCCGACCAGACGTTCTTTACCAACGTAAACCATCTCGGACATTTTAAATCCGGTGTTTCCTTTCAGATATACGACCGGACCGTTGATTCCATAGATAACTCCGGTTTTATTCATGCTCTACACCTCCGTGAAAGATGAAATTCTCCCGCTCTTCGTTCAGAAGGGTCTCGAAGGAATTATCGATCAGAATATTTTTCTCCGGAATGACCGCGCGCACGCCGCCAAGGAACGGCATGGCCGAAATGGTAAGGGTTACGGAGAGTTTCTGCTCCAGGGAAGCCTTATGAGCTTCGTCTGACGGATCCAGATATAAGGTCAGTTTGTCATTTCCGGCAAACGTAACGGCTTCGCGGATTTTGCGCTCCAGATACTCCTCATAGGATGGATCCTTTTTATAAGCGGTAAGTTTTTCACGAACTTCTTTAAACAGTTTTTCTTTTAATTCCAGATTTTTACGGGACAGCTTCCGTCTGATATGAAGCTGATCCGCTGACAGTGTCTTGTTGACATCACGTTTTGCTTTCTCGGTCTCGGCAGCAACTTCTTCTTCTGCCTGACGTCTTGCAGTTGCTTTATGCTCCTCGAAAATCTTATCCAGAGCTTTCTGGTGATCTCCGATCACGCGTTCTGCTTCACGGTTTGCACTGTCCAGGGAATGATTATAAAAATTCTGAAGTTTTTCCTCAGTAGTCAATGTGTGTCACCTCCAGGGCATTCTTACAGTTTTAATCCAATAGATTCATTTACAAAGGAAGTGATAAAGTCCGGCGCTCTTCCGGTACCGTGGCGGTCCGGAATTTCGATGAGCAGCGGAAGCTTATGGTTGAGGCGGACATCCTCCAGAATGTCCGGGAATTCCTTCCCGAACTTTTCTGTAAGGAGAATAATTCCGATCTCTTTGTCTGCCAGTGTTTTCTGCAGTGTATCATAAAGCTCCTCGCGCTCATGAACGACAACGCCTTCCACTCCGGCCAGGCGCATGCCCGTCTGAGTGTCTACGTTATCACTGATCAAGAACATTTTCATTTATGATTCCTCCAACTTAAGGTGAAGATCAATACCTTCCGGTTTTGGAATCAAAGTTTACCAAGAATCATGAAGGAGATGATCAGACCATACAGAGCGATACCTTCGGCCATAGCTACGAAGATCATGGATTTACCAAAGATGCTGCCGTCTTCGCTGATTGCTCCAAGAGCTGCGCTTGCGGAAGATGCAACGGCGATACCGGAACCAATACCGGAAAGACCTGTAACAAGAGCTGCACCGATGTAACCAAGACCGGTTGCAAGACCAGCGCCTGCTTCTGTTGCAGCAGATGCAGTTGTTGCGCCTGCGAAGGAAACAACGGTTGCGATCAGCAGAAGGCCGAAGAAGCCGCTTACATTAGCTGCCAGAGATTTTTTGTAACGATTTTTGCTGTGCTCACCTTTGAAGTAATAAGTCATAGGAACAACGATGGTTAATACCATTGCGATTGCAGTAAGTACCTGTACAAATGCTGAATTCATAATAGTTTTCCTCCTGAAGTTAATTCATTTTTTTCAATTTACTCTTTGCTACTATTCAGAGCCCTCTCTCGATTCCGCTTCGCTTCATTTCGCATGGCTCTGAATAGTAATCTATTTCTCTTCTTTTTTCAGAAATGGAACGAACGGTTTTCCGTCTCCCTCGTAGAACCGGCTGAACATCTCGTAGTACTCCAGACGAAGTACCTGGATCGCTACCAGCAATGCCTCAAGGCAGGCAACGAAGATGTTTCCGATGATGATAACAGGCCAGCTGATGCTTCCGCCTCCTGTTGCTCCGCCGAGCATCAGAACAACCTCCATCATAGCCGCATGGCTGACGGCATATGCGCCGACACGGACGAAGGAAATTGTGTTGGAGAAGTAGCTCAAAAGCACATCGAAGAGTTCGAAGAATGCCTGTACAAAGAACATTCCCTTTCCGGTCTCCGGAAGTGCATTGCCTTTTTTCTCTACGATACGCTCCAGCGGCTCTTTTAAGAAGATCGCCAGAAGCGGGATTCCGAACATGACTACCATCACGCCGACAGCCGGAGCTTTATGGCCGCTGAACAGCAGAACGAGTGTAACGGCAAGGGCTCCGTAGAAAATAAAGCCTGCCAGGGAGTTCTGGCTGAACAGAAGCTCGCCGAGCTTATGGTTTCTTGCTGCATTGATCATATGCAGCACCATTCCTGTCAGAATCATGAACATACCAAATGCAACCGCTGCGACAAATACGGTGTTCATCGAACCGATGAACGGAAGCGTTGTCATCGCTTCCTTCGGATGCAGCCAGAGGGCCGGTATGACATTCTCAAATCCGAAGAAGCTGCCGAACAGGAATCCGAAGATCACAGAGAATACCGCACAGGTACTCATGATCGCTGCCAGATCCATCTTCTTGTAGTGATACAGCAGTGCACCGCCAATCAGCAGGCACAGTCCCTGTCCTACATCGGCAAACATGATTCCGAAAATAAAGGCATAGGTAAGTCCTACGATAATCGTAGGGTCAATTTCATTGTAATTTGGCAGTCCGTACATCTTCACGTACATCTCAAACGGACGGAAGATTTTCGGGTTTTTCAGCTTTGTCGGTGGCTGACGCAGAACGTTGTTTGCATCATCCTCGATAAAGCAGAAGAGATTTGTGTCGTTTTCGATGTCCTTCTGGAAGGAAGCGGCATCCTTTTCCGACATCCAGCCGCACAGAATATAGAAAGTTTCCTTCTTGGATTTTGTGCAGGCTGCCAGGCGACGGACATCAAAGTTGCCGGAGAGCTGCTCTAACTGCTCTTTTGCTGCAACCAGATCCTCTGCGGAATCCGAAAGGCATTTTGCCAGTTTCCGTGAGCACTCGCTGAGTGCATCGTCTGTCTTTTTGATTTCTGCCTGAAGTGCTGCGTAAGCATCCTCCGGCGTTCCGCTGTACTCGTCCGGAACGTAGATTCTTTCGAAGTGCAGGGATGAGAATACGGCGTCCACTTTCGTGACCTGATCTCTCGGGCAGAAGTAAATGCCCCATACATACTGCTCATCGGAATGGCAGCGGTAGAATACCGTATCGCTATTCTCATAGCAGTAGCTCTCAAACTTGTTGTAATACTCTTTTGTGATCTTTCCGAATCTGAATTTGATAAAGTGGAAATCCAGAATGGAGGAAAGATTGCAGTGCAGATCCTGGAACGGCTCGATTTTCTGTGCTTTTTCCATCAAGTCTTTCTTTTTTGCTTCCAGTTCTGTACGCTCCTGGTTCAACTGGCCAAGGGTGTGATCCAAACCATGGACACAGTTGATGGCATCTTCCAGGGAAAGTCTTTTTGTGGTGGTACGCTTGTCTTCCGGCAGAAGTGCTGTAAAATCTTCCGCCTGTTTTAAGGTCTCTTTGTATGGGTTGATCTGGATATACGGTGTGATATTCTGCATCGTAGACAACTCCGTCAGAGCGTTTTCCAGATGTATCTCATATTTTGAGAGATAAGTGTTGACCACACGGTCAATGTCGGCTTTCGGCCCGGTGATGCTCAAAAATTTCATCTTGACAATCAATGAGTACACCTCCCCGTGTATTAAGTTTTTGCGATATGCTGCATTGCCTCGTCAGCGCTGATACGGTAACGTACGCACTCGAGTGCAATAATAAGCCGGTTTACCTCGTGCTCTTTGTGATAGAGGTATGAGTATATGGTGGCAACGGAATAAGGATCCTGTCTGGATTCACTGGAAAGTATGTGCTTCATAATGGCTGCATACATGGATTCCAGCGTATCGACTTTGAAGGAATCATACCGTTTCGCATAATAGGTTTGTTCCAGCAGCTGGGAAAATGCACTCATATTCTCGGCTTCTACCAGTGCCTTTACCACATCCTTTTTCAGCCGGTGATGAACCGGAATCAGCAGGGCGTAGATTTGTGCGCTGGTCATGTGATAATAGCGTTTGGAACGGTAGATCCACTGAAGGTTCAGCATGTCAAACTTGCTTCCCCATGCAGCGGTCAGCTCTTCCAGATCCCGCTTTGTCACTACTTTTGATCTGTCTTTCCACATCTGTGCAAAGTAATACAGATCCAGGGTCATCTCATAGTCGAACAGGGTCGGACGCTCGATATCCGCGAGCTGCGACAACGGGGCATAATATTCTGTCCCTTTCAGGTTCGCAATCAGTTCTTCGATCGTCCTGGAGGACGCCAGAAGATTGATGTCCAGCTGGGAATGCTTGTTAAAGAACTCGTCGAATATGGACAGGTTCAATACCACATCACGGTGATCAAATACCGTGTTCAGGCATTCTTTGATAACGGACACTTCGTATCGTTTGAAGTAGAGCGCAAGGAACTTTCTCTGCTCTACATTTGCAAAACGGTACAGTTTGGAAAAATCCCGGTACACCGTCAGGCGCAGCATTTTCTCGATCTGACCCCGGTGAAGGTCAGCTTCGTTGTAGCCCTCAAACAGATCCTCATAGCCCTTATGCTGTTTGAGATAAGAAACTGCCTGCGGTACACTCTCCAGTTCCACGATTTCCCGAAAATTCTGGTCGTTTAAAAGATGGCTCTGCATGGCTCTTATCTTTGTGGTAAGGCCGCTGTAGGATAATAGACCGCTCATCGTTTCACTTCCTTATAATGTTTTCGTAAATCTGCGTGGACAGTGCTCCGTGATTCTGTTCGTAATAAGCGTCCAGTGAAGATAGAAGTTCGGCGGCAGAGTCCCGCTGCTTTTTCTGATCCGCATCTGTAGTAGAATGAAGTTTCGTTGTAATCTCTTCAATCCGCTTTGCCGTTTCTGCTTCCAGATCTGCATCGAATTTTGCAATCCGCTCTTCCTGCTGCTCGTCCTGGAGCTTCTTCTGATTCTCGGCAGCCTGCATAATCTTAGTAGCAGCCGTTTCGATCTCTGCAAGTTTGTTAATTACAGATTCCATAGCATCGCTTTCCCTCCTTATGATATTTGCATAACAATCAAACCTGGTCCACTGACCAACTTTGATATACAGGGCAAAAAGTACAGGAGAAACTCCCGCATCTTTGCTGTTAGTATTCTACACCTTTTTTTCCAAAGTTGACATATTGAAATCGTAAAAAAAAGTGGGATTTCGATCGACTTTTTGATTAAAAATAGCCAATGGGTCATATTTTTTCTTCCAATATTAATAGCCAAAAGGCGGTCCCTCATATGATTTCGATATGGATCCAATTCGATTGTCATATTGCTGATAGGAAATGCTATGTGCAGGTTGATATTGTATACAGTATTTTGAAAACTCAGAAATTTTGAAAGCAGGATTTTTCTGTTTTGCTTTTTCGGGAGCTATGATATACTGGATATGATTGGCTTTTATTCTAATATTTATCACTTAAGAAAGGAATTTTACGCATATGCGCCTTAGAAATATCAGAGGATCAAAAGATGTGATTGCTTCCTGTCCGTTCGTTGTGCAGGAGCCGGAGAGCTGCCGGGGACGGTGGGCTGAGGTTTTTGGAAATGAAAATCCAATTCATATTGAGGTTGGAATGGGAAAAGGACGCTTCCTGATGGATATGGCGGTTCTGCACCCGGAGATCAACTACGTCGGCATTGAGATGTACGACAGTGTGCTGCTCCGCGCGGTACAGAAACGGGAGAAATTAGAGACAGAAATCAAAAACCTGTTCTTTATCCGCATGGATGCACGCCAGCTTCCGGAAGTGTTTGCTGAGGGCGAGGTAGACCGCATTTACCTCAACTTCTCCGATCCGTGGCCGAAAGACCGCCATGCGAAACGGAGACTGACATCGCATGAGTTTCTTGCACGGTATGAGAAGATTTTAAAGAAGGACGGAACACTGGAATTCAAAACCGATAACAAAGATCTGTTTGACTTTTCTCTTGAAGAGATGAAAAATGCCGAGGGATGGGAACTCACTGCATTCACATACGATCTGCACCACGATGTGGTTCTCTCAGAAGGAAATGTAATGACGGAATATGAGGAGAAGTTTTCCTCAATCGGAAACCCGATCTGTAAGATGGAGGCACGGTTTCTGTAAAA
>NZ_JBNMHD010000049.1:0-23191 GCF_050872605.1 Fusicatenibacter sp.
AAAAAGAAATAGGTAAAACGGTTCCAAACAGAAAAGGGGAAATTTTGTGCATAATGGTTCTGTCTGTGAGAAAAAAGGAAAAGTGAATACAGAAAAGGGGCTACTTATAAATATGCGTTACTAAAAGCGAAATCCCTGATCCGGTGCATAATCGGTTTTCAGGAATCCACCGAACCATCCGCCGGAGATAACAGATGCAACACTTCCGTCAGCGTAAGCTGCTTTTGCTTCGGTACTCCACATATCAACATTCATATCCAGACCTTCTTCACGCATCTTGATAACTGCGTTCAGACAATCCAGATCGCCGTCTCTTTCAATCTGCAGATTCAGATCTTCATCATAAAAATCTCTGTTGCAGAACAGTTCGTAGTACAGATAAGCTGCATCCGGCAGCAGCCAGCGTTTTCCAGGAATATTTACTTTTCTTGCTACTTCCAGTACACCGTCCCATGTGCTCATCAGTTCAGCAACTTCATCTGGATCGGTCGGAAGTCCGCATTCTTCAAAGATATCAGTACGATAGAAGTAAGTCGTTGGTCCTACATCCCAAGGAATCAGACGCATTGCTTTTCCATCTGCGGACTGGCACTGATCCCATTTGAATGCTACGAAATCATCTTTCAGCTCGCCTGCATTATATGGCTCATCCAACAGGTTTGTTAAGGCTGAGGAATCACGGTACTCAGCAACATGAGCACCCTCTACCATGGCAACATCTGGAGCGCCGTCTCCTGCTGACAGAGATGTCTGCAGTGCCTGATGATGTGCTGTTGTATCGGTAAACTGCCATTCTACTTCGATATTCGGATAAACTTTGTTAAATCCCTCCATAGCTGCTTTGAAACCATCATCACCGGATGGCCAGCCGCCTACGGTAATGGTACCGGAGATGCTTTTCGGATCGGAGAAATCAACATCTTTCGCATCACTGCTGCTGTCTCCGCCGCCGCATGCTGCAAGTCCGACTGTCATGGTTGCCGCCATGGCACAAGCTAAACCTTTCTTCATCATACTGCTTTTTTTCATACTCTACCTCCTGCGTTTTCTAACCTTAAGTATGTAGATTTTTAACACTTTCTCCTATCTGCAGTTTCGGTTTCAAATGTACGATATACCGCTTATTTTTCTTCTCGATGATATCGATCAGAACATTCGCACATTCCCGGCCCTGCTTCTTGGGGAACATATTAACCGTGGTAAGAGACGGGGAAAGATATTTTCTGGTTCCGGTTCCGTCAATTCCCATCACAGAAATCTGCTCTGGTACATTGACTCCCATCTCCTGAAATCCTTTTATCATTCCTATCGCAAATTCATCATTGAAACAGATAATTGCTGTTGCATTTAACTTTCTTTCCATAAAGACCTGTGCTGCAAGTTTTCCTTTTCCGAAGAAATCTTCTTCTATATGGATGCTTTGTTCTGGTAAATCCTCGGAAAACGGAAGAATTCTGGGATCATCTTTCATTTCATTCTGATTCATGGCCAGCAAATATTTTTTCCATCCGGTGTTTCCGGTGATCTCTTTAATATAATTCTTCCAAGCCAGAAATCTGGAATTGCGATTATTTCTATCATAGGGAAATCCATATGCAATTACTTTATGTCCCATGCTGTTCAGATAACTCAGTGCAAAATCCATTGCCTGATACATATCCGCTTCTACCAGCGGTACCGATTTGGGGATATCCACAGCGTTACAGTAAGAAGCACTTACGACGGGAAGATAATAATTCTTACCTCCATGTTTCATATAGTAACTTGTCAGGTCTTCATTCGGCATGATGATTCCATCAACCATTGTATCTTTGATCCGGTCAAATTCCATCATTCCGCTTATCGTTACCAGATATCCTCTTTTATTTGCTGCTTCACACATGCCCCGGTACATATCAACGTAGTACTCGTTGCTTAAATCTTTACAATAATACAAAAGCTGTTTCGTTCTGCGCTCCTGCAGGCTCATCGCCACAGGCTGCGGAATATAGTTCAGTTTTTCTGCTGTCTCTATGATTTTTCTTCGCTTGCTCTCCTCCACATATCCACTGTTATTTAATGCTCTTGATACTACCGATATAGAAACACCACATAATTCTGCAATATTTTTTCTAGTCACTGGTTTCTTTTCCATATCACTTTTCAACTCCTTTTTGTGCACTGTAGATAATAAGAGTTGGTTTTTTGCATCGGTACTAGTACTTTTGATGTATTTATTTTACCTTTCCCAAAACTTGTTGTCTATACTGCTATATGTGGTCGCGTGTCCACATGTCTATTTGCTGTTTTTCGCCGTTCTTTTTGCTCTTTTCGCGCGTTTTTTGCTCGTTTATTATGCATTTTGTCCAATAGCCGTATTTAAAACTATATATTTTTCCCAATAACTCCGTCTTTTATAATACCATACAAGTTGAACAGTGAGGCCCGTTACGACCATATTGAAACATCCAGCAAGAATGAAAAAGATCCCCGCAAGTACGAGGCTTTTGAACCTTTTTCCTTGCGAAGGATCTCTTTTCTATGAAGTATAAAATTTTTCAATTGTCTATTTCTTCGCCCAGTTCTTTCCAAAGCTCGTCTGTTCCGACTCCACATGGCCTCTGTGACCGAAAACGGTGCATGCATCAAGTGCCTGCTCCAGCTCTGCAAATTCGGCATCGGTCAGCTCCACGTTCCATGCGCCGAGATTTTCGAGGATACGCTCCCGGTTTTTGGATCCCGGAATCGGAACGACGTTCGGCTATTTGTGCAGCATCCATGCCAGGCAGATCTGTGCGGATGTCGCATTTTTTAATGCAGAATATTTTGCGAGCAGGTCGAGAATCGGCTGGTTTGCCGCGATGTTTTCTTTTGTGAGCTGCGGGACAAATTTGCGGACATCGTCTACGGCATCAAATTTTGTCCCGGTTGTGATTTTACCGGAGAGCAGACCGCTCGCGATCGGAGAGAATGGCACGACCTGCATCCGTCCCTCGTCATCATTCCTTTTGAAACCGAAGAACAGATTCCCTACGATGTTCTCTCTGCGCTTCATCCGTCACCGGAAACGACACAGTTTCTGAATCTTCTGCGGGCCGCGCTTCCGAATACATAATGTAAAGAATGCAGAAATCCCATCATATAAGCCTAAAAAAATCTCCGGGAAACATCGACAGAATGTTGTTCCCGGAGATCTTTCTTTTTCACATCAAAATATTTCAGTCCTCAATCGCTCCTGTTCTTCGGCAGTTCAAAACGCAGTTCGAACTGTTCGTACAATAACTTTATTATATACTTTCGATATAACAATGGATAGACTTTTCTTGTATAATTTCATCCTTTTTCCACATACTACCCATACAGTACAAATTATGGAAAGTATGTGGAAACAGGAGGAATTTTTAATATGAAAGCGACGGGAATTGTTCGGAGGATTGATGATCTGGGGCGTGTGGTGGTTCCGAAGGAGATTCGGCGTACGATGCGGATCCGGGAGGGGCAGTCGATGGAGATTTATACGGGGCGGGAAGGGGAGATTATTTTAAAGAAATACTCGCCGATGGAAGAACTGGCGGAGTGTGCGGCCGGGTTTACAAAGTCGATTTCGGCGGTGACGGGGTGTCTCGTCTGTGTTTCGGATCAGGAACAGATCGTAGCGGCAAGCGGACCGGAACAGAAAAGTTATCTCGGGAAATCGATCAGCAGCCGGCTGGAGGAGGCGATTTCAAACCGGAAAATGGTGCTTGCGCGGCCGGGGGAGAAATCTTATTTTTCGATTCTTGAAGATGATGACTCCACCCCGCCCCTGCCGGAGCTCATCTTTCCGATTCTTTCCTCAGGGGACGCCATTGGGTCTGTGATTCTCTGCGAAAAGGATAAAGAAACCCTGCCGAATGAAGCCGAGAAAAAACTGCTTCAGGTGGCCGCGACATATCTCGGGAGAGAAATGGAAAACTGAAACAACAAAATTTCAAAGGCTTTTTGCACAGTCCCCGCCGGTCACGCAGAAAGCCTTTTTCTCTGCGGATATTATCCCAAATTTAACTTGCCTTTTACCACTGCATTGTCTACAATGAAAAATGACGTACGTAAAAACCGTTTATTACACAAGGAGGAATTTCCATTCTATGAAATACATTGCAAAGAAATTCGGCTCCCTCATTCTGACGCTGCTCCTCGTCTCATTTTTATCCTTCTTCGCCTTTTCGGTCATTCCGGGCGACGCGGCGAAATCGCAGCTGGGAACGGAGGCGACGCCGGAGCGGATTGAGGCTCTGCAGAAAGAAATGGGACTGGACCGGCCGGTTCTCGAACGGTATGCTTCGTGGGTAGCCGGCTTTTTCCATGGAGATCTCGGCACCTCGTATTCCTACTCGATGCCGGTCACCGATCTGATCCGCGATAAAGTTCCGATTACGATCACCATCACCATCATTGCCTTTCTGATGATCCTTGCCGTCTCAATTCCGATCGGCATTTTCACGGCGCAGCACGCCGGGGGCCATCTCGACCGGCTGATCATGACGCTGAATCAGGTCATCATGTCCGTCCCGGGATTTTTCATCGGCATTCTGATTACATACTTCTTCGGTCTGATCCTCAAATGTTTTCAGCCGGGCGCTTACGTTTCGATCTCCGAAAACTTCACCGCCTTTGTCGGCTATCTTGTTGCACCGTCTGCCGCCATCGCGCTTCCGCGCTGTGCCATGGCGGTCAAAATGCTGCGCAGCTCTGTGCTCTCGCAGATGGATGCCGACTACGTGCGCACCGCCTATTCCCGCGGAAACAGCGCGCGCCGCGTCATGTATCACCATGTGCTGAAAAATGCCCTGATCCCGGTGCTGACCTTCTGGGGCATGACGATCGCCGATATTGTGGCAAACAGCATCATTCTGGAACAGGTTTTCTCAATTCCGGGCATGGGAAGTCTCTTGATCACTTCGATCTCAAACCGCGATTATCCCGTGGTACAGGGCATCCTTGTGCTGATCGCCGCACTCGTTATCATCATCAACTTCGCTGTGGATCTGCTGTACGGCAGAATTGACCCGCGGATCCGCGTAAAAGACGGAAAGGAGCTTTAAGATCATGAAAAAGAAACGCAATCTCACTCTGATCCTCGGAGCTGCCATCACCGTTTTTATGTTTCTGTTTCTTCTGGTCGGCGTTTTCTACACACCGTACGACCCGGACGCGATGAACGGCGCCGCGAAATTTGCTGCCCCGTCCCTTTCGCACCTGTTCGGTTGCGACCACTTCGGACGCGATATTTTCAGCCGCGTCTTAAAGGGAACCGGCACGACGTTCTTCGTCGCTTTCGCCACGCTGCTGCTCGGCGGATCCATCGGTGTTCTTGTCGGTGCTTTCACCGGCTACTTCGGCGGATGGATCGATGAAATTCTGATGCGTATCAACGATGTCATCGTTTCCTTCCCGGGCATCCTGCTGGCGCTCGTGTTTATTGCGCTGCTCGGGCCTGGCAAATACAATGTGATTCTCGCACTCGGCATCGTGTTTATCCCTAGCTTTGCCCGCGTCACGCGAAGTGAATTTCTCGCCCGCAAAGACATGGATTACGTCAAAAGCGCCCGCCTGATGGGTGTCTCGCACCTGCGGATCATGTTTGTCCATATCCTGCCGAATGCCGTTCCGTCGCTTCTTTCGATGGCAGCCATCGGCTTCAACAACGCCGTTCTCTCCGAGGCCGGTATGAGCTTTCTCGGCATCGGTGTCCAGCCGCCGGATGCATCGCTTGGACGAATGCTCTCTGAAGCCCAGCTCTATCTGATGACCGCTCCGTGGGGCGCAATTTTCCCGGGTCTCGCCGTCATTTTGCTGGCACTCGGCGTATCGCTGCTCGGCGACGGATTACAGAAGAAAGGCGGTAACTGATATGGCGCTTCTCGATGTACGCGATTTAAAAATTTCATTTTACGATACCACGCCGCCGACCGAGGTGGTAAAAGGAATCTCCTTTTCCCTCGAGCAGGGCGAAACGCTCGGTATCGTCGGGGAGTCCGGCTCTGGAAAAACGCAGACGGCGCTCTCAATTTTACAGCTCTTAAAAGAAAACTCGGCTGTCTCCGGCGGGGAAATTCTCTATGAAGGTGCCTCCGTGGCACACGCTTCCCGGGACGAGCTGCAGCGCATCCGCGGAAAGGAAATCAGCATGATTTTCCAGGAGCCGATGACGTCTCTGAATCCGGTTCTGACGATTGAGGAACAGATTGCGGAGGGACTGCTGCTCCACGGAAACTGCATCCCGTCGGAACGCCATGAGAAAGTTCTCGCCATGATGCGCGAGGTCGAGCTTCCCGACCCGGAAGTGCTCTGCAGAAAATATCCGCATCAGCTCTCCGGCGGCCAGCGCCAGCGTGTGATGATCGCCGCGGCACTCATCACCGAACCGAAGCTTCTGATCGCCGATGAGCCGACGACGGCGCTGGATGTGACGATTCAGTCGCAGATTTTAAAACTGCTGAAAAAGATCAACGAACACCATCACACGGCGATTCTTTTTATCTCGCATGACCTCGGCGTCATCCGCTCGCTGTGTGACCGGGTGATTGTTATGAATCATGGAACGATCGTAGAATCCGGCAGTGTGGACGATGTCTTTTTCCATCCGCAGGAAGACTACACCCGCCGCCTGCTCGACGCGATTCCGAACCGGCGGACTTCCCTTCGGAAACGGAATAAAACTGCTTCAGCATCAGAAAAGGAGGCATAACACATGAGCGAAAGTAATCCAAACAACATTCTGGAAGTCTGCCATATCTCTGCCTCCTATCAGGAAGGAAAGCAGAGAAAAACGGTGCTTCATGATATCTCTTTCGAGCTTCATGAAAACGAAATTCTCGGCCTCGTCGGAGAGAGCGGATGCGGAAAATCGACACTCTCCAAAGTGATCTTAGGCTTTATCCGCCCAGATGAAGGCAAAATAATTTCGCAGGTCGACCATCCGCAGATGATTTTCCAGGATCCGTTTTCTTCCCTGAATCCTGCAAAGAAAATCTCCTGGATTTTAGAAGAACCGCTTCGGATGCAGAAGGTTCCGAAAGAAGAACGAAAAAAACGGGTTCTTGCGATGGCAGAGAAAGTCGGTCTCTCCGCAGATCACCTGAAACGCCGCCCGCATGAACTTTCCGGCGGCCAGCGGCAGAGAGTCAGCATCGCAGCCGCACTGATCCAGGGCTCACGCCTGATTCTTGCCGACGAACCGGTTTCCGCTCTCGATGTGACGATTCAGAAACAGATCATGGAGCTGATGGTTCAGCTTCAGGAGGAGCTTCAGCTTTCGATTCTCTTTATCTCGCATGACCTCAACGTGATCTACCAGATGTGCGACCGGGTTCTCGTGATGAAGGAAGGCCGGATTGTGGAGAGTGCGGAGACGGAAGAACTGTTTGCGCATCCGCAGAATGATTATACGAAGGAGCTCCTGGCAGCGTCACCGGAACTGTAGTTTTATTTCCAGCATTCTCTAAACACCCGAAGTACATTCTTGGAAAAGACCTTCTCGATCTCTTCATCTGTAAAGCCTTCGTGGCTCATCATATCTGCGAGATGCTGCATATGCGCGGTGTCCGGCACATCCGTCTCACCGCTGAAACCGTCAAAATCGGTTCCGAGGCCGATGATATCGATGCCTCCGACCTTACGCAGATATTTCATATGGCGTACCATATCCATCGTCGATGCCTTTTTCGCCGCAGGCTCCTCCTCACGCAGAAACGACGGACAGAAATTGATACCGGTGACGCCGCCACGCTCTGCGAGCTGACGAATCATTTCATCTGAAAGATTTCGCAGATGGAAGCACGCGCCGCGCGCGTTGGAATGGGACGCAATGACCGGGCCTCTCGTGTGGGCAAAAACGTCGCGGATTCCGGCGTCGTTTAAATGCGACAGATCAATCACGATGCCAAGCCGCTCCATCTCCTCGACAAAGGTAATTCCTGTCGGTGTCAGCCCGTTTGCAAGGTCCGGAAGATATGGTTTTCCCTCTTCCTGCGCCGGGTTCGGGAATCCAAGCTCATTCGGGAAGTTCCAGGTCAGTGTGGAAATCCGCACGCCGAGATCGTACAGCGTATGCAGTTTTTCGATGCTTCCCTCGTAAACACCACCCTCTTCGACGGTCATCACCGCGCCTATTTTTCCTTCCTTCTGCACCCGCATCAGATCCGCATACGTTTTTACCTGGCGGATCCGATCCGGGTATCGTTCCACTTCTGATCTCCAGAGATCAATCAGCTTTCTCACATGCTCATACGGTGTCTCATTTTTCAATCCCTTCAGAAACGTAAACAGAGAAAAGCACTGGCAGAGACTGCCGCCCTTCTCCAGCTTTTCCAGATTGATCTGAAGATCCGCATCCGCGAGATGTTCCTGCTTTTCCCTCCACTGCAGCGCCGGAATGGTGTCGCAGTGCATATCAATTACCTGAAACATGGCAATAATCCTCTTTTCTGTTTTTTCTCTATTCTATCATACTTCGCCGGATTCTTTCTATTTTTTCGCTTTTTTCAGAAAAAAACTTGAAAATTGCAGATGAGATGATATACTTTTTTCATTATGTACTGCAGTTGCCGGTTTTTACGCAACAAACCGGCAACTGCTTTCTCACTGATCAAACAGCAGAGCCTGTTTCGAAGAACATCTTCGCAAACCGGAATGTATCTGAAATGGGCTCAAGAAAGAGGTATCTATGCTCCAACTGATTGAAACCATCAACACTGCCGTGAACAATTTTATCTGGGGTGTTCCGGCTATGATCTGTATTTTCGGTGTCGGCCTTTATCTGAGTCTGCGCACCCGATTTCTCCAGATCCGAAAATTCCCGTATGCGATCCGCACAACGCTCGGAAGAATGTTCCACAAAAGAGATGCTTCCGATGGCGCAATTACACCGTTCCAGGCAGTCTGTACAGCACTTGCTGCCACGGTCGGTACCGGTAATATTGCCGGTGTTGCCGGTGCTATCGCCATCGGCGGACCCGGTGCCGTGTTCTGGATGTGGATTTCCGCTCTGCTCGGCATGTGTACGAAATTTGCCGAGGTAACACTGGCTGTTTTCTACCACGAAAAAAATGCCAACGGAGAGCTTGTCGGCGGACCGATGTATTACATCAAAAACGGCCTCAGCAAAAAATGGCATTTTCTGGCCTATCTGTTCGCTGCCTTCGGTGTTCTGACTGTATTCGGAACCGGAAATGCGACGCAGGTCAACACCATCACAACCGCAGTCAACTCTGCACTGATGAATTATCATGTGATCTCGAAGGACGCGATCCCGACCTCCAATCTGATTCAGGGTATCATTATCGCAGCACTCGTAGCGCTGATCCTGCTCGGCGGTGTCAAACGAATCGCACAGGTAACGGAAAAACTCGTTCCGTTTATGGCTCTGTTTTATATTGTCCTTGCCATCGGTGTAATTTTGCTGAACCTCAACCGGATTCCGTCTGTTTTCGTATCGATCCTTGAGGGCGCCTTCCGTCCCTCTGCTGTTACAGGCGGTATCGTCGGAAGCATGCTTATGAGTGTGAAAAAAGGTGTGTCCCGCGGTATTTTTTCAAACGAGGCAGGTCTTGGTACCGGTTCGATTGCACACGCCTGTGCCGACACCAAAAAGCCGGTCAAACAGGGTATGTTTGGTATCTTCGAAGTATTTACTGATACGATTGTAATCTGTACCTTAACTGCACTCGTCATCCTCTGCAGCGGCACTTCCATCACCTACGGACAGGCTGCCAGCGCAGAGCTGACCATCAGCGGT
Source organism: Fusicatenibacter sp. (assembly GCF_050872605.1). GTDB lineage: Bacteria > Bacillota > Clostridia > Lachnospirales > Lachnospiraceae > Fusicatenibacter. The sequence continues at coordinate 9,758 of NZ_JBNMHD010000049.1, forward strand.
TTTACCCTTACGTACGGAAACTGGGTTTCGCTGCTCACCGCGTTCGCGATGTGCTGCTTCGCCTTTTCCACGATTCTCGGCTGGGGACTTTACGGTGCACGCTGCATCGAGTTTTTGTTCTCCGAAAGAATCACAAAATATTTTATGGCCGCCTATGCGCTGGTTGCCATCCTTGGTGCCACCGCAAATCTCGGCCTCATGTGGAGCATTGCCGAGACCTTCAACGGCCTCATGGCGATCCCGAACCTGATCGCTCTCTTCCTGCTCTCGGGCAAGGTGGTAGAGCTGACAAAAGAATATTTTGCTAACGAAGGAAAAACCACTTAAAAGATCTCCGGGAAAACGGCATTTCGATATGCACCGTTTTCCCGGAGATCTTTTTTTCTATTCTTTTCTCTGCAGCTCCGGCTGGCTCTGCCGATGTTTTTTCTTCTGCAGATACATCACCGCATCTGCCTCCTCGATAATTTTCACGATATCCAGCTCCTCGTGGTCTTTGGGAACCTCGACCATACCGCAGCTGAAGCTCTTCGGATACTCGTGCGTCTTTTCGCTCTCGAACGCATTCTGGATCACCTGCAGCTTATCCTTTGCAGCCTGCAGCGGGCAGTTCTGAAGTACAATGCAGAACTCATCGCCACCGACCCGCGCAAAAGAGCCGCAGAATACGCTTTCATTTCCTGGATCATCTTGTCCAGGTACTGCAGCCCTATGCCGAGCTTCTGATACGGTTCGTCCAGCTTTTCCAGATCCAGCGGCTGTACCTTCGTGTCATACAGGATACTCCGCAGATATTCAAATAATTGTTCACAGTTTCTGTTTTCCATCCAACACCACTTACTCTTCTATATTTGCATGGAAGCGGCAGACACGGTCACCCGTTGCCCAGCAGTCCACTTCCACTGCCGTATACATTTTTCCGGAATACGTAGAAAGCACTCCGGCAATAAATCCCTCATCGTAATTGCAGACCGTCTCTCCGAGCACCGGAAGTCCCGAGCAGTCCGCGTCCTCTGCCACCGTGAGGATGATTCTTCCGCTCTCTTCATCGACATCCTCAATCCGCAGTACACCGATCTTCAGTTCTTTCATCTTGTTCTGCAGCTGATTGGCAAACGCATCCATCGGCTGATCCATATCCAGCATGTGTTTTGCGAAATACTCACCTGCCGTGCGTCCGGCGCTGCGGAAAATCTCTACCTGTGTCTCTTTGCCGAAGCGCTGCACCAGTTCGTCCTTCAGGGAGTATTCCAGCATGCGGTATACGAGCACCGGAAGCTCTTCGCCTAAGTTTCCTCTGTTGTTCTCGTCATACTTTAAATACTCCTCAAAACGAAGCGGCTTTTTGTCCGCGAAAAAAATATTATTTTCCATCAAGGTTTCTCCTATTGTTTAATCTTTCTTTTCTCTTTTGCATCTTCTGTGTTTTCATTTTGTCTCATTTTTGTATCATTTTAGATCATTATAGCAGTTTTTCCGTCCCGTTTCAACAATAGGGCGTAATACCTTTACACTGTCAGACAAAGCGCGGACGCTTAGGAATTCCTTTTTTTATCCCGATTCGGACGGTACAGCTCTCTTTCGCTGAGCAGACGTTCCATACATGCTTTCAGTTTTTCTGCATCCAGCTACAGGTGGGGGAGGATGTCACTCTCAAAAGTGTTCAGGGCTTTTTATTTTTCCGGTTTCGCGTTATAATAAACCATACAAAGATTTTAGAAACGAAAGGAAAACTGCTCTGATGATTGATTCCACTGTATCTGTTGCCAAAGGTGAAAAAACAAAATACCGCCTTGCTGAATCCATGAAGGAATGCATGAAGACGACGCCGGTCGAGGAGATCACCGTGCGCCAGATCTGTGAAATCTGCGGCGTTACCCGTCAGACCTTCTACCGCAACTTTCTCGATAAATATGATCTGATCAACTGGTATTTTGATAAATTACTGACAAAATCCTTCGAACATATGGGCCGCGGAACGACTGTTTTCGACAGTCTGGAAAAGAAATTCACATACATCCAGGAGGAAAAACCGTTCTTCGCAGCCGCCTTCCGCTACGATAAACAGAACTCCCTGCGGGAGCATGATTTCGAACTGATCCTGGCATTCTACGAAAACCTGATCCGCGAAAAAAGCGGCCGCCCGGTGACGCAGGAAATGCATTTTCTCCTCGAAATGTACTGCCAGGGATCGATCACAATGACCGTAAAATGGGTACTTGGCGGGATGGACATCACCCCTTCCGAGCTGGCCGGTCTTCTCGTCCGCGCAATGCCGGAGGACTTAAAAAAACTGTTTCTGGAGCTGCAGCTTCTTTCCTGAACGGAAAGAGCTGCGGCTCTTGTCATTTTTCACAAATTCCGGTTTGTTATTTTTTGCACAATGTCAAATTTTTCAAAAGTGTTACACTTTGCTTCTTCTGTCACTTTCTGTTTCCCTCCGATTTTGTTAATATAATCACAAACAAAACGAACGGCTGCTGATTCCAGCAGATCCATTTATTCAGAAGGGAGTTTTTTCATCATGGCAAATCGTATTAACTTAAATGCTACATCCTATCACGGAGCAGGCGCTATCGCTGAAATCGCAAACGAGGCAAAGGCACACGGCTTCAAAAAAGCATTCGTATGCTCTGACCCGGATCTGGTAAAATTCAACGTTACTTCCAAAGTAACCGATATCCTGACCGAGAACGGACTGGACTATGAGCTTTACAGCGACATCAAACCAAACCCGACCATCGAAAACGTAAAACACGGCGTAGAAGCTTTCAAAGCATCCGGCGCTGATTATCTGATCGCAATCGGCGGCGGTTCTTCCATGGATACTTCCAAAGCCATCGGTATCATCATCGCAAACCCGGAGTTCGAGGATGTCAGAAGTCTTGAGGGCACTGCACCGACCAAGAATCCCTGCGTACCGATCATCGCTGTTCCGACCACAGCAGGTACTGCTGCAGAGGTTACCATCAACTACGTTATCACCGACGTAGAGAGAAAACGTAAATTCGTATGCGTTGACCCGCACGACATGCCGATCATCGCAGTTGTTGACCCTGAGATGATGTCCTCCATGCCGAAAGGACTGACCGCTTCCACCGGTATGGACGCTCTGACCCACGCTATCGAGGGCTACACCACAAAAGCTGCATGGGAAATGACCGATATGTTCCATCTGAAAGCCATCGAGCTGATCTCCAAATCCCTGCGCGGCGCTGTTGCAAACACCAAAGAGGGACGTGAGGGAATGGCTCTCGGCCAGTACATCGCAGGCATGGGCTTCTCCAACGTAGGTCTTGGAATCGCTCACTCCATGGCACACACCCTGGGCGCTGTTTATGATACCCCGCACGGTGTTGCATGCGCAATGATGCTTCCGATCGTTATGGAATACAACCAGGAGTGCACCGGTGAGAAATACCGTGAAATCGCACGCGCTATGGGCGTTGCAGGTGTAGATGAAATGTCTCAGGAAGAGTACAGAAAAGCAGCGATCGACGCTGTTAAGAAACTGTCCGCAGACGTTGGAATCCCATCTGTTCTCGAAGCAGTCAAAGAAGAAGATCTGCCGTTCCTTGCTGAGTCCGCACACGCAGATGCCTGCGCACCGGGCAACCCGAAAGATGCAAGCGTTGAAGATCTGAAAGATCTGTTCCGCAAAATTATGGCATAAGATTTCGAAATAAATATCTTTAGAAAATCCTGAAAAAGAAACACCCCGGAATACTGGAAAATTTTCTTTCCGTATTCCGGGGTGTTTTTTTCGTAAACGTTATTCTACGGTGTTTCCGTCTGCATCTACGGTTACCGTATTGACGGTTGCGTTGTCAAGAACGGTGTTGATCAGACGCTCCATCATGATGTTGCGCACGACGGTATCTTCACCATAATAATCATTTGCCGCGTTCAGGAAATCCTCCTGGGACATGTTGGCGTTGGCTGCCTCATCGTTTAAGATCTCCTGGTAATCCTGATCGTCGGTTGTCCAGCCTTCTGCCTCTTTTACGGCATCCAGAAGAAGGGCGCTCTTTGCCATGGTTCCGGCATACGTTGCTTTCTCCTGATTGTAGGTTGCCCGGTCTGCGTACTGCTCCAGATAGTCATCCAGGGAAATGCCATAGTTCTGCAGATAGTTGGTATACCGTTTATCGTAATCTTCCTCGCCGAGGGCGATGTACAGTTTCGGGATTTTGGTGAACGTACAGCCGTCTGCTACCCGCTGCATCGCGTCATCCTGCAGATTGTTTTCTGCGGTTGTCTCGTTGGCTGCCTCAAGCTCTGCACGTTTTCCGGCATAATAATCATCTACGGTGCTGTAATCGGTGTTTGCCGCTACCCACTCATCGTCAAGTTCCCATCCGTCGATATTTTCTGCCGGGCGGGTGAACGCATTTACAGTAACAGTAAACACAACGTCTTTTCCTGCCAGATCGGTGCTCTGATAGTTATCCGGGAATTTCAGGTTCAGATCTTTCGTCTCACCGGTTTTCATGCCGACAACGCCATCCTCGAATCCGTCGATGAATGTTCCGGAACCGATCACCAGATTATAGGAATCGCTGCTTCCGCCGTCGAACTCCTCGCCGTCAATTTTTCCGACGTAAGCGATATCTGCGGTATCTCCTTCCTGTACGGTGGCATCCGGATCTTCCATGGTCACGGATGTCTCTGTCAGAATAGCGTTCTGTACATCATCATCCGTTACCTGCTCTACTTTCTTCTCCAGCGTCAGGTTTTTATAATCGCCGAGTGTCACACAGTCCGCCGGATCTGCGTCCTCGTCTACAACCGGAATGCCGTCGACATCGCTCGGGGAAACGTAGTCCTCGGAAGCTGTGCTGTCGGACGATGTGCTGCCTGCGCCCGACGCATCGGATGCTGAGGAAGCGCTTGTGCTGCTTGCGCTTGATACGGAACTGCTGCTTGTTGTATTGTTTTTTCCACATCCGCTCACACTGGCTGCTCCCAGTGTCATGAGCAGAAGCATGACTGCTGCTTTTCTTTTCATTCTTGAATTTTCCTCCATACTACGCCGTTCCCGGCGCGTTGTAAATCTCATTTTACCATACTTGTCCGGTAAAAAAAAGGCTGGGGCTCCGATTTTAGAAATTCTTATGATTTTCGACCGTAAAATCGCCTGGATTGCGCTAAAATGTGTTTGCGTTTTGCCGGAATCAATGTTAGAATGAACATAGACTGGCATCGTATGTACCGATGCCCGCATTATTTTTTTGCAGAGGAGGAATAGAGGGATGAAACCCTGGATTATCGTATTAATCGTATTAGCTGTCATCGCTGTCATCCTTGGTCTGCTGTATTACTTCGGTAAAAAAGCACAGACAAAACAGGCCGCACAGCAGGAACAAATGGAGGCCATGAAACAGACGGTCACCATGTTGATCATAGATAAGAAAAAGCTTCGCATGAAAGATTCCGGACTTCCACAGATGGTCATCGACCAGACACCGAAAATGATGCGTCGTGCAAAACTGCCGATCGTCAAAGCAAAAGTCGGTCCGAGAATCATGACCCTGATCTGCGACGCTGCTATCTTCGATCAGATCCCGGTAAAAAAAGAAGTCAAAGCTACCGTAAGCGGTATCTACATCACCGGAGTCCGCGGCATCCGCGGTTCGTTAGAGCAGCCGGCAAAGAAAAACGGCTTCTGGCAGAGAATGCTCCGCAAAGCACGCGGCGAGGAGAAATAAAATTTCATCTGAAACAAAAAGAAACACGCTTTGCGTGTTTCTTTTTGCTTTCGCGGCAGTCGCCAAGGTCTCGTGCAAGCCCGGACTTTGGCTCGTTGCTCGCGAAAATACCCGAGTTGAATGATTTTCATTCTTCCCGGGTATTTTTTTATAAATTCAGTTTTCCGCCTTCCCGCGGTCTTACCTCGATATCGATTACGCAGTCCCCCACGTAGCTGTCGTTGATGTCGAGCGCGTATTCTGCCTTCAGTAAAATCTGATCCGGCGTCTCTTTCATTCTGACCTTCGTCGCCGCAACTCCCATGTTGATCATGCCATATGGCGTGTGATAAAACGAAATGTTCTTTTTATCCTCCTCAAAAACCATATGGACATCAATGAGGCCGCGCTTACGCACCTCGAGGGCGTTTTCCGTAAATTTGATCATGTTGTGCGTCATCATGTCAAAGCCTTCGGTTGCCTCGTCGTAGATCAGAAAGTGATGGCCGTTTTTCTTGTAGTACGAACCCGTCGTCATAACCTCCACCGGTTCTTGTTCGCCGGATTCCTCATCCATCAGATACTGCAGTCCGCGGATGCTGATGAGTACGTCTTTTTCCATCCTTTTCTGGTGTTCCTCTCTCTTTTCTGTATGTCATTTTTAATAGTTTTCAATCTGTACCTGTTTCGTATCGCTGATCTGCTCCGGCAGAACGGAATGTGCGAAGGCATTGAACCGCTCCACGCCGTCGCTTGCGAAGAACTGGTATTTCTGACGGCCCGGCTCATCGTTTTCCGGATTCTCCAGATCCAGCTCCCGCAGCAGTCTGCGCAGTGCCTGTGAGGTTTCGTATGCCGGGTTGACGAGTGTTACTTTTTCTCCGACTACTTTCCGCAGCAGAGAACGCAGCAGCGGATAGTGGGTGCATCCCATAATCAGCGTGTCGATGTCTTTATCCAGAATCTCTGCCAGATAGCGGCGCGCCACTTCCTCGGTGATCGGATCTTTTGTCCAGCCCTCTTCCACGAGCGGCACGAACAGCGGACACGGTTTTCCGTAAACGGTGATCGCCGGATCTGCCCCGGTAATAAGCTGCTGGTAGAGGCCGCTCTGAATGGTGCTCTCGGTCGCGATGACGCCGACGCGCTTGTTCTGCGTCGTCTCGACGGCCATCTGTGCGCCCGGTTTTACCACGCCGATGATCGGGAGATCAATCTCTTTTTCGATCGTATCGAGTGCCAGCGCACTTGCGGTGTTGCAGGCGATGACGATTGCCTTGACCTGCTGGGTTTCCAGAAAGTGTACGATCTGGCGGGAATAACGGATGACAGTGTTTTTCGATTTGGAACCGTACGGCACACGCGCGGTATCTCCAAAATATACGATTCGTTCGTCGGGCAGGTTTCGCATAATCTCACGCACTACGGTCAGTCCGCCGACACCGGAATCAAAGACGCCGATCGGCGCCTGTCTGTCTGCTTTCATACTTTCCTCCATTTTTCATCCGGCATTACTTTTTTGTCATGCCGAATGGGGTTCATTTCCATATTTAATATATCTGAATTTTTACATTTCTTTTTTCATTTCACGACCCTGGTTAAAATAGGTCGCTGATATATTATTTTAACCCGAATGAAGGAATATTGCAATCATTTCTCTTGAAAGTCTTTCGAAAAATCCGCTTAACGCCAGAAAAACCGGAACGAAATCCGGTCACTTTTCAGGATTTCGCGGTAGGCGGCGTCACTCAGCAGATTCTGCAGCGGAATCCGGCTTTTTTCGACTTTTTCTGCACTTTCGCCGTCCTCGTTTACGGGGCGCAGGGCATCCGAAAAGCAGATGGACGGGTACAGCATGCACCACCAGTTATGCCCTTTGGCTCTGCCAATGTTGATCTGAAGAGCGTCGTACGTTCCGGCGGGGAGAATATAATTGCCCGTTTCTTTTTCCTCAAAACCGGCTTTTCCGTACGTTACGGTGATATCGTCAGTACTGCCTCCTGCACGCAGCGTCTGAAGGGCGGCGGCACGGATGGAGGGCTCGTTTTCACGCAGGATTTCTTCGGTTTCTGCTTTTGTTTCGGCTCCGTGCAGGATCGTCTGCAGTTCTTCGGCAACGGCATCGCGTACCTGAAGCTTGATCTGCTGGTCGGAGGCGCAGTCGCTGTTGGCTCTTACGTGAAAGCGCACGATCTTTGCAGCGACTTCCTGCTGCAGACGGGACTCGCGGAGAAGATTGGCGGTTCCGGAAAGGATCAGCGCCGCAATGCAGACGGGGAGCCAGCGGCGGCAGAAAATTTGAAATGCCGCCTGGAATTGACTTCTATGCTGGTTCCCAAATGTATTTCGGGGCTGCGCCTGCCTGTCCCTGGATTTCTTCTGTGTCTGATTTTGATTCCGTTTCCGGCTCTGTGCTTTTTTCTCATTCATATGCTGCCTCCTGTTTTTTCCAGTTTTGCCGGATTTCAAAACTTTTATACACAGACACTCACTGCCCGCTCCGATATTCCATACACTTTAAACCTTTTACGGCACTTTCGGAATCCACGGAATGCTCCTTTCGTTTTCCCACGCATAGCACAAGTCCGCCAGTGTCACCGCCTCTTTTCTTTTCACCCGGTTGTCATAAATTCCGCACAGGTACTCACCGACGGACTCCACCTGTTTTCCGTTCTGCTCCATGATATCTTCTGGTTTTTCTGCGTGAAACAGACAGGCACTGTGCCCGAGCGCGCGGTCCTGTTCCAGGTAGTTCAGCAGCTCCTCCATGCGGCTCCGGTCGCCGAGCAGTGCATCGGAAAATACAATCGCCTGGACATGCCCGGTGTCGAGATCGTATTCCTCTGTGCTGTCATACTGCTGCGCAATCTCCTCGAAGGTCTCTGCCTCAAAGAACAGCGATGCAGGATCCTCGTCGGTTCCCTCCTCCTGCTCATCCTTTCCCTGGCCGGTCACCACCGCAAGATTCGCAGGCGCATACCAGACGCGCCATTTACCGCCAGCCGTCTCCTTTTCTCCGCCGCTCTCACTGACCATCTCTCCGGTTTCTTCCCCAGTTTCACTGTTTTCCGGCGCAGCAGCCTCTTCCGACACATAATCAAAGGCAACCGCCAGCGGATACAGCCGCTTTTCCGGCTCTACCGCCCCGCAGGATGACAGGAAAATCATACTGCCCAGCGCCAGACACACAAGCCGCAGTTTTTTCATATGCTTCTGACAGAAGCCAGGCAGCACCGTGATGGCAAGGAAAAACGGAAAGTAACCGTACCGGACCGACCATCCGCGTTCCGCGCACGACAGCAGCCACACCAGAAGCACCGCGATGACCCGCACATACGGATTCTGTGGTTTCCAGAGTCCCGTTTTTTCTCCCGTCAGCGATACATAAAACAACAGACTTCCAAGCGTAAATAAGAGTCCCATCAGAAGAAATGCCATCCACAGAATATCAAACCGCTCCAGAAATCCACCCGGCAGGCTCGTTCCTGCCATTAATAGTAAGAGCGGGTCCTGCGCCGCAGCCGTGCCGCGCTGGCCGAAAACGCCGAGCAGCGCCATGCTTCCTGCGATTACAAGAAGCCCCGTTTTCCAGATACTCTGCGTCACCGGAAGAATGACACTCCTGTGCTCTTTCTGCACATGCCCCAGTAAAAACGGCAGCAGAGCGAGCGGCGTTCCGTTTTCCAGCGTTCTCCACACATTCCGTCCAAAAAGCGATCCGTTATCCACACTTTCAACAGACCTTGCCGTTTTCCATGCATCCTCAAACGCAGCAAAATGCATCTGCGGAACCGTCAGCAGAAGCAGAATCAAAATCCCGCCCACAATCCACGGATAGAGAGCTTCCGCCAGCCGTCCTCTTTTCTGTACTTCACTGCCGACACCAAACCCGGCGGCCGCAAGTAGAAACAGTCCGCAGAGCTCCTGCGGTACACCCGCTGTCAGATATGCGGCGGCAAGCCACGCCATTTTGCGAAGCAGTGTTCCGCCGAGAAAAAGCAGATAACACAGATATATCACTGCCAGAAGGAGTTTCCCAGCCTTTCCCATCACGCTTTCCAGACGGCAGTAAAGCCCGCCAAGGCGCACGAGATAAATGCACCACACCGCCAGCAGCCCATATCCAACGAAAATCCCTGCCATACCGGGCAGGCCGTCCGATGCGCCGTACGATGCGAGCTGCCAGAATGCCGGGCAGAGCAGAACGAGCACGATCTGGCGTTCCATCTGGCGCTGTGAAATTCTGTCATTTTCCGAAAACATGCGTCACTCTCCCCTTTCCTGTTTTTCTTCCGGCTCCACAGCTTTTCTGTTTTTCCGCAGCCGCACTCTCTGATCGCGCTTTGCAAAGACCGGCCGCTCCCGCATCTGATGCAGCGGCGGCCGCCATACGGAATCCTTCGGCGCATGGTAGCCCGCAAGTCCTTTCCCGACAAACGGCATCAGATAGGGAATACCAAAACTCGTAAGCCCGGCGAGATGACCTGCGAGAAGAAACGTGCCGAGCGCCATGCCGAAAATGCCGAGCCATCCGCCGAGCAAAATGAAGCCGAATTTCAGCAGCCGGAACGGCGCACCAAACTCTTCGTTCGGAATCGCCAGCGAACAGAGCGCCGAAACCGCAACCACAACGACGGTCATCGGGCTCACCAGATTGGCGGAAACCGCTGCATCTCCGATGATCAGTCCGCCCACAATTCCGATCGTCCCGCCAAGCGGCCCCGGCATGCGCACACCGGCCTCGCGGATCAGTTCAAAAGCAAATTCCATCAGAAGAATTTCCAGAATGCCGGGGAACGGAACGCCTTTCCGCGCTTCGGCGAACGCCAGCAGGAGTTTGGTCGGAAGCACCTGCGTGTGAAAGCCCGTGACAGCCAGGTATCCGCCCGAAATCCACAGGGCGAGAAAGACCGCCGCATACCGCAGCAGCCGCTCAAATGAGACGATCAGAAAATGATGATATCGGTCCTCACTGACCTTTAAAAAGCTGTCAAATGATGCCGGGAAGAGAATCCCGACCGGGGAATTATCACATAAAAGCAGGATTCTTCCGTCCAGAATCTCCATCGCCGCGCGGTCCGGCCTTTCGGTCGTCTCGAAGCGCGGGAACGGCGATTTCCACTGCGGTTCGCAGAGCTGCTCGACCATGCCGCTGTCAAAAACGCCGTCCACTTCCCAGCCGGCAATCTGCTGTTTCACACTTTCCAGAAATTTCGGATAAATCAGCTCTTTCTCATACACCAGAGCCAGAACCGTATCAGAACGCGCACCAAAATGTATCTCCTCCACTTTCAGATCGGTGGTCCGCAGACGCTTGCGGACCAGTGCCGTGTTGGTTTTGACGGAATCGGAAAAGCCCTCGTTTGAGCCGCGCAGCACTTTCTCGGACTCGGCTTTCTGGACTCCCATATTTGGATATCCCTTCGAACCGATTTTGACGGCGCGGTCGTATCCGTCCACAAAGAGAACGGCGTTTCCCGCCAGCATCGAGGCAAAGGCATCCTCGAAGGTATTAAATTCCAGCGTGTCGGAAATTCCGAGCAGATTTTCGGAGAGAAAGTTCGGAATCTCATCCTCAGGGACTTCCATCAGACGGTTCAGCAGCTTGCCGATCACGGAGTCCTCCAGGGTGACACAGCTTACTGCGGCTTCGACATAGATCAGCAGCGCGCCGGTTCCGCCCGCTTTCCCGATTTTCATCGGGCGGATCTGGATGTCATCGCAGTTTTCGCACCATGCACGGATGATGCTTTCGTTTTCCGCCAGTGATAATGATATTTTTGTTTTCTTCTCCACGCCGCACGCTCTCCTTCCATAAAAATCGGCCGGGAGAAACACGCTCCGTGAATTTCTCCCGGTTCCACGGCGAAAAAAAACATTCTGCCGCAGAGTTTTTCACTCCGTAACAGAATGTTCTTTTTTCGAATTTTTATACGCTCTATTTTTCCTCAGCCGCCGCCATATTCTGATGATGTACGGTCTGCATAATGCTTTCCTGCTGCCGCTCGATATGCTCGCGGATCATTTTCTGCGCGCCCATAAGATCGCGTTTTTTCATCCGCTCATACAGCGCATCGTGCTCTTCCACCAGTGACCGGCGTGATTTTACGTCTTTCAGGTATTCGATCCGATACCGGTACATCTGCTCCCGCAGGTTATTCAGCAGCTGGATCAGACGCTCATTATTCGTTGCCTGGTAAATCACATCGTGGAACGCCACATCCGCCTGTGCAAGCTCCTGAAGATCATCTGTCTCCGTCTCCAGCAGCTTCTCAAAACTGCGTGATGCCTGATACAGGCTGTGCAGTTCCGCCTCGGTAATCCGTTCGCACGCCAGCTTCACCGCCAGCTCCTCGAGTCCGAGCCGCACCTCCAGCACGTCGTTCAGGTCTTTTTCCGTGATCTGTGCTACCTGCGCACCCTTCCGCGGTACCATGATCACAAGGCCGTCCAGCTCCAGCATACGGATCGCCTCGCGGATCGGGGTACGCGAAACGCCGAGCTGATTTGCCAGCCGGATCTCCATCAGCCGTTCACCCGGCTTTAACTCCCCGCGCAGAATCGCCTGGCGCAGCGTGCGGAACACGACATCACGGAGCGGAAGGTACTGATAATCCTCCATCTGCAGGTCTAACTCATTTTTTGCCATACTCTGTACCTCCCGGTTTTGATACTGTAGTCAGGAATGTCTGTTTCGACAGTCCGCTTATTTTTAACTGATCGCGGGCAAATTCTGCCTTTTCCGGATCGTCGAAAATGCCGAATACGGTCGGGCCGCTGCCGCTCATCATCGCATTGACCGCACCGTTTTTCATCATCTGTGCCTTGATCTCATCGATCACCGGATACGCCGGACACGTCACGGATTCCAGCACATTTCCCATGCGGTCCGTGATGCCGTACAGGTCATGATTCCGGATCGCCTCTACCATGCCGTCGATATCCGGATGCTCCGTCACCTCATCAAGATGCAGGTTTCCATAGACAAATTTTGTCGAAACATTGATGCCCGGTTTTCCAATCAGCACGTAGCACATCGGTACGCCGGGAAGGGATGTCAGCTTTTCGCCGATTCCTTCTGCCAGCGCCGTACCGCGCATCACACAGTACGGAACATCCGCGCCGATCTGCACGCCGCGCTCCATCAGCTGGCGTTTTGTGAGTCCCAGCTGGAACATGCGGTTGATTCCGACCAGCGCTGCCGCCGCATCGGAGCTTCCGCCCGCCATGCCGGCTGCTACCGGGATAAATTTTGTCAGGTTCATATCGACACCCTGATGAATGTCAAATTCGTCCATCAGAAGTTTTGCCGCTTTATACACGAGGTTTCCGTCATTGCACGGCAGGAACGGCAGATTTGTTGTAAGCCGGATGCCAGGCTCTTTACTCTCTTTGATTTCCAGCTGATCGTACATCTGGATCGTCTGCATTACCATACGGACTTCATGGTAACCGTCTTCTCTTTTCCGGGTCACATCGAGACCAAGATTTATTTTTGCAAGCGCACGCAGTTTCATCGTAAGCACCACCTTCGGTAATGTTTTTTGTATACATAAATATTAATGGATTTTTCTTCTATTTTCAAGCTTTATCTTCTGTTTTTGTACTTGACACTCCCCACAGCTAAAGCAGGGGGATTCTTGTTTCTACCACTACTGCATTGACGAATACTTTACGGTACTGCAATGTCTTACACAGTGTCCACAAGCTATGTTTATCCTGTTCCCGTATGCCCTACGGTACAGCT
>NZ_JBNMHD010000050.1:0-17967 GCF_050872605.1 Fusicatenibacter sp.
ATCTATATCTGCATGCGCTAAAAAATAAAAAATCCTGCATGAAATGCCTGGTTTAAAAAAGGCATTTTATGCAGGTTTTTTTATCTGAATCTTTCTAATTTGCTGGTGAATCCAGCGTTTTTGATGCATACCGCTTATCAATATCCTTCATGACAAAGAGATAAGAAACTCCGGTAAAGACAGCTGCTGTCGTCCAGGCTGCCGGGTCACAGAAGCAGGCGAGCGGATAGCTGACCACTTTCATGGCAATCACAGCCACAATCAGGCGCGCAAGCAGCTCGGAAACACCGCCCATCATCGGCAGGAAACCGTAACCGCAGCCCTGCATCGCATTCCGGAAAATGAAGATGGTGCAGAGCGGCACGTAAAACAGTGCACACATATAGGAGTATGTTTTCGCCCACGGCATCATGGCGGCCATATCGACATCACCCGAGAAGAAGAGAGAAAGACATGGCTTCAGAAGAAGGAAGACGAGAACAGCGGCTACGATAGAATAGGTGATGGAAGTCAGAAGTGCAGCGCGAACTCCCTTTTTGATCCGCGGAATATCGCCTTTCCCGAAATTTTGCCCGCTGTAGGTTGCCATCGTCTGTCCCATTGCGGAAAAGCCCTGCGTGACCAGATTCTGCAGCTTACAGGCCGCCGTAAAAGCGGCAACCGCCTCTGAGCCGAACAGGTTAATGGCTGCCTGCATAATCATCGTACCGGATCCGGTGATGGCAAACTGGAGAGCCATCGGAATGCCCATCGAGAGTTGATGACGGGAATCTGCCGCATGAAGCTTCCAGTGGTGTTTTTCCGGCCACATATCCGGCATGGAGCGATAGATATAAAAAAGACAGAGCACGGCAGAAATTCCCTGAGAGAAAACAGTTGCATATCCGGCTCCCGCAACGCCCATTTTAAAATGGATAATGAGAAGCAGATCCAGAAGAACATTTAATACAGCCGAAAAAATCAGGAACATCAGCGGAGTCTGGCTGTTTCCGACCGCACGCAGATAGGAGGAAAGCAGATTGTAAAAAATCGTGGCGATCAGTCCGCCGCAGATAATCATAATATAGGTATAAGCGTCCTGAAAAATATTTTCCGGTGTGTTCATGAGATGCAGCAATGGCCGCATGGAGATCATGCTGAAGAATGTCAGGACAACTGTGAAAAGGAGAGCCAGTAGAATGCCGTTTGCCACACTTCGCTTTACTCCGCTCGTATCCTTTGCACCGAACCGTTGCGATGTCAGAACCGTAAAGCCTGCTGTGATGCCCTGCGCAAATCCAAGCACCAGGAACATAATCGTTCCCGTAGAACCAACTGCAGCCAGTGCATCCGCTCCGACATATCGGCCAACGATAATCGTGTCTGCCATGTTGTAGAGCTGCTGGAAAATGTTTCCGATAATCAGCGGCAGCGTAAACCGCAGAATGACCGGCAGCGGACTGCCCTTTGTCATATCTCTTTCCATGAAAAACCTCCTCAAAAATGATAAAAATAAGTTTTGTATTCATTTCAAACGAAAGCTATTTTATCACATTCTGAGGAGGTTGTCACACTTTATTTTGACATTTTTCCTGTGATTTTTGACAGACAGAAAAACGGATATTTTCCAACCTTTTTTTATAGAAGTTTTTCATACACAGCTTTGATTTTTTCCGCCGTCTGCTGCAGTCTCTGTGCGCGGTGACCGAAAATCCGCACGGCAAGATCGCCGCCGGAGAGCGTCGTTGCTCCGCCGTCGATTTCCGGATCGCCGTCAAGAATTTCCCGGATTTCATCAAGAAGCATATCTGCGTTTTCCAACCGTGAGAGAAAAAGGTTCGCCATATGCGTGTATCCCTCGTACATGCCAATTCCTTCCATCGGCATCTGGTCGGGCAGATAGCAGGTGTTGTCGCGGTAGATTAGCTTTTCGCCGCGGGTAATCAACACCTTCGAGGCAAAGCGGCGGTACTGGAACCGCTCGTCATGTGCATTTCTGCCGCAGGAGATGATTTCCAGCAGAAAAAGACGGGAAGTCTCATCGGCCAGATGGATCGTCATCGTGCTGGAAAAAGAAGACTGCGCAAACGGAATGACGGGCTGCGGATAATAGAAGAGAACCGCGTTCGGATCGACCCGAACGGAAATCGTACGCGAAGCAGAACCCGCATCCATCTTGTGGATCTTTTCGAACGACTGCGACAGAACCTCCAGCTCCGCCCCTTCTTTGACATGATAGGAAAACTCCTGCGAATCCCCTTCCATAATGCCCGCGGAGGCGCACAGCGGCATGATCTGGATGCCGCCGTTCTCCTTCTCAAACGGTGCCATAATCTTGTACGGCGCCGTAAAGGAAAGATCCTCGAGAATCGTTTTTCCGTTTTTCTCTGCCGCGCAGGCCGTGATGCGGGAAATTTTTCCGAATTTGTTTTCCATAAGCATCACATTCCCTCTAAGAGCACATTTTCTTTGATCCAGGAAACAACATCATCCACATGGACGTCGCCGCGGATGTTGGTGAACAGAAACGGCCGCTCGCCGCGCATCTTTTTCGAATCGCGATCCATGACTTCCAGACTTGCGCCGACATACGGAGCCAGATCAATCTTGTTGATGACGAGAAGATCGGACCGTGTAATGCCAGGGCCGCCTTTCCGCGGAATCTTATCGCCCTCAGCGACATCGATAACAAAGATCGTGGCGTCCACAAGCTCCGGACTGAACGTAGCGGAGAGGTTGTCACCGCCGCTCTCGATAAAGAGAAGCTCGATGTCCGGGAACCGCTCCATCATCTCGTCGACGGCCTCGAGGTTCATCGAAGCATCCTCGCGGATCGCGGTGTGCGGGCAGCCGCCGGTCTCCACGCCGATGATGCGTTCCACCGGAAGGACGCTGTTCTTCGCGAGAAACTGTGCGTCCTCCTTTGTATAAATATCGTTGGTAATAACGCCAATACTGTAATCGTTTGCCATTTTCCGGGACAGCGCCTCAATCAGTGCCGTTTTTCCAGAGCCGACCGGTCCTGCTACTCCAATTTTTACGTAAGACATAACACATACCTCTTTTCCTGAAAATAATGATTGCGCGAAACAAACACATTACGACATATAAAGACGGGAATACAGTGTTTCATGCTGGATCCCGCGGATATCAAAGCCCGGCGCAGAAAGACAGAGATCCTCCGCACTCCGGTGTTCCAGATCTTTTAAAATCTCGGCAAATTCCGCATAGCATCCGCCGAGAAGCTGCTGTCCGGCGCTCTGGCTTAACGGGATCGTTTTAACGCAGTTTGTCACGATCGCGGAAGTCTGCGCATAGAGATAATGCGACAGCGCATCGGCAAGCGGAATGTTCATGGCAGCGCAGAAAACACCGTAGATACAGCAGTGGTTTATCGCCTGCCCTTTCCTGGCAGTAAGATAACGGCGGAAGATCCCGTTTTCCTCTTTTGTCACGGGCAGCTCCAGCTTTTCGATCGTCTTTGCAAAACGGGACCCCATTTTCCGTGCGGCCTCTCTTTGTTCCATCGGAATCCGCGACGATTCCAGAATTTCTTCAATCGAAAGAAGCTGTTCCAGATCCCCGCCTGCGGCAGCAAGATAGGAGAGTCTTGCGGCGAGAAGCTCCGTGAAGGCAAGATTCCATCGGATTTTGTGGTGGATATATTCCTTTGCCGTCGCCTCATCGTGCACAATTCCCCGCTGAATATACGTCTCGAGTCCCTGCGAGTGCGAGTACGCGCCGATCGGAAACAGGGCGTCGTTGATCTGAAGAAGATAAAAATTAAGTTCGGACATAAAAAGTCTCCTGAAAAATCATAAGATATCGAATGAGCCTGCCCGCGAAAAGGGGCCGGCCCATTCTTTTCTGCGTGCGGACAGACCGCATCAGTGATGATGATTGTGGATCGATGCGGAAATCCGCTGGTCGAAGTCGAGCTTTTTCAGTTCTTTTTCGGCCGTAACGCCGTGGAGTTTCTGAAGCATCAGAAGCATCGGCTCATTGTAAATCGTGATAAAAGTATCGTTTTCGCCCCAGAACAGCGGTGCATGGCGGTTGCCGATCTCGTAGCAGACCTTTGCCGCCTGCTTTTCGTGACCCGGAGTAAGGGAAACGCGGATCACCTCGCACGGAGGCGTATTGACGGCGATGATTTTTTCATCGTCTGCATAGAGCACATCACCCTGATACAGACCCCTTGTGAGAATGGAATCGTCCATGCGGATGCCGAGCTCCGTTCCGTGGTCGGTCGTCTTTTTATGAATCTTTTTGAAGGCTTCATGCCATTCGATATCGACGTATTCGATCGTTTTTTCGGAAGTGTCAAATTCCGAAAGTTTTCCTAAAATCTGTTCGCAAACCATTGAAAAAAGTTCCTCCTTACCGAATTACCAGATCTGAAGCAGCATCATGACGCCCGGGATCCACGCGGTGACAACGCCCTCAAATACCTGAAGGCACGGCACAAATTTTCCGAGCTTCTTTCCGCAGATATCCTCCACAAAAGAAGTACCCCAGAGAATGGCCCACAGATACCAGATGCCCGCCCAGCGGAGATCCGGCGTGATGCCAAGCGCCGCGCTTCCAGTGAAGCCTTCGATCGTTCCGAAGATGACAGCGTTGACGGCAACAAAGGTCGAAAACCACGCAAAAGGGATCGGGCTGGCGTTTAAAAATTTATTGACGGCCACAAAGAGGTAAGTGAAGCAGAACAGCAGTCCCGTTCCGGCAGCGTAATAATTTCCCTGCACGAGATTCACGAAGTTGATGAAAAGGGAAAGTCCGCCGGTAAAGATATTCATTACAGCGGCCGAGCGTCCATCCACATGGTACAGGGTGCACATGCCGTTGTTGATCAGTACAATTCCTACAAATAAAAGACACACTCCAAGCATAATAAAATTCTCCTCGTATGGTTTTACAGAATGCAGAGCCGTTTAGAACAGGCTGTAAAGCTGGGTCAGCGGCAGTTTTTCTGCTGGCTTGGAAGTGATCTCCTCGCCGTCAACAGTGACCTTATACGTCTCCGGATCTACGGTAAGCACCGGCGTGCGGTCGTTCCATACCATATCCTTCTTGCTGATACTGCGGCAGCCGTGTACCGGGACAACCGTTTTTTCCAGTCCGTATGCGTCTTTGATACCGGCATCGAAAGCAGCCTGGGAAACGAAGGTCAGGCATGCCTCCTGTTTTGCTTTTCCGTGAGCGGCAAACATCGGCTGATAGCAGACCGGCTGTGTCGTCGGGATCGAAGCGTTGGCGTCTCCCATTTTCGAAGCGACGATCATACCGCCTTTGATGATCATATCCGGTTTGGAGCCGAAGAAAGCAGGATTCCAGAGCACGAGATCAGCAAATTTTCCCTTTTCGACCGAGCCGACATACTCGGAGATACCGTGGGTGATGGCCGGGTTGATCGTATATTTTGCGACATAACGTTTCACGCGGAAGTTATCGTTTTCATGACCGGCATCCTCCGGCAGAGCGCCGCGCTCATCCTTCATTTTGCCTGCGGTCTGCCACGTACGGGTGATGACCTCACCGACACGGCCCATCGCCTGGGAGTCGGAACTCATCATACTGAAAATACCCATATCGTGCAGAACATCCTCTGCGGCGATCGTCTCCGGGCGGATACGGGAATCCGCGAACGCAACGTCCTCCGGGATGTGCTTGTCGAGGTGGTGGCATACCATCAGCATGTCAAGATGCTCATCAAGTGTGTTGACAGTGTAAGGCATTGTCGGATTCGTGGAGGAAGGCAGAACGTTCGGTGCAGCAGCAGCGCGGATGATGTCCGGTGCGTGGCCGCCGCCGGCTCCCTCGGTGTGGTACGTATGGATGGTTCTTCCGCCGATGGCCGCAAGCGTATCTTCGACGCATCCGCCTTCGTTCAAAGTATCGGTGTGGATGGCAACCTGGACATCGAACTCATCGGCAACGTTGAGGCAGTGGTTAATGACCGCCGGCGTTGCGCCCCAGTCCTCGTGGATTTTCAGACCCATCGCACCGGCTTTGACCTGCTCGATCAGCGGAGCCTCGTCGGAGCAGTTGCCCTTGCCGAGAAAACCAAGGTTCATCGGATATTCCTCTGCGGCTTTCAGCATCATGCGCAGATTCCACGGTCCCGGGGTACACGTCGTTGCATTCGTGCCGTCCGCCGGGCCGGTGCCGCCGCCGATCATGGTGGTCACGCCGCTGTAGAGGGCGCAGTCAATCTGCTGCGGGCTGATAAAGTGAATGTGGGTATCAATGCCGCCTGCGGTGACGATCATGCCCTCGCCGGCCAGAGCCTCGGTCGATGCGCCGACCGTCATACCAGGAGTCACGCCGTCCATGACATCCGGGTTTCCGGCTTTTCCGATGCCGGCGATTTTTCCGTCTTTGATTCCGATGTCTGCTTTTACAATGCCTGTAGCATCCACGATCAGAGCGTTTGTGATGACAAGATCAAGGTCTCCGTCTCTGCTGCAGGTCTTGACGGACTGTCCCATACCGTCGCGGATGGATTTGCCGCCGCCGAATTTTACTTCATCGCCGTATGTGGTGTAGTCTTTTTCGACTTCAATCACAAGGCTGGTGTCGGCAAGGCGGACCTTATCGCCGACGGTCGGACCGTACATAGCGGCATATTTACTTCCGGAAATTTTTACACTCATTTTTGCTGTCCCTCCTTACAGAAATCCTTTTAACTTCGCGTTTTCCAGTGATGCGGCTTTCGTGTCAGCGGTGGCCTGTGCGCGGGTCAGGTCATTCAGACCGAAGACACGTTTTCTGCCGCCCATCTCGACGAGCTGCACCTCTTTTTCCTCGCCCGGCTCAAAACGGACCGAAGTTCCGGAAGGAATATCGAGGTGATAACCGTACGCCGTTTCCCGGTCAAAAGAGAGGCACCGGTTGACCTCAAAGAAATGAAAATGGGAGCCGACCTGAACGGGACGGTCGCCCTTATTTGCTACCATGACAGTGACTGTCTTTTTGCCTTCGTTTAATGTGATCTCGCGATCGGAAGCCATGATTTCACCGATTTTCATATGATGTCTCCTCCTTACTGAATCGGATTATGTACAGTGACCAGTTTGGTTCCATCCGGGAACGTTGCCTCGACCTGGACTTCGCCGATCATATCGGCAACGCCGTCCATGACATCGTCGCGGGTCAGAATCTTTGTGCCGAGCTGCATCAGCTCCACAACGGTCTTTCCGTCCCTTGCCAGTTCCAGAAGCTCAGAACTGATGTAGGCGAGTGCTTCCGGGTAATTCAGTTTCAGACCGCGCGCTCTCCGCTCTTTGGCGAGATTACCGGCCATATGAAGCATCAGTTTTTCCTGTTCCTTGGGATTTAATCTCATGGTGTTCCTCCTTTTTTGCATAGAAAAAGAGCAGACTAAGGAGAAAACGTTTCCATTTCAGACTCCTTTGTCTGCTCTTTCGTATTTTTATACCACGCATTATAACGGGTGTTTTTTGTTTGGTCAAGAACTTTTTTGTGATTTTTTTTATTGCTTTTTTCATGTGTGACAGAGGAAAAAACCATATAAAAGAAAGAAAAACATGCAAAAGGCGTAAGAAAACAAAGAAATTCGGCATGACAGAATGCGTCATTGGAAGAAGCGGATGGCAGGAAAAAAATCGGAAACTCGAAAATAAACAGTATATAACAGTTGACAACAGTGTTCGACTGTTATATACTGTTTATCGTGAAGGAGAAACAGAACAATATGCATATTATTTTAAACCATTCCTCCATGGTGCCGATTTATGAGCAGCTCATGGAGCAGATCAAATCAGAAATTATAGATACCGCATTAAAAGAAGGAGAAGCGCTCCCATCCGTCCGTTCTCTGGCCGGGGAACTGCGGATCAGTGCGCTGACCGTGAAAAAGGCGTACGATAAGCTGGAAGAGGATGGATTCGTTACAACTATTCACGGAAAAGGAACGTATGTAACGGCTTCCGACCAGCAGCTCGCAAAAGAAGCAAGGCAGAGAGAAGCGGAAGCGGATTTT
Source organism: Fusicatenibacter sp. (assembly GCF_050872605.1). Classification (GTDB taxonomy): domain Bacteria; phylum Bacillota; class Clostridia; order Lachnospirales; family Lachnospiraceae; genus Fusicatenibacter. The sequence continues at coordinate 7,988 of NZ_JBNMHD010000050.1, forward strand.
GAAAAAGCCATCGACCGCGCCCTTTCAATGGGAATGAGCAAAGAAGAAATTTCAGAAATCGTACAGCTCCTTCTGGAGGAAAAATAAAAAGAAAGGTATCGTCCCAGACGAAGAAATCTGATCTGGACAGAAGAAAGAGAGGTTCCGACATGATCAAGATGGAGAATGTCAAAAAAACGTATCCCGCGTTTGATTTTCAGCTTTCCCTGGAAATTCCCAAGGGAAGAATTACCGGTCTGGTAGGAAAAAACGGGGCAGGAAAAAGTACAGCAATCAAGCTGATGGTGGGACTTGTAAAAGCAGAAAGCGGAACGATTGAGATTTTTGGAAAACCGGTCAGCGAAATGAAAGCTTTGGATAAGCAGCGGATCGGCGTTTCCCTGGCAGAATCCGGATTTAACGAGCTGTTTACCGTTACAGATACGGAAAAGATTCTGGCAAAAATGTATCAGAACTTTGACAGGAACTGGTTTGAAGAGCAGTGCAGAAAACTCCAGCTTCCCATGCAGAAAAAACTCCGGGAATTTTCCACTGGAATGAAAGCGAAGCTGCGCGTGCTTGTTGCTTTATCTCACAGAGCAGATCTGCTGATTCTGGATGAGCCGACGGCCGGCCTTGATGTGGAGGCACGGAACGAAATTCTCGATCTGCTGCGAAGCTATGCGGCGGAGGATGAGAGCCGTACGATTCTCATTACTTCACATATTTCTTCCGACCTCGAGCATCTCTGTGATGATATTTACCTGATTCACGAAGGAAAACAGATCCTGCACAAGGAGACGGATGTGATTCTCGAACAGTACGGCCTCATCAAAGCAAGCGAAGAGCAGTATGCGGCGCTGGACAAGGAATATCTGTTGAAATGCCGGAAGGAAGCGTATGGTTATGCATGTTTCACAAGCGATCAGCAGTATTACAAAGAAAATTACCCGGATCTTGTTGTCGAGCGGGCCGGGATCGATGAATTAATTTTGATGATGACAGGAGGAGAAGTACGATGAGCGGATTATTACAAAAAGATCTCTGTCTGCTGAAAAGCAACCGGAAAACACTGGTCCTTTTTTTGGCCCTTGCAGTAGTAATCAGTCTGGGGCAGACAAATACCTTTATTCTGGGCTATTTCCCGTTTCTTATGATTATCATGCTGACAGGAACTATTTCGTATGACGAGATGGACAACGGATTTCCGTTTCTGTTTACACTGCCGGTTGACCGGAAAATGTATATCCGGGAAAAATATCTGCTCTGTATCCTAGGCGTAGCAGGATCTTTTCTTATTGCTTTGGCACTGTATTTTGCCTCTCTGATGGTGAACGGCGTTGCAGATGCAGCAGGGCAGCTTCTGGAAAATGCAGGCATGTTTCCTGTCGTTCTGGCCGTATTTTTCCTGGCCATCGCGGTGACAATTCCAATCCAGGTGAAGTATGGAGCGGAAGGATCCAGAATTGTTCTGGCAGGAATCTGCTTTCTGGGTGCAGGTGTGATCTTGTTTGTACACAAAACAGCGGGGGATGCTGCACTTGAAAAAATTACATCATTCTCAGATATGCTGGAAAAAACTTCGGGAAAAATCGGAGCTTTTGCGGTCGGTATCGCTGCATTACTGATTTCTTATGGAATCAGCGTGAGGGTGATGGAGAAAAAAGAATTCTAACCGCTTCTCTGTCTGTATTACTTGAAAACCCTGATGTTTTATGGTATCCTCTATACGATGCTGCTTCAAAATGGCATCGTAAAAAAACAGAGGAAACAGAGGAAAAATGAAGAAATTATTTGCACAGATTGTGAAATTCGGCATTGTCGGCTTCATCAGCTTTGGCATTGACTATGTGATCGGATTGATTGTCCTGAACCTTATCATGGCATTGACCTCCAGTTCCTATTTTGAAATGGCGTCGCTTGTCGGCTCCGTTGCAGGATTTACCGTGTCCGTCATCGTCAATTACATTTTAAGTTTCAAATTTGTCTTTGAACGAAAAGAAGACCTGAACAAAAAAGTCGAATTCATTACCTTCGTCGTCCTTTCCCTGATCGGAATGCTGCTGAACAGCTTTTTGATTTGGATTGTGGTAGGACCCATCTATAGCGGAAACGCGGTACTGCAGCAGAACATTGGTCACAACCTGATCTATACGATCGCAAAAGTATTCGCAACCGCGGTCGTTATGGTTTACAATTTTGTTACAAGAAAAATATTTCTGGAGAAGAAATGATTCTGAAAAAAATCTGAAAAGAAAGATAAAACCGAAAGGCTGGTGAACTGAAGATGAATCTTCCTATTCAACTGCAGACAGGATTATATCTCTACCTGATCTGCATTAATATTATTACCATAGCAGTCTATGGCATTGACAAACGAAACGCTGTGCGTGGAAAATGGAGAATCCGCGTTTCCACGCTTCTTACCCTGGCCGCAGTCGGCGGTTCGGCAGGAGCACTGCTGGCGATGCACTTGTTCCATCACAAAACAAAGAAAAAGAAATTCAGTATCGGCGTCCCGCTGATGCTGCTGGTACAGATCGTTCTTCTTGTCTTTCTTACAAAAGCAGACTTGCCGATTTCCATATAGAGCATGGCAGAAAAATTTTGCAGAGGTGTTGAGAATGAGAGAAGAACAAACAAAGAAACCGGAAAACCGCCTGATTTTTCATATTGATGTCAACAGCGCCTTTTTATCCTGGGAGTCCGCGCGGCGGATGAAAGAGGGGCTGCCGGATCTGCGGGACATTCCCGCCTGCATCGGCGGCGACCCGGCAAAAAGGACGGGTATCGTTGTAGCAAAGTCGATTCCGGCGAAAAAATGCGGTGTCCAGACCGGCGAGCCTGTGGCAATGGCACTGCGGAAATGCCCGAATATGGTTATTGTTCCCAGTGATTTCGATCTTTATGTCAAGTGCTCCCGGGCCTTCAAGAAAATCTGCGCATCCTATACTCCGGTCATGGAGTCTTTCTCGATTGACGAAGTGTTCCTTGATATGACGGGAACCTCTCTTTTGTACCCGGACCCGATCGCGGCAGCACATGAAATTAAAGACCGTATTTACGACGAGCTGGGATTCACGGTAAATGTCGGCATTTCCACCAATAAACTCCTGGCCAAAATGGCGTCCGATTTCGAAAAACCGAACAAAGTGCACACCCTGTTTCCAGAAGAAATCCCTGCGAAGATGTGGCCTCTTCCGGTACGCGAGCTTTTGTTTCTCGGCAAAGCGTCCGAAAAGAAGCTGACCGAGGCCGGAATCCGCACGATTGGAGATCTGGCACATGCACGGGAAACTGATATTCAGACCCTGATTGGCAATAAAAACGGCCATCAGCTGTACCAGTACGCCCGCGGCATCGACGATTCCCCCGTAAAAGCACAGCCCGATGAGGCGAAAGGCTTCAGCGCAGAGACGACATTTAACGAGGACATCGTCTCTATCGAACAGGTCGACCCGATTCTTCTCGCCCAGTGTGACATCGTGGCCGCCCGCATGCGTCGGAAAAAGAAAAAATGCACCTCCGTTTCCATAACCTTCCGCACCCTCGATTTCCGAAACCGCTCACACCAGACAAAACTTCCAAATGCGACCGATATCACAGATGAAATCTACCGCTGCGCCAAACAGCTCTTCCGCGAATCCTGGAAAGGAGAGCCCCTCCGCCTGATCGGTGTCTCCGTAACCGGCCTTACCGAAGACGATTTCGAACAGCTCTCCCTCTTCGAAGATCCCGAAAAGAAGGAGAAAAGCCGTAAACTCGATGCCGCCCTCGACGCAATCCGCCAGAAATACGGCAACGACAAAGTCACCCGCGCAAGCATCCTGAACGGAACACAGGGAATTGCAAGAAAAGCGAAGGCACAGATGAAGAATGATGCGGAAAATTGAAAAAATGGCAGATCAGAAGTCATACAACCTCTGATCTGCCATTTTTTTGCGCACAGAAATGCAGGTGATATCTTATTTTAAAATCAGCTCCTCCGCATGCTTTAACGCATCCGAAATATTCGAACAGAAATTTTCTTCCCCGACAAGCTCCACAAAGCCGGATTTTTTCATCACCTTCATCGGCTGCTCATTCACGTGAGAAAAGACGAGGGTGATCCCTTTCGATTCGCAGAGCTTCGTCAGATTCTGGAGCGCATTCATGGCCGTACTGTCGATTGCCGATACGCTCCGCATCCGGAGAACGAGACACTTCGTGAAATCCTTTACCACGATGTGCTCAATCGCATCCGCCGCGCCAAAGAAGAGCGGTCCTGTGATCTCGTATACACGGATTTCCAGCGGCAATTTTTGCAGATGCTCATCCACCGCCGGGGAATCATCGTCCACATAGACCCAGCTGTCGGCGTGCGTTTCCTCGCTCATCCGCTTGATGAAAAGCAGGCAGGCCAGAACCATGCCGATCTCGATTGCGACAACGAGATCAAACACAACGGTCAGCACAAACGTAGTAAAAAGAACGATAATATCACTCTTCGGAGCCGTGCGTACAAGATGCACGAAGGTTCTCCACTGGCACATATTGTAGGCGACAAGGAACAGAATCGCGGCAATCGTCGGCATCGGAATCATGCCCGCAAACGGCATCAGCACAACAAGAACGATGACGAGCGTAATGGAATGCACCATACCCGCAACCGGCGTGCGTCCGCCGTTTTTGATATTTGCCGCCGTTCTGGCAATCGCTCCCGTAGCCGGAATACCGCCGAAGAGCGCAGAAGCAATATTTCCGGCACCCTGTGCAATCAGCTCCGTATCCGAACGATGCTTGCTGTTGATCATGCCGTCCGCAACAACACAGGAGAGAAGCGACTCAATCGCAGCAAGCACCGCGATCGTAAACGCATTTGGAATCGCCGACTGAATCAGTTTCATGTCAAAAACCGGCAGATGAAGCGTCGGAAGCGCATTGCTGATTGTGTACAGATTTCCAATCGTAGAAACGTGCAGCGGCAGAAACTGAACCATCAGAATACCGGCAATAACAGCAATCAGCGATCCCGGGATTTTCTTGAAAATAAGCGGAGACACGATCAGAATAGCAAGGCTGACCCCGCCGACAATCAGAGTATCCGGTGAAATCGTGGAAAAATTCTCCGCAAATGCCTTCAGTTTTTCCATCGTTTCAATCGGCTTTACCCCGTCAGGATACGTAATGCCGCAGAAATCCTTTAACTGTCCGATCACGATTGTCACCGCAATACCGGAAGTAAAACCGGTCGTAATCGTATAAGGAATAAACTTGATCAGACTTCCAAAATGACAGAAGCCCATGAGAATAAGGAAGACACCGGCAAGAATGGTCGCCGTCATCAGCCCCTCGAGGCCGTCCCGCGCGACAATACCGGCAACAATCGTAGCAAACGCGGCCGTCGGACCGGCAATCTGGACACAGCTTCCGCCGAGCGCGGAAATCACAAAGCCCGCCACAATCGCGGTGAAAATACCAGCCTCCGGTCCCACGCCGGAAGCAAGAGCCAGTGCAATAGAAAGAGGAAGTGCAATGATTGCAACGATGATACCGGCAGTCACATCTTTGGCAAACTGCGCGCGGTCATAGGACTTCAGAGAAGTGAGTAGCATTGGTTTGAACGAATTCATTTGAAAAGCTCGCTTTCTGTATTAGATTTGTATTACTGTTAGAACAACTTTCCAAGTATAGCATAAGAGACGGGGAGCAGGAAACCCAAAAAGGAATTGTTTGTCTTTCTATACAATCATGTTATGCATGACATTGCACACAGCTCGCAGAAAGATCCGAATGGAAAATTTTTCTGCCACTTTTTTGATTTTTTCAGTGACTTTCCTCTATGATCTATGGTACACTAATCCATGCGCGTTAAAAATGAGAATAGAATATCAAATGGAGGAAATCTCAAAATATGAGCAAAAAGAAAGGCGAAGGCCTGAAATCATTCAACAGGGGATTTAACGTGCCGGATACCTACATTATCATCTTTTTTGTGGTGGTTATCGCGGCCGTCATGACTTTCCTCGTCCCGAAAGGCTATTACGAGACGGAGGATGTCACATACCTGATGAACGGGGTAGAAAAGACCCGTACCGTCATCAAAGACGGAAGTTTCCAGTATCTGACCGATGCTGCCGGAAAACCGGTCACAGAAGGCGTTGCACTGTTCAGCGGCGACGGCGGAACCGGATTTTTCAATTACATGTATAACGGAATTATCAGCAGCTCTGCCATCGAAATTATTGCATTTCTGATGGTAGTCGGCGGTGCTTTCGGCATCATGATCCGCACCGGAGCCGTTGAGGCGGGCCTGATCGGCCTGATCCGTAAGGCAAGAGGAGCCGAAAAACTGCTGATCCCGGTTCTTTTCGTCCTGTTTTCCCTCGGCGGAGCCGTGTTCGGAATGGGAGAAGAGGCCCTTCCGTTCACGATGATCCTCTGCCCGTTGTTCGTTGCTGTCGGATACGACACCGTCATTGCCGTGCTCGTTACGTACGTGGCAACACAGATCGGCTTCGGATCCTCCTGGATGAACCCGTTTTCCGTCGGAATCGCACAGGGAATCGCCGGCGTTGACGTCTTCTCCGGCGCAGGTTTCCGTATGGTGATGTGGGTGGTATTCACCGCCCTTGGATGCGGCATGACCATGTTCTATGCAGCAAAAGTCAAAAAGACCCCGGAAATCTCCGTTGCCTACGAAAGTGACCAGTATTTCCGTGATCAGAACGAAAAAACAGGCATCGACGAGGGCCATTCCTTCGGCATCGGCCATATCCTAGTTCTGGTGACACTGGCTGTTACCGTTGTCTGGGTCATCTGGGGCGTTATGGCAAAAGGCTATTACATGGCCGAAATCGCAACCCAGTTCTTCATCATGGGAATCGTGGCCGGTGTGATTGGTGTCATTTTCCATCTGAACGACATGAAAGTGAACGACATTGCCGTTTCCTTCAAAGACGGTGCAAAAGACCTGATCGGCGCAGCACTCGTTGTTGCGATGGCACAGGGCATCATGCAGGTGCTTGGCGGTTCCGATCCGACGACTCCGACCGTCATCAACACCATTATGTACGGCATTTCACAGGCCCTGGCCGGTCTTTCCGGTGCAGCCGCAGCCGTGCTGATGTATGTGTTCCAGTCGGTATTCAATTTCTTCGTCGTATCCGGCTCCGGTCAGGCGGCAATCACCATGCCGATCATGGCACCGCTCGCGGATCTTCTCGGCGTATCCCGCCAGACATCCGTCCTTGCGTTCCAGCTCGGTGATGCCTTCACAAATCTGATCGTCCCGACCTCCGGCTGCCTGATCGGCTCCCTGGCGATTGCAAAGATCGAGTGGTCGAACTGGATCAAATTCATGTGGAAATTCTTAGGGATACTGATGATTGGAGCAGTCATTACGATTCTGATTGCAGTTGCCATTGGATTTTAAGAGGAGTGAGAGAAAATGATATTATTTCAGAATATAGACGTCTATGCGCCGGAATACCTCGGAAGAAAAGACGTTCTTACGGTGTATGATAAAATTGTCAAGATCGCAGATGCCGGCACGATAACGGCAGACGGCCTGCTCTCTGGCGCGGAGACCGTAGACGGAACCGGACTTGTCCTGACACCTGGCTTTGTCGACTGCCATGTTCACGTGCTCGGCGGAGGCGGTGAGGGCGGCTTTGCCAACCGCACCCCGGAGGCAACAATGGAAGGCCTGAACAAATTCGGCGTGACAACCGTTGTTGGCTGCCTCGGAACTGACGGCATTGGCCGTGACATGTGCGCGCTCGTGGCAAAAACAAAAGGTCTCCGGGAGCAGGGCATGTCCGCCTGGTGCTACACCGGCAGCTATCAGGTTCCGGTGCGCACACTGACGGATGGAATTACAAAAGATATCATGATGATCGAAGAAATCATCGGAACCGGCGAAATCGCCATCTCGGACCACCGATCCTCACAGCCGACCTTCGAAGAATTCGCACGGCTGGCAGCAGACACGCGCCTCGGCGGCGTTCTTTCCGGGAAAGCAGGAGTGATCAATGTCCACCTTGGCAACGGTGCAAGATGTATGGAGCTGATCGAACGCGTCATCAGCGAAACCGAAATCCCGGCCAGCCAGTTCCTCCCGACCCATGTCAACCGGAACGAGAAGCTGTTCCAGAAGGCAATTGAATACGCCGTAAAGGGCGGCGCAGTCGATTTCACCGGAAATGAAGAGATTGATTACTGGGAAACCGTCTGCGATGAAGTACGCGTGTGCAAAGGAATCCGCCGCATGCTGGATGCAGGCGTCAACCCGAAACACATCACCATCTCATCCGACGGCCAGGGCAGTCTGCCGATCTTTAATGAGAAGGGAGAATTCCTGCGGATGGGCATGGGCCAGTCGAGCTGTTTGCTGAAAGAAGTAAAAGAATGCGTGGAGAAAGCGGGAATTCCGCTGGAAACCGCAATTTCGACCATTACGGCAAACCCGGCAGAGATCCTGTCACTGAAAGGAAAAGGCAAGATCCGGGAAGGGTTTGATGCAGATCTTTGCGTACTGGATCAGGGACTGGAGATTCAGGAAGTCGTTGCACGGGGGAAGACGGTGTATCGGAAATAGCATATTGGTAATATTGGGAAAAGGTCACAGCTTTGCGGAGCTGCGGCCTTTTTTGGATGGGAATGCCTGCGGAAAGAATGTTTTACAATAGTATTTTGTAAGAAGGTACGATATAATGAACATATATCTTGCGACAGGGAAGGAGAAACTGCAGTGTCGGAAATAAAACTTTTTGAGGTCGGAACGGTTGTGAAAGAGCGCACCTCTTCCACGGTAGTATTGGAGAAACAACTGCAAACAACGATAGAGCAGAACATGGAGACATTTTTCGGCGTTCGTTTTCTGAAAAGTGAATATATAATCACATCCGGAAGAATGGACAGCATCGGAATTGATGAAAACAACAGCCCGGTAATTTTTGAGTACAAGAGAAGCACCAGTGAAAATGTAATCAATCAGGGATTATTCTACCTGGACTGGCTTTTGGATCACAAAGCGGATTTTAAACTGCTTGTGATAGAAAAATTTGGAATGGAGGTCGCCAACCAGATAGACTGGTCCGTGCCTTGCGTCATCTGTATTGCAAATGATTTCACACGGTATGATGTACATGCGGTGAATCAGATGCAGAGAAATATCAAGTTAGTGAAATATCGGAAATATGGGGAAGATCTGTTGCTGTTTGAACATCTGAACACACCGGTGGCAAAGCCAGTAACGGAAACATCAACCATTTCAACAACAAGTAGTACATACACACAGAAAACACATTTAGAGAAGCTGGCATCAGCAAGCAGCCATTTCAAAACATTATATACGGCGCTTTGTGACTACATCGAATCGCTGGGAGACGATCTTGTTCCAAACCAATTGAAGCTGTATTTGGCCTATAAGAAAGTGCAGAACATTTTCTGCATTGAAATTTATAACAAACAGATCCTGCTCCGAATGAAACTCGACCCGGACACTGTTGAACTGGAAGAAGGATTTACGAGGGATACACGCGGGATTGGACATTACGGAACGGGGGAGCTAGAAGTGTCAATCAAGACGGCAGAAGACTTTCAGAAGGCAAAGAAGCTGATTGATCGGGCGTATCAGGAGACGTTATAAAGCATGGTAAAAACTGGAAGATGATGAAAAAATTTGAATTGTAAAGTCAAATACGTTACAATTTAAAGTTAGAACAGAGAGGATGAAACGGTGAAAGAAGAAATAATACAAAACATAAATCAAGGGTTGGAAGCAGCCTATATCAATGGAAATCTTGCTTCAAATCTGGAATATAAACCGAGTTTTATATCAAACAATCCAGAAGAGGGTAAAAAAGTTATTTCTTCTATTGATGTTGTCAAGATTGGTTGACACATTTTTCTCAAGGACATCATGGACTATGCTACCATACGTAGAGAATCATAGTATCTCTGTCGCTTGATCATGGGAGGAAGACCACCGTTGGTGGTACAAATCCTCCGATTGTTCC
>NZ_JBNMHD010000051.1:0-17538 GCF_050872605.1 Fusicatenibacter sp.
GTCGAAAATAGTTCGACTGTGACTTGCCTCATGCCAGTGGAGGATACCGATTTCTCTCCGCCCGCCACTGCCGTTATGTTTCTTTTAACAATTCATCCCACCGCTTTAGAAGCGGGGGACTTCTTGTCTACTGATGTTAAATATCCAGCTCTGCATCGGTTGCATGCTCATAAATAAATGCTTTCCGCGGCGGAACCTCAGTTCCCATCAGCACTTCCGTTACATCGGAGGCCATACGGGCATCTTCGATCTCCACACGCTTCAAAAGTCTCGTCTCCGGATTCAGTGTCGTCTCCCAGAGCTGCTCCGGGTCCATCTCGCCAAGGCCTTTGTATCGCTGCAGCGTAAATTTCTCTTTGTGTGTCTTTCTGTATTTTTCCAGTGCTTTGTCGTCGTACAGATACTCTTCTTTTCCGCGGGACGGCATTGCCTTGTAAAGAGGCGGCATCGCGATATAGACATGTCCCTCGTAGATCAGCTCCGGCATGAAACGGTAGAACAGCGTCAGTAGCAGTGTTGAAATATGCGCACCGTCGACATCGGCATCCGCCATGATGATGATTTTATCGTAGCGGAGTTTGGTGATATCGAAATCGTTGCCGTACCCCTCGGAAAAGCCACAGCCGAATGCATTGATCATGGACTTAATCTCGGCGTTTGCCAGAACTTTATCAATAGAAGCCTTCTCTACGTTCAGAATCTTACCGCGGATCGGCAGAATCGCCTGGAAATTACGGTCACGCGCCGTCTTTGCAGAACCGCCCGCAGAATCTCCCTCGACGATAAAGATCTCGCACAGCGACGGATCCTTTTTCTCGCAGTTTGCCAGCTTGCCGTTCGTATCAAACGAATATTTCTGCTTCGTCAGCATATTCGTCTTGGCTTTTTCTTCGCTTCTGCGGATTTTGGCAGATCGCTCGGCGCAGGCAAGGACGTTTTTCAGCACTTCGAGATTGCGGTCGAAATACAGCGGAATCTCCTCGCCCGTTACTTTTCCGGCGGCCTTTGCCGCATCCGGGTTGTCCAGCTTCGTTTTTGTCTGGCCCTCGAACCGCGGATCCGGGTGCTTGATCGAAATAACAGCGGTCATACCGTTTCGGATATCCGATCCCGTAAAGTTATTGTCTTTTTCTTTTAAGACACCGATCTCTCTGGCATAGCTGTTCATAATCGTCGTAAAGGTCGATTTGAAACCGGAAATATGGGTACCGCCCTCAGCGTTGTAGATATTATTACAGAAGCCGAGCACGTTTTCCTGGAATTCGTTGATATACTGGAACGCACATTCCACGGTAATGCCCTCAGATTCCCCTTTGAAATAAATCGGATCGTGGATTGCCTCTTTGTTCTTATTCAGATCGCGCACAAAACCAACAATGCCGTCCGGCTCGTGATACGTCAGGTGCTCCTCTTTTCCATCGCGCAGATCGGAAAAATAAATGGTAAGCGCCGGGTTCAGATATGCAGTCTCATGGAGACGGCTTTTGACCTCTGTTGCGGAAAAACGCGTTTTCTCAAAGATCTCCGGATCCGGCAGGAAGTTGATGCGGGTTCCGCTGTTCTTCGTTTTTCCGATCTTCGGCAACAGACCATCCTCATCGAGTTCCTGTACGGCAACACCCCGTTCGTAGCGGTCGTGGTAAACCCAGCCGCCGAGGCTGACCTGTACGTCAAGATAGGTGGAAAGCGCATTGACAACCGAAGAACCGACACCGTGCAGACCGCCGCTTGTCTTGTACGCATTGTTGTCGAATTTACCGCCGGCGTGCAGGGTTGTAAAAACGAGACGCTCCGCCGGAACGCCTTTTTCATGCATGCCGACCGGGATTCCGCGGCCGTTGTCGGTCACGGTCGCCGAGCCGTCTGCTTCAAGTGTTACGTGAATGGTGTCGCAGCAGCCCGCAAGATGCTCGTCCACCGCATTGTCTACAATTTCATAAATCAGATGATTCAGGCCTTTCCGCGAGGTACTTCCGATATACATACCAGGGCGCTTACGCACTGCTTCGAGACCTTCCAGCACGGAAATACTGCTGGCATCATACGTTTCTTTTTTTGGCATAACTGTTCTATCCTCACTTATGTGTTACTGTCTTTTTCTCTTAATAATACTTCTGTCTGTCCCATTTTGGGGGCACAGTGTTTTATTATATCATTTTTCTTCCCGTAATAGCAAGATTTTCTTTAGAAGAAAGAATCTCCTCCGTTCATCAGCTCTTTGAAAGAAGTCACGTAGCGGTCTGCTTCCTGCTCCATCTTTGCGCGGTTTCCTTCCCCGCTTCTGTCATACACGCCCACAGCCGCAAATCCGCCCATTTTGGCGCCGCGGATTCCCGCGAGGATATCTTCATATACTACACACGTTTCCGGCGGAAGAGACAGCTTTTCGGCCGCCTTCTCGTAGATATCCGGAAAGCCCTTGCCGCGCTTTACTTCCGAGACGGTGACAAATGCTTCAAAATACTCGTAAATTCCATTTCGCTTTAAGGCCGGCTCATACAGCTCCGGGCTCGATGAGGTAGCAACCGCCATGCGGATTCCTTTTTCTTTTAAATAGCGGAGATATTCTGCTGCCCCGTCTTTTAACTCCACTTCATACGTATAGGCGTCGACCGCCATCTGATGCCACTCCTGAATCAGCTCTTCCGGCGTTTCCGGAAAGCCGAACCGTCTGATCGTGTAGCGGGCAGCCTCCAGAAAGCCGAGCGGTGTAATCGCCTCCTGGTAATCCGGCGGAACCTCAAGTCCTCTCTTCTTTAAAAATGCAACATCGATGTCATCCCAGACCCGCATCGAGTCGAGCAGCGTTCCGTCCAGATCAAAAATGGCTCCTTTGTACTGTTTCATTTGTCTTCTCCTTCTCTATTCTAATCTTTTTTCTTTCTTTTTAGAACGTATTTCTGTTTTTTAGAACATTTGTTTGTTTTATCATACCATAACTGGCAAAAAATGCAAGTAAAATGCGAATTTCGCTACTTTTTGAAATTTTTTAAAATTTTTTCAAAAAAACACTTGCATTTTCTCCAGACATCGTGTATTATAATCGAGTACGGTTCGTTGGTCAAGAGGCTAAGACGTCGCCCTCTCACGGCGAAAACAGGGGTTCGATTCCCCTACGAACTGCTGAAGGTCTGCAGGATGCCTTCTCTCTTAAAAATCCTGTTTTAAGCGACATGGTTCGTTGGTCAAGAGGCTAAGACGTCGCCCTCTCACGGCGAAAACAGGGGTTCGATTCCCCTACGAACTGCTGAAGGTTTTGCAGAATCCCTTCTCTTTAAAAATTCTGTTCTATATCATACGGTTCGTTGGTCAAGAGGCTAAGACGTCGCCCTCTCACGGCGAAAACAGGGGTTCGATTCCCCTACGAACTGTTGAAGGTTTCACAGAGTTCCTTCTCTTTTAAAAATTCTGTTCTATATCGTATGGTTCGTTGGTCAAGAGGCTAAGACGTCGCCCTCTCACGGCGAAAACAGGGGTTCGATTCCCCTACGAACTGCTTTTAAGCGGAGCCTGCATGGCTCCGTTTTTTGTTGCGCTGATCTTTTTTCTTCCTATCATAAATGCCAGCAAAAAAGCCCGGCAGTTTTCTGCCGGACTTTTCCTTTTTTCTGACAAATCTTTTATTCTGCGTAAATCTTAACCAGCTCTTTCAGCATTGCCATCGTCTTTTCCATTCCCTCAACGGTAATGTGTTCATACGGTCCATGGCATGCATATCCGCCGGTTCCGATGTTCGGACACGGCAGACCCATGAAGCTTAAGCGTGCGCCGTCTGTACCGCCGCGGATCGGAAGAACAATCGGCTCCATGCCGGCTCTTCTGGCTGCCTCTTCGGCATTCTCAATCAGATGATAGCACGGGCGGATCTTCTCAGCCATATTGCGGTACTGCTCTTTGATCTCCAGTTTTACCGTTCCCTCGCCGTATTTTTCATTCATTGCTTTTTCAATCCGGCGCAGATTCTCTTCTTTTGCTGCAAATTTCTCTGCATCGTGATCACGGATGATGTACTCGGACTCGGCATGTGCCACATCGCCGGACATACTGGTCAGATGATAGAAGCCTTCATATCCTTCGGTATTTCTCGGGGACTCTGCTTCCGGCAGAAGAGACTGGATCTCGCTTGCAACAGCGATTGCATTGATCATCTTGTCTTTTGCTCCGCCTGGATGGATGTTAAATCCGGTCACCGTGAATTTCGCTCCGGCTGCATTGAAGTTTTCGAATTCGATTTCTCCCTCTGTGCCGCCGTCCACGGTATAGGCAAACTCTGCGTCAAAGCCTGGAACATCAAAAAAGTCAGGGCCTTCACCGATCTCCTCATCCGGTGTAAATCCGATGGAAATCGGACCGTGCGGGATTTCTCCGGCAAGAAGGACTTCTGCCAGTGTCATAATCTCTGCCACGCCCGCCTTGTCGTCAGCACCGAGCACCGTTGTTCCATCGCTTGTGATCAGTGTTCTTCCGGCCAGGGATGGAAGATGCGGGAATACTGAAACTTCCAATGTTCTTCCGCTGTCAGCCAGCTTCAGATCCTTTCCGTCATAATTTTCATGTACGATCGGATTTACCGCATGATCTGCAAAATCGGATACCGTATCCATGTGTGCGATAAATCCCAGTTTTGTCTTTCCTTCGTATCCTTTTGTTGCCGGAATTTTTCCATAGACGTAGCATTTATCCTCTACACGGACATCCGATACGCCGAGCGCTTTCATTTCTTCCGCAAGCTGGTCTGCCAGGACTCTCTGGCACTCAGAAGACGGATGGGTTCCGCTCTTCTCATTGCTCGGTGTCGGCACTTTAACATAATTCAGTAATCTTTCATATGCTTTCATTTTCTTCTTCTCCTTCTTATTTCATCAGCTTCTGGATGGTTTTGCAGAGCTCATCCACGGCGCCTTCTTTTCCCTGCCGGATATCCTCCACAACGCAGGATTTAATGTGGCTGGAAAGCAGTACCTTGTTGAAGCTGTTTAATGCGGACTGGATCGCGGATACCTGGGTCAGGATATCGACGCAGTAGCGGTCGCTCTCCACCATTTCCCGTATTCCGCGCACCTGGCCTTCAATTCTCGAAAGACGGTGGATCAGATCTTTGTATTCTTTTTCATCCCGCACTTTTTTCCGGTCGCATTCGCTGCAGTGTGTACAACATTCACCCATGAGGTTTCCTCCTTGTGTTCCGTCACTCTATATACCCCGTCTGGGTATAAATTTATGATACTCTTTTGCCCCGGCTTTGTCAATCTTCGATTTTTGCCGCAAGCGCGCCGTACAGCTTCTGGTTTACCAGACTTGCCGCGCTGCACTCCGCCTCCGGCGCGTTCGCCGACGGCTCTCCGCAGAGATCGACCGCAAGCACCTTTCTCCCCGCAAGACAGTCCTTTGCAAGGGACAGCAACTCATCCACACGCACATTTCCCTGATCCCAGTTCGTATCAAGCTCCTCCTTTGACAGAATGTCCTTATCGACCGACAGATATACCGGAAGTGTTCCCGCATGGGATGCAAAAATCTCTTTGATCTTCGCCGCTCCGCTTCCGTCGTCGAGCTCTTCCTGTGTCACAAACCAGACATGCTCCATCGCTTCTGTTTCCCGCACCGACGCCTCCGGCGGGCCGATCACACAGATTCCTTTGATGTTCTGATACGCCCCGGCAGCATCCCGGATCCAGGAACCGCAGGAGATCACCGGAAGAAGCGCCGGCGGCTGCATATCGGTATGGTGGTCGAATACGGCTAAAAACAAATCTTCTTTTTCCAGTCCCAGCAGCAATTTGCTCATATAGTGATAATTGCCGGAATCCAGAAGGCGGATCCGCGGCAGCTCTTTCGTTTCTTTTTTTCGGTCAAGTTCCGCTTCCAGAAACTGCTCCGTTTCCGGATCGAGATAACCGTCAGTTCCCCGGAGTTCCCTCAGATCCCAGATCTTTCCCGCCTGCTCCCAAACATATCCTTCGGACTCATAAATTCCGGAAAGGCTAAAACAAAATGGTTTCATCTTCTCTTCTACTCCTGTTATTTATTTAATGGATTCAGCTTTCTTCCTGCCGTCACAAGAAGAACGGCTGAGATCAGAAGCTGCAGAACGGCACTCGCCTCCGGCAGATAATGGATCAGCGGATTCTGTCCGTAATTTCCAAGCAGATAGCAGAGCTGTTCCATCTCTCTTCCGTTCCCAAGCTGGCGGCTGATAATTCCTGCAAATGAGGTAAACGGATTCAAAAGTAGAAGGTAAATTGCACCCCCCACATCGATCTGCTGGTACGTTGCTGCCATCTGCTGCTGCAGCAGTCCTGCGTAGTAGGCAAGCCCTGTGCAGGCGCATGTTCCTACGACCAGAAAAACGACGATGACATAGGAAAGAACGGTCGCCAGCGTGGTCCGCTTAAAAACAACCGAACAGAAAATGCCGATACTGCCGACAAAAATTCCGGTCAGAAGAAGGCCTCCCGCCATCAGAAGCAGTCCGCCAAGGCCGATACCGCCGAACACCACAATAAAGGACAGCACCGGCAGTGCCGAAACCGTCAGAATCAGGACGACGCCAAGCGATGCCTCCAGCTTTCCCGTAATGATTCTCCACGGGTTCAGGTTCGTCGTCAGCAGCACGTCCAGCGTCTTTTTCTCACGCTCCAGCGAAATACTTCCTCCTGCAACCGCCGGAACTGAAAGCGTGACAAGGATAAACAGAAGATACGTCATCAGAATATAACAGTTCATCGGAACGCTGTAGCTGGCCGGTGCCAGATAGCCAAGCTGGCTGCTCTCCCCGAAATAGCAGACAAACGCAACCACGGCAAGCAGCAGATTACAGACAAAAATAATCCAGGAAATCCGCGATGACCGCGAGTTCCGTTTCATTTCTTTTTCAAATACAGGATTTAACCGCACGTTTCGTTCCCTCCTTATCCGATCGTGTTTCCGAACGTTTCTGTGTTTCGGCTCTTCTGTTCCGTTTCCCCGGTCAGATGGAAGAACAGGGACTCCAGGCTGTTGTGTTCCCGTGCAAACGAAACCACAAGGATTCCGGCATCTACCAGTTTCTGCAGCAGATACGCCTCCTCCTCCCGGCTTCCCGAAAACCAGGCGGCAATCTTGTTTTCATCCACAGAAAGGCGGCTGACCTGCGGATCCTGCCGCAGCAGTTCCAGCGCCCTTGGCACCTGGTTCAGCACAGTGATGCGCAGCGGATTGGAGCTGTCGATCGCCAGCATAATGTTTTCCAGCTTTCCCTGCTGTACCATGACACCTCCGTTGATGACACCGATGCTGGTGCACAGATCCGCTAATTCTGAAAGAATATGGGAGCTGATCAGAATCGTGTAATCCTCCCGTGCCAATCGTTGCAGGAGAAGCTGAAAATCCTTTCTCGAACGCGGGTCCAGACCGGAATTCGGCTCATCCAGCACCAGAAGCTTGGGCTTATGGATCATCGCGCGTGCCAGACAGAGCCGCTGCTGCATGCCTCTTGAGAGCGAATCCACCATCTGCTCCTCTTTTCCTGATAGTTCGACCATCTCCAGCACTTCCCGCGCACGGACGGTTCCTGCCCGCCCGTAAATTCCATACGATGCGGCAAAAAATTCCAGATACTCTATCACGCTTAAGTTTTCATAGACGCCAAAGAAATCCGGCACAAAGCCGATCAGGCTTTTCTGCTTCAGAATGTTTTTTGTCGTCCGCACGCCGTCCAGCCACAGATCGCCGCCGTCGCTCTTTAAAAGCCCCGAAATAATGCGCAGCGTCGTTGTTTTTCCCGCACCGTTCGGTCCGACAAAGCCGTAAATATCGCCTTTTTTTACTTCCATATCAAGACCGTTCAGGGCATATGTTTTTCCGTATTTTTTGGTCAGTTTCTCAATTTTCAGTATCGGCATTTGGCTCCTCCGCTAACAGGTTCTCCAGATATTGCTCCGGTAGGATCTCTTTCGCCTTCACGATCAGATTCGGTGCCTCATAGTATCCATAATTTTCATGATACTCTTCTCCCTTTTCCTCTTCGGAAAGACGGTACCGCACACGGATCTGGTTGTCCGCATTCACATACTGCGCCTCCAGCGCCGGATCACTCGCAAAATCGATCTCCCAGTCGGAAATTTCATCATACGTTCCCGTCTGAAAATTGTACAGCTCAATGATTCCATTGAAATTCCGGATCTTGGTCCCATCATCCGTGCGCGCCTTCTCAAAAGCAAGAGAAAGAATCGTTCCCCGTTTTCCTCCCCCGCCTGTTTCTGCCGCCCGGATCTTATCTTCCAGCGCCGTCATCGCATACGGCCAGAACGCAGGATTATAGATTCCTTCGGAATCCGGCTGCATCACGTCTTTGGCATACGTTCCATACAGCCGCCAGATGTTGTTGTTTTCAAAGACGCCGTTCAGATAATACGTTACCTCGGTTTCCTCTTCCGAGATTCCGCCGGAATTCGGTCCCATCTCAAAACTTACCGTGGTTCCGCCGTCCCATCCGCTGTACTCCTGCGCATACGGGCAGTACACAACGCCGTCCTCTTTCATGTCCACAGATACTTCCTGATAGTAATACGAGATTCCATACGCTTCATATCCGCTGTCAAGCTGAAACGTATCGTCATTGCCGGCCAGCTTTCCAAAGAAAAGACAGTTGTCACTCCGGTTCGGCATGTGATTGTAGATAACGCCGTCCAGATAATTTTTCTCCATCTCCGGCAGATCCCCTGCCGCACTCCAGGCACCGAAATCCCGTACGCTGCCCGCTTCTGTTCCATCCAGCGTGATCGTTTCCCCGTTTTTAATATCTCCGACGAGGGCACAGTAGCCCGGAACTGCGATCACACAGCTTTCCAGATCATGACCCGTCTTATTTTCCACGGTTCCGCTGATCTTCTGATCCCAGAAATGAAATGTGCCTTTCAGCCCTTCGCCCTCGTCCAGTGTTTCCATCCGCTGCATACCGAATTCATTCAGGGCAAATGCGGCCTGATTGGAAATCTCTGCCCTGTTTTTCTGTTCTCCGAAACTGATCTCCGTCTTCTCATATTCCGCATCCTCCGTTTCCGGCTGTGCCGTGCTGTTGGACATATAGTCCATACGGTTGTACGTCACCAGATCGTAGGACGGATCCAGATACAGCTCATAGGAAGCATTGTACGGCGCCTGTGCACAGAAATTAATGTAATCTTTCTGGTATGTATCGTACTGCCAGATTTCTCTTACATACGTCAGCACCGGGGCCTTGAGCCTCGTGCTCTGGCCAAACAGACTGATCAGCATAACAAAGACGGCCGAGCAGGCACAGATCGCCCCCCAGAGATACTGGCGTTTTCCTGTTTTTTTCAAAAAGAAATACAGTCCCGGTCCTGCCAGAACCAGATAGACCAGAATCAGGCCGCCGTACAGCACCGTATTCGGACGGTTCCGGATCTTGGTATTTTCCAGAAGATCAGAAATCGTATAGTATTTCTGATAATTCGTATTTCGTTTTACCAGAAGGCGGCTGGTGGTCTCTTCGTCCAGAATATTTTTCAGAAACTCCACCGGCGCCTCTTTAAACGCACTGCACTGGCTTTCCGCGAACGTCTCGTTTCCCGAAAAGGTGATCAGAATACCTCCTTCGGCCTGCCAGAGATCGATCTCTTTCTGGATTGTTTCATCCAGTTCTTCTTTGGACTGCTCCAGAAGGATCAGCACATCCGGCGAATACGACTCCGCAAGCCCGACAAGCTCATCGGCCCGGACAGATGCAGCTTCCACCTCATAAATCCCGTCGTTCAGCGTAACTCCATTCAGCTGCTGCCCGTAATTGGTTTCTTCTTCCACAACACAGACTTCCACATTGGACTGGAAGAAGCCTTCACTCGAAATCGTTTCTTCCTGGCTGTACACCGTATCCTTCTGGCTGTTTTCCAGACGCAGTACACAAAAAGACGTATTTTCTACCAGAAGCCCGGCAGAAAAAGTCTTTGTAACGGTTCCGTTCGCCGGAATATAAATGGGAAAGCGGTAGGTAAAAAGGCTGTTTCTCTTATCACCCGACCGCTTAACCCCCGGAAACAGTTTTGAGAGAATGCCTTCCCCGCTGTTTCCGCGGTAAATCGATTCCGCGTCGTTTTTGATCTGAAAAACAAAGTATCCTTCAAATTCGACGGCGCTCTCATTTGTAATTGTCACACGGATCGGTACGTGATTCCCATCCTGATAGTTTCCTTCGAATCCATAAGAAAAATCAATCTGGTATTCCCCTGCGTAGCTGTTGGCAAGAAGCTGCTTTTCTTTCCCGCCGCTTCTTCCGCCGTCCGACGGCGCGTTCTGATAAAGTTCTGTCCGCGTTGTCATCGCAGACACCCTCTGAACTCCCGCCAGAAGCAGAATCAGCAGCAAAATACCGGACAGACAGCAGATTTTGCTTCTTCTTTTCCTGTTCATCGCTTTTCGTCCTCTTTCTTCCCATTTGGCATTCCGACCGGCAGTTCCACTTCAAAGACGGTTCCCTGCAGATCACTTTTTACCCGCACCTGTCCGTGATGCAGTTCCGCAATCTGCTGTACAATCGCAAGTCCAAGTCCCGTCCCGCCTGTATCGCGGCTCCTCGACTGCTCTGTCCGGTAAAATTTCTGGAAAATATGATCCAGTTCCTGTTTTGGAATGATCCGTCCGTAGTTAATGACACGCGTGACCACATATTCGCCCTCTTTTTCCATTGAGACGCGGATCTGTTTTCCCTCTTTTCCGTATTTGACAGCATTGTTCAGCAGATTTCCAAAGAGCCGTGCCAGCAGCTCACCGTCCGCCTCGAGAAAAATTGTGTTCTGCGTATGCAGAAATTCCACCTGCAGCTCATTTTTCACAAAAGACGGCGTCATCTCGTCGAGCATCTGCTCCATCAGCTGCACCAGATCAAGTTTTCCGAGATGCAGCTGCATCTCTTTGTGCTCCAGCTTGACGAATCCAAACAGTTCGTTCGTGAGCTGCTCCAGACGGAGTGCTTTCTGATAGGCAATATCGATATAATGATTTCTCGTCTTCTCATCCAGATCCGTCCGCGTGCGCACCCAGCCGAGATAACCGATAATCGAAGTCAGCGGCGTACGGAGGTCATGTGCCACGGATGAGACGAGATCGTTTTTCGTATGCTCCGCGATCCGCTCCCGCTCCATAATTTCCTTGATATTCTGCTGCATCGTATTTAAGTTCTCCGCCATCACAGAAAACTCGTCATTTCCCTTTACCTCGATCGGATGATCAAAATCCCCTGCTGATATCTCCTTTACCTTTTCCAGAATCTTCCCAATGTATCGGATGGTTTCGCGCATCAGGAAATAAAAGGTCAGGCAGAACGAAAGCAGCGCAGCCGCCGTCAGAATCATCGTCCGCACCGATGGACGGAGGCCTCCCGGTCCGATCCAGGCGCTCCGGTAACCGATGTTCATCAGTCCATTGCCGAAAAAGGTCAGAATCCCGTCGGTAAGCGTCACTACAAGCACCGTGACAAGTGCACTTACAATCAGATCAAAGACCATCCTCTGGCTGAAGTTTTTTATAAAATCAGGCTTCAATTTTGTATCCCACTCCCCAGACTGTTGTAATAATCTTATCTTCTCTTGTGTCGTCTTTCATTTTTCCGCGCAGACGGCGGATATGTACCATAACCGTGTTGTTCGCCTCATAGAATTTCTCATGCCAGACGCGCTCGAAAATTTCGTCTGTACTGAACACGCGGCCCGGGTTGGAAGCCAGCAGGTACAGAATATCAAATTCAATCGGTGTCAGCTTGATGCTTTCTCCGTAGCAGACAACCTGATGGGTTACTTTGTTGATTTCGAGATGCTTTAAGGAAATTACTTCCTGGCGCTCGTGCGGCTTCGACGGATTCAGTTCGCGGTAGCGGCGGAGCTGGGATTTTACACGCGCCATCAGCTCCAGCGGATTGAACGGTTTTGCCACGTAATCGTCTGCTCCCGTTGACAGACCGACGATCTTGTCGATATCCTGCGTTTTGGCACTTACCATGATGATCGGAATGTTGTTCGTCTCCCGGATGCGGCGGCACATCGCAATGCCGTCCATATCCGGCATCATCACATCGAGCAGCACCAGGTCGATTTTCTTCTCCTCCAGAATACGGAGTCCTTCTTTTGCACTGTATGTTTTTAATACCTGAAATCCATCGCTAATCAGATAAATTTCCAGCAGATCCGCGATTTCTTTTTCATCATCCACAACTAAAATATTTGTTTCTTCCACGTCGTTTCCATCCTCTCTGTTTTTAACTACCGTAATGGTACCATGAATACTCAAAAAAATCTTTACTTAATTCTTACGTCTGTATTATCTATTATAAAAAGAAAAGCCGCCTTCCACAAGAGGCCGCTTTTCTTTTCTTCCTATATTTTTTATCTTCGTACTGCGCGGCGGTATACCACAAGAGAAACCGCTGCAGAAATAACCTCCGTGATCCAGAAAGCGTGCCATACGAAAACGCCGCCTCCCAGATGGGACAGCAGGTAAGCTGCCGGGAGAATGACAATGACATTTCGGCAGAGGGAAATGATCAGGGAAGATCCGCCTTTTCCGAGTCCCTCGAGCGCACCGGAGGATGTGATGGAAACTGCCGAAATCAAAAAGCCCGCGCTGATGCGTGTCAGTGCCTGTCCGCCAAGGCAGATGGTCTCCGGATTGCTGCTGAACAGTCCGATCAGCTGTTCCGGAATGGCAAGGCAGATGCCGGTTCCGACGAGCATGATCACCGCACACATAATCAGAGTAATCTTATAAATCTTCCGCACACGCTTATGCTCGCCTGCGCCGTAGTTGAAGCCGATAATCGGGCGCATGCCCTGTACAATGCCGTTGGCTGTCAGATAGATGAACGTCTGCAGCTTGTAGTAAATGCCGAGCACGACAACGTAGCTCTGGGAATACACGGCCAGGATTCCATTCAGTGCGGAAATCAGAAGAGACGGCAGCGCCAGGTTCAGGATCGCCGGAACGCCGATCGCGTACAGTCTTCCGACCAGATTTTTTCCTTCTTTTAAATATTCCGGACGGATCTTGACCGAAATCGGACGGATCTTGTAAATAATCCAGTAAATCACGACCGGTGTCACCTGACCGATACCGGTTGCAAGTGCCGCACCCTCAATTCCAAGGCGCGGGAATGGTCCGATTCCGAAAATAATCAGCGGATCCAGAATGATGTTGACAATACAGCCGATCATCATACCAGTCATCGTCACTTTCATCCGGCCGACTGCCTGAAAAACCTTTTCAAAGTAAAGGTTTGCCATGATTGCTATGGTAAACAGAAAGATAATCCGTGAATACCGGACACCAAGATCGATGACAGTTTCGGAAGAAGAAAACATCCGCAGGAAACGCTCGATGACCAGAAGGCTTCCGATCGTTAAAATAACCGCATGCAGCATGGTAAGGGCAAGACCCTGCGTTGCAGCACAGCCGGCTGCCTTTTTGTCACCTGCTCCCAGATAATACGAAATCACCGCATTCAGTCCGATTCCAAAACCGATGGCAACGGCATTTACAAAATTCTGTACCGGATAAACCAGGGAGAGCGCCGTCATGGCATCTTCGCTGATCTGTGCGACAAAGAAGCTGTCCACAATGTTGTATAAGGAATTGACCAGCATCGAGATTACCATTGGAAGCGCCATCGAAACCAGCAGTGGAAATACTGGCTTTTCTTTCATAAAGTTTTCGTTCATTATTACCTCCATTTGTGATCTTTTCTGTTGGTGGGCTCGTTGCTCACACAACTATGAGAAACACGCTTTGCGAGTTTCCCATAGTTTTCGCGGCAGTCGCCAAGGTCTCGTGCAAGCACGGACTTTGGCTCGTTGCTCGCGAAAAAAGCCACGCAATTATCTGCTTTCGATAATTGCGTGGCGAAAAGAACTTTATTACAAGTTGAAAAATCCACACCAAGTTTGAGAGCAATATACCACACTTTGCCCGGGCTTGTCAAGATTTCTCCTGTAACTTTTTTTATTCTACATTTTTCAGTGCCTCGTCCATCGGAATCTTTTTGATGTGGCGGAACTGCAGCACAGCGATAACAGCATACGCCGCAAGGCCCATCAGATACATTTTTCCGTAAATTGCCGGATCAATATAGTATGTCAGCCAGCCGCTGTACTCGGAAAGCATAATGACATAAATCTGGTGGATCAGCGCGGAGGCAATGATCAGGCTGACACCGATTGAGACGATCACAACCCAGGTTGTCGCTGTCAGATACAGACTCAAAATTTCCCTGTTCTCGTAACCGAGAATCTTTACCATCGAAATCGAAGTCGTATTCTTCTCGATGATCAGCTTCGTCAGCAGATAAATCAGCAGCATGAACAGTACAATTGAGAAAACATTGATCAGCTGGAACATTTCTCCCATCGACACATTGAGCTGCCGTGAAATCTTTGTCATATCATCTTCCGTAATTTTCGTCGCGATATACGATTCCTCCAGATCCGTGATCGGCTCGTTGGAGAAATAACCGTTAAAGTAGTCCTCTGGATGATCGAATTCCTCGCAGAAGACATCCAGCGGCAGAAATACCGCAAGGGCTCCCGGGTAAGCATAAATGCTTTTTACCTCAAAACTGTACGTTTTGTCCTCATACGGCTCTTTCAGTTCCAGCGTATCGCCGACTTTCATTCCATATTTTTCGGCATAACCGTCGGAAATCGTCACGCCGTTCTCAAACAGTTCAGCTGAAACATATTTGCTGTCTTTCTGAATTCCATATACCGAAATGCTCTCGCCCTCCCGGTTTTTCGGAATATTCTTCAGCGATGTGACGGCAAACGTTTCCACGCCCTCCGTATTTGTCTTCAGCGACGGCGTCAGAAGCTTCTGCACAATTCCCATCAGTGTGTACTCATCATCCTCATCGATCGGATCCGGAACATTTAATATATACTGGTAATCTGCCAGCATATTTTCCACCGCCTCCGTCTGGTAATGTGACAGCAGCGGTTTCATCATCATACCGAACAGCAACAGAATATTGGCAAATACGATACCGAGAAACAGGGTAAAGTAACTCGATTTGTTCTGCAGCAGGATCCGCAGACGAAACCGCGAGAAGAACCGGAAGTTCGGAAGACGCACCGCATGGCTTTTTCCTTTCTTTGCAAAATCGTGGCGCAGAAAACGCAGCGGTGACAGACGCAGACGGCCGGAAATCAGCACCGCGTTGATCACAAACATCAGAATTGCCGGAATTACGGTCGTGAGCAGAAATGCATTGGCATTCCACCGCGTCTGATACGTCGGCAGACTGTAGCTTCCATAATACATACCGGCGCAGATATCTTTAAACACGGTGTATCCCAGAATATTTCCAATCACCGCCGCCAAAATCGTAATCAGTACCGGCAGGGACAGATAATGCAGCAGAAGTTCCCGTCTCGTATAGCCGGATGCACGCAGCGTTCCGATCACCGACGCTTCTTTTACAATCGTATTGTTTGTCGTAACTGCAAAAATGAACGCCATAATGGCAATCAGGATGTACAGCAGTACCTCCATCATCGCCTTGTCACCGCCCATATCATCGCCGGTAAATTTAATTGCCTGATTGCCGTAGCGCGGCAGATAACCCGTCAGCGAGGAATGAGCCGCCAGCACCTCGACGAAATCATCGGACCATTCTTTTTCCTCGTTTTCATCTTTCGGTTCCGTATCGTATTTCCAGGAATAGCAGTATTTGATATGGTCATCGGTAATGGCATCATACCCTTCTTCTGTCATGATTCCCACACCGAATTTAACCGCATCGAACATCATGTCACTCGAATTGCTGAACAGCGCACTGTAATCCGAAAGCGCCACAAGACCGGTAACCGTCAGTTCTTTTTTATCAACCGAGATCACATCACCGACCTGCAGGTCATTATTGTCCGCATACATACGGTCAATTGCAATTTCATCCTTCTGCTGCGGCATTTCGCCTTTCATCAGGCAGACCAGATTGACCTCTGTTCTGTTTTTAAAAAGACGGATCGTGCTCTCTGGTTCCGAATCCAGATCCGTGTCGGCATCTTCGTCTTTATAGAAATTCTCGTAAATCGTTACCTTCTCTTTTTCCAGCCGTGTTCTCTGGTTGTCGGTGAGCTTCTGTTCTGTTGTAAAATTTCCGTTTTCCACGTTGTATTTTTCAAAGCTCTCATCGTAAGCATACAGCATGCTCTCATCCGCAACGAGAAAACCGGACACAAAGCCAATCGTCGCCGTCATAAACAGAAAAATAACGAGATATTTTCCAATATCGTTCTTCAGTTCCCGCAGCAGGCGTTTTCGTAATGGATTTTTCATACTTCCACCCCGCTTTACCAGTCCAGATCGCCGGCGGCGATTTTGGTCTCATTGACGTAGTTTTTACGGATCTGGCCATCGCGCAGACGAATCACGCGGTCTGCCATGTTTTTGATTGCATCGTTGTGCGTTACCATGATGACGGTGTTGCCGTACTTCTGATTGACATCCTCGATCAGCTTTAAAATCTCCTTGGAAGTATGGTAATCGAGTGCACCCGTCGGCTCATCACAGAGCAGAATGCTCGGATTTTTGATGATGGCTCTTCCGATTGAAGTACGCTGCTGCTGACCGCCGGAGAGCTGGTTCGGCAGCTTATCGCGGTGGTCATAGAGTCCCAGTGTCTTTAACAGATCGTTGATATCAAGCGGATGATCGCTTAAGTATGCGCCGACTTCAATATTTTCTTTCACCGTCAGGTTTGGAATCAGATTGTACATCTGGAAAACGTATCCTAAATGTTTTCGTCTGTACCGTGTCAGCGTTTTTTCATTCATATCCTCAATTTTTTCGCCTTCAATCACGATCGAACCGCTGTCCGCCTCGTCGATTCCGCCGATAATATTCAACAGTGTCGATTTACCGGAACCGGACGGACCGAGGAGAACACAGATTTCACCTTTTTCCACAGAAAACTGGATTCCCTTTAAGACCTCCACACGGCTTTCACCGGTTCCAAAACTCTTCTTCAGGTTATTAATCTCAAGAAACATAACTTTCCTCCCTGCATCTTTTTTCCTGAGTGTGTAAGAGTCTATTTTGTGTTAGACTCTTCTAACCCCATAATACTGCTTTTTCTGTGAAATGAAAAGCGCTGTTAATGAGTATTTTTTCTCATTAACAGCGCTCTTTCTTTTATTTTTTAACAACAAAAAACCACCGGATCTCTCCGATGGCTCTCTTCGATATACCTTCAAAACCGCATACACTTAACATCTATACATCATACCATACTTTCTTTCCGAACACAACCAATTAGGTCAAGCCCTCGACCGATTAGTAACAGTCAGCTCCATGCCTTACGGCACTTCCACCCCTGCCCTATCTACCTCGTCGTCTTCAAGGGGTCTTACTTCTTTCGAATGGGATATCTCATCTTGAGGGGGGCTTCACGCTTAGATGCCTTCAGCGTTTATCCCTTCCCGACTTGGCTACCCGGCCGTGAACCTGGCGGTTCAACCGGTACACCAGAGGTCAGTCCATCCCGGTCCTCTCGTACTA
>NZ_JBNMHD010000052.1:0-17386 GCF_050872605.1 Fusicatenibacter sp.
AGTATACGGAGCATTAGCTCAGTCGGTAGAGCACTTGACTTTTAATCAAGTTGTCCGGGGTTCGAATCCCCGATGCTTCACTAAATAACCCATAGAAAACGCCCATGGAGGTTTTCTATGGGATTTTTCTTTTTCTCGAAAAAATAATATGCGGTTATGACGGAATTGGCAGACGTGCAGGATTTAGGTTCCTGTGCCTTTCGGCGTGTGGGTTCGAGTCCCACTAACCGCAGAAAAATCGTTACAGTTCACAGGTTCCCTGCGAACTGTAACATTCGCAGCCCTCATTTAAAGTTTTGCTTCGCAAAAGGAGGGCTGCTCACACCTGAATCACTTTCTTACGCAGCGAAACAGCAAGTGTTTCACTGCTGAGTGAACAGTAACGAAAAATCCACAGCAGTAAAATGACAAAAATCAGATTCTAAATAATTGCAGCAAAAATATTCGCGCATCAAATATCTTAAAAACTCCAAACAGAACCGAAAATCAAATAGAGAATAGATAGAGGAAAAATGGTATGACAAGAGAAAAGTATGAGTCATTGCCTTTGAGCACGCTGAAAGCGCTGGCAAAATCCAGAAACATGAAGGGGATTTCCACCCTGCGGAAAGAAGCGCTGATTGAGCGGATGCTGGAAGAAGATCAGAAAGAAAACCAGAAAAACATGGAAGAGCCGGCGGTTCTAAAAGAGGAAAAAAAGACGGAAACTGTACAGGATCAGAATCAGGAACCGCAGGAAAAGCGGGAGGACGGTATGGAGCGCCAGAATCGGGAAACCTCGGAAAACGGCACCGCGCGCCCGTACCAGAGACCGCGGTATGTCCGCCGGGAAGAGCGCAGTGAAAACGGAGAGCGCCAGGAGTACCGTCCAAGAGCGCCGCGTTTCAATGAGCGCAGATTTCAGGAACCACGGAATTATAATCAGAATAACCGTGAGGAAGAGCAAAGACAGGAGCCGCGTCAGGAAGCAGGGCAGGAAATGAGACAGGAGCCGCTGCGTCAGGAAGCAAGACCGGAGACGAGACAGGAACCGCGTCAGGAAACCAGCATGCTCGACAGCGGCCAGGAGGCCTGCGGCATCCTCGAGGTCATGCCGGACGGATTTGGATTTATCCGCTCTGACAACTATATGCCGGGCGACAGCGATGTGTACGTTTCCCCGTCCCAGATCCGCCGTTTCGGACTGAAAACGGGAGATATCATCCGCGGAAACACGAGAGTAAAGTCCGCAACCGAAAAATTCAGCGCCCTTTTATACTTAAAGAGCGTCAACAATCTGCCGCTCGACCAGATCATGCGCCGCGGCAATTTCGAAGATATGACGCCGGTATTTCCGGATGAGAGGCTGCGCCTCGAGCGCCCGGGCGGAAGCATGGCGATGCGGATTGTGGATCTTGTAAGCCCGATTGGAAAAGGCCAGCGAGGCATGATCGTTTCCCCGCCGAAAGCCGGAAAAACGACGCTTTTGAAGGATGCGGCAAAATCCATCCTGCAGAACAACCCGGAGATGTATCTGATCATCCTTCTGATCGACGAGCGTCCGGAGGAGGTCACCGACATCAAAGAAGCGATTCAGGGCTCCAATGTGGAGGTTATTTATTCCACGTTTGATGAGCAGCCGGAGCACCACAAACGCGTGTCCGAGATGGTTATTGAACGCGCGAAACGCCTTGTGGAGAGCAAAAAAGATGTTACGATCTTCATCGACAGCATCACGCGTCTCGCCAGAGCCTACAACCTGACTGTTCCGCCGAGCGGCCGTACACTTTCCGGCGGTCTCGATCCGGCGGCACTTTACATGCCGAAACGGTTCTTCGGCGCAGCCAGAAACATGCGCGAGGGCGGAAGCCTGACAATTCTTGCCACGGCGCTTGTGGATACCGGAAGCAAGATGGACGATGTCGTTTACGAGGAGTTCAAAGGCACCGGAAACATGGAGCTTGTGCTCGACCGGAAACTGCAGGAACGCCGTGTCTTCCCGGCCATCGACATAGCAAAATCGGGAACAAGAAGAGAAGATCTGCTTCTGACACCGGATGAGCAGGAGGCCGTTTACAATATGCGGAAAGCATTAAACGGCATGAAATCCGAGGAAGCCGTGGAAAATATTCTGAACATGTTTGCCCGGACCAGAAACAACGGCGAACTGATTCAAATTTTAAAGAAACAAAAAATAGTATAAGGCTTGCAATTTTCAAAATTGTGTGATACAATGAGAAAGCTGTGCAAGGTTGATGAGATTTTGTCAGCCTGAAATACGAAATCATCAGAGTAAATCTGAGAAGATAACAATATTAAGAAGAGGTGAATAAAATGAGAGAAGGAATCCATCCAGAATACCATCAGGCAACTGTTACCTGCAACTGCGGAAATACTTTCGTAACAGGTTCTACTAAGAAAGAGATCCACGTTGAGATCTGTTCTAAATGCCATCCGTTCTACACTGGCCAGCAGAAAGCTGCTGCAGCTCGTGGACGTATCGAGAAGTTCAACAAGAAATACGGCATGAAATAAGAATTGAATCAAGCAAGATGAAAAACGGGCTGAGGTTGGAAGATCTCAGCCCGTTCTTGCGTTACGAATGCAGAAAATCCCCTTTGAGGAGGTAAACGTAAATTATGAAATCATCCAATATTGGCGGCCAGGCCGTGATGGAAGGCGTCATGATGATGAACAAAGACCGCTATTCCGTCGCCGTACGCCGTCCGGACGGGGAGATTGAGATCAAGGTAGAACAGCATAAGCCGCTGACAAAGCACAAGGGGCTTTTAAAAGTTCCGATTCTGCGCGGTGTCTTCAGCTTTGCCGATTCGATGATCGTCGGCATGAGTTCCCTTATGTACTCCGCTTCGTTCTATGAGGACGAGGAAGAGGAAAAGAAAAAGCCGGCGACGAAAGAGGAAGAGGAGCAGCAGAAAGCGAAAAAAGAAAAGACAGACAAGCTGATGATGTACGGAACCGTCACATTTTCCGTTGTCATCGCCGTCGTTCTCTTTCTGATGGTGCCGTACTTCCTGTCCGAACTGCTGCACAAAGCGGGAGCCGGAACGACACTGACCGCGGTGGCAGAGGCCTTTGTGCGTGTGGCACTGTTCCTCGGCTATCTGGCAGCCATTTCCCGTATGGAAGACATTCAGCGCGTGTTCATGTACCACGGCGCCGAGCATAAATGCATCAACTGCGTCGAGCACGGTCTGGAACTGAACGTGGAAAACGTCTTAAAGAGTTCCCGGGAGCACAAGCGCTGCGGAACGAGCTTTCTGATGTACGTCATCGTCATCAGCATCATCTTTTTCATGTTCATCAGGGTCGATTCCCCGCTGCTGAAAATTGTGATCCGTCTGCTGCTCATCCCGGTGATCGCGGGCGTTTCGTATGAAATCATCCGCCTGGCGGGAAAAAGTGACAATAAACTGGTCAACCTGATCAGCAAACCGGGCCTGATGCTGCAGCATCTGACAACGCGCGAGCCGGATGCCGAGATGGCTGAGGTTGCGATTGCCGCTGTGGAGGCTGTGTTTGACTGGAGAGCGTATCTGAACGAAAACTTTGGTTATACGTATCCGGCCAAAACCGAAAAGAAAGAACATGAGGAGTCGTGACCGATGAGTGTGCACGATAGAAAAAACTTGAAATCTGCACTGGAATCCGCTATTCTGTACTTACAAAAGCAGGGGGTGGAGGAAGCCCGGCAGGACGCATGGCTTTTACTGGAGCATGTCTGCGGGATCAGCCACAGCACCTACTTTGTACACAGTGAAGATGAAATGCCAGAAGAACAGCAGGAGCAGTACGAAGCGCTGGTCAGAAAGCGCGGCGAACACATTCCGCTGCAGCAGCTGACCGGAGAGGCATGGTTCTACGGAATCCCGTTTTTTGTGAATGAGCATGTACTGATTCCGCGGCAGGACACCGAGATTCTTGTGGAGGAAGCGCTCCGCGGCCTTCCAAAAGATGCACGGATTCTCGATCTCTGCACCGGTTCGGGATGCATCCTCACATCGCTTCTTGTGACGAGAGAGGACTGCACGGGAATCGGCGCGGATCTCTCCGAGAAAGCCTTACAGGTTGCGGAAAAGAACGGCGCACAGGCGGGCGGACGGGCATCGTTCGTAAAGAGCAACTTATTTGAAAACATCGAGGAAACCTTCGATGTGATCGCAAGCAATCCGCCGTATATCCGCACGGATGTGATTGAAACCCTGATGCCGGAGGTGCGCGACCATGAGCCGCGGATGGCACTCGACGGCAGCGCGGACGGTCTTGTCTTTTACCGGAAGATCACAGAGCAGGCGGGAAGCTATTTAAAAGAGGGCGGAAAGCTCTGCTTTGAAATTGGATACGACCAGGGAGATGAAGTGCGGGATCTGATGGAGCACCACGGTTTTGCCGATGTACAGGTTCTGAAGGATCTGGCAGGCCTGGACCGCGTGGTGACAGGTATCTGGCACAAAGAACCCTGACAGAAATGGATGTTGATTTTGGCACCATAATGACATCATAAACAGACGAAAACAGCAAAAAGGAGCAGTCATTTTATGTTTGATAAACTTGATGATATCCTCATGCGTCTCGAGGAGGTCCTGAATCAGTTAAGCGAACCGGACGTCGCTGCCGATGCGGCGAAGTTCCAGAAGCTGATGAAGGAGCAGGCAGAACTCCAGCCGATCGCGGACGCATATAAGGACTATAAAACACAGAAACAGACCATCGAAGAGAGCCTGATGCTTCTCGAGGAGGAATCCGACGAAGAGATGCGTGAAATGCTGAAAGAAGAGCTCTCCGATGCGAAAAAACGCGTAGAAGAGCTGGAGCAGGAACTCAAAGTTCTGCTTCTGCCAAAGGATCCGAACGATGATAAGAATGTTATCGTAGAGTTCCGGGCCGGTGCCGGCGGTGATGAAGCGGCACTTTTTACCGCGGAAATTTGCCGCATGTATATCAAATATGCGGAGAGCCGTGGCTGGAAAACAGAGCTTACGAGTGCAGATGAAAACGGAATCGGCGGATTTAAAGATGCAACACTTCTGATCAACGGAGCCGGCGCATATTCCAGAATGAAGTACGAAAGCGGCACACACCGTGTACAGCGAGTGCCGGAAACCGAGTCCGGCGGAAGAATCCACACATCGACCATGACCGTGGCAATCATGCCGGAGGTGGACGATGTTGAAGTACAGATCGACCCGAAGGACTACAAATTCGATGTATTCCGTGCTTCCGGAAACGGTGGTCAGTGTGTCAACACGACGGACTCTGCCGTACGTCTGACTCACTTCCCAAGCGGAATCGTAATTTCCTGCCAGGACGAGAAATCACAGTTAAAAAACAAAGACAAGGCACTGAAAATTCTGCGTGCCCGTCTGTACGACTTAGAGCAGCAGAAACAGCACGATGAGATGGCAGAGCTTCGAAAGAGCCAGGTCGGAACGGGTGACCGATCCGAGAAGATCCGTACGTACAACTTCCCACAGGGCCGTGTGACGGATCATAGAATCAAACTGACATTGTACAAACTGGACGCCATCATGAACGGAGATCTGGATGAAATCATCGACAGCCTTATTGCCGCTGATCAGGCTGCAAAGCTGAGCAGTATGCAGGAAGAAGCATAACAATGCTACAAAATCAAAATGGGTTCATTGGATCATTTTTGATATGCTGCGTAGCAGAATGCATTTGAAAAAGCATAGGGGAAGAGAAAAAATAATGTACGCTCAGAAGCTTTCAAAAGCAAGTGCAAAAAGATTCTGAGCGTACAGAACTGGGAAAAAGGGGACATGGCATGAAGAAAACAGCACTTGTAATCATGGCTGCCGGAATCGGCAGCAGATTTGGAAAGGGAATCAAACAGCTTGAGCCGGTAGGACCAAACGGGGAAATTATCATGGACTATTCGATCCATGATGCACTGGAAGCCGGTTTTAATAAAGTGGTTTTCATCATCCG
Organism: Fusicatenibacter sp.; assembly: GCF_050872605.1. Taxonomy (GTDB): domain Bacteria; phylum Bacillota; class Clostridia; order Lachnospirales; family Lachnospiraceae; genus Fusicatenibacter. The sequence continues at coordinate 5,950 of NZ_JBNMHD010000052.1, forward strand.
GAAAGATCTGGAGAAGGATTTTAAGGAGGTCATTGGAGATCGCATCAGCAAAATTACAGAGGTTGCATATGCATTCCAGGAGCTTGACGATCTGCCGGCCGGCTTTACAAAACCGGAAGGCCGCACCAAACCGTGGGGAACCGGTCAGGCTGTTCTTGCCTGCAAAGGCCTTATAAAAGAGCCGTTTGCCGTTATCAATGCGGATGATTATTATGGAAAAGATCCATTTGTAAAACAGCATGACTACCTTGTACAGGAGCATGACGGGAACGATGCTATGCCGATTTCTATGGCAGGCTTCGTTCTTGGAAATACGTTAAGCGATCATGGCGGAGTTACCAGAGGTGTCTGTGTCGTAGACGAGAACGGAAATCTGAGCGGTGTCAATGAGACGAAAAATATCGTAAAGACCGCAGAGGGGGCAGGCGTAGCAAAAGAGGACGGAACGATTGTTCCGATCGACAAAAATTCCCTTGTCTCTATGAATATGTGGGGACTGCAGCCGGAGTTTATCGACCTTCTGGAGGAAGGCTTTGTTGAGTTCCTCTCTGCGCAGAAAGAAGGAGACACAAAGAGCGAGTATCTTCTTCCGATCTACATCGATGAGCTGCTGCGTGCAGGAAAAGCAGAAGTAAAGGTTCTTCCAACCGATGCCAGGTGGTTTGGTGTAACGTATCAGGAGGATAAAGCTTCTGTAACAGAAGCATTCCGCAAGTTGATTGCGGACGGAGTGTACAGCGAGAAACTGTATGATTAAGCAGCAGCGATGCAAAGGTTTTTGACCCAAACGGGGCGGAAAGAGAAAGGAGCATTACAATGGGTAAATATTTTGGAACAGATGGTTTTCGCGGAGAAGCAAACATTGATCTGACAGTTGAGCATGCATATAAAGTGGGAAGATTCCTCGGATGGTATTTCGGAAAAGACCATAAGGCACAGATCGTCATTGGAAAAGACACCAGACGATCCAGCTACATGTTCGAATATTCGCTGGTAGCAGGACTGACCGCATCGGGAGCAGACGCTTATCTGCTGCACGTAACGACCACCCCGAGCGTTTCCTATGTTGTCCGTACCGAAAACTTTGACTGCGGAATTATGATTTCCGCCAGCCACAACCCATTCTATGACAACGGAATTAAGGTGATCAACGGACTCGGCCAGAAACTGGAAGCCGATATCGAGGCACAGATTGAAGCTTATATCGATGACGAAACACCGAAGATCCCGTTCGCAACGAGAGAAGACATCGGACGAACCGTAGATTTCGCAGCCGGAAGAAACCGCTACATCGGCCACCTGATTTCGATTCCGACAAAATCCTTCAAAAACATGAGAGTCGGACTCGACTGCTCCAACGGAAGTGCCTCTTCCGTAGCCAAGAGCGTGTTTGATGCCATCGGCGCCAAGACATATGTGATCCACAACGAGCCGGACGGAACAAACATCAACCGCGGCTGTGGTTCCACCCACATCGAAGAGCTTCAGAAATACGTAAGAGAGAAACACCTCGATGTCGGATTTGCCTACGATGGAGACGCAGACCGCTGCATCGCTGTCGATGAGCTGGGAAATGTGGTAGACGGAGACCTGATCATGTACGTCTGCGGCAAATACTTAAAAGAAAAAGGCCAGTTAAACGGAGATACGATCGTGACCACGATCATGTCAAACCTCGGTCTTTACAAAGCGTGTGACCGCGCCGGTATCCGGTATGAGAAGACGGCAGTCGGTGACAAATACGTGTGTGAGAACATGATGGCAAACGGCTATTCTCTCGGCGGAGAGCAGTCCGGCCATATCATTTTCAGCAAGCATGCGACAACCGGTGACGGAATCCTGACCTCTCTGATGGTGATGGAAGTGCTGATGGATAAGAAACTGCCACTCAGCACCCTGACAGCCGAGGTAGTGATTTACCCGCAGCTCTTAAAGAATGTCCGCGTGGCAAACAAAGCAGCTGCAAAGGCCAACCCGGCAGTACAGAAAGCAGTAGAAGACGTAGCAGAGGCCCTGGGCGATGACGGACGCATCCTCGTAAGAGAGAGCGGCACCGAGCCGGTGATCCGTGTCATGGTAGAAGCGCCGGACGACGCAACGTGTGCAAAATACGTAGACCAGGTCGTTTCTGTAATGCATAAAGAAGGACTTGTAACAGAATGAAAAAAAGACTGGTAATCTTTTTTCTGGCGGCGGCCATGGTGCTTTGCGGCTGTGAAAATAAAAATTCAAAGCTTTATAAAAAGGGCATCGAGGCGCTGGAGCAGAAGGACTACGTAACGTCGATTGCGATGCTGGAGGGAGCCGTAAAAGCAGGCGACCGTCTGGCGGAGAGCTACCGGTCGCTCGGCATCGCTTATCTGAAAAGCCAGGAGTATGACAAGGCAAAAGAAGCCTTCAAGAGCAGCCTTTCGAGTATGAAGCACAAAGATGCGGAATTTTCCCGCGATGTGATGTATTACGAGGCAGAGACATGCGTGCAGGCGGGAGATCTTGACGGCGCAATTGAAATCTGCACAAATATTCAGGAGGAGAAGGCGGATGCGGATGCACTGTTCCTGCGGGGACGCGCGTACTTCCAGCAGAAGAACTACGAGCAGGCGAAGGTGGACTTTGATGCGGCAGTAGAAATTGAGAAGAGTTATCCGCTCTGCCTGGACATCTACGAACTGTATCAGGAAAGCAGTATGAAAGCGGATGGAGACCGTTACCTGGAAGCGGCGGCGAAGATTGAGCCGAAAACAACCGAGGATTATTATAATGCCGGCTGTGTATATTACTATCTGGAGGAACAGGACGAGGCAGTCAAAGCGTTTTCAAAGGCAATGAAGGATGGAAACAGTGATGCAATGGAAATGCTCGGAGAGGCTTATCTCTCTGCCGGTCAGAACGATGAGGCGAAAGCACTGTTTTCTACCTATCTTTCCGAGGAGGGCTTTTCGGCAGCAGCCAACAACGGACTGGCGCTCTGTGCTTTGGCAGAGAATGATACAGACGTAGCACTCACCTATATTGACGAAGGACTCAAAACAGCAGAAGAATCCGATCGGGAAAATCTGCTGTTCAACCAGATTGTGGTATATGAAAAACGGGCGGATTTTGATACGGCAAAGTCGCTGATGTCGGATTTTCTGGCAGCCTATCCGGAAAACACCTCAGCGCAGCGGGAAAATACGTTTCTCCAAAACCGATAATAGGACAGCTGCGAACGATAAGCCGATAACAGACGGAGGAAGTTGGATTGTTTGATTTAAGAGAAGAACAGGAGCGCGTGATTCTGGTCGGCGTACAGGAAAACGGCGGCGCAAACGCAGAAGAATCGCTCGACGAGCTGGCGGAACTGGCCAGCACCGCCGGTGCGAAGGTGGAGGGCCGTCTGGTGCAGATGCGGGAGGCCATTCATCCAGGAACGTACATCGGAAAAGGAAAATTAGAGGAATTGAAAATTCTGGTGCGCGCCTGCGATGCGACGGGCATCATCTGCGACGATGAGCTCTCCTCGATCCAGTTAAAAGGACTGGAGGAAGCACTGGAATGCAAGATCATGGACCGTACGCTTCTGATCCTGGATATCTTTGCGGCGCGCGCCGTGAGCAGCGAGGGTAAAATCCAGGTTGAGCTGGCTCAGTTAAAGTACCGTGCGTCCCGACTTTCCGGCCTTGGCGCATCGCTTTCCCGTCTCGGCGGCGGAATCGGTACGAGAGGACCGGGAGAGAAAAAGCTGGAGACGGACCGCCGTCTCATCCGTGCCCGCATTACGCAGTTAAAACGCGAGCTCGAGGAGGTGCGCCAGCACAGAGAGCTGCTTCGCGAGGGCAGAAAACGCTCGCGCATCCCGGTGGCAGCGCTCGTCGGCTATACCTCAGCAGGAAAGAGCAGCCTTTTAAATGCACTGACAGGATCCGATATTCTGGCGGATGCGATGCTGTTCTCGACGCTGGATACGACGACGCGGTCACTGACCCTTCCGGATGGACAGGAAATTCTGCTGACCGATACGGTTGGATTTATCAATAAGCTGCCACATCATCTGATCGATGCATTCCGCAGTACGCTGGAGGAAGCACGGTACGCCGACTACATTCTCCACGTCGTGGATACGTCGAATCCACAGATGGAACTGCAGATGCAGGTGGTTTACGATACGCTGCGGGAACTGAAAGTTGAGGATAAAAAGATTGTCACGCTGCTGAATAAACAGGATAAGCTTCTCGATCCGGTCATCGTAAAGGATTTCCGGGCAGATGCGAGCCTTGCGGTTTCGGCAAAGACGGGACAGGGACTTGAGGACCTCAAAAATTTGCTCTCTTCCTGGATGATGGAAGGCAAAATTTATATCGAGCGGCTTTATCCGTACGACAAGGCGGGAACAATTTCACTGATCCGCAGCTACGGAATTCTGCTCGAAGAAGAATATCTGCCGGAGGGCATCCGCGTAAAAGCCTATGTACCGAAGGATATCTATCCGAGGGTATAGGAGGTATGGCAAGCGGGCTTAGAAACGGCAGTACATCCCTTTGAGCGCCGTACAGCGCCGAAAAATGGAAGTGGAAGAATACAAGTGAAAGTACCATATCTAGTAATGTTAAAAAATCAGACACTAGATATGGTACTTTTTACTATTGACGGGAGAAACAGGCTCTGCTATCATATGGTTCAGGCACTGCAAAGAGCGGAAGAGAACAAGCCTTGCAGAAACGGTTGAATTAACAGGAGGGATTCGGATGTTTCAGGTAGAAAAACGAGACGGAACGATTGCAGAGTTCCAGATGAAAAAGATTACCGATGCGATTGGAAAAGCATTCGGCGCAAAAGATATGCAGTTCAGCGATGACATGCTTCAGATGCTGGCACTGCGCGTAACAGCAGATTTTCAGTCAAAAATCAAAGACGGAAAAATTTCAGTGGAGGCGATTCAGGACAGCGTGGAGAACGTGCTGATCCAGTGCGGCTACGCAGAAGTGGCAAAGGCTTATATTCTGTACCGCAAGCAGAGAGAAAAAATCCGCAACATGAAATCGACGATCGTAGACTACAAAGAGATTGTGGACAGCTACGTAAAAGTAGAGGACTGGCGTGTCAAAGAAAACTCGACCGTAACGTATTCCGTCGGCGGTCTGATCTTAAGCAACTCCGGCGCGATCACAGCCAACTACTGGTTATCAGAGATTTATGATGACGAGATCGCAGAGGCACACCGCAACGCGGATATCCATATCCACGACCTGTCGATGCTGACCGGCTACTGTGCAGGATGGTCCTTAAAGCAGCTCATCAAAGAGGGACTTGGCGGCATCAACGGAAAGATTACTTCCTCCCCGGCAAGACATCTTTCGGTTCTGTGCAACCAGATGGTCAACTTCCTCGGCATTATGCAGAACGAGTGGGCAGGCGCGCAGGCATTTTCTTCGTTTGATACGTATCTGGCACCGTTCGTCAAAGTGGATAACTTAAGCTACGGCGAAGTGAAAAAGTGCATCGAGGCATTTATTTACGGCGTCAACACCCCGAGCCGCTGGGGAAGCCAGGCACCGTTCTCCAACATTACGCTCGACTGGACTGTACCGGATGACCTCGCAGAGCTTCCGGCGATTGTCGGCGGCAAGGAGATGGACTTCAAGTACAAAGACTGTAAAAAAGAGATGGATATGGTCAACAAAGCCTTTATCGAGACGATGATCGAGGGAGATGCCAACGGACGAGGCTTCCAGTACCCGATCCCGACGTACTCCATCACATCTGATTTTGACTGGTCCGACAACGAGAACAACCGTCTGCTGTTCGAAATGACTGCAAAATACGGTACCCCGTACTTCTCCAACTACATCAACAGCGATATGAAACCAAGCGACGTGCGCTCCATGTGCTGCCGTCTCCGCCTGGATCTGCGTGAGCTTCGAAAGAAAACCGGCGGATTCTTCGGTTCCGGCGAGAGCACCGGATCGGTCGGCGTTGTCACCATCAATATGCCGCGTATCGCATATCAGTCCAAAGATGAGAAAGAGTTCTACCGCCGTCTCGATCATATGATGGATATCGCTGCACGTTCGTTAAAGACGAAACGTGAGGTCATTACCCGACTCCTGGACGAGGGACTGTACCCATACACGAAACGGTACCTGGGAACGTTTGAAAACCACTTCTCAACCATCGGTCTGATCGGTATGAATGAGGCAGGTTTAAATGCCGCATGGCTCGGAAAGGGTCTGGAGGATCCGAAGACACAGCAGTTTACGAAAGAGGTTCTGAACCATATGAGAGAACGCCTCTCCGATTATCAGGAGGAGTACGGCGATCTGTACAACCTTGAGGCAACTCCGGCGGAGTCTACCGCATACCGTCTGGCAAAACACGACCGTGCAAAATGGCCGGATATCAAGACCGCAGGCCACGAGGGAGATACCCCGTATTACACCAACAGCTCCCATCTGCCGGTGGACTATACCGAGGATATTTTCTCGGCGCTTGACATTCAGGACGATCTGCAGACCCTGTATACATCAGGAACGGTATTCCATGCGTTCCTCGGCGAAAAGCTGCCGGACTGGAAAGCAGCAGCTTCCCTCGTGCGGAAGATTGCAGAGAACTACAAGCTGCCGTACTACACGCTGTCCCCGACCTATTCTGTCTGTGCGAACGACGGCTATCTCGCCGGCGAGCACTTTACCTGCCCGATCTGCGGAAAAGAGGCAGAGGTTTACAGCCGTATCACGGGATATTACCGTCCGGTCAAGAACTGGAACGACGGAAAACGCCAGGAGTACAAGAACAGAACTGTTTACGATATCATCCACTCCAAATCTCTGGAGCAGAAGATGAAATCGTACGGCGCTGCAGAAAAACTGGCAGAGCAGGCCGCCGGAAAAGAAGAGCCGAAAGCCGTTACAGCAGCAGATAAAATCGAGGAAGACGGCATGTACCTGTTCACGACAAGCACCTGCCCGAACTGCAAAATGGCAAAAGAAATGCTTGCCGAGGAGCAGTATGAAGTGATCGACGCAGAGCGCCACCCGGATCTTGCCGCACAGTACGGCATTATGCAGGCACCGACCCTTCTCGTTGTCGAGGACGGCCAGGCGCAGAAGATTGTGAATGCTTCCAATATTCAGAAATATGTGGATGAATATCTCTCCTAAATCTGTGCGCATATAGTTGCAGGAAAGAACAAACAGAGGTATAATAGGGAAAAGCGATACCCTCGCCCGGGCATCCCGGGCGGGGGTATTCTGTTTCACGAATAATAGGTCAAGGTTCGTGATCACACGAAATTCTGACAAATGCCGTGATAACGGATTATGGGATGCCCGTTACCGGTGAAAGAAAGGAGAAAATATATGGGATACAGCCAGGACACAATCTGTGTACAGGGAGGATGGCAGCCGAAAAACGGTGAGCCGCGTGTGCTTCCGATTTACCAGAGCACAACATTCAAATATGCAACCAGCGAGGAAATGGGAAAACTGTTCGATCTGGAGGAGGAGGGATATTTCTATTCCCGTCTGCAGAACCCGACGAACGACGTCGTAGCACAGAAAATCTGCGATCTGGAGGGCGGCGTGGCAGCCATGCTCACATCCTCCGGCCAGGCGGCAACGATGCTTGCCGTTACCAACATCTGTGAGGCAGGCGACCACGTTGTCTGCGCGGCAAAGGTTTACGGAGGAACCTCCAATCTGCTCGCCGTTACTTTAAAACGATTCGGTATCGAGACCACGCTCGTAGACCAGGATGCGCCGGCAGAGGAGCTGGAAAAAGCATTCCAGCCGAACACAAAGGCTGTCTTTGCCGAGACGATTTCCAACCCGGCAGGTGTTGTGCTGGATATCGACAAGTTCGTCAAACTTGCACATGAGCACGGCGTTCCGATGATCTGCGACAACACCTTTGCAACCCCGATCAACTGCCGTCCGTTCGAGTTCGGTGTAGATATTGTCACCCATTCCACCACAAAATACATGGACGGCCATGCAATGGCGCTCGGCGGAGCGATTGTTGATTCCGGAAACTTTGACTGGGATGCGCATGCAGACAAATTCCCGGGTCTTACCACACCGGATGAATCGTACCACGGTGTTATTTATACCCAGAAATTCGGCAAAAAAGCATATATCACCAAAGCAACCGCACAGCTGATGCGCGATATGGGAGCATGCCAGTCCCCGCAGAATGCATTCCTGACGAATGTCGGCCTGGAGACCCTGCACCTGCGCGTGGAGCGCCACTGCAGAAATGCCGAGAAAGTGGCAGAGTTCCTGAAAAACCATCCGAAGGTAGCATGGGTTGAGTATGCAGGCCTTGCGGACAGCAAATACCATGCACTGGCGGAAAAATACATGCCGAACGGAACCTGCGGCGTTCTCTGCTTCGGACCAAAGGGCGGAAGAGACGGCGCAATGCGCTTCACGAACGGTCTGAAAATGGTAGCAATCGTAACACACGTTGCCGATGCAAGAAGCTGCGTTCTGCACCCGGCAAGCCATACCCACCGCCAGCTGAACGATCAGCAGCTCATCGAAGCCGGTGTTCTGCCGGATCTGATCCGTCTGTCGGTCGGTATCGAGGATGTCAACGACATCATCGCAGACCTTGACCAGGCGCTTGCAAATGTGTGAACACTCTGAAAATCAATAAACAAGGGTAAATATACCGAAAAACGGCGTTTACAGAATGCGGAAATGTTTTTTTTCGCGTACCGGAAGAGTGTTGAGAAAAGCAGAGTGTAAGAAGGAGAAAAAGAAAACATGGAAGAAATGGCAAAAAAACGCGTAAAAGATTCTGAGACAGAGCAGTCGTATCTTCTGATGCACCGCCATATCAACGGCTACGGCCGTCTGTTCGGCGGCCAGCTGGTCGCCTGGATTGATGAACTCGCCGGTCTGGTGGGACGCCGCCACAGCGGACGCGAAATCACCACTGCGTGCATCGACAATCTGAACTTCAAGCATCCCGCTTTGCTGAACGATACCGTTGTGCTGGTCGGAAGAGTCACGTACGTCGGACGCACCTCGATGGAGGTGCGCGTCGACACGTACGTGGAAGAACTCGCGACCGGCATGCGCAAAATGATCAACCGCGCCTACGTGGTGATGGTGGCGATCGACGAGAAAGGCCACGCAGTTCCAGTTCCGGGACTCATTTTAGAGTCCCCGGAGCAGGAGGCTGAGTGGGAAGGCGGAAAACGCCGGTATGAACTGAGAAAAGAGCGTCACAGAGAGGGCTTCTGAAAAGAGGCCCTTTTTCTATAGCAATCCCCAAAATAATGCAAAAATTCATTTCAGAAAATCCCATCTTGTAAAATCTCTTTGTCAAAGCCTTTCCAAGAGAAAATCAGGAAAAATCAATCAAGTTTGGAAAAGAAACGATAGCAAAGCTGTTTTTGCGAAGAAATCAGATTGCACATCAGAATGACAGAAGTCATGCTTCGGCAGAACAAACGGATATTTCAAAGGATTTTGTGGAAGATTATATTGCCAAAATAGAAGCTATTGTGGGCGCTGTACAAGAAATTGCAGAAGAAATAGATATATAACAGAACCAGGCAGTTCTGCCGGACTCATGCAGAAGCAACGAGCGAGGCGGAGCTGCCTGTTTTAAATTTTTTTGAACAGCAAATTTATTTTGATATGTCAGAGCCTAAAAACAAGAAGCAGAAGAATAAATGTAGTTGTAGATAATCAAATTAACAGATATAATAAGTAAAAGAAACAGCTCGTAAGTTTCTTTGAAAAATGTAAAGGATAAAAAGACAGTGAGGTTGTGAGAAAATATGTTAAAAATATGGTATGATGCGAATATTGACTATATGAAAGACGCTCCTTCCTATTTTGACAATGTGTATGAAGACGGATGGATAGAAGATGCCTTTGTGAAAGAAATGATTCAGGATGTAGATCATTGTACCGTTGTCAGTTCACATGTGATTGAAAGCCCGATTTTTGGCGCTATTACACCGAGGGAATTATCGGGAGGGGTTAAAGTCCTGATTCTTATGCTGAAGGATGATTCCTTTATTTACAATATGTCCAACTGCGGCGATAACTGTGCAAAGTGGATTTTAAAAATTGCAGAAAAAAAAGATCTGACCGTGTATCTGCAGCATATCATGCAGTTTGAAGGAACATTTACCATTGAGATCATGAACACGGAAAAAATTGTCCACAATCCACAGGAATATGTTGAGGGACTGCTGGAAGCGGAGGAAATGGAAGATGAGAGGAAGCTACTGGTTTAAGGCAAAAAGCAAAAAAGTGCTGTTCGAATTTTCCATACAGAGAAACATCACCGTCATAAAAGGTGACAGTGCAACAGGAAAAACGACATTACTGCACATTTTGTATGAATATTTGAGAATGGGCAGACAGTCGGGCTATTCGGTTTCAACAAATGCGGAATATTATGTATATCTTCGTGATGAAGTGGGGCGTGACTGGAAAGATGCATTATATCATCTGAAAAATACGATTATTTTTATTGAGGAAAATAATGAATTTGTATTCACTAAGGAGTTTGCGGCCTTTGTAAAAGAATCTGGAAACTATTTTGTACTGGTAACGCGCGCACCACTGAAAATGCTGCCGTATAGTATACATGAAATATATGAGATTATTACGGATGGAAAACGGACAGATGTAAAGGAATCGTATCATGAATTCAGGGAGATCTACAGCAATTACCCTGTTTTGGAAAATAATAAAATTCAAAATGTGGTTACAGAAGACAGCAATTCAGGATATCAGTTCTGGCGTCATGTATTTAAAGACAGCCGAATGATCAGCTCGAACGGAAATGGAAATCTGATCAAACAGGTAAAAGAACTGAAAACAGGAGATACGCTGGTAATTGCAGATGGAGCAGCGTTCGGTTCGCTGATGGAAAGCTGCCTCAATGCATTTCGGGTTCAGAGCAGCCGCAGAATTTCACTGTGGCTTCCAGAATCATTTGAATATCTGATTTTGAAATCTAATATTTTAAAATCAGAGAAATTGATGGAGATTATGGAGAATATACCGGAATATGTAGACTGTGAAAAATATGAAAGCTGGGAGAACTTTTTTACAGAGCTTTTAGTCACAATGACTGCTGACGGGGTGGAAAAAAGGTCTTGCACAGGAATATAAACTTCAAATTCTGACTATGGAGGTTATGCCGGACCATGTTCATCTGCTTGTAGACTGCAGACCACAGTTTTATATTTCAGATATGATCAAAATCATGAAGGGGAATTTTGCGCGTCAGATGTTTCTTTCCCATCCAGAATTAAAGAAAGAGCTGTGGGGAGGACATTTGTGGAATCCGTCTTATTGTGCAGTAACGGTCAGTGACCGAAGCCGTGAACAGGTACTTGCTTACATAGAAGGTCAGAAGGAAAAATCCAGTTAAAACCAGAAAGGGGAAGAACGATGAAAATCATATCCAGTTATGGTGTAGAATTACGAAA
>NZ_JBNMHD010000053.1:0-15293 GCF_050872605.1 Fusicatenibacter sp.
CTTGCCAATCAGGCAATCGGCCGATGTGGCTCAATTGGCAGAGCAGCTGATTTGTAATCAGCAGGTTATCGGTTCGAGTCCGATCATCGGCTTTACTTGAGAAATCAAGTACAAAAATAGGATATCGCGGGATGGAGCAGTCTGGAAGCTCGTCGGGCTCATAACCCGAAGGTCGTAGGTTCAAATCCTACTCCCGCAATTTTATGCCTAGTTAGCTCAGTTGGTAGAGCAGAGGACTGAAAATCCTCGTGTCTCTGGTTCGATTCCGGAACTAGGCATATTTTACGGAGCATTAGCTCAGTCGGTAGAGCACTTGACTTTTAATCAAGTTGTCCGGGGTTCGAATCCCCGATGCTTCATTATGTGGAACCCTTTCGAGGGTTCTTTTTTTGTTCTGCATAATCAAAATTGGTCCACCAGACCAATTTTGATTATGTTTATCTTAAGGTTACGGCGAAAATCTTGCAAAAGAGCGGGAAATGTACTATGCTTTGAAAGAATAAAAAAGAACGGAGGAATCTGTTTATGGCACAAAAAAAGAAAAACAAAAGACGAAGACGCCAGTTTCAGCAGAAAGTGATTTTAAGTGTTCTGCTTGTTATCATTATCGGATTGATTGGCGTGCTTGGATATCAGATGCAGAAGAACGAGAAAAAACAGACGGATGGAAACGCGAGTGCATCCTCTTCGGTTTCGTCATCCTCTCTTGTTGGGGACAGTTCAGAGCCGATATCGGATTCCAGCCCGGAGGAGGAGATTACACCGACGCCTGAGTCGGTACAGCAGATTTCGTCAGATGGTCTGAACAGTCAGCATGCCCTGCTGGTGCGGGAAAGCGATCTGGCTGAGATGATGAATCTGGGCGGAGATGAGAGAATTTATCCGGCGTCGATGACAAAGATTATGACAGCGCTGCTTGCCATTGAAAATCTTCCGGATCTGAACGAGACGATTACCGTTCCGGAGGAAATCTTCGAGGAACTGACGGCACAGGATGCATCGGTAGCGGGATTTAATCCGTACGAACAGCCGACGGTTCGTGATCTTCTCTATGGTGTGCTGCTGCCATCCGGCGCAGATGCCTGTGAGACATTGGCGAGAGCAGTCGGCGGATCGGAAGAAGGTTTTGTGGCCATGATGAACCAGAAAGCAGAAGAACTGGGACTTACCAATACGCATTTTGAGAACTGCACGGGACTGCATAACGACAACCATTATTCTACCTGCCGTGATATTGCGGTGCTGATGAGTGAGTGTCTGAAGAGTGATACGTTCCGCGAGATCGTGACGAGGGAGGTTTACACAACGGAGACTACCGCATCACACCCGGAGGGAATTACGCTGTATGATACGATGCTCCACCGGTTTACCAGCTATGAGATGAGTACGACACTGGAGAACGGGGCAGTCATTGAAGGCGGAAAGACCGGATTTACCGATGAGGCGGGTCAGTGCCTGGTCAGCTTTGCAGAATATGGAGGCGAAGAGTACATACTTGTTACGGCAGAGGCCATGACGGATTCGGGATCTTCGGTGGACAGCATCGCGGATGCGAGTACGGTGTATGGAAGATTACAGTAAATACAGGTGAAAGCGAGAGCTGGAAACGGGAGAAAATTCCCGGTTCCGGCTCTTTTTTTGCGTGGAGCAAGTCGAGAAAATAAGGTGTGGATAACATTGGGGATGTTTTGCACGGAATGCGCAGAAAAGAATTATGTTTTCCACAAAAGAAAGAAGCGCAGGGGAAAAATTGTGGATAACGGAAAGGAAAAATCCGGTTTTTGTGTATAGATCGCGCCGGATGGGAAATACTGCTTACTGTAGAAAAGCAGGAGGAGAGCGAGAAATCGAAAAACGCTTCTGAAATGCTTAAAAAGATATCAGCAGAGGTGGTAAGAACATGAAAAGAGACAAGTTGAGAATCGGCGTGATCACAGCGGCACTGGCAATGATGATTGCAGGCGGAGTGCTGACCTGGCAGCAGGATGCGAGAAACGGTAAGGCAGATCAGGCGAAACAGGGAGAGACGGCACAGCTTACAGAGGACGAAAGCACCGGAACTACAGAACAGCAGACGGAGGAGACGGCGGGAGATGCAGACGGAACGCGTGCCGTACAGGATCAGGCAGATGATGTGGAAAACAGTCTGGAACAGGCGCCGGAAATGGAAACGGTGTGTGAAGAAGAGGCGGTGGGAAATCCAGAAGCAGATGCAGGGACGGCTCAGAATACACCGGAAGAATCAGATGGGAATACAGAAAGACAGGACGCGCAGGCGGTAAACGGAACAGCGGCGGATCAGAACGGAGAAACAGCGGCGAATGAAGAAACGAGTGCAGCATCCGGAACTGTGGATTCTGCAGAAAATCAGGAAACGGCAGTTGAGACAGCAGGGGCTGCACAGGATCTGATGTTCAGCGAAGCGACAATCATGGAACTGCCGGTTACTGGAACAGTTCTGATTCCGTATAACATGGAAAATACCGTTTATTTCCCGACACTGGATCTTTACCAGTGCAATCCAGGCGTTGTTTTCTCGGCGGCAGAAGGAACTCCGGTTCTGGCGGCAGCGGACGGAGAAGTTGTGAGTGTGGAAAATGATGCAAGAACCGGCCTCACCGTCACCATGAATCTTGGAAATGGATACGAAGCCATCTACGGACAGCTCACAGACGTTTCCCTCGAGGCAGGCCAGAAAGTTCAGAAAGCAGCACGGATCGGAGCAGTTGCAGCACCGACGAAATATTATGTAAAAGAGGGAAGCAATCTTTTCTTTGAGATGAAAAAAGATGGAAAAGCCATTGATCCTATGGTATATCTCCCGGCAATTTCGGAATAAAAAAGAGGACCTGCACGAAATGGGATGCGGGAAAGTATTATAAAGTGTAGGATTCGCAATCGAATCTTTTTTACAGGTTTTGAATACAAAAAAGGCGGCGCAGACCGCGGATGGTAAAATACCGTTTTTCGATTGCTTTTTATAAAAAGGCTGGCTGAAAACAGTCAGCTTTACATATAACAAACAGGATTGTTTTGATATAGAAAAAGGGCGGAGTAAAAGGAAAGTAACCGGTTACAGAAAATGTGAAAGTTTGTCATTTTAGGGGTTTCGTTTTTGGCTGTTATCGGTTAAAATAGACGTAGTGGACAGATCCTGAAAACAAGGAGGATTAAATATGGAGCTTTTATTTATGGACCCGGTGTTCAAAGAAGCAATCTGGGGTGGAACAAAGTTAAGAGACGTATTTGATTACGAAATTCCGAGCGATACAACCGGCGAGTGCTGGGCGATCAGCGGACATGCCAATGGAATGAGCCGTGTGGCAGGCGGAAGATTTGATGGAAAAACATTAGGTGAGCTCTGGAAAGAGGAGCCGGAAATTTTCGGAAATTACCCGGGAAGCCAGGTTCCGCTGCTGATCAAGATCATTGATGCAAAAAATGATCTGAGCATCCAGGTTCATCCAGATGATGCTTATGCAGGAGAGAATGAGAATGGATCTCTTGGAAAGACCGAGTGCTGGTACGTGCTGGACTGCGAACCGGGTACAGAAATTGTTATCGGACACAATGCAAAAGACAAGGCAGAAGTGGAGAAAATGATCCGCAATCATGAGTGGAGCGATTTCATCCGCAAAGTGCCGGTACATAAGGGAGATTTCTTCCAGATCAATCCGGGATGCGTACATGCCATCAAAGGCGGCACACTGATTCTGGAGACACAGCAGAGCAGCGATATCACCTATCGTGTATACGATTATGACAGACTGCAGAACGGCAAACCGAGACAGCTTCATATAGAGCAGAGTATCGATGTTATCGAGGCTCCGTTTAAACCGGCAGATATCGATACCTTTACAGAGGAGATCCCGGGCGCGGTACATACCCATTTTGTAACATGCAAGTTCTACTCTGTAGATAAATACGACATCGACGGTGTATTCACCTTAGATGCGAAAAAATATTATACCAACGTAAGTGTAATCGCCGGAGAGGGTACTGTAAACGGTATTCCGGTTAAGAAAGGTACACACTTTATTATTCCGGCTAATTTTAACGGATGCAGATTTGAAGGAAAACTTTCTGTGATCTGCTCAAATCCGGAGGCTTAAGAGAGGAGAAAAACACAATGAAACTTGGAGCATTAGAGGCAGGCGGAACAAAGATGGTCTGCGCAATCGGAAACGCAAACGGAGAAATCTATGAGAGAATTTCTATTCCGACCGAGACACCGGAAATTACCGTTCCGAAAATGATTGAGTACTTTAAAGAGAAAGACATTCAGGCACTGGGAATCGGCTGCTTTGGACCGATCGACCTGAACAGAAAATCTCCGACATACGGATGCATCACCACAACACCGAAGCTGGCATGGAAAAATTTCAATATTGTGAAAGCATTTGAAGATGCACTGGAGGTTCCGGTTGGTTTTGATACCGACGTAAACGGTTCTGCACTGGGAGAGGCTACCTGGGGTATCACAAAAGGACTGGACAACAGCATCTACATCACCATCGGAACCGGTGTTGGAATGGGTATTATCTCCAACGGTAAGCTGCTGCACGGCATGCTGCATCCGGAAGGCGGCCACATCATTCTGATGAAACACCCGAAAGATACTTACGGCGGAAAATGCCCGTACCACAGCAACTGCCTCGAGGGTCTGGCAGCAGGTCCTGCCATCGAAGCACGCTGGGGCAAAAAAGGCATTGAGCTGGCAGACAAAAAAGAGGTATGGGAGCTCGAGGCTTACTATATCGGACAGGCTCTCGTAGACTGCATCATGCTGCTCTCTCCGCAGAGAATTATCCTCGGCGGAGGCGTTATGCATCAGGAGCATATGATGCCGCTTGTAAGAGAAGAAGTCAGAAAACAGCTGAATGGATATCTTGTAACGAAAGAGCTCGAGGATCTCGACAGCTACATCGTACTTCCAAGCCTGAATGACAACCAGGGTATCATGGGCGCACTGAAACTGGCGGTAGATGAGCTGGCAATGCAGTAAATTTCAGAAAAGAAAATAGTGGAATCAAGAAAACCGTTCGGAGAATGCACGGTGGCCGTAAAACAGTAAAATTCAAAATGTCATGTGAACTACGTGTTCTCGGGAAGCGGCGTGACTTCGGTCACGCCGTTTTTCCGTTCATGAGCACATCCAGAGGGATGAAGCCGATGCCGTCATACTTGATGTGGATGCTCTGGCGGCGCTTGCCGGTGGACTTGTCCGGGGCCTCCACATAGATGCCCTGAATCAGCTCTCGCAGGGCGTAGGGCGTCAGCTTCTCGATGCCTACATACTTGTCGGCCTTCTGGATGAAAAGCTCGATGTTCTCATGCTGTCGTTCCTGTACTTCAATTTCTTGTTGCAAAGTCTGCGTTTCCGCTTCCAGCTGCTTCTGTTCCGCCTCATAGCTCTGGCTCATCATGTCGAACCGCTCGTCGCTGAGCCGTCCTGCGGCGTTGTCCTCATAGGTCTTGATGAACAGCCGCTTCAGTTCTGCAATCCGCTTCTGATTGCGCTCCAGCTTCTTGCGATGGATCTGAATCTTCTCACTGCTCTCCAGCCGCATTTGCTGGCCCATGACGGACACGAAGTAGTCCTTATGGTGCAGGATATGATTCGTTACCATCTGGATATGGTGCAGCACCAGACGCTCCAGAACAGACTCTCGGATGTAGTGTGTGCCGCACTTCTCCTTGTCCTTCCAGTGGAGGGAACAATCGAAGAAAGCATTCTGAGGCTTGTAGTTGTTGGTGGCACCGTAATACATCTTTGCGCCGCAGTCGGCGCAATACACCAAACCGGAGAACATGCTGGTTCTTCCGCTGCGGGTCATGCGGTGGCGCTGCTGGCGGATCTCCTGCACCTTTTCAAACACATCGTCCTCAATGATGCGCTCATGGGTGTCCGGGAACACGGCCTGATTTTCCAGCGGGTTTCCCCTCTGTTTTTTGTCCCAGATGGAATTGGTGAAGGTCTTGAAATTCACCGTGCAGCCGGTGTACTCCCGGCGTTCCAGAATTTTGACCACAGAGCTGTCAGACCATTTACAGGGATTTTCCGGCAGAGGGTGAGTCGTTTTCTGTCCCTGCTGCTTCTTGTAAGCGGTAGGTGTCAGCACCTGATCCGCTCGCAGCTGATTGGCAATCTGGGACGGGCCACGGCCCTCCATGCACATGGTATAGATCCTCTTGATCACCTGTGCGGCCTCCGGGTCGATGATCCAGTGGTGAGGGTCGTTAGGGTCCTTCACATAGCCATAAGGCACATTGACCGTCAGCGGGATGCCTTTTTCGCCCTTGGACTTCTGAACAGCACGAATCTTACGGCTGGTATCACGGGCGTAAAACTCGTTGAACCAGTTCTTGATCCCGGCAAAATCGTTGTTCACGCTGTTGGGATCGGCGCTGTCGAAGTTGTCGTTGATGGCGATGAACCGGGTGCCGTACTTGGGGAAGGTCAGGGTGGTGTAGAGGCCTGTCATAGCGGAGTTTCTGCCCAGGCGGGACAGATCCTTGACAATGCAGTTGGCCACCTTGCCAGCCTCAATCTGGGCCAGCATCTCCTGAAAACCGGGACGGTCAAATATCAGGGTGGGATAACGATACTCACAAACAGTCAGTAAAATCAATGGTTTGCGACAGCAGACGAGCGAATATGTAATGAGAAAAGCTGAATATAGCACAGCTCAGAAGGGCGCTGATACGAAAATCAGCGCCCTTTTCCTATGCCCACCCGAAAACTGTATCACTTAGGGTGCGAAAGCCTCTGTTTTTTCCTCTCAGACCGCCGCAAGCAGGCGGGCATGGGTGTTTTCCTATGGATCACATCCGAGAGGCAAAACGGAGGCTTTTTTCATCGAAATCAACACTTTTCATTTTCACAGAAAGGAGACACCGGATATGGCAGTTTTCCGTATTGAGAAAAGCCGTGATTATACGGTCATGTCTAATCATCACCTGCGGAACAGGTCGCTGTCTCTGAAAGCGAAGGGGCTGCTGTCCATGATGCTTTCTTTGCCGGAGGAATGGAACTATACCACGAGGGGGCTTGCCTCCATCTGCAAAGAAGGTACGGACAGTATCGGTACAGCCCTGAAAGAACTGGAACGGGCCGGATATATCGTCCGCAACCGTCTTCGTGACAGCAAGGGAAAAATCATGGATGTGGAATATGTCATCTATGAAACGCCCCACGAGCCAGAGCCGGATACGGATATGCCGCATGAGGATGAACCGGATACGGATAATCCATATCCGGAAAACCCGGATATGGATTTCCCGTGTCTGGAAAACCCCGCACAATTAAATATAGATATATTAAGTAACCAGAGATCAATAAAAGACTTATCAAGTACGGAGGTATCAAGTCCTATCCTATCAAGTCCCCCAGCCCCCAGGGAGCGGATTGGACAGGACGGGATGCGAAAGCGGGAAAGCTATCGGGCATTGATCTTGGAGAACATCGAATATGACGTTCTCTCGCAGAATGTGCAGCTTGACAAAGACCGGCTGGACGAGCTGGTGGAGCTCATGGTGGATACCGTCTGTTCCAACCGGGAGATGATCCGTGTGGCCGGGGACGACTACCCGGCAGAGGTCGTCCGGTCGCGGTTCCTGAAGCTGAACGCCTCGCACATCGAGTATGTCCTTGACCGGATGCGGGAGAACACCACCTATGTCCGCAACATCAAGAAGTATCTGCTGGCGGCGCTGTATAACGCCCCGGTCACGATGGACAGCTATTACACATCCCTCGTCAGCCATGACCTGTACGGCAGCGGAGATCGGAGGTGAACGCCTTGCAGGAAGAAATCACGCAGAAAACCCTTGCTCTTTGCGTGGAGGCCAGCAAAATGACCGCCCAGCTCTTGCAGCAAGCGATGAAAAAAGTGCTGGCGGATATGGAGAAGCACAAGAAAAATCCCCCACTCCGGCACGGCAAGCAGACGCTCCGGCAGCTTATGAAGCACAACACCGGCGTTTCCAACATCGAGATCACGGATCAGAACATCCGGGCCTTTTCTTCCACGGCGAAGAAGTACGGCCTGGATTTTGCGTTGAAGAAGGACACTTCCGGGGAGCATACCCGGTACCTGGTGTTCTTCAAGGGCCGGGACGCCGATGTGATCACGGCGGCCTTCCGGGAGTTTTCCGCTAAAAACCTGAGCCGCGAGAAAGCCCCTTCCATCCGGCGCAAGCTGGAAAAGGCGCAGGAGCAGTCCAAAACGCAGCACAAGGAGCAGGAGCACGGCGAGAAGGTCAAGACCAGGGAACGGAGCGTGGAACGATGAAGGATAAACTCAGAAAATATCTTCTGCCGAACCTGCCGTATCTGTTCTTTGTGTATCTCTTTGATAAGCTCTGCCAAGCAGTGCGGCTGGCACCGGGGCCTGACGCCTCGGAAAAGCTGCTGCATATCGGGCAGGGCTTCCAGACCGCCTTTGCCAGCTCCGCGCCCAGCGTTCATGTACTGGATATCTGCATCGGCATCCTCGGCGCGGTCCTTGTCCGGCTGGCGGTATATGTCAAGGGCAAGAACGCGAAAAAGTACCGCAAGGGCATCGAATACGGCTCTGCCCGTTGGGGTACGGCGGCGGATATCGCGCCCTACATAGACCCCGTTCCCGATCAGAACATCCCTCTGACCCGGACGGAAAGCCTCACCATGACCAGCCGGCCGAAGCAACCAAAGTATGCGAGAAACAAAAATATTCTCGTCATCGGCGGCTCCGGCAGCGGCAAGACGCGGTTCTTTGTCAAACCGTCCATCATGCAGATGCACAGCTCCTATGTCATCACCGATCCGAAAGGGCAGCTTTTGACGGAAACAGGAAAAATGCTCCTGCACGGCGCGCCAAAGCTGGACGAGAACGGAAAGCCGGTGCGGGACTGGCAGGGCAGGATCATCTATGAGCCCTATCGCATCAAGGTCCTGAACACCATCAACTTTTCCAAAAGCATGAAATATAACCCGCTGGCCTATGTGCGCTCCGAGAAGGATATCTTGAAGCTGGTCAATGTCATCATTGCCAATACGAAGGGCGACGGCGAAAAATCCTCCGAGGATTTTTGGGTCAAAGCCGAGCGCTTGTTATACTGCGCCCTGATCGGCTACATCTGGTATGAGGCGGAACCGGAGGAACGGAACTTCATCACGCTTTTGGACCTGCTGAACGCCTGTGAAGCCAGAGAGGACGACGAGACCTATAAAAGCCCCGTGGATATCCTCTTTGACGATCTGGCAAAAAAGCAGCCGGATCACTTCGCCGTCAAGCAATATGTCAAATTCAAAATGGCGGCGGGCAAAACTCTCAAGAGCATTTTGGTGAGCTGCGGCGCCCGCCTCGCCCCCTTCGATATCAAAGAGCTGCGGGACATTATGACGGAGGATGAATTGGAGCTGGACACGATGGGTGACCGGAAAACGGCGCTGTTCCTCATTATGAGCGATACGGATACCACCTTCAATTTCGTCATTGCCATGCTGCAAAGCCAGCTTTTCAATCTGCTCTGCGACAAGGCGGACGATTTCTATAACGGGCGGCTGCCTGTTCATGTGAGGTGCCTTTTGGACGAATTTGCCAACATCGGCCAGATACCCAACTTTGATAAGTTAATCGCGACCATCCGAAGCCGTGAGATATCGGCTTCTATTATTTTGCAGTCGCAAAGCCAGTTAAAGACCATCTACAAGGACGCGGCAGATACCATCGTTGGCAACTGCGACAGCACCTTGTTTTTGGGAGGCAAGGAGAAAGGGACGCTGAAAGAGATTTCGGAGCTGCTGGGCAAAGAGACCATCGACAGCCTGAGCCAGTCCGAAAATCGCGGCGCGCAGACTTCTCACGGCCTCAGTTATCAGAAATTGGGAAAGGAGTTGATGACCCAGGACGAAATTGCAGTCATGGACGGCGGCAAGTGTATTTTACAGCTTCGAGGGGTGCGCCCGTTTTTCAGCGACAAGTTTGATATCACGAAGCATCCCCGTTACCGATACCTGTCCGACGCCGACAAGAAGAACGTCTTTGACGTAGAACGGTACATGAAACGCAGACCGGCCATTGTGAAGCCGGACGAGCCTTTCGATATGTACGAATTGAACGCATCCGATCTGGAACCCGACAACAACAATTCTACAAAACGAAAGGAAAAATGATTTATGGATTTCTTCAACAGTGCTATTGACGTATTGCAGACTCTCGTGATCGCCCTGGGCGGCGGCCTGTGCGTGTGGGGCGGCATCAACCTTCTGGAAGGTTACGGCCAGGACAACCCTGCGGCCAAAAGCCAGGGCGTCAAGCAGCTCGTCGCGGGCGGCGGTGTGGCGCTGATCGGCGTGACCCTGATCCCCCTGCTGTCCGGTCTGCTGGGCTGAGCCCTATCAGAATCTCAGGGGCGGCTCCCGTTTCACGGCGGGAGCCGCCTCCAAGGAGGTGATCTCCCGTGATAATCGACACGATCCAGGAATGGTTCAGGGAGGTGCTGATCGACGGCATCATCTCAAACCTTTCCGGGACCTTTGATACCGTGAATACGAAGGTGGCCGAGATCGCAGGCGAGGTCGGCATGACCCCATCCGGCTGGAACGGCGGTATCTTCAACATGATCCGCAGCCTGTCCGAAACGGTCATTGTCCCCATTGCAGGCATCATCCTCACCTTCGTCATGTGCTATGAGCTGATCCAGTTGATCGTCGAGAAAAATAATCTCCATGATTTTGACACCTGGCTTTTCTGGAAGTGGATTTTCAAGACCTTCTGCGCGGTGCTGATCGTCACGAACACCTGGAATATCGTCATGGCGGTGTTCGACGTGGCGCAGAGCGTGGTCGATCAGAGCGCAGGCGTCATTATCTCCGACGCGGGGATCGACATTTCCGGCGTCGTGGGTGATTTGGAAACGACGCTGGCAGACTGGAGCATCGGTTCTCTGCTGGGCCTGTGGTTTCAGAGCGTCTTTGTGGGCCTCTGCTCCCATATCCTCACCATTGCCATCTTCCTTGTGATCTACGGAAGAATGATCGAGGTGTATTTGACCGTGTCCGTGGGGCCGATCCCGTTTGCCACGATGGTCAACCGGGAATGGGGTCATACGGGGCAGAATTACTTGAAGTCCCTGCTGGCACTGGGCTTTCAGGCATTTCTAATTATGGTCTGCGTCGGCATCTACGCGGTGCTGGTTCAGAATATCGCCGTGGGAGATGATATCACCGTGGCGATCTGGGAGTGTATGGGCTACACGGTGCTGCTGTGCTACACGCTGTTCAAGACCGGCAGCCTTGCAAAAAGCCTGTTCGGAGCGCATTAAAGGAGGTATCAATTTTGGCATACGTAACGGTCCCGAAGGACCTGACAAAAATCAAAAGCAAGATGCTGTTCGGCCTGACGAAGCGGCAGCTTGTGTGTTTCGGATCGGCGGCGCTTGTGGGAGTGCCGCTTTTCTTTTTAAGCAAAGGCAGCATGGGTACGACCTCGGCGGCGCTGTGCATGATCCTTGTCATGCTCCCGTTCTTCCTGTTTGCCCTCTATGAGAAAAACGGGCAAACGTTGGAAGTGATCCTGGGACACCTGATCCAATGCAAGTTTATCCGTCCGAAGCGGCGCATCTATCAGACCAACAACGCCTATTCCGCCCTGGTGCGGCAGGCAAAACTGGAAAAGGAGGTACGGGCGATTGCTGAAAAAAGCGGCAAAACCGGAAAACATGCAGCCCGCCGCAAAGCGTAAGCTCACGCGGGCGGAGCAAAAACAAATCGAAGCCATCATCCGGCAGGCGAAGGGCGACGGCAAGCCCCATACCGTGCAGGACAGTATTCCGTTTCGGAACCTGTACCCGGACGGCCTGTGCAGGCTGGACGATCGGCTTTTCTCCAAGACCATAGGCTATGAGGACGTCAACTACCGTCTGGCGGGGCCGGACGACCAGCGGGATATCTTTGAACGCCTCTGCGATTTCTATAACGGCTATGATCCTTCCATCGGTGTGCAAATGACCCTGAGCAGCCGCCATGAGGACAAGAACGGGAATCTGTTCGGCATGGACGCCCAGGGCGACGCGCTGGATGATATGCGCGTGGAGGCGTCCGGCATCCTGCAAATGCAGTATGAGCGCGGCAACAACGGCTTTGTGAAGCGCAAATATGTCACGCTGACCATCGAGGCAGAGAATCTTCCGGCAGCGCGGGCACGGTTTTCCCGGATCGAGGCAGACACCCTGAACCGCTTCAAGGTCATGGGTGCTGGCGCAAGGGTGCTGGACGGCAAGGAGCGGCTGGCGCTGCTGCACGGCCTTCTCCATCCGGAGGGCGGAAGGTTCGCCTTTGAATGGGACTGGCTCCCGGCAAGCGGCCTGTCCGTCAAGGACTTTATCGCGCCTTCGTCCTTCGAGTTTGGCGAGACGCGGCGTTTCCGTATCGGTGAAATGTACGGTGCGGTGTCCTTCCTGCAGATATTGGCCCCGGAGATTCAGGACCGTATCCTCACGGATTTCATGGACGTGGAGGGAAACCTTCTCGTCACCATGCACGTCCGCGGCATCAACCAGAACGAGGCGATCAAGATGGTCAAGCGCAAGATCACCGATCTGGACGCCATGAAAATACAGGAGCAGAAGAAGGCTGCCCGCAGCGGCTACGATCTGGATATCCTTCCGTCCGATCTCTCCACCTACGGCGGCGCGGCGAAAAATCTCTTGCAGGATTTGCAGAGCCGCAACGAGAGAATGTTCAATATGACCTTCCTCATGCTGCACCTGGCGCCTACGAAGCAAAAGCTGGAGATCGCCGTTTCGCAGTCGGCCAGCGTCGCCCAAACCCACAACTGCATCCTGACCCGGCTGGACTTCCAGCAGGAGGACGGGCTTATGTCCTCGCTGCCGCTGGGTCTCAACCGTATCAAGATCGAACGGAGCCTCACCACTTCGGCGCTGGCGGTGTTTGTTCCCTTCGTGACTCAAGAGCTTTTTATGGGTGGCAATGCCATGTATTACGGGCTCAACGCCCTCTCCAACAACATGATCCTGCTGGACCGCAAGCAGTCCCGTTGTCCCAACGGTCTTGTATTCGGCACGCCGGGCAGTGGCAAATCCATGAGCTGCAAGCGGGAGATCACCTATGTCATGCTGACCACGAAGGATAATGTCATCATCTGCGACCCGGAGGACGAATATTCTCCGCTGGTGAATCGGCTGGGCGGCCAGGTGATCCGGCTCTCACCCAACAGCCGCGACTATGTGAATCCGCTGGATATCAACCTCAATTACAGTGAGGAAGAAAACCCGCTGGCGCTGAAAAGTGATTTCGTGCTGTCCTTCTGTGAGCTTATCATGGGCAGCAAGACAGGATTGGAGGCCATCGAGAAAACCGTCATCGACCGTGCCGTGCAGATGATCTATCAGCCGTACTTCGCGGACCCGCGGCCGGAGAATATGCCCGTGCTGGGTGATCTGCTGGACGCGCTCATGGCGCAGGGCATCCCGGAGGCGGAACGTGTGGCCCAGGCGCTGGACCTCTATGTAAACGGCTCTCTCAACTTCTTTAACCACCGCACCACCGTGGATATCCGAAACCGCCTTGTCTGCTTCGATATCAAGGGCCTCGGTAAGAATCTGAAAAAGCCGGGGATGCTCATTGTCCAGGATGCGGTGTGGAACACCGTCACGGTGAATCGCTCCATTGGACGGGCCACCTGGTATTTCGTGGACGAATTTCACCTGCTCTTAAAAGAGGAACAGACGGCGGCATACAGCGCCGAGATATGGAAGCGTTTCAGAAAGTGGGGCGGCATCCCGACTGGGGCGACACAGAACCCCAAAGACCTGCTTTCCTCGCCGGAGATCGAAAACATTCTGGAAAACAGCGATTTTATCTACCTGCTGAACCTCTCCGCAGGCGACCGTAAGCTGATGACGGAGCGGCTGAACATCTCCGCAGAGCAGCTTGCCTATGTGACCAACGCGGACCCCGGCAGCGGCCTTCTGTTCTTCCAGAATGTGATCCTGCCCTTCCGGGACGAGTTTCCGAAGGATACGGAGCTGTATAAACTTCTCACGACCAAGCCCAGCGAGGTCGCCCACGACGGACAAACCGGATAAGGAAAGGATGGGACAAGATATGAAATATGTGATCGACAGCGAAACCTACGAAAAGCATATCCGTGACGAGGTGCATCTTTACGGCCTGCTGCACCAGCTCGCGTTCCTCGCCGGAAAGGTGAAGGACGCGGAGGACATGGCAAATCTGGTCGAGACGGCAAAGCACTACGGCAAAATTGCGGAGGAAAAGTTTGACGACTGGCTCATTCCCAGCCGCTATCTGGTGTTTGGCGACCGGGGCGACCTTGCCGAGCTGAAGGCGGCGGAGCTCACGCCGCTGACCGCCGTGCTGAAAGAGCATGACGAAAAAATCAGGGAAAAACAGCGTGCCGCCGCCAGCAACGATCCCGCCTACATCATTTCCGGCAGCGCCTTCCGTATGCTGGTGGGCGATCTGCACGATCTGTTCATCCGCACTTTTGCTACGGAGCGGCATCTGACAGAGGCGGAGACGGAAAAGGACTTCCGCAGGATTCAGAAGCGCGTTTCCGGCTATGAGCGCTGGGCAAAGCGTCTGTGCCGGAGCTGGCGACTGCCGAAAGACGGCAGTGAGCCGTGGGGTCAGGATACATTGGAGACCTGCCTGCGGGAGAAGCTGCTGCGCCCCTATGACCCAGAGGAAACAGCGGATGACGGCATCGGCTGCGGCCGCTGCTGCGACCGCTGCGGAGATCATGCCTGCGAGGACGACTATGACTGAGCTGACCCATGTGAGCCTGTTTTCCGGCATTGGCGGGCTTGATCTGGCGGCGGAGGCGGCGGGCTTCCGCACCGTCTGTCAATGCGAGTGGGCGGACTATCCCTATTCCGTTCTGGAAAAGCACTGGCCGGAGGTGCCGAGATTCCGGGATATCACGACTTTTACGAAGGAGGCGTTTTTTGAAAAAACAGGACTTGAAACCGTTACCGTCCTCTCCGGCGGATTTCCCTGCCAGCCCTTCTCCACCGCAGGGCAGCGAAAGGGCTTTGCGGATGAACGCTACCTGTGGCCGGAAATGTGCCGCGTTATTACCGAGCTGCGGCCCCGTTGGGTGCTTGGGGAAAATGTTGCTGGCTTCATCAATATGGGGCTCGACAAAACGATTTTTGACCTGGCAAAAGCGGGATACGCTGTTCTCCCATTCGTATTTCCGGCTTGCGGCGTCGGCGCATGGCATGAGCGCCAGCGAACTTTTATCGTCGCGGCTGATGTTTCCCAC
>NZ_JBNMHD010000054.1:0-13599 GCF_050872605.1 Fusicatenibacter sp.
TCAAGACATAAGTTGTCGATGAGAAAGAAAAGGTTTGTAGTAAGCTTGCGTCCAATTAAGTACTTGGAAGAACTTTTAGAAGCTTAAAAAAACTGAAAAAGCAGAATTGGTATTAGATAGTCATTCATGCGTTTGTCGTGGTTTCTCAAGTTTGGGGATGGACAATATGGAAGTTTTGTGATATGATTATTTACTGTCTGATGTTCCGTTTTATGACGAAGTAAGATATGTAATCGCGGCTGGCAGGACCGAAAGGGGCCAGGTGAGGAAAGTCCGGGCTTCGCAGGGCAGGGTGCCGGATAACGTCCGGCGGAGGTGACTCCAGGGATAGTGCAACAGAGAGATACCGCCAGAGGGATCTTTGATTCTTCTGGTAAGGGTGGAAAGGCAGTGTAAGAGACTACCGTTTCTCTGGTAACAGAGGAAGCCATGTAAACCCCATCCGAAGCAAGACCGAATAGAAAACGTATATGGCTGCCCGTCATGTTTTCAGGTGGGTCGCTGAAGGGGACTGGCGACAGTTCCATTGGATAGATGATTACACACGACATAACCCGGCTTATCGTTTTGCTTTGTATTAGGACGGAAGGTTGTAGTCCCCGCGTCCGTGCCTTTCGCGCGCGGGAGGGGAGCTGCGACGGTGGATCACTCCGTGATTCGGACATCCAGACAAAATAAGTACGCCGGGAACGGACACGAGTGGATTGTGTTCGTTCCCGGCGTACTTATTTTATCCGGCTGTCCGCCTCAAGTCGCAATCCCTCGTGCGCAGCTCCCCTCCCACGCGCGAAAGGCACGGACGCGGGGACGTGAGTCGCCTCTTTGAGGCGGCTCACTGCCCGCTGATATTCGTTGTGAAAATAAGAGATAAAGGAGATAGATGGAGATGAGAGTTGTTTTGGCTTCGGGGTCACCGAGACGGAGAGAATTGATGGAGAGGTTGGGGGTTGCGTGTGAGGTGCGGCCGTCGGGGGCGGAAGAGGTTGTGACTTCTGCGGAACCGGAGAAGGTTGTGGAGGAGCTTTCGAGGTTGAAGTGTCTGGATGTGGCAGAGGGTACCGAAGGTGACTCTGTGGTGATTGGAGCGGATACGGTTGTGGCTTTTGAGGGGGAGATTCTGGGAAAGCCGAAGGGGATTGAGCATGCGAGAAAGATGATGCGGGAGTTGCAGGGGAAGGTGCATCAGGTGTATACTGGGGTTACGATTGCGATGAAGGAGGGGGACGCGAAGAAGGTTGTGTCGTTCTGTGACTGTACGGATGTGGAGTTTTATGCGATGTCGGATGAGGAGATTGAGGGGTATCTTGCTCTCGAGAGAGAGGGAGAGGCTCCGGTCTGGTCGGATAAGGCTGGTGGATATGGGATTCAGACGGCGTTTGGGACGAAGTTTATTAAGGGGATCCGGGGGGACTATTATAATGTGATGGGGCTTCCGGCGTCCCGGGTTTATCATGAATTGAAGGAACTGGGTGTCCTGGAGTGAGAAGGAGGTACGAAGAAAGATGAAGAAGTTTTCGGAAATTGAGTATGTAAGACCGGATATGGAAGTGGAGAAAGAGAAGGTCAGAGCATATACGGAGGCGTTGAAAAATGTAAAGTCGTATGAGGAGCTGCGCGGGCTTTTTATGGAAGAGAAGGAGCGCGAGGATGTCTGGGCGACGATGGCGGAAGTGGCGCAGGTGAGATATACGGTGGATACCAGGGATTCGTTTTATGAAGGGGAGGTTCAGTTCTGGAATGAGACGGTTCCGGCGATTCGGCTGTTGATGCAGAAGGCGGAGAAGGTGATTCTTGAGTCTCCGTTTATCAAAGAGTTTGCGGAGGAGTTTGGAGACTTCTTTGTGAAGAATATGGAAGTTGGGCAGAAACTGGCCGATGACTGTATTGTGGAGGATCTGATTGAAGAGGCGAATCTGACGCAGCAGTACAGCAAAATTACGGCGAATGCTTCGACGGAATTTAAGGGAGAAACGTGTAATTTTTACGGACTGCTGAAAGCAATGCAGAGTACGGACCGTGAAATGCGGAAAGAGGCGATGACGGCGTGGGGAGATCTGTATGAGAAGATTTCCGGTGAGCTGGATGCTCTGTATGACAAGATGGTTCCGCTGCGCGATAAAATTGCGAAAAAGCTGGGATTTTCTTCTTATATTGAGTTTATTTATCTCAGCTATGGAAGATACGATTATACGGCGGAGGATGTTGCGAAGTTCCGTGCGCAGGTGAAGGAAAAAATTGTGCCGCTCTGCCTGGAACTTAGGAAAGAGCAGGAGAAACGGCTTGGCGTGGACAAGCTGCATCATTACGATGAGGAGCTGATTTTCCCAGAAGGAAATGCGGTGCCGGAGGGAACGACGGCGGAGCTGGTTGCGAAGGCGCAGAAGATGTACCATGAACTGTCGAAGGAAACGGGCGAGTTCTTTGATTTTATGGTGGAGCATGAGCTGTTTGATCTGGAGACGAAGCCGGGAAAACAGACGGGTGGTTACTGTACGTTTCTGAATACGTTCAAGGCGCCGTTTATCTTCTCAAACTTTAACGGCACGAGCGCAGATGTCGACGTTCTGACCCACGAGGCAGGTCATGCGTTTGAGGCGTATACGGCGGCGAAACAGATTCCGTTTATGGACATGGTTTTCCCGACGAGCGAGGTGGCGGAGATTCATTCGATGTCGATGGAACATTTTGCGTACCCGTGGATGGATGCATTCTTCGGAGATAAGGCAGACGATTACCGCTATGCACATCTGATGAGTGCGCTCGAAGTGATTCCGTACATGGTATGCGTGGATGAATTTCAGCATAAAGTATTTGAAAACATCGGCATGACGGCAAAGGAGCGCCGTGAGGTATGGCATCAGCTGGAGCTGAATTATATGCCTTGGAGAAATTACGATGGTCACAAGTTCCTCGAGGAGGGCGGTTTCTGGATGCAGAAGCAGCATATTTTCGTAAATCCGTTTTATTATATTGATTATGCGCTGGCGCAGATCTGTGCGTT
Organism: Fusicatenibacter sp.; assembly: GCF_050872605.1. Lineage (GTDB taxonomy): Bacteria > Bacillota > Clostridia > Lachnospirales > Lachnospiraceae > Fusicatenibacter. The sequence goes on from NZ_JBNMHD010000054.1 coordinate 3,002, forward strand.
CCAGTTCTTTGAACGGTCGAAAAAAGAACCGGAACAGGCGTGGGCAGATTATTACCGTCTCTGCCAGGCAGGCGGAAGCAAGGGATACTTTGAACTGCTGGAATTAGCAGGCCTGAAAAATCCGTTTGTGGATGGAACGGTCGAAGAAGTTGTAGAGGGACTGAAGCCGTATTTAAAACGAAAAGTAAAGTATACGATCCGTCCGGTGCGCGAGGAGGATCTGAAACAGGTAGCCGAGGTGGAGGCAGTCTGCTTCCCGGCTGCGGAAGCGGCAGGCTATGAGGATTTTATCGAGCGGTATAAGACCTGCAAAAACAGCTTCTTTGTAGCGGAGACCGAGGACGGCGAAATCGCAGGCTTCTGCAACGGCTGCTGCGCGGATACGGATTATCTGGCGGATGCGCTGTACCACGATGCTTCGCTGCATAACCCGGACGGCGATTACCAGATGATTTTCGGGCTGGACGTCAATCCGAAGTTTCAGAAACAGGGCATCGGCGAAGCACTGATGCGTTATATGGTAAAGAGCGCAGGGGAGCGCGGCAAAAAAGCCGTTGTTCTTACATGCAAGGATCATATGATTCCATTCTATAAAATGATCGGATACGAATATATCGAACTTTCCGATTCAACGCACGGCGGTGCCAAATGGCATAAGATGATGTACCGTTTCTAAACGAGAAAATGGGACAGCACAGGGCAGAACAGAGAACAGGCGAAAATTCTCTGTTCTGCCTTATTTTGCGGAAAAACAGGGCTCTTAACGGCGGCTTTTTCTCAATAGCAGAGCAAATTTCAGAAAAAAATACAAAAAAATTCAAAAAAAATTGTTGACATCTAATGAACGTTAGCATATACTAACGAATGAAAGAAAGATGAAACTCATTATCATACACAGGAGGTAATTGATGATGCCTTTAACGATGGCAAATCCAGGTGAATGTTACACAATCAGAAAAGTCGGCGGAAAAGAAGAAACGAGAAGATTTCTTGAGAATCTCGGCTTTGTCGTTGGCGGAAACGTGACAGTCGTATCAGAAATCAACGGCAATCTTATTGTAAACGTAAAAGATTCCAGGGTGGCCGTTGGAAAAGATATGGCAGCCAAAATCCTGATTTGATAGGAAAGAAGGAGAGAAGATGAAGACTTTAAAAGAGATTTCCGTAGGAGAAACCGTTAAAGTTGTAAAGCTCAACGGTTCCGGTCCGGTTAAAAGAAGAATCATGGATATGGGAATCACCAAAGGTGTTGACGTATTCGTGCGCAAAGTTGCTCCGCTGGGCGATCCGGTCGAGGTAACAGTCAGAGGATATGAATTATCCTTAAGAAAAGCAGATGCGGAAATGATAGAAGTAGAGTAAATTTTTTTACTTACTTGTTAGCAATCTCTAACAAATGCAAGTCGAAGCAAATAAAAGTAAGGCTTGCAATTTCAAACAAAATCAGTAAAAATCAAAGAAAGAGGGGCATGGGAAAATGGCAATTAAGATTGCACTCGCAGGAAATCCAAACTGCGGTAAAACCACATTGTTCAATGCACTGACAGGCTCCAACCAGTTTGTAGGTAACTGGCCAGGTGTAACCGTCGAGAAAAAAGAAGGAAAATTAAAAGGCCACAAAGACGTCACCATCATGGATCTTCCGGGCATTTACTCCTTATCTCCATACACACTGGAGGAAGTGGTAGCCAGAAATTACCTGATTAACGAAAGACCGGATGCAATCCTGAACATCGTAGACGGTACGAATATCGAGCGTAATCTGTATCTGTCCACACAGATCATGGAGCTTGGTATTCCGGTTATCATGGCTGTCAATATGATGGACATCGTAGAAAAGAACGGTGACAAAATACATATCGACAAACTGGCGAAAAAGCTGGGCTGCGAAGTTGTAACAATCTCCGCGCTGAAAGGAACCGGAATCAAAGAAGCTGCTGATAAAGCAGTACAGATTGCACAGAAAAAAGGTGCTGCTGTACCGGTTCATGAGTTTGACAAGGATGTGGAGGCAGTGATCCGCACCGTTGAGAGCAAACTTGGAAATGACATTGTAAATGAGCAGAAACGCTTCTTTGCAATCAAACTTCTGGAAAAAGATGATAAGATCACCGAGCAGATGAAATCCGTTCCGGATGTATCTGCAGAGATCAAACAGCTGGAAGACAAGTTTGATGATGATACCGAGAGTATTATCACAAACGAGCGTTATGTTTACATCTCCAGCATCATCGGCGACTGCATCACAAAGAACAAAAAAAGCGCAATGACAACATCCGATAAGATCGACCGTATCGTGACCAACCGCTGGCTGGCACTCCCGATCTTCGCAGTTGTTATGTGGATCGTTTACTACGTATCCGTTACCACCGTTGGTGGATTTGTAACAGACTGGACCAACGACGTACTCTTCGGTGAGATCATTCCTCCGGCAATCGAGAATGTTCTGAATGCCATCCACTGCGCTGACTGGCTGCAGGGTCTGATCCTCGATGGTATCGTAGCCGGTGTTGGTGCCGTACTTGGATTCGTACCGCAGATGCTGGTACTGTTCCTGTTCCTGGCATTCCTGGAGTCTTGCGGTTATATGGCCCGTGTTGCATTCATCATGGACCGTATCTTCCGTAAATTCGGACTTTCCGGAAAATCCTTCATTCCGATGCTGATCGGAAGTGGTTGTGGTGTTCCTGGTATCATGGCTTCCCGTACAATCGAGAACGACCGTGACCGTAAAATGACCATCATGACAACAACCTTCGTACCTTGTGGAGCAAAACTTCCAATCATCGCCCTGATCGCAGGTGCGCTGTTCAATGGAGCTTCCTGGGTTGCACCAAGTGCTTACTTCGTTGGTATCGCAGCAATCATCTGCTCCGGTATCATCCTGAAAAAAACAAAACTGTTCGCTGGCGATCCGGCTCCGTTCGTTATGGAGCTCCCGGCTTACCACTGGCCGACCGTAAGCAACGTTCTCCGCAGCATGTGGGAGCGCGGCTGGTCCTTCATCAAAAAAGCTGGTACCATCATTCTTATGTCCACCATCGTTCTGTGGTTCCTGATGAACTTCGGATGGGTTGACGGATCCTTCGGAATGCTGGAAGCTGAGCAGTTAAATGACAGTATCCTTGCTTCTATCGGAAGCATTATCGCTCCTCTGTTTGCACCTCTTGGATGGGGTGACTGGAAGATGGCTGTTGCAGCCGTTTCCGGACTGATCGCAAAAGAGAACGTTGTTGGTACCTTCGGTATCCTGTTCGGCTTTGGCGAAGTTGCAGAAGATGGTGCCGAGATCTGGGGACAGCTGGCTGGAAGCTTATCTACCGTAGCTGCGTACTCTTTCCTGGTATTCAACCTTCTGTGTGCACCGTGCTTCGCAGCAATGGGTGCAATTAAACGTGAGATGAACAACACCAAATGGTTCTGGACTGCAATCGGATATCAGACACTGCTTGCTTATGTCGTATCTCTGTGCATCTATCAGATCGGTAACCTGTTCATCGGCGGCGGCTTTGGAATCGGAACGGTAGTTGCTGTTCTGCTTATCATCGGATTTGTATATCTGCTGGTAAGACCTTACAAAGAGAGCACAACTCTGAACGTTTCCACCAAGAAGATGTTCAGCAAATAATTGCTGTGACAGACAGAACATGTATCTGACGAAGAGTCCGTATCCGGCATCCGCTGCAGGATGCGGACTTTTTCGAGAAGAAAGGAGTTGTTTTTATGGGAACTATTATTACACTTGTAGTTGTTGCAGGTCTGGTAGGACTTGCAGTACGCAGTATGATCAAAGACAAAAAAAGCGGCAAGGGAAGCTGTGGCGGTAACTGCGGACAGTGCAAGGGACATTGCGACTGATAACACAGGAATCATCATCAGGAGGTAGAACGTATGCCGCAGGAACAGACAAGACATGAAGCCAGAAATTATCACAGAACACAGATGAAACGGGAACTGATCATCCAGAAGCTCCGCGAACAGGGATGCAGAATTACAAGACAAAGAAGGATTCTGCTCGATATTATTCTGGAAGAGGAGTGTTCCTGCTGCAAGGAAATTTATTACAAAGCACTGCAAAAAGACAGCAGTATCGGACCGGCTACTGTATATCGCATGGTAAATACGTTGGAGAATATCGGCGCAATCAGCCGGAAAAATTTTTACAAAATTGCCTGCGGGGAAGATTGCTTTAAGGAGCAGGGCTGTACCGTGGAATTAAGCGACCATACCATCTGCCGTTTAAGCGGGGAAATGTGGATGGACGTGATGAAATCCGGTCTGAAAGCGAAAGGCTATATTCAGAATCAGGATATTGAAAATGTGATAGTTTCAGCAATAGAAAGTTGAAAAAGCAGGAGAAACGGATGGAAATGCATTCCGTTTTTTCTGCATTAATGAGAAGAATTCTCAAGAAATACGGTACGTATTGTCTAACCAAACGCGGCAGTGCTATACTTCTACCACAGCAAGGGAAAATGTAAAAAACAGGGAAAAGGAAGATGAAAAATATATTTTTTCCTGGTTCAGAAATACTTTGCCGAAATCAAAGATATCTACTTTCGAAGTCTTTTCCTGCGACGAAAAACCACATCGAGATACAGCACAGTGAAATCGAGGTGCGGCTCCGATTCGTTACTCTGACTTTACGAGGACGGAAAGATTTCGAACGTATCGCTTAAACAAAAGGAGGAATTTTATTATGACTATGAAAAATTGGAAACACCCGGGACTTTTTGCAGCAGGAGTATTATTCGGAACCGCAGGTATCAAAGCACTGTCCAGTAAGGATGCAAAAAAACTGTACACCAACTGTACAGCAGCTGTTCTTCGCGCAAAGAAAGTTGTTATGGACACCGTAACAACGATCCAGGAGAATGCGGAGGATATCTATGCTGATGCAAAACAGATCAACGAAGACCGCGCAGCAGCAGAAGAGGCTGTAGAGGATGTAGCTGAGGAGACAGTGGAAGAAGCTGTTGAGGAAGAAGCAGAGGATACCGTTGAAGCCTAAGCCTTTGACAAATATTGAAAAATACGAAACGCCTGCAGAACACTCTGCAGGTGTTTTTCGGCAGATGCATGCCGATATGAATTTAAGGAGGAAGCAGATTGAAATTTTATATTAAACACGAAAGCAGAGGCAGAATCCGAATCCATCTGGCACAGAAGCGTATGTCCTCCGTACAGGCAGAAACCCTGTTATATTACCTGCAGAACCAGAACCAGGTTTCCTTTGCCAAGGTATATGACAGAACCAGCGACGCCGTGATCTGCTATCAGGGCGAACGGTCCGAGATCATTCGGATGGTACAGACTTTCCATTATGAGAATGTTGAACTGCCGACCGGGCTGCTTGAAAGCTCCGGCAGAGAGTTGAACAAGGAATATCAGGAAAAACTGATCAGTAAAGTGATTTACCACTTTGGAAGAAAGTGGTTCCTCCCGGCGCCAATACGGAATGCCTACACAGCAGTTGTTTCCGTAAAATATATCTGGAAAGGAATCCGGACGATTGCAAAAGGAAAGATTGAAGTTCCGGTTCTCGATGCAACGGCTATTGGTGTTTCGATGCTCCGCGGTGATTACGGAACCGCAAGCTCTGTTATGTTCCTGCTCGGCGTAGGAGAACTTCTCGAGGAGTGGACCCACAAGAAATCCGTCGGCGATCTGGCGCGCAGCATGTCGCTGAATGTCGGCAAGGTATGGCTGAAAAAAGACGGCCAGGAAATCCTCGTTCCGTCTGAAAAAATTGTTTCGGGCGATGAGGTTGTGGTACATATGGGAAATCTCGTTCCGTTCGACGGCGAGGTATCCGACGGCGAGGGTATGGTAAACCAGGCATCCCTGACCGGAGAATCTGTTCCGGTACGCCGTATGTTAGGTTCTGTTGTCTATGCAGGAACCGTTCTCGAAGAGGGCGAGCTTACGATTCTGGTAAAACAGACCGGCGGCTCCAGCCGTTACGAGAAGATCACCGCCATGATCGAAGAGTCCGAAAAACTGAAATCCGGACTGGAGAGCAAAGCAGAGCATCTGGCAGACCGTCTCGTGCCGTATTCTCTCGGTGGAACGGTTCTGACGTATCTTCTGACCGGAAATACAACGAAAGCCCTTTCCATTCTGATGGTAGACTTCTCCTGTGCATTAAAGCTTGCGATGCCGATTTCGGTTCTCTCTGCAATCCGCGAGGCAAATCAGCACAAGATCACCGTAAAGGGCGGTAAATTCCTGGAGGCTGTTGCAGACGCTGATACAATCGTCTTCGACAAGACCGGTACGCTGACGAAAGCACAGCCGACGGTAGCAGAAGTCGTATCTTTCAGTGAGACAAAGAGCCCGGATGAACTTCTGCGCATCGCAGCCTGCCTGGAAGAGCATTTCCCGCACTCCATGGCAAAAGCAGTTGTAGATGCAGCAAAAGAAAAACATCTGGATCACGAGGAAATGCACTCCAAAGTGGAATATATTGTCGCACACGGTATTTCCACTACGATTGAAGATAAAAAAGCGATCATAGGAAGTTACCACTTTGTATTTGAGGATGAAAACAGTGTAATTCCGGATGGAATGGAAGAAAAATTTCATCATTTGCCGGAAGAGTATTCTCACCTGTATCTTGCAATTGAGGGTGTGCTTGCCGCAGTCATCTGCATCGAGGACCCGCTTCGCCCGGAAGCTGCTGAGATCATTTCGCAGCTCAAAAAATCAGGTCTGAAAAAAATTGTCATGATGACCGGAGACAGTGAGCGTACCGCAAAAGCGATTGCAAAAAAGGTTGGCGTAGACGAGTACTATGCTGAGGTACTGCCGGAGGACAAGGCAAATTTCGTAGAGAAAGAAAAAGCAGAGGGACGCAAAGTCATCATGATTGGTGACGGTATCAATGATTCGCCGGCACTTTCCGCAGCAGATGTTGGAATTGCTATCAGCGAGGGCGCAGAAATTGCACGTGAGATTGCGGATATTACCGTTGCCGCAGATGATCTGGCAGAAATTCTGGTACTTCGAATGCTGAGCAATCGTTTGATGAAGCGTATCCATAAGAATTACCGCTTTATTGTTACGTTTAATGCCGGACTGATTCTGCTCGGTGTGGGTGGTATTTTACAGCCGACCACCTCGGCCCTGCTTCACAACACATCGACTCTTTATATTGGTTTAAAGAGCATGGGAAATCTGATGGACGAACCGGTATAGGAAAAGAAAAATAAAATCTACAGAGAAAAAGCTGCTGGAAATTTTTATGAAAAACATTCCGGCGGCTTTTTTTCTGTTCTTGCAGAAGCTGTGTGACAGCGCAAGAGCGGAAGAAATAATGATACATTTTTTCAATAAAAACCGGGGAAAATGGCGGTAGACGCTTGACAAAATCCGACAAAAACAGTATGATATATTCAAGGGTTAGAGAAAACTAACCAAAAACATCATGAACAAAGAATCCTGCGAGTGGTTTCTTTTTTTAAAACGCATGAGTTAGATTAAACTAATTTAAAATAGCATAATATAACCATAGAAAGGAAGGAAAATAAAATGAGTGTTGTGATTATTGGTGGAAATGAGAGAATGGTGTGTCAATATACAGATATCTGTAAAGACTATGGATGTAAAGCAAAGGTGTTTCCAAAAGAGCATGGTTCCGTAAAGAAAAAGATCGGAAATCCGGATCTGATGATTCTTTTTACCAACACAGTGTCTCACAAGATGGTGATCACGGCATCCCAGGAAGCAAAGAAAAATAATATTCCGATTGCAAGAATCCATACCAGCAGTGCAACCGCACTCCGCTCCGTACTGGATGAGCACTGCGCAGCAGCTATGTAAGAAGGAGAGGACAAAGGCATGATAGAGAGATTTCTGATCGAACACTGTTCGGCAACACTGGCTTCCATCAAAGCCGCAAATTTATGCAACATGACATTTTCATCAAAAGAAGAGCAAGAAGATCAGATTTCATACTGGAGTGCCTGTTTGGAACCAAAAGGCATCCGTATCTTTGTGTTACGAGAGCATGAAACGAGAGCACTGGTTTATGTGTATCGGGAAGGACTTCTTCAGAAAGAGCTGGAAGATCCGGAAAAGGCAGCGTTTTTGAAATCCTATGGATATGAAAGTACAGAGGTTGCCTATGCGCTGAACCGCTTGAAAAACAGAGTGGCAGAGTGTGAAGAAGGATTTCCGCATGAGATCGGTGTATTTCTCAATTATCCGATCGGTGATGTGATTGGTTTTATTGAGAACAAAGGTCATAATTACAAGTGTAAGGGATGCTGGAAGGTCTATTGTGATGAGTGTGAAGCACAGAAAACATTTTTGCGCTATCAGAAATGCAGAAACGTGTATCTGCGTCTCTGGAAGCAGGGAAGAAGCGTGTTGCAGCTCACCGTAGCTGTTTAACATATAGTATCTGTCCGGTAGGAAAACGGCAGTACAATCGGGGAAAAGAAAAACCCTGAAATTCAGAAAATAAAGAAAGAAGGACTAAAAAATGAGCAAAGTAGCAGTAGTTTACTGGAGTGGAACCGGTAATACAGAGATGATGGCACAGAAAGTAGCCGAGGGAGCAAAAGAAGCAGGAGCAGAAGTGACGGTACTGACTTCCGCAGAATTTTCCGCAGATGATGTTGATGCGTATGATGCCATTGCATTCGGATGCCCGGCTATGGGTGCAGAAGAGCTGGAAGATACCGAGTTCGAGCCAATGTTCTCCGCATGTGAGTCAAAACTCTCCGGAAAGAAAATCGCTCTGTTCGGATCCTATGGATGGGGAGACGGCGAGTGGATGCGTACCTGGGAAGAAACCTGCAAAAACGACGGTGCCGATCTGGTATGTGACAGTGTGATCTGTGCGGATGCTCCGGACGACGAAGCAGAGGCGGCATGCGCAGCACTTGGAAAAGCGCTCTGATAGAGCGTGTCTGAAAAAGGCTTTAACGCAGAAAAAGACAAAAAGGGAGGCGTGCAGCCGGGGAAAACCGGTGCACGTCTCTCTTTTTGTAGTATGTACTCTCGGAATCTTTCAGCTCACAAAATCAGGCACAGAAAGACTCCGAGAGTACATTAGTGGGTACAACCAATGTCATTTTTCACTTGTCGCTGTGGATGGCTTTAAGAGGATTCCGTTGATCTCAACCTCGTCCGCCGCTTCAATCAGAATATACGGGGTTCCATCGATTGTGCGGGTTTCAATAAGCTGTGCCTTTTCCGGGCTGACTTTGATAATGACATCCGGAGTGCGGATCTCATAGTTCCGGGTACTGGCTACGTTTGAGGCAACAAAGCTTACTTTTTCATCCGCAATTGCTTCATACTTCTCGTCAAATTCCTCAAGCTGTTCGTTCGGCACGCCGCTGGTTGCGAGCAGGCGTTTTACCTCGTGCTTGTCGAGCACTACCGGCTCCGGGTCGTCTTTTCGTTCCTCAATCATAGTATTCAAATTTTCCTGAATCGTCATAACAGTAGAAAAATCGCAGGAGGAATCAAGAGTTTCTTCTATAATAGACTGGAAGGTCTCTTTCTGGGATTTCGCGGAAAGCGGCGCCTGGCAGCCGAGAAAATGGTCGAGAAAATCCGGCTGATCCATCTCGGAATTTTTTGTAAAGTATAACAGATTGTGAATATCGGTATTGCGGTCTGTGAAGGCCGGGAAGAGGAATCCGTTCTCCGGTGCGCCGACTACCCAGTCCTGTACACGGTTTTCAATCGTGTTATGGGAAATATTGTAGAAGAGTCCCGGTTTGTCAAGCTTTACAGGACAGATGCTGCAGAGGATAAATTCATAAACGTAATCTGAGGCATCATCCATATCCAGGTTATCCGAAGCACGTCCCGGAACATCGTATGCGCCATGGATCAGAATAATATAGTAGTTTTCCGGATAGAGATAATCTGCCATGACTTTTTCATAAAACGCATCGATCAGCGCATCGTCCTTCAGCTCACTGTTGCGCAGCTTTAAGAGAAATTCCTGCGTGCCGCCATCGCTTTCCTGGGAAAGCGGGAATTCCATATTCAGGAGGTTTTTTCCGATCGTGCCGGAGAGGGTACTTTTGAAAATCTTAAAATATTTGAACATTTCTTCCTCTTCAAGAGAAAGAAAAGCTTCTTTTAATTTCGTCTTAACATTTTTCTCCGCATCTACATAGCATCCGCAGATCCGCGTGATCGCACAGTGGGATGGGGTGAAGAGTTTTTTGATCTCGGCAATTTCCTTTTTGTTCATATAAAATGCTCCTTTATCAGCAATTTCGTATCTTAGACAAGTACTTTCTATTATAGACCATAGGGAAGGAAAAAGGCAAGAAAGAAAATGGCGACTATGTCTTTTTACACGTGAACCGCACATGACTAAAGTCACGTGCTTCCGGCCGCTTTAGGCGGCAGACAAAATATCGGCGGATACGCCTGTTTCTTAGATCTTGCGCGGATACGCGCTTCTTCCATGCCGGATACGGCAGGTTTCCACATAACAGGTAGTCCACGGTATATCTGCCTGTGTTTATGCTGCTTTTCGCAGTTCCATTTCTGAAATTAAGTCTCTCAAATCCGCATAAACACATGAGGTTCTACGCTTTACTGCAGGAACTTTTGCCTCCAGCAAA
>NZ_JBNMHD010000055.1:0-12396 GCF_050872605.1 Fusicatenibacter sp.
ATAATAACACCGTCAAAAGCAAAAGTCAACACCTTTTTTCGAATTTTCTTATTTTTAGAAAAATATAGTTAATTCTGCATATTTCGTATTTTATCTGAATTTTTTTAAAAAGGACCGTACGCATCACACGCCAGTCCTTTTTCCACAACTTCATTCTAATTTTTCCCCACGCGCAGAGTCGCATCCTGAATATTTTCCACCGGAATCAGTGCGATTCCACCGATTTTCTCCACGGACTTCATGCAGACAGCAGGTAAAATCACCCGCTCGAAGCCCAGTTTTTTTGCTTCCAGTACACGCTGTTCCGCCATGCTGACGGCGCGGACCTCACCGCTTAAGCCGACCTCGCCAAATACGACCGTTTTTTCATCGATCACCTGATCTTTGTAGCTCGATACGACGGCAAGTGCGATGCCAAGATCGATCGCCGGCTCATTCATCTTGATTCCGCCTGCGATGTTGACGTAGGCATCGCTTGTCGAGAGATTGACTCTTGCGCGTTTTTCCAGCACTGCCATCAGCAGGTTCACGCGGTTGAAATCGCATCCTGCTGCGGTGCGGCGCGGGATTCCGAAATTGCTGTGGCAGACCAGTGCCTGAATCTCGATCAGGATCGGGCGCGTTCCCTCCATGGAACATGCGACAACCGAACCGGAAGCTCCCTCCGGCCGTCCGTTCAGCATGTATTCCGATGGATTTTTCACTTCCACGAGTCCCTCTGTCTGCATTTCGAAGACGCCGATCTCATTTGTAGAACCAAAACGGTTTTTGACGCCGCGCAGAATCCGGTAGGACGCATGACGGTCGCCCTCGAAGTACAGCACGGTATCTACCATGTGTTCCAGCACACGCGGGCCGGCCACATTACCGTCTTTTGTCACATGACCGACGATAAAGATCGAAATTCCCATTCCCTTTGCAATCTGCATCAGCACATTCGTCGATTCCCGGACCTGGGATACACTGCCCGGCGCGGAACTGACCTCCTCGTTGTACATAGTCTGGATCGAGTCGATGACGGCAATCTCCGGCTTCTCTTTTTCCATGACGGCGCGGATGATGTCAAGATTCGTCTCACAGAGAAGGGACAGATTTTCATTAAATTCTCCGATCCGCACGGCGCGCAGTTTGATCTGGCGCAGGGACTCCTCGCCGGAAATGTATAAAACCTGATGTCCTGCTGTGGACAGCATGCGGCACACCTGCAGAAGGAGTGTGGATTTTCCAATTCCCGGATCGCCGCCGACCAGTGTCAGGGAACCCGGCACGATTCCTCCGCCGAGCACCCGATCGAGTTCTCCGATTCCCGTCGGGATACGCTCTTCTTTTCCTGTTGAAATTTCCGTCAGATGCACCGGCTTTCTGCCCGCTGCGCTGTGGCTTCCGAGCCCCTGGTTTCCCGCCGGTGTTTTGGCCGCCGTCGGTTCCTCCACAAACGTATTCCATTCTCTGCACGCCGGACACTGGCCCATCCATTTTGCTGACTCATATCCGCAGTTCTGGCAGAAAAAGGCTGTTTTTTTTGCTTTTGCCATAGTTGTGTCTCCCTTATAATTGTCAAAAAAGCTGCCGCACACGTTCTGCGACAGCCTTCTTTTCTTATTTCATCATGCTTTTACGATTTCTACTGCTACATCCTCTGCCTTTTCCAGCTCTACGCTGAAGGAAAGTTTTCCGCCGAGGTTTGTGGTCATGTGGCCAACGTTTACACCGTCGAGCAACACCTTGTATTCGGTCTCTGCTTCCATTTCAACGGTGATCTGTGCATCCTCCGGTCCTTCTACTTTGAAGGTCATGCCGCCGTCGAATACGTTCAGATCGGTAACTGCGGTTCCCGGAACGGATTCGTATACGAACAGTCCGTTTCTCTCCAGCTTTGTGATTTCCTTAAAGGTTTTTACTTTATACAGATCTCCTCTGTGCTCAAAATCAGATTTTTTTGCCTTTGCCGCAAGCTCATAATCTCCGAAGCTGATGCCTCCGTCTGCCTCTGTGCGGATTAATTCTTTTACTACTGACATTTGTAAATGCCCTCCTGGTCTTATCTTTTGTGGTGTTTCGTTTCTTTGTGAAAATCATACCATAATCAAAAAGATTTTACCATATGATTTATGGATTTTTTATATTATTTTTCTCAAGAACCTTGTTTCAACTCACAGTCGGTATTTTCACGAAGTCTGACATGTCGAAAATAGTTCGACTGTGACTCACCTCATGTCAGTGGAGGATACCGATTTCTCTCCGCCCGCCACTGCCGTTATGTTTTTTTAACAATTCATCCCATCACTTTAGAAACGGGGGACTTCTTATCTACTGGTGTTAAAAGTAATCTCTTTCTTACTCATTCCAACCGCAACGGTATCGCCTTTTTTCACTTCTCCGTTCAGGATGGCTTCTGCGAGCGGATCCTCAATTTTGCTCTGGATCGCGCGTTTTAACGGGCGGGCACCGTACTTACTGTCGAAGCTGTTCTCCACCAGATATTCTTTTACGGTGTCACGGACTTTCAGTTCGATATCCATCTGTTCTTTGCAACGGCGTTCCAGATCTTTCAGAAGAATCTGCAGAATCTTCTTCATATCTGCCTTGGTAAGCTGATGGAATACGATGATTTCGTCAATTCGGTTCAGGAATTCCGGCTTGAACATCCGTTTCACCTCTTCCATCACCTGGCCCTTCATGTACTCATAGTCCTTACGCTCATCTTCTGTCGAAAGGAAGCCAAGTCGCTTCGGCGCAACAATGTTCTGTGCCCCGGCGTTGGATGTCATGATGATACAGGTCTGTTTGAAATCAACTTTTCTGCCCTGCGCATCGGTGATGTGGCCATCGTCGAGTACCTGCAGCAGAATGTTGAACACATCCGGGTGAGCTTTCTCGATCTCATCGAACAGGATCACGCTGTACGGATTGCGGCGCACTTTTTCAGAGAGCTGGCCGCCCTCTTCGTAGCCAACGTATCCCGGAGGGGAACCGATCAGCTTGGAAACGCTGTGTTTCTCCATGTATTCCGACATATCAACGCGGATCAGGGCCTGCTCGGTGCCGAAGACTGCTTCTGCGAGTGCTTTGGAAAGTTCTGTTTTGCCAACTCCGGTCGGGCCGAGGAACAGAAATGAGCCGGTCGGGCGGTTCGGGTCTTTTAATCCGACTCTACCCCGTTTGACGGCTTTTGCTACAGCCGTTACGGCTTCTTCCTGTCCAACAACACGTTTGTGGAGGGTCTGCTCCAATTTTGCCAGGCGTTTGGATTCTCCTTCTGCGAGGCGCTGTACTGGGATTTTCGTCCAGGTCGATACGGTTTTTGCGATCTCTTCCTCGGTTACCTGCAGTTTTTTATTCTTGCAGCGGCGCTCAAAGCGTTTTCGGATCTGCTCAAGATCTTTCTCAAGCTCCTGCTGGCGTGCCTGCAGCACTTTTGCCTGTTCAAAATCACCTGCACTGATGACAGATTCTTTTTCTTTCTGTACTTCGAACAGAGCCTGCTCCTCTTTTGCCATGTTGTCCGGCACCTGATAGCCCGCAAGCTGTACACCTGCGGACGCCTCATCAATCAGATCGATGGCTTTATCCGGCAGGAAGCGGTCGTTGATGTAGCGCACGCTCATTTTTACGGCTGCCTCGAGCGCTTCATCGGTGATTTTCACGCCGTGATGACGCTCATAGTACGGGCGCAGTCCTTTTAAGATATCGAGTGCTTCACTTTCGGTCGGCTCATCCACTTTAACCGGCTGGAAACGACGCTCCAATGCGGCATCTTTTTCGATGTATTTACGGTATTCTTCGAGCGTGGTTGCACCGATGAGCTGAATTTCTCCGCGTGACAGGGACGGTTTTAAAATGTTGGATGCATCGAGTGCTCCCTCTGCGCCGCCTGCTCCGATGATCGTATGAAGCTCGTCGATGAACAGCAGAATGTTTTCATTATCCGTCACTTCTTTGACGACTCGTTTGATGCGCTCTTCGAACTCACCGCGGTATTTGCTTCCGGCTACCATTCCCGAGAGGTCAAGAACGACAACACGCTTGTCACGGATGGTTTCCGGCACGATGCCAAGAGCGATGCGCTGTGCAAGGCCTTCGGCAATCGCCGTTTTTCCGACACCTGGCTCTCCAATGAGGCAAGGGTTATTTTTTGTCCGGCGGCTCAGGATCTGAATCACACGCTCAATTTCCTGGCTGCGGCCGACAACCGGGTCGAGTTTTCCTTCGCGCGCAAGTTCGGTGAGATCGCGGCTGTACTGATCGAGCGCCGGTGTTTCGCTGTTCGATGCACCGCCTCTTGTCTGCGGTCCGCGGCCGGCGTTTGGATTTCCATTCATGCCGCCCTGTGACGGTGCTTCGCCCATGGCGGTGAGAATGGCGCTGTATAATTTCTGAATGTTGATGCCCATGGTGAAAAGTAAGCGGGTGGCAACGCAGTCGCTCTCTTTTAAAATAGCAATCAACAGATGCTCAGTTCCTACGGCTCTGCTTTTGAAGCGTGCGGCCTCTGCTTCTGCATTTTCGAGTACACGACGTACTCTCGGGGTATAGCCCGGACGTGATTCAGTTGCTGTATTGCCGCCCGGTGCGATCAGACGGTCGATCAGCTCGGTGAGCTGTCCGGCATCTACATGGAACTCGGTGAGCACCATGCCTGCGGTTCCATCCTCCACATTCAGAAGGCCGATCAGAAGGTGTTCGGTTCCCACGTAGTTATGTCCGCATTTTTCGGCTGTCTTAACCGCATATGCCAGTGCTTTTTTTGCCTGACTGGTATATCCTTCTCTCATAACAATATTATCTCCTTATTTACTCGTCTGCGTAGTTGCTGTAAATTTCATCTACAAGCTGATGTACTTCTTCTTTTGATATATTTTTGCAGACGGCTTTTGCAAGAATGACCTGCAGATCTTCGCGCAGTTCCTGCATCGCGTACAGCTTGTCCGCGTCGATGCGGATGACGGCACCCTTTCTTCTGTCTATCGAAAGGAGGCCCTCCTGACGGAGTACGCTGTAGGCTTTGTTTACGGTATGCATGTTGATTCCGATATTGTCTGCGAGCTGCCTTACGGATGGTAAGGTATCCCCTTCCTGTATCCGCGAAGTGGCGATACCCAGAATGATCTGATTCCGCAGCTGGATATAGATCGCTTCATCGCTGTTGAAATCGATCTGTATTGTCTCGTAATACATAGTTACACCCTGCTTTCTCGTATCGTATTGTTATACATATGTTATAACAATCCGCAGACTTTGTCAATGAACGGATTTGCAATCGGATCTTTATCTGTTCTTTTCATAGATAATCTGAAGGCCTTTTAAGAGCAGATCCTCGTCGATGATGATGTTGTGTCGGCAGTGCGGAATCACAGCCTGCGCCAGGCCGCCGGTGGCTACGATGGTGCATTTGCAGCCGAGTTCTTCTTCCATCCGCTCGATCATGCCGTCGATGCTGGCGGCGTTTCCGTAGATCATGCCGCCTCTCAGGCAGTCCAGGGTATTTTTGCCGATCACTTTTTTCGGCGCGGTAAGACTGGTCTGGCTGAGCTGCGCGGCGTTTGATACGAGTGCATCCAGAGAGGTGCGTAAGCCTGGAAGAATAACACCGCCGATAAAGCAGCCTTTCTGGTCGAGCACACTCATGGTGGTTGCGGTTCCCATGTCGATGACGATCTGCGGGCAGGTGTATTCATTCAGGGCTGCTACTGCTACTACAACGAGATCGCTTCCTGCGGTTGCGGGGTCATCCAGTTTGATATTAAGACCTGTCTTCACACCGGGTCCAACCACTTTGACCGGCTTTTTGATGACTTTTTCTGCCGCACTCCGGCAGAGTTCCGTTACCTGCGGAACGACGGAGGAGATGATACCGCCTTCGATCTGGTTCACAGGGATTTCATAAATTTCCAGCACATTTTTCAGGCTGACTGCGTATTCCAGTTCTGTTTTGGCTTTGTCGGTGGACAGGCGCTCGATGAAGAATGTCTTTTTTCCTTCGACACAGCCGAGAACGATATTGGTGTTGCCGATGTCTATTGCAAGGATCATAATTGATTTCCTCCTGTATGGTAAATTATCTTTCCTTATGTCTGGATTTCCTTATCTCTTTTATCAGCTCGCGTGGTAATGCTCTCAACATTTCCAACCTGCTGACTTCTTTTATCTTTTTGTTATGCCATTCCAGATTTTGAGCCAACAGATCAAAATTATCTGCCGTATCAGATATTGAGATCACCAGATTTCCATCTGCATCATAAATATACATAGCAGTATCTTTTTCCAATTTTACTTCACCGATCTCACTCATCATAAAAATCCTCTCCCCTTCAAAAGGGTTCCTTATGATCATTCTGGAATCTTCTCTTTCTCCATCATCAATGACATCGATCCAGGTACCTTTGCTGTATAGATACCCTAAAATTGCCCATATCGTAAACGCAGCACTCAGAATATAATGGCCAATAATCACTTCACAGTTTGCATCACTGTTCCAAAAATAAACTATTATTGTTACTGCAATCAATCCATACGCCACTCCCAACAGCCGACGGTCACTTCTAAAATTTATTCTATAGTGAAACCGATTTGGAGGGTTTTTTCTTCTCTTTCTTTTTTGCAGTTCTTTTAATATATCTTCCAGTATCTCAGCATAATGCCCATAAGGCGATGCCATAGTATTCCCTTCCTTTCTCACTCTTTCCTGCCATTATACAATATCTTCTCTTCTTCGAAAAGTCCCTCCCTCCATCTTTCCGCTCTGTTTTTCCACAACCCTAATTATTCCAAATTTCCCTCTTGCGCCCTTCCCGCTTTTATGATAAAATATATTTTGTTCTGATTATCAGAACGTGCCGCTGTGGCGGAATTGGTAGACGCACTTGACTCAAAATCAAGCGGTGAATAACCGTGCCGGTTCGAGTCCGGCCAGCGGCATAGCTAAAAAAGATCTGCAAAAACGAAAGTTGATGCAGATCTTTTTTTTACTTTCCAGGAAACTTCGTGGAATTTTCCTGGAAAGCAAAAAATTGTCTTCCATTCAAGAAAACAGCTTTCAAAAGAAAGAAAACCCCTTTCGAAGAACCGGCCATCTGCCGCATGGTTCTTTTTGAAAGGGGTTTTTCTGTTGTTATCTCTTATTTATTTCCAAACATCTTTTCATATTCCGGTGTTCCATCCAGTGTAGCGAAGTAATCCTTCGGGGTTTCTGCACGGCGGATGACTTCAAAGCTGCCGTCCTCTTTGAGCAGAACTTCTGCAGATTTTAATTTTCCGTTATAGTTGTAGCCCATTGAAAAGCCGTGTGCACCGGTATCGTGGATAAAGAGAAGATCTCCGACCTCTACTTCCGGCAGCATTCTGTCGATCGCGAATTTATCGTTGTTCTCGCACAGGGAACCTGTTACGTCATATTTGTGGTCGCACGGCTGATCCTCTTTGCCCATCACGGTGATGTGGTGGTAAGCGCCGTACATAGCCGGTCTCATCAGGTTGACCGCGCAGGCATCACAGCCGATATACTCTTTGTAAATGTGTTTCTGATGGATTGCGCGCGTAACGAGTCCGCCGTACGGTCCCATCATGAAACGGCCCATCTCCGTGTAAATTGCAACATCGCCCATGCCGGCCGGAACGAGGACTTCATCGTACACTTTATGTACACCCTCGCCAATCACGCGGATGTCATTGCCTTCCTGACCCGGTTTGTACGGGATTCCGACACCGCCGGAAAGATTGATGAATTTGATTTTTACGCCTGTCTCTTTCTGCAGCTTTACAGCCAGCTCAAACAGTGTTTTTGCCAGAACCGGGTAGTAATCGTTGGTTACGGTATTACTTGCAAGGAAGGAATGGATGCCGAACTCTTCTGCCCCTTTTGCCTTCAAAATGCGGAATGCCTCGAAAATCTGCTCGGTTGTCATACCGTATTTGGCATCTCCCGGATTGTCCATGATATCGGTGCTGATTTTAAACAGTCCGCCCGGGTTATAACGGCAGCAGATTTTCTTCGGAATATAGCCTAATGTTTTCTCAAGAAAATCAATATGGGTAATATCATCAAGGTTAATGATCGCACCAAGCTCTGCAGCCAGTTGATACTCTGCAGCCGGTGTTACGTTGGAAGAAAACATGATTTTATCTTTTTCAAATCCCATCGCATCGGAAAGCATCAGCTCTGTGTAAGAAGAGCAGTCGCATCCGCAGTCATATTCACCCAGAATTTTGATCAGTGTCGGGTTTGGGTTCGCTTTCACTGCAAAATACTCACGAAATCCCGGATTCCAGGAAAAAGCTTCCTTTACCGCTTTCGCATTCTCACGAATTCCTTTTTCATCGTAAATGTGAAACGGAGTTGGTACTGCTGCTGCGATTTCTTCCAGTTTTTCTTTTGTTACAAAAGGCTTCTTCGTCATTCTCTTTTGTCTCCTTCTTCTGCTTATTTTGCCTGAATAATGTGAAGCATGTTTGTCATATATCCTTCACCCGTCACCTCGTTGGTGGCAGGGTCTCCGGCCGTAAAAATAACCATATCGCCGCGTTCTACAAGCTCCTCACGGCGCACCATATACATGGCATGCGAAATGATGTTCTCCGTAGAATCTTCCTCGTATCCGGTCACCGGACGAACGCCCCAGTAGAGCTGCATTTTTCTTCTTGCCCATTCATATGGGGTAACGCCGTAAATCGGTACGCTCGGACGAAGGTTGGAAATCAGTCTTGCGGTCTGACCGGACATGGTCGGAGTCACAATGCAGGCTGCTTTGATGTGTTCTACCATAGAAACGGCTGCACTTCCGACTGCTGCGGAAACATTCAGCTTTCCTTCCAGCGCTTTTCCATCGCGGTAATCTTCGAATTTCAGATAGCGCTCTGTCTGCTCGGCAATCTCTCCCATCATGGTAACTGCCTCGATCGGATATTTTCCGGCTGCTGTTTCGCCGGAGAGCATGATCGCATCCGTTCCATCATAAATTGCATTCGCAACATCGGCTACCTCTGCACGGGTCGGACGCGGGTTCCGGATCATGGAATCCAGCATCTGGGTTGCTGTGATAACCGGTTTGTATTTATGATTGCATTTTTCAATGATGATTTTCTGTACATGCGGTACCTGGCACGCCGGAATTTCTACACCAAGGTCTCCCCTTGCAACCATCACACCATCTGCCGCATCGATGATGCTGTCGATGTTCTGCACACCCTCCGCATTTTCGATCTTGGCAATGATATCAATACGCTCTCCTCCGTTTGCCACAAGGAACTCACGGATTTCGTTAATTGCCTCTGCATTCCGGATAAAAGAAGCCGCTACAAAATCAATATCCTGTTCAATACCAAAGAGAAGATCTCCTTTGTCTTTCTCCGTGAGGTTCGGAAGATTGATCGAAACGTTTGGTACATTCACACCCTTCTTCTCTCCGAGCTCGCCGCCGTTTACTACGGTACAGACAATTTCCGGTGCATTTACTTTTTCTACGCGCAGGCCGATCAGACCATCATCGATCAGAATTGTGTCTCCCTCTTTGATATCGTCGGTAAGGCCGGTGTAGCTGACCGAACAGTGATTTTCATCTCCGGTCTCCTGAACGGTTGTCAGGGTAAAAGTCTGTCCGGTTACCAGATTTACTTTTTTGCCATCTTTCAAAACGCCGGTACGGATTTCCGGTCCTTTGGTATCCAGAAGGATTGCCACAGGAGTTTTCAGCTCTTTTCGAAGCTCTTTCAGCATATCCATACGCATTTTCTGCTCATCGTGGTCTCCATGAGAAAAATTAAAACGAGCAACATCCATTCCGGTTTCAATCAGTTTTTTCATCAGGTCACGGGAGTTGGTATTTGGTCCCATGGTGCATACAATTTTCGTTCTTCTCATACTTTTCTCCTTTTTTTATTTATCGTTTTACTTTACATGTTCATGTGTAAACAGGTGATCCTGGCAGTATTCATAGTTTCCGTTGCATCGGGAACAGAAACGGAACTCCAGATTCGGATCATCTTTTTCGGTCCGGCCGCAGATCGCACATTTGTGTTTTGTGATCCCGTTCGGATTGCGGTATTCGGCTTCGCCTCTTGAAACGGCCTTTTGGAATTCCTTCCGGCGTCTGTTCTGCTGGAAAGAGCCGCGTTTTCCTTTTCTTGTCATCAGGAAGAACACAAGGACGTTTGCAAGGGAACAAAGAATAACAACACATCCTGCCCAGTTTCCGCTCATGATGCTGGTAATCATGCTATAAGCAAGAAGTGCTACATCAAGATATGCCAGCCATTTGATTTTGATCGGAATAATGAAATACAGCAATACCTGCATATCCGGGAAGCTGATCGCAAAGCCGAGGAAAATCGAGAGGCTGATGTAGTAAGTGCTGAATGCCGTTCCCATCAGCGACGGATATCCGTTGACTGCATATAAGATTCCATACAGCAGGAAGGAACCGATAATGGTCATCAGAATGCCGGAAAAGATATAAACGTTATATTTGAAATCTCCCCAGGCTCTTTCAAGGCTTGTTCCGATTGAGTAATAGAAAAACAGCATGATGATCGTAAAGATATCAAGGCTGCTCGGCGGAATCAGAATCCAGCTCACCAGACGCCAGATCTGTCCGTGCAGAATATAATATGGTTCCAGTGTCAGATACTGTCTCATAATGGGGGCCGCAAGCTGAATGATATAGCCCGCAATGTACGTTACGATAATGTACATCGTCAGATGGCTTAACGCGTATCTCCCATATTTTCGCTCCATTTTGTCTAAAAAATTCATGCACACTCTTCCTTTTTCGTTTGTTTTATTTCACCGGCTTTCACTGCCCGAAAATACATTCTCATTATACGTGCTGCCTTTTCGTTTGTCAAACGGTATAACGGTGAATTTCGTCTCTGAAAAAGAGCTTTACGAATGTTTTACTTTCCGGTATAATTTATTGGAAATACTTGTTAATTTTCACTCAGCAGTGAAACATTTACTGTTTCGCTGCGTAAGAAAGTGATTCAGTTGTGAGCAGCCCTCCTTTTGCGAAGCAAAACTTTAAATGAGGGCTGCGAATGATACCGTTTACTGGGTACCAGTGAACGGTATCAAATCTTTTCCAGTTATTTTATAAATATACGAAAAAATTCAGGAGGACCTTATATATGGCAGGATCATCATTTGGTACCATCTTCAGACTGACCACCTGGGGAGAGTCTCATGGAAAAGGCGTGGGCGTTGTTGTGGACGGAGTGCCGGCCGGCCTTTCGCTTTCCGACGAGGATATTCAGGTTTACCTCGACCGCAGGAAGCCGGGACAGAACCGCTTTACCACAAAACGGAAAGAATCCGATACCGTTCAGATTTTATCCGGCACCTTTGAAGGAAAAACGACCGGTACCCCGATTTCCATGGTGGTATGGAATGAGGATCAGCATTCCAAAGATTACAGCGACATTGCTTCCTATTACAGACCAGGCCACGCCGACTATACGTTTGATGCAAAATACGGTTTCCGCGACTACCGCGGCGGCGGACGCTCCTCGGGACGCGAGACGATCGCACGCGTGGCTGCCGGTGCCATTGCTGCAAAAATGCTCTCTGAGCTTGGCATCACCGTTTCCGCGTACACCCGCTCCATCGGCGATGTGGAAATTCAGTCTTTTGACGCTGCTGAAATCGCAAACAACGCTTTAAATATGCCGGATGCAGCGGCTGCCGAAAAGGCTTCCGGGCTTTTAACAAAAGCCATGGCGGAAAAGAATTCCGTCGGCGGTGTGGTCGAGTGTGTCGTTCACCATATGCCGGCCGGCGTCGGCGATCCGGTGTTTGAAAAGCTCGATGCCAACCTTGCAAAAGCACTCGTCTCCATCGGTGCCGTAAAAGGCGTGGAAATCGGAGACGGTTTCTCGGTCTGCACAGCTACCGGACTTACCAATAACGATGCCTTCCATGTAAACGCGGATGGCTCCATTGTCAAGCTGGCCAACCACGCCGGCGGTATTTTAGGCGGCATCAGCGACGGAAGCGATATCGTCGTCCGCGCGGGCTTCAAACCAACTCCGTCCGTTGCAGCTTCCCAGCAGACTATCAACAAAAACGGTGAAAACATTGCCATCGAAATCAAAGGCCGCCACGACCCGATCGTCGTTGCACGCGCCGTTGTTGTCGTGGAATGCATGACCGCTCTTGTACTGGCGGACGCACTGCTCGTCGGCATGAGCGCCAAAATGGATAATGTAAAGAAAATCTGGGCTCCGGACGAAAACTAAAGGCCGGACCGCTTCTTTCTGGCTTCAACATAAAAAATAGGCTTCGCCTATTCAACTCCCCCTGCCCCTCAATCTTGAGGGGTTGGGGTTTCTTTTTTTCCTCTTTTCCTGCATAATAGACTTATGAATATCTTACAAAGAATCTTTACCGATTATTATGAGGAAATCAAA
>NZ_JBNMHD010000056.1:0-11926 GCF_050872605.1 Fusicatenibacter sp.
ACTATTCGTATGACTTTGCCGCATCCTTGCAAAACACCAATGGGCAAAGTATTCTAATATCAGAAAAAGATTTGACCGCTTGGAAAGGAGCTGCGGAACGTATGCTGACAAACGAAATTGTGCTGAAGGTATTTTCTGACTACCTCAACCGCGATACGGATTTTGAAGTTGTCCTGACCAGCAGAGGCTACACGGTCATGGGTTTTGACAACCACCGTCAGGACTGGAACACCGTGGACTATTGCCCTACGCCCGAAGCGCTGCGGGACTCTCTGTTGAACGCCTATGAGAGCTTCCGCGAGCTGGAGATCACGGGCGGTGATCGTGATTTGACCGAAAAGGAAGAAGCAAAGCTCGCCAAAGAGCGTGACGCGCTGACCGCGCTTTGCGAAAAGGAGGCCGCAAAATGTTCATCCTGAAAATTCTCTTTGCGCCGCTGTCGCTTATCCTCTCCCTGTTCGTTTGGCTGTGCGCAGGGCTGCTGTCCTGCTCCGGCTTCGTGTTCAAACTGGCAAGCGGGCTGCTCTCCCTGCTGGCTTTCGCCGTGCTGATTACCTACTCCGTAAAGAACGGCATTATCCTCCTTATGCTGGCGTTTCTGATAAGTCCGATGGGGCTTCCGATGCTGGCCGTTTGGGGGCTGGGCAAACTGCAAGGTGCAAACGCTGCCATGAAAAACTTCATCCATAGTTAAAGCACAAGCCGGGGCGAACGCCTCGGCTTGCTTTTCACAAATTCTGTTTTTGTTTTTGCTCAAAGAGATTGTAAAAACTATCTCTCTGTGCTATAATGTCTACGAGCGTTAGAGAGGTGAGCATTATGAAGCACTATGAGAAGCTGCTGGAATTAGGCTGTTTCAGCAAAAATGATTTGGAGCAGATCACCGGCAGCGAAGCGGCGGCCAAATGGCTTTGCCGGGAGTATCAAAAGAAAGGCTACATCGAGCGCGTAAAGCGGGATTTGTATGTTGCCATCAGTCTGGAAACCCAACAGCCCATTGCCAACCGCTATGTGATCGCCTCTCACATCAGTAACGATGCCGCCGTGTCGTATCACAGCGCGTTCGAGTTTTACGGTTACAGCAATCAGGTCTTTTACGAAACGCAAGTGACCAGCGAGAGCCGGTTCCGGGATTTTGAATACGACGGCGTGACATACCGGCGGATTGCTCCTCGCATTACTGGCGGTATCACAGAGATAAACGGCACCCGCGTCACAACGCTGGAGCGGACGGTGATTGATTCCATCAATCTGTTTGAGAAAATCGGTGGGCTGGAAGAACTTCTGCGCTGCCTTGCGCTGATCCCCGCGCTGGATGAAGCAGCGCTTTCGGTCTGCCTCACAGAGTATGAAAGCGGCTTCCTCTATCAAAAAACGGGCTATATCCTGTCCGCCTTTGCAGGCAGTCTCGGCCTCTCGAATAGTTTTTTCGCCATGTGCAAATCGCACCTTCCGAAAGGAAAATCTTATTTATCAAGCGAGAGCCAAGGCTTCATCTGGCACGAGGAATGGAAGCTGTATGCACCGAAAAATCTGATGCACATGATAGATAAAGGGGTAACAGACTATGATGCAATTTGACAGAATGACTTTGGGCAAGAAAGCCCGCGAATTGGGTTTTGTCCGCGATACCTTTGAAAAGGTCTGCCGTCTGGCCGATGTGCTGGATTTTATTCAAAAGGATGCGCTGCTTTCCAACGTGCTGGCGCTGAAAGGTGGAACGGCCATTAACCTGACTATCTTCAATTTGCCCCGGCTGTCCGTTGACATCGACATGGACTTTTCTGAAAATGTTCCCCGTGAAGAAATGCTCACAATACGGAAGCAGATCACGGAGCGGATCAGTAAATACATGACCGCCGCAGGGTATCATCTGAGCCAGAGATCCAAAACGTATCATGCTCTGGACTCCTTTGTTTATGA
Source organism: Fusicatenibacter sp. (assembly GCF_050872605.1). Taxonomy (GTDB): domain Bacteria; phylum Bacillota; class Clostridia; order Lachnospirales; family Lachnospiraceae; genus Fusicatenibacter. The sequence goes on from NZ_JBNMHD010000056.1 coordinate 1,924, forward strand.
GTACCAAAATGCTGGTGGGATGAAAGACAACCTCAAAATCGAGATCAATTACATGCTTCGCTGCCATGTGTTAGCGCCGGTACGCAGAACAGTCAATCTGCCTTGGCTGGAACAGGAGCTTACTGTTTTGAGCGTCGATCCGCTGGAAATCTACGGTTCAAAGATCGTTGCACTTCTCAACCGCGCAGCTCCCCGCGACCTCTATGACATACATACAATGATGGAGTATGGACTGTTTGACGAATCGCAGGAACCCATGCTGAAAAAGTGCGTCATGTTTTATAGCGCCATTGGTTCCGACAGCGTTCCAGACCGATTTCATTTTGAGCAGATCGCCTCGGTGTCCCAGCAGCGTGTCAAAACCGACCTTATCCCGGTGCTGCGTCGTGGCACTTGGTTCGATGCGCAGCAGGCGCATGAACAGGTCATCGCCTATCTGGAAAAACTGCTGACACCGGACGAACGGGAGCTTTCCTTCTGGACTTCATTCAGCCAGCAGGAATATCGCCCGGAGCTGCTTTTCCAAGATGCAGATATTCTCTCGCGCATCGGACAGCATCCGATGGCGCTCTGGAAATGCGGCGATAAGCAGAATAAGCCCACCGCCGAAACGGACTGAGGCCAGTATGAAGAAGCACGGACATTACTGCAAAATCTGCGGCGAATATAAGTCAAATGAAAAATTCTCTGGCAAAGGTCATGCCGCCCACATCTGCAAAGCCTGTTCTGCTCTGCCACCGGAAAAGAAAGCTGAGATGATGGCGGTCAACCGGCTGTTGAATCTTCCGTGGCAGCTTTCCAAAGAGCAAAAAGATTGGTTAAAGCGCAGGACGCATGATTGCCGCGCCGAGGTCAAAGCACTTGCACAGCAGCAATACGAAGTGCGTTTTGGGTACACGCACACTTGTGATGAGCTTGATGACGCAGAAGAAATAGAATAGTGCAAAACGGTCTGCTTCGGCAGGCCGTTTTGCTTTTCGAGAAGGTGTCCAACATGGCAACTACGCGCCTGATGCCCCTGCACACCGGCAAAGGCCGCACGGTGGGACAGGCCATCAGCGACATCATCGGCTACACCAAAAATCCGCAAAAGACAGACGGCGACAGGCTGATTACGAGCTAGCAATGCGACAGCAGGATCACCGCCGATCTGAATAATGGCAGAGGGCGGCAGCATTTTGTGCTGTCACCCTCTTAATTACAGAACGGCAAAGACGGGCAGGGCTGTCAACGGCGGCGCATTTGCGCCGTTCATCTTGACCGTTGACTGGCTCAGCTGGCTTTGTTATATTCTCCGATAAAATTAGTTCAATACGGCTTTATATCCACTGGTCTTATTACCGGTGATAGTAATAAAATATGATTCGCCAAAGTGTGCTTCCCACGAGATAGGCTCCGTATACTTTGTGATGTTATCTGGATATACATTTTCATAATTGGGAGCTACATATTCGGTTATGATTCGGAGTTGGATTGACAGCTCAAAGGTATCAGAGAGACTATTTAGTTCTTCCTTATTCCACACCACGATAACATCAGAATCGTGCTTGATTAACGAACCGTCCGCATTTGACATACCCCCACTATATTCATGACTATCCGCACGATAATCATAAACCAGTAATCCAACATCTTCTTCCGTGTCTAATTGCAGGTGCAGGACTATTTCATCATCAGCAGGCACATATTCTTTGGGAATTACCTGATTGTAAACTACAAGACCCAAGCCCAACACAACCACTATCGCGGCAATAATTCCAATTATCTTTTTCTTCATGTTAGAAACACTCCTATTTTTCCATTCATTCTTTTTTGAAAGTGAAGAAAATTCCCATGATTGCAGCAATAAAGATAATTGGCGCTACTCTGACAAACAGCCATTCAAATGAGTGGAAAGCTACTCCGAGTACAGCGGTTTCAGTGTCGCTATAATCCCAACCCAAATAAGGACTACTCCATATTATTAAAGCCGCAAAAATCACTACTATAATTGCACATAATGAGATAAGCAACCAACGGATAATTTTTCTTTTTGTGGTTTTCCTTTGTGCCAGTTGTAAATTTATTACCTCCAATTTTTCAGAAATTGCTTTTAAGTTATCAACCTCTGCTTCAGTTGCAGTTTCTCCCAGTAGTGTACTTACAGGTGTTTCAAGCACTTCCGATATGGAGATTAACATATCAGAGTCGGGAACTGACAATCCTTGCTCCCATTTAGAAACTGTTTGCCGCACAACATTCAGTTTGACGGCAAGCTCTTGTTGGGAAAGTCCTTTCGATTTTCTGAGCGCTTTAATATTTTCGTTGAGCATTAAGGACGGCCTCCTTTCTTTTCGGCGCTATCGTTATTGTAGTCGAAATTGCCCGTTGCCACAAGCAACGCATCTTAACATCTTTAGAAAATGATGATTTTGAGCCGTTTCTTTTGCTATTTAACGATTGTGAAAGCCATTCATGAACTGATAAAATAAGCCGTATTATAAAATTCATCTCACCGCTCACATTACACATCATCCATTTCAAACGGTCTGCTTCGGCAGGCCGTTTTGTTTTTCAAGGAGGTGTTCAGCATGGCAACCACGCGCCTGATGCCCCTGCACACCGGCAAAGGCCGCACGGTGGGACAGGGAATCCGCGACATCATTGACTACACCGAAAATCCGCAAAAGACAGACGGCGGCAGGCTGATTACGAGCTGGCAATGCGACAGCAGGATCGCCGACGCCGAGTTTCTTTTCACCAAGAATCAGTACATCCAAAAGACCGGCAGAGTGCGCGGCGAGGATAATGTGATCGCCTACCATCTGCGGCAATCCTTTGTCCCCGGCGAGATCACACCGGAGGACGCGAACCGTTTGGGCTGTGAGCTGGCTAAGCGCTTCACCAAAGGCAATCACGCCTATATCGTCTGCACCCATATCGACAAAGCCCATATTCACAATCATGTGATCTGGAACTCTACCGCGCTCAGCCAGACCCGAAAATTCCGAAACTTTTGGGGCAGCAGCCGCGCCGTGCGGCGGCTCAACGATACTATCTGCATTGAGAACGGCTACTCCATCGTGGAGAATCCGAAGCGCCACGGCAAAAGCTACAACAAGTGGCTGGGCGACAAAAAGAAGCCCTCCCACCGGGAGCGGATATGTGCGGCCATTGACGATGCGCTGGCGCAAAAGCCCGACAGCTTTGAAGCGTTGTTGGAGCTGCTGCGGCAGGCCGGGTATGAGGTCAAGGGTAAGAAAGTCCCGTCCCTGTTGGGCGGCGAACAGAAAAAGTCCATTCGCATGGATACCCTCGGCGACGGTTATACTCCCGCAGATCTCCGCGCGGTGATTGCAGGCGAAAAGGCACATACGCCGCGAAAAAGCGCCGCAGCGCCGGTTAAACCGGAAAAGCGCAGCGGGAATCTGCTGGTGGACATTCAGGCCAAATTACGCGCGGGCAAGGGCGCTGGCTATGCGCGTTGGGCGACGTTATTCAACCTGAAGCAGATGGCGCAGACGGTGGCCTATCTGCAAGACCACGAGCTGTTAGATTACGCCGTTCTTTCGGAGAAAGCGGCGGCAGCGTCCGCTCACTTCAATGAGCTTTCCGTAAGGATCAAGGCTGCGGAAAAACGCATGGCCGAGATTGCCGTGCTGCGGGAGCATATCGTCAATTACGCTAAAACCCGCGACACCTACGTTGCCTATCGCAAGGCCGGGTACTCCAAGAAATTTCTTGCAGAGCATGAAAGCGAGGTCACGATCCACAAGGCCACAAAAAACTATTTCGATGGACTGGGCTTCAAGAAGCTGCCCACCATCAAGGCGTTGAATACCGAGTACGCCAAGCTGCTGGCGGAGAAAAAAGCCGCCTACGCCGACTACCGAAAAGCCCGCGAGGAAATGAAAGAGCTGCTGACGGCCAAGGCCAATATCGACCGTATTCTGGAACTGGACAAGGAACAGGAGGAAGCGAATGAACGACGGGAAAAAGAGGCGGAGCAGCGCTAAGCTGTCTGCCCATAAGCGATTTGCAAAATCGCGCAGCCGATGGAAGGGGTACCCCGCAAAGCCGTGGCTTTGTGGGGAGAGGACGAGCGATGAAGTGACTGAGCCTTGCCGCTTGCGGTGAGGCGAAGGATACGCAATCCGCGAGGACGAATCCATCGTTCCAGAACACAAGTTTTGTGTTCTGCGGGGATTGGGGCAGCGCCCCAACAAGCATGAAACAGGCGGGTTCCGTGTAAACGGAATCCGCCTGTTTTCGCAAAGTGGGTACCGCTTTGCATTGCTTGCCGCTTTCTTGCCCCCGCTATCCGAGAGGCGTGTCTGTCTATTATGTGCACAAGTTTTCCTTAACGGATAGACGGAAAAAGCAGAAATTCCAACGTTGCTTTACATCCGTGCGGCGATATGTTTTCTATCCCGAATGTTCCTTTATGTGCAGCCGCAATCTGGGTCTGCTGCTGTCAATCCTTTGTGTTCGCAGTAAGGAGAGCCGTAGCGCGATCAATGTGATCTCGTTGGTCATTAGCTTTCTTTGGCTGCTTCTCATCGCGGGAATCGTTGGGCTGGCGATTGTTCTCAACCTTGCCCGATAAAAGTCCCGCCGTCCGGTAAAGTGATTGCCGTTGTTGCGTTTGCTCCTGTGCGCTGGTAGAATATCAATAGAGGTGTTTCTATTGGGCTTGAGAAAGTCTTGAGATTTATGGGATAAAATGACCTCTATAGAGAGGAGGCGAGCGCCATGCGGGAAAGGCTGCTGATCGTGGATGACGAAACAGGTGTGGTGGAACTGCTGAGAAGCTATTTTGAAATGAGCGGCTATACGGTCTATACCGCTTGCAGCGGAAAGGACGCGCTGAGACAGGCTGGTTGCCAGCCCGATCTGGTGCTGCTGGACATCAACATGCCGGATATGGATGGGCTGACCGTCTGCGAAACGCTGCGACAGTACATCGCCTGTCCGGTGTTGTTCCTGACTGCCCGCGTGGAAACAGCGGACAAGATCCGGGGCTTTCAGGCCGGAGCGGATGATTACATCGTGAAGCCCTTCGACATGGACGAGTTGGGTGCGAGAGTAGCTGCCCACCTGCGACGGGAGAACCGCAGGCAGGAACGGTCGGTGCTTCGCTTCTTCGCCGACATGGTCATTGATTATTCCCGGAGGGAGGTCACAATCCGCAGCGAGATGATTCCGCTGTCCCGCAAGGAATTTGATATTGTGGAGCTGCTGTCCGTCAACGCCGGACAAGTCTTTGACCGGGAGCGAATCTATGAGCGGGTGTGGGGCTATGATGGCGACGGCAGCAGCGACACCGTCATGGAGCACATCCGCAAGATACGCGCCAAATTTGCCGCCGCGTCACTGCACAGCTATATCGAAACGGTCTGGGGGGTGGGCTACAAGTGGAACGGCTGAGGAATATGAGCCTGAAGCGGGCGCTGTTTACGCTGGCGCTGGGAAATCTGCTGGCGGCCTTCGTTCTGTCCGTCCTGACCTTCTGGGGATGTGTGCGGCTGCGGGACACACTGACGCCCTCTGACACGCAGATCATTGTCGGTGCAGAAGGCGTGACAGAGACCGTGCTGCCGGAGCCGGAAGCCACTGCATCCGCCGCTGGAAATCTGCTGACGGTGCTGCAATTTCTGCTGCCCATGCTGTTCTTTGTGGCGGCACTGCTGCTGACCGCCGCGCTGTTTTACCGCTGGAAGCTAAAAGCGCCGCTTGCCATATTGTCGGACGGTGCAAACCGCATCATGGAAAACGATCTGGATTTCACCGTCTCTGCTGTCTCCAACGATGAACTGGGGCGGCTCTGCGCCGCCTTTGAGACCATGCGGCAGTCGCTGTTGGAAAACAACCGCCTGCTTTGGCGGCAGACAGAGGAGCGCAAACGGCTGAACGCCGCTTTTTCACACGACCTGCGCAATCCGGTGACCGTACTGAAAGGTTCGGCTAAGCTGGCACGGCGGTGTGCGGAGGCAGAAAATACTGCACAGCTCGAAGAAAACCTCGACCGCATCGACACCTACACCGACCGCATCGAGCACTATGTGGAGACAATGAGCACCGTACAGCGGCTGGAGCAGTTGGAGCCGAAGCCTAAAGATGTTAATACCGCCGCGTTGAGCGGAGAATTGCAGAAAGCACTCTCGTTCGCGGCGGATGAGGGAGAAAAGCAGCTGATTTTCCACGGCCTGACAGCGCCTCCGGCCGCAATTCTGTTGGACAAAGAGCTGCTATTTCAAATAGCGGAAAATCTGACAGCCAACGCTCTGCGGTTTGCCAGGGAGACGGTCATGGTCACGCTTTGCGTTACGGGCGGCCAACTGACGCTTACCGTTGCGGACGACGGCGGCGGCTTCCCGCCAGACCTGCTGAAAGGCGGTGTACAGCCCTTTCACAAGGGCATGGAGGCGGTCGGCCACTTTGGCATGGGACTGTATATTTGCGACCTGCTCTGCCGCAAACACGACGGCTCTCTGACGCTAAGGAATGATAATGGTGCGGTGGCCTGCGCCTCGCTGAAAATTTCATAACACTTGAGCGTTTTTTGAGAAATGCCTGCTACACTCTCCCTATCAAAGCGATAAGGAGAGTGTTTTTTATGGACATTCAGGTCAACGACATTTCCAAAATCTACGGTGCGGGTGAAAGCAGGGTCACGGCACTGCACCACGCCAACATGCAGATCCGTCCCGGTGATTTTATCTCCATCATGGGGCCGTCAGGCAGCGGGAAAAGTACGCTGCTACATATCATCAGCGGGCTGGACACGCCGACCTCCGGGCAGGTACTGTACGGAGACACCGACATTCACCACGGCTCGGATCGGGAACTGTCTGCTTTCCGCCGCAGAAAAATCGGCTTTATCTTTCAGCACTTCAACCTTCTGCCGGTGCTGACGGCGCAGGAAAACATCACCATGCCGCTGCTGCTGGACGGGCGGCAGCCGGACGAAGCGTATTTGCAGGAGATTGCAGCGTTTCTTGGCATCGACAAACGGCTCACGCATTTGCCCCATGAGCTGTCTGGTGGCCAGCAGCAGCGGGTGGCTATCGCCCGTGCTTTGATCACAAAGCCGGATATCATCTTCGCCGACGAGCCAACCGGGAATCTGGACAGCAAAAGCGGCGGCGAGGTGATGCGAATGCTCTGCGATCTGCGCCGACAGATGAACAAAACGCTGGTCATCATCACCCACGACCCGCGCATTGCGGAAATGGCCGAGCGCCGGTTTACCATCGTGGACGGCACGCTTACGGAGGTGACGGGAAAATGAAAAGCTATCTGTCCCTTGCGTGGAAGGAACTGAAAGCCCAGAGAGTCATGGCCATTCTGATTTTAATTGCCGTGATCCTGTCCAGCCTGATGACCACCGTCATCGGCCAGTCCATCGGCATTTTGCAGGCCATGCGGGTGCAGCAGGCGGAGCGCCTGAACGGCAGCCGTTATGCCACCTTTCACCAACTGACGCAGCAGCAGGCGCAGGCGCTGCACGACGATCCGCGGCTTACAGATGTGGGCGATGTGCTCTATCTCGGCAGCACGGGGCTTGGCAGCAGCAGTCTGAAACTCTCCCTGCGGGAGTACCACGACGATGCGCTTGCCATGTACCCATCTATCGGAAAGATCAAGGAGGGCCGTCTGCCGGAGGCGGCAAAGGAAGTGGCTCTGCCGGAGGATGCCCTGCAATATCTGGATGAGAATGCCGCCGTGGGCGGTACCATCCGCCTGACTCTGACCGTCTCCACCATGGACGGATTGCTGCCAGAAATAGAATATACCGCCGATTTTACGCTGACCGGTATTCTGGAGAGCAGCTATCTCGGCTATTCCTCCGGAACTGTACAGGGCATTGTTGGCGAGAGCAGTGCCGAAGCGCTGCTGCCGGAGGAATACCGACTGATTTCCACAGACTTCAAGACACAGAGCAAACAGGACTTCCAGCGTATTGTCCGTGAGTTGGCAGAGACCTTGCAGGTGGATGTGGCGTTCATCCAGTACAATCCAGTGCTGCTGAACGCTCTGGGTATCGCCTATGATACGGATGAGGACGGCGATACCGGCTCCGGCTTTCCCTTTATGGCGGCAGCCTGCGTCATCGTCGGCGTACTTGTCCTGCTGGCAGCCGGACTTGTCATCTATAACATTCTGAAGATCTCCATCGCCAAGCGGGTGCGGGAGTATGGCACACTCCGCGCCATCGGCGCGCAGCGCGGGCAGGTCTACCGGCTGGTATCCGTGCAGCTGTTGCTCCTGTGCGGTATTGGTATCCCTGTCGGACTGCTGCTGGGCGTTCTGTCTGCCAAGGGCGTGCTGATTGCCGCCACCGGCGCACTGAATCCGGATATTTTCATGGCAAACAGCGCACAAGAGCTGAATTCCGCCATCAGCAGCGCAGCGGAGGTAAAGCCGGTCATGCTTCTTGCCAGCATCGCCGTAACGCTGACGTTCGCAATGTTGGCCGCGTTTCCGGCGGCGCGGTACGCCGCCCGCGTTTCGCCTACCGTCGCCATGTCCGGGCAGACGGCAAAAATCAAACGCCGCATCAGAAAGTCCCGTACCATCCATCATTTCGAGGCATGGTACGCTCGGCTCAATCTGAAACGTGGGCGCGGCAGAACGGCCATTACCATCCTGTCGCTGGTGATGAGCATCACGGTATTTGTCGCCCTGCAAAGCTTCACAGGTCTTCTGGATGCCAGCAGCGCAGTACAGGATATGTACACCGGCGATTATGCACTGACCAACGAGGATGCAGGCATTTCGGCGGAGGGCGTGGAAAAGCTGCGGGCAAACGATGCCGTAGCGCAGCTCTCCACCACGCGGCTGTCTGTGTTCATGCCCGACCAGACGCTGCCGTTCGATACGAACCTCTCCTTGCAGGGGCATGAGACCTTGCAGCTGGCCAGCGTAGACGAGGCGCAGCTTTCCCGCTTTGCACCCACACTTTCCGCACAAGACAAGCAGGCGCTGCTGGACGGAACGGGCTGCCTTGTTAAAAATCCTATTGCCCTCTCCTACGGTGGAGAAACCGTCCAGCAAACCAGCCTCGCCGTCGGCGATGTCGTAAAGCTGGGCGATAAGGAGCTTCGCGTGGCCGCTCTGTTGGACAGCCCTGTTACCATCGGCAGCAGCGGCTTTACCAACGGTGTGCAGATCCTTGTCAGCGATGCGATGTATTGTGAGCTGACGGGCAGCGATTACTATGCGGAGGTCTGCCCCACGCTGAAAAAGGATGCAGACACCGCCGCCTTTGAAACATGGCTGGACGGCTGGTGCGGAGAAAATCCCGGTACACAGTGGCTTTCCTATCGCCAGAGCAGTCAGGAGATGGCGGAGAGCTTCGTCCAAATCAAAATGCTCTGCTGGGTGCTGATCGCGCTCATCGGTGTGATTGGTGTTCTGAATATCATCAACACCGTTTATAGTAATATCCACACCCGCATCGGCGAGATCGGGATGCAGCGCGCCATCGGAATGAGCGCCGCCAGCCTGTACAAAACCTTCCTCTGGGAGGGCGCATATTACGGCATTTTCGCGTCGGTGATCGGTGCGGTGCTGGGCTATGTCTGCTGCATCTTCGTCGGTGCGGCGCAGACAGACACCTTACAGCTGGTGGCAGTCCCCGTTGCGGCCATTCTGGAGGCTGCTGCCGTCTCGGTGGCCGCGTGTCTCGCTGCCACGGCTATCCCACTGCGCACCATTTCCAGAATGAGCATTGTGGACTCTATTGAAACAGGCGAGTAACCTCGGAGAAAAATTATTTTTGCCTCTTGACAAGTAACCACTCGGTAACTATAATAGGAGTTACCGAGTGGTTACCTGCAAGGAGGAATATTATGGCTGGAGATACGAAAGAACGAATTTGGGAAACAGCGCTGGAATTGTTTGCGCAGAACGGCTACCTTGGGACATCTATGAATGATATTGCCAAGCAATTAGGATTCACAAAAGCCGCCTTGTATAAGCACTATACCAGCAAACAGGAGATTTTAGACAGGATTGTAGA
>NZ_JBNMHD010000057.1:0-11604 GCF_050872605.1 Fusicatenibacter sp.
ACAATCGGAGGATTTGTACCACCAACGGTGGTCTTCCTCCCATGATCAAGCGACAGAGATACTATGATTCTCTACGTATGGTAGCATAGTCCATGATGTCCTTGAGAAAAATGTGTCAACCAATCTTGACAACATCATATCGTCAATCTCCCTAACGTATTTCATTTATGCTGTTTTTATTCCGCTATTTAAAATTTTAATCTGATTCGCCTGAATCCATTTAATTAAGGCTTTTTCCCTCTTGTAATGTTTTTCAAATTCTGTTCTACATTTTGTTTTATTTATCTCTTCTATTTTATCATCGTAACAGTATAGTAAAAACGAGGAATACCAGTCTCGCTGTACCAATGTTCCATCCGCTAAATGATACATTCTATCCGACAACTTCTTTTTGACATAAGCATCTGCGGTATGGTCATATTGACTTACTCTATAATTGCTCGGCACTTCTATATATCTGCCACCAGACACTTCAAATTTCTTTTCTATTGTCGTTTGAAATCCACCAGGGCATCGATTCTTTATTGATTTACCGAAACGCTTTTTCTTGTTAAACTTACCTTTCTTGTTTTTCGTAGTCTCTTTCGCTCATTTCATAAGTTTACTGGCATTTTTAGGCTCTGTAATCAACACATCTCCAAGGCTCCTTAGATAGTTGGCATCTTCATTTATCGCAAGCTGTCTGTTCCTTGCATTAATACGACATAATTCTGCGTGTTTCGCTTTCAGTCTTTTATAATGATTCGAGTATTTCCAAATCTTTCGACTTTTTTTAATCGTACCATCCTCATTATAATTCTGTGGATTGGTTGCTCGTCTGCTTCTATCCATTGCGCGATAATAAATTCTTTCTAATCGCTCGGATTTTTGAATACTGTTCCCTCTTTCGGATAAGTTTTTAAGAGCAATCTCCGTATCCGATGTATAAGCAACGGTCTGCGTTCCAATATCCGCACCAATGATACCTTTTCCAAATTTATGCCTTGGATTCCCAAATCTGTCATATTTCGGTTTTGCTTTCCCCTCAATCGTTAAGTGCAAATACACTCTGTATTTCCCACGAATCAACTTTGGTACAAGCGTAGCATAGCAGGGTCTGTAAGTATTGATACAATACGCTTTCTCTGCAAATATCTGGATTGCTTTCTTATCTATTATTTCAGGTTCAGCAAGGTAATCCAAAACAGCGTGGATTTCATCCGATTGAAATCTATCTTTCCGTTGTATTCCAAACGTAGATTTACCAAATTTAAATTGCAATTGATTCTCTTTCACAGAAATTGGAATCCCACGATTCCTTTGTTTGGCTCGAATACAGGGCAACACTCCATATTTAGAAAAGTGGAGTGTCTTACCATTTGCATATAAGCATTTTTCTATCCCTCTCCAAACATCTTCGGCTTTTGTAAGTGCAAATATAGCATCAATCCCATATTTTTTACCGATTGGTATCATAGATGTTCTACAATCATCCCATGTAACATGATATTGCTTTTGCATTTCATTCAGCTGACTGGCAAGTACTTTTCGTTTCTTTTTCTCTTCTGTAGCACCATAAAGTTTCCGTACCTTCCGATACCTTTTCGTACGGATAAGCTGGTCGTAATTCTTTCTCATAAGACCAACCAGTTCATTTCCTGCTTTTCGAATCTTATCAGAAAGAGCTACCACCTTTTGTATATCAGAAAAAGACATATCGGTTTCTACAACCAGGATATGTCTGTCAGAATGTTTATGAAATTGTCTTAGGCTTTTCTTATATTCCTTCTCATTCATGACTTTTCTGTTCCTCTATATACTGCATTACTGTTGCTTCACTTATCTGTCCCACTGTAGATATAAAATATCCCCTCGACCATAAAACACCACATCTTGCATAAAACCGTTTCAGTGTTGGATATGCCTTAAATAATTCAATCGCACTTTTACTTTTGAGTGTTCTAACCACATCGCAGGGAGCGACTGTTTGTGGCACATCTGCAAAAATATGGATATGGTCCGGCATTACTTCAAGTGCTTTAATTCTATATCCGTAATCCTCGCATATTTTTTGTAGTATCTGTTTGAGAGTAATATCCGCTTTCCCATGTAATACAGAAAATCTAAATTTTGGACACCAGATAATATGATACTGTATCAAATACTTGCAATGTGAAGCACTATGATAGGGTTTCCTGCTCATCATTCTGTTCTCCTAACTGATACTTTTCCTGAATTCCCCGACGCATTAAATCAACTTGGAGAGCAAAAAATAATTCTTCACATGTTTCAAAAAGGCTACACTACAGCTCAAATTGCTGATATAGCTGATTTGGAAGAACTTAAAATAAAAACTATCATTGAAGAAAATGAACTTGCAACTGTATAAAGCCATCTCAGCCGCCCAATGGAAATCTCTTCCAAACGGACGGCTGAATTATTTTCTGCATATCAGCAATTTGCTTTTTTTCGAATCGGATGACGGATCACAGTTTTCCATTTTTCAGGTGCCGTTTTTCTTGCATCAGACAGATAAATTTCGTGATGGCGGCGCTGATCCGTAATGTCGTTTTCATAACCTTGTGTTTCAAGATATTGATTCATTTTTTCTATTGTTTCCGGTTCTGCATCGAAAGATCCATGGTGCATGATCTGTACGCAGAGTCCTTCCTCTATTGTCAGAAATTCTGCGCGGGAGCAATCGATATGTTTCTTATTTTCTGCCGTATGTACGGCCCATTCGAAATCTTTTCTGGTGATGAAATCCGGCAGGCGGATGGCGGAAATCCATTGAAAATCTTCTTTCTTTTCATAATCAATTTCTTCTGTCCCCTCCTGCCGCCAGAAGCCTTCTAACGGTGGGACGACGTACTGGAAAAATCCGTTGATTTTGTAATCTGTCCTGTAGCTCATTTTCAGCGTATAGGCAAGTGCATACAGAATCTCGATTGATTTTTTGTATTCGCCGCCCTCGGCATTCGGATTTCCCTTTCCCCGCACCGCCAGATAATTCATGGACGGAACGGTTACAATCTCTGGTAGATTTTTCGGTTGATAAAATTCTTTCTGCTCTTTCTTATAATCAAAAGCCATCCGCCTTATCCCCGCTTTCCAGAATTTCTTTCTGTTTCTTTTTGCTGAACCTGCCGAGCACAAGTCCGTACGCCTTATCCAGCAGATCTTTCACCAGGTCATCCGGCACAGCGCCGTTTGGTTTTATGGAATTCCAGTGCTGTTTGTTCATATAATACCCCGGAATGATGTCCTCGTACTGCTCCCGCAGAAAGCTTCCCTCCGACGGCTCCAGCTTCAGTGTGATGTAATATGGCTCATTCTGCTCTCCAAGACAGACAGCCGCAAACATTTTCCCTCCGATGGCATAACGGATCCAGTTCCACTGCGGCGGCAGCTTTTCTACGCCTGGTTTCTGCATCAGATAATCATCGATCCAGGAATACCGCATCTTATGCATTGCCTCCCATATCTTACAATTTGACTCAATCATATTTCTCCTCCATCCTCATACTTCGCCTGCATCCGCCGAATGCTCTGCCGCAATTCTTCGCGCAGCTCCTTTGGCTCCAGCAGTTCTGCTTTTTCGCGGAAAGTCAACAGCCATGTGATCAGGTTTTCTTTGTTGGTATAATCTGCCTGAAACAGAAGTGATCCATCCTCCAGTTCCTGACAGCATTCTGTTCCAAACTCTTCTACGAGGCGCCATTTGCAGTCTGCCGTGAACAATGCTTTTACCCGGATTCCGCCCGGAAAAATTCTCTCATCGCTCAGATCCGGCATAGGGACATTTCTGGCTGCAAATGTTTCTTCCAGCATCTGCACTTTGTCCATCCTATTCAGCTTGAACAGACGAAAATCTTCTCTCGTTTTACACCAGCCCCACACGTACCAGCTCGACCAGCGGAACATTAAATAATATGGCTCGATGCGGCGTACAGACTCTTTTCCCGGTGCATAATAAGTAAATTCCAGCTCTCTGTGCTGACCGATCGCCAGACGGATCATTTCAATTTTCGGCGCGAGCGAATCCTTATACCACGATGACAGATCAATCAGCACCGACTGGTTCCCTACCATAAAATCCGAAGACCCCGCCGACAGCTTTTCCATCAGCTGACCGTAGCGGTTCGTCCCATTCACACTGTCCAGACTCCGAAGTCCCGCCAGAATATCCTGCATCTCGCTGTGCGTGAGCATCGTTCTGTCAAGCTTATACCCTTCCATAATCGAAATCCCGCCGTGAACCCCCTGCCGTGTCACCAGCGGAATCCCTGTCTTACACAGATCCTCAATATCTCGGTTAATCGTCCGCCGCGACACCTCAAACATCTCCGCCAGCTCCGGTGCCGTCACGGAGTCTTTCTGCAGCAGCACGGACAAAATTCCCAACTGTCTGTCTATTTTCATTGCTGTTCCTTTCTCTCTTTCATACTATCACGCAAAACATGACAACTCTATGTCATGATTTTACCATATCCTCGATAAAAATGAACTCGTAACCGCATAAAACAACTTCAGCCGCCCAATGGAATCTCTTCCAAACGGACGGCTGATTTCGTTTCTGTGAATCACGGATATGCAGGCAGTTCCGCCTCATCCACCTTTACGGCTTCTTCCTGGCAGTTCTCCCATAAGCTTCCGATGTCTGCAGATGTAAAATAATCCTTCGTTTCTTCGCCCAGCTGCACTCTGCCGGATTTGACGCCTTCGGCGTTGTAAATGATTTCATAGCTTGTTCCGTCCAAGAGACGGAATCGAAAACTCGTCACGGTACTTCCCGTAAGCGGCTCGGTTTCTTTGTCGGTTACTTTTAAGTTTGAAAATGTTGAATATACATCCGCAATTTCTTCTGGTTCTGTGATCTCTTTCTTTTCTGCGCTTGCCGGTACAACGAAGCGGTACATTTCGATGCCTGCAACATCAGCCGCCTCAAACGGGAGCGTCACTGCTGTTGATTTTCCGCAGCCTGTGAGGCATATGCAGATTAGCGCTGTCAAAAGTATCATTTTGGTAAATATCCTGACTCTTTTCATCATCCACGACCTCCCTGTTTTTTTTGTATCTTTATTGTAACGGAAATTTTGTCAGGACGAAAGTAGAAAAAACACAGGCATCTTTAGAACAAATGTCCAATTGTCTCGAGACATATTCCGCACTATAATAACCATATAAAAAGTACTTTTTCATACGGCAAAAACGAAAAGGGAGGGAATATGCATGGAAAAATTTCGAACGGTCGTGTCTGTGATTGTTATGGTGCTTGCCGCAATTGCTGGTTTCTTTGCCGGCGCAGTTCTGTTTGATCAGGCTTTGGGCGGTGCAGTTCTGTTCGCCATGATTGCGGGATTTGCCTGCGTCATCTATATGTTGGATAACCCGATTGAAAAATAGGCACACGCAAAAACATAACGCAAAAACCGTGGAACCCATTACCCTAAAAAGGCAGCGGATTCCGCAGTTTTTCTGTACTCTCACGATGCCCGAATGCTATGCAAGAAAGATCCACGCCAGCATCGTAACCATCGCCGCGATATGCAGTGTTCCGATGATTCGAAACGGAAACATCGCGATAAAAATCGGCAGCACCAGCGAATAGGCGCCCCAGACTGCGGAACGCATCGGTACTTTCTCGGATACGCCCTCCATCAGCTTCGCCATCTTTCCTTCCTCGCCGATGGTTTTGATATCCTCAATCTTCAGTCTGCCGTTTGGAAATATGCTGATAATGCGGTCGCAGTACATGTTCCCCGCATGCCCGATAATTCCCAGCACCAGCAGAAATCGCAAAACAGTTACACTCATCGTCTCACCTCCCAAAATAGATTCTCTTAAGATGAGATTAGCTCAGTCTAACTGTTTTATCAAGAAGATCTGTGCAGGATTACTTCATTTTTCTATTTTGAAAACTCAACAGAGACATAATACGTATACTCATTATTCAGTTCCACATTCCCCTTTTCCAAATCCTCAACAGAATAAGCGCTGAGCCCATTCTCTCCATAAAAGAACGCTCCCAGTCCCAGCTCTTTATCGTAGACAATTGCAATATCCTCGGTGATTTCTGTGCCGGATCTGCCGAACACTTCCCGGTTTTCCACGTCCTCCAGAATCGGAAACTTCGTCTGATATTTGCAGGCACTGTCCGTGATATACACATCCACCTGAAACGCCTCAAAATCCGGGATCAACGCGATCATTCCCTTCGACATAGAAGTCACATCACTGAAGTCATCATAACCCAGCCCGGCGATCTCTGTTTTGGAAACCTGTTCGCTGTAGTGATATTCCGTCAAGTACAATGTCATAGTCTGGAACGGCTCGTCTGCAGAATACTGAAAGAGCATCGCGCCGTCCGGGCCGGAAAGTATCTGAGCGATATTCATTTCCGGTGAATCCATGTCATACGGTGCAATAAAATTTTTCGGTGTCCGCGCACTGCGGTACCACATTACGCCAGCCGCAGCAATCGCCAGCACCGCCGTCAGCGCCAGCACCGCAATCATGCTCTTTAAATGCTTCTGCCGATGCTTGCTGTCTTTCGCAACCTGAATCAGGTTATCCTCCGATTTCTCCGTCAGATTCTCCTCGCTGATATCCTCCCCGGCGAGAAATTCATTGATGGTGATGCCAAGAATTTTGCACAGTTCCAGATACACCGACACATCCGGCAGGCAGATGCCCCTCTCCCACTTCGAGACCGATTTATCGCTCATCCCGAGCTGCTCCGCCAGCTGCTTCTGCGTCATGCCAATCGTTTTTCTTTTTTCCGCAATATATTTTCCAATTTTGACAAGATCCATAGAGATTCCCCCTTTTCTTTGAGAAAATCATAACAGAAAAGGGGGTGAAATCACACCCCCTTGAAGTAGAATCGTCTATTTCAGATCTCCAACAATTGCATTTTTTAACCAGAAAGGGCGCCGCACCAGTTTCGTACGGCTGTCCCTTCTGTTTCCCTGATTATTTTTTATTTCATAATTTTTACCTCAAACGGTTTCAGCACAACTGTACCGATCACCTTTTCACCTGTATACAGATCTGTCATCTCTTCTTTGACCTGAATTTTGGCTTCTTCCTCTTTGTAGTTCAAAACGAAGCAGTACTCGGTATCGTCTTTCTTTCTTACAGCCAGTTCGCAGGTTTCCGGAATATCCAGTTTCTCTTTGTACGGATCCTTCACACCCAGTTTTTCCAGGAAGACTTCTGCAGTTTTCTCTGAAAATGCTGCGCCGAAATAATATACCGTTCCTTCTCCGTAGGTATTCTTGATCAGTCCAGGCTCTCCTGCATAGTAGCAGTTCTCGTACGAACCAAGAACTTCTGCATGCTCTCCAACTGCCGCCAGCTGATCGTTGAATACAGCAGCTTCCAGTTTCGTGCCGTCCCAGTCGATTACGATATCTTTGTTGTCCGGGGATACCAGTGTGTATTCCGGAATATCCACGCCGCTCATCTCGGCGAATTTACCCGGCAGTTTGTCCATCACGCAGCGTCCGTACATATCTTTGTATCCGCTTCTGCAGCCGAGAACAAGATAGCCGCCGTTCTTTACATACTCTTCCAGTACAGCTTTTCTCTCATCGGAAATCAGCACCGGATGCGGGTAAAACAGTACAGTATATGGTTTCAGATCTTCTGCAGTTACGTCGTCACGCAGATAAATATAATCCATCGGTGTATGGGTTCTCTGTGCGGCTTCGAAGATACCGAGCTGGCTCTTCCACTCCACTTTTTCATGCCATACATCAATCTGGCTGTCCCATACATTATCGTAATCTTTCAGAAAACCAACTTTTGCTTCATATTTGGAACCTGCGATCTCAGACAGTTTCTGGAACTTCTCATGAATCGATTTTACTTCTGCCAGTCTGCGGTTGTCTCTTCCGGAATAATCCAGAATGCCATGCCAGTAAATCTCTGTTCCATATGTACAGGTTCTCCAACGGAAATAGCTGATATAATCTGCACCGTGTGCTACACTCTGCATGGTCCACAGCGTCATCTGTCCCGGTTTCGGAGTCGGCGCTGCCATACCGGTATTCCATCCGTTGGCACCGGACTGCTGTTCCATAATACCGAAGTTTTTGGATACGGCACGAACTTCAGACAGGTTGCGGCTCCACATACGGTCTTTCAGAAAGTTATCCGGTTTGTATGCATCCAGACAATACGCAAAGTTCGGGTAAGAATCATACATCATGAAATCCAGGCTCTCGTTTGTCATTCTCTGGTTGTCCAGATTGCCGAACAGACCATTGGTGGTAATAAAATCACCTGGTTTAATATATTTGCGGATGATATCGCTCTGAAGTTTTGCAAATCTGCATGCACTGTCAGATACAAATCTTGTATAATCCAGTACTTCATGCGGGTTTGTATTGTTGCTCAGTGTTGTTCTCGGAACATATACTTCCTCAAAACTATTGTACGTCTGGTTCCAGAAATTGGTTCCCCATGCATCATTCAGTGCATCGATGCTTCCGTATTTTTCCATCAGGAATTTACGGAACGCAATGGTATCACTTTCCGAATAGAACTCATTTTTCTCGCAGTTGATCTCGTTGTCGATCTGCCATCCGATAATAGCCGGATGTTTTGCATAATGAGATGCGGATTTTTCAACAATAATTCTTGTCAGTTCCTGATATTTCGGAGAGTTATAGTTATAATGTCTTCTTCCGCCATGACGGTACAGAACACCGTCCATGTTCGCATTCAGAACTTCCGGATATTTTTCTGTCAGCCACGCCGGCGGAGTCGCTGTCGGAGTGCAAAAGATTACTTTCATTCCCATATCGGCTGCTACATCCAGAAATCTGTCAAAGAAATCATAATTGAAGACACCTTCGTACCGCTCAATCTTACTCCATGCAAATTCTGCGATTCGAATTACTTCGATGCCGTTTTCCAGCATTCTTTTCAGGTCGTCACGCCAGAGACTCTCGTCCCAGTGTTCCGGATAATAACAAGTTCCCAATACCAGTCTTTCACCATTCACAATTTCCATAGGATCACCTCTCTTTTTGTTTATTCCTTAAAATTATATCATACTTATTCTTTTACCGCACCCGATGTCAGACCAGACATAAAGAACTTGGATGCACTTAAGAATGCAATCAGCAGCGGCAGTACCGCACAGGTGCTGGCAAACATCAGTGCGCCGTAATCGGTGCCACGGTCGCCAACCATGGTCTTCAGCATCAGCGGCAGTGTCATTTTATCTGCTTTACGCAGAATCATCAGCGGCTGCATGAAGTCGTTCCATACGTTTACGAACTGCATGATACCAAGGGATGCGTAAGCCGGTTTCAGGATTGGTGCAATAACACGGAAGAAGATCGTCCATTCACTGCAACCATCCAGTCGTGCTGCTTCGATCAGTGATACCGGTACGTTATTTTGACAGTACTGTCTCATCCAGAAGATACCGAACGCATTCGCGCAGCTCGGAATAATCAGTGCCCAGAAGCTGTTTAACCAGCCCAGTTTTGACATCATGATGAACCACGGGATAATACCTGCTGTCCACGGAACCATCATTGTACCCAGAAGAATGGCAAACAGTACTTTCTTTCCTGGGAAGTTATATACAGAAAATGCATATCCGCCGATCGAGCAGAAGAACAGTACCAGGATAACATTTCCAAACGTTACGATACAGCTGTTCAGGAAGGCCCGTGGGAAGTTTACTGCCTCAACCATGTTGTGGAAATTTGTTGCCATATTTGTTCCAAACCACAGAGCTGGCGGGAAGGAATAGATTTCACTGGTTGTATGGGTTGCCATAACAAACATCATATAGAACGGAACCAGCATAATCAGTGCAATCAGTCCCAGAACAATGTATAAGGAGATTTTCTTTCCCATCGGATGAATTTTGGCAATCACGATTAAGATAACGGCTAAAGCTACAAGTAAAATTAATAATGTTTTCATTTACCGTATTTCCTCCTTCCTGTTTCTTTCTCTTCTGAGAACTTGTTAACAAAAACAGAGATCACAACGATCATGATTGTGATAACGTATGCACACGCAGATGCATATCCATAGGAGTTTCCACCCTGCGGAGCTTTGTTTAACAAATACATCATCAGTGTCAGACCACCATTGTTGATACCACCGGTCCAGCTGGAGTTTGTTAAAATAAATGGCTCCGTGAACAGGTTAAACATACCAATACTGGACTGTACAACCGTAAATATAATGATTGGTTTTAACAGCGGGATAACGATACTGAACATAACTCTTGTGTTGGAAGCACCATCGATTCTGGCTGCTTCGTAGATATCATTGCTGATACCCTGCATACCGGCCAGATAGATAACCATGTTCCAGCCTACCCATTTCCATGCGAACATTACGATAACGGCTACTTTGATCAGACTTCCGTCTCCGCCCAGCCAGTTAATGTTTTTGCCGCCGAACAGGCTCAGGAACCAGTTGATGACACCATAGTTATTTCCAAACATGGTCTGGAAGATAATAGAGATCGCAACAGAACTTGTTACCATAGGCATAAAGTAAATAGTTTTAAAGATATTCTCACCTTTTACCAGCTTCGAATTCAGAATATATGCCAGAGCAAGACCGCCCAGCAGAATCGGAATATGTGCAATAATACCGATCAGCAGCGTGTTGGATAATGCTTTCCAAAACAGTGGATCTTTAAATAGATTGATATAGTTGGTTACTCCGTTAAAATGCATCGGTCCGATGCCGTCCCACCGGAAGAAGCTCAGTGCAAATCCGGCTACGATCGGGAACAAACCGAAGATTGCGAATAAGATATAAAATGGTGCGATGTATGCGTATGCCACTTTATTTTGTTTTAACGTATAAACAAATCCGGTTTTCTTTTTTGTTTTCAAAAGTGGTCCTCCTTCCGTCCATCAGTACTCTTTATTCAAAATCGGCCGCCGACCGGACGATTCCGATGCAGCGGCCGATTTTAATTTTTAAATTATTACTGATTTACTTCTTATTTGTCCCAAACGCCTGCGTCTTTCAGTACCTGAATCTGCTGCTCTTTTACTTCTGCAGTTGCTGCTTCGATATCAGATTTTACCTTTTCACGGATACCTTCTGCATCCAGGCCCTGCTCCAGTCCGGAGTTTACAGATGTATAGATACATCCATCTGCTGCAGCATCCATCATGGTTGTATTTACAGGCTGCAGTTCTTTTGCCAGTTCAGCCCACAGTTTTTTCGGCTGCTGTCCGCTGAAGTAATCATCTGTTGCATCATAGATAGAAGCATCTTCGTATGCAGGTGTGTAGGCCGGGAAGTAATCTACTGCCTGGAAGATGTCGTTCTGACCTTCTTTAGTTGCCAGCATGTATTTTACGAATGCCCAGGCTGCTGCTTTGTTTTTGCTCTGCTCCGGGATTACCAGGAAAGATCCGCCCCAGTTGGAAGCTTTTACACCGCCAGGCATCTTAGCAACGCCCCATTTTCCAGAAGCATCCGGTGCCAGAGATTTCGCTTTTAGAAAATAATATCCCCGTTTTGCCGAGAGCGCATCCAGCAGAATGGGGAATTCCCTTATTGAAAGAAAAATCACTGTTTTTTCTGGATAAACAACCAAAAAGGACACCTTTTATTGTATAATTA
>NZ_JBNMHD010000058.1:0-11314 GCF_050872605.1 Fusicatenibacter sp.
GACGATTTATTTGCCGATGAGGCTGGTGTAGAAGGTTTTTATATCTTTTAAACAGTGTCGTTTTCTTTTCATGCCCGCCTTTATGCGGGCATTTTTATTCAAGAGTTCGACGAAAGTCGAACTTTCCTATAAAGTAAAAAAAGCCGGCAGTGATCCTTTCCATTCAGGATCACTGCCGGCTTTTCAGCTTTCTCTTTAGTTTTTAAACGAATGAATCGGTGCCGGGATTCTTCCTGTTCTGTTGACGAATGCCTCGCAGGAGAAGTTGTTGACCGGCATGATCGGTGCATAGCCAAGAAGGCCGCCAAATTCTACGGTCTCGCCCACGCCTTTTCCGATGACCGGAATCAGGCGGACTGCCGTTGTTTTCTGGTTGACCATACCGATGGCCAGTTCATCTGCGATGATACCGGAGATGGTCGATGCTTTCGTGTCACCCGGGATGGCGATCATGTCAAGGCCTACGGAGCAGACACAGGTCATTGCCTCGAGTTTTTCGATAGTCAGTGCGCCGTCGTTGACTGCGTTGATCATACCCTGGTCCTCAGAAACCGGGATGAATGCGCCGGAGAGACCGCCGACATAGGAAGATGCCATAACACCGCCCTTTTTCACCTGATCGTTCAGAAGTGCCAGCGCCGCTGTCGTTCCCGGTGCACCGGCGTGCTCAAGGCCGATCTCCTCGAGGATATCTGCAACGGAATCTCCGATCGCCGGAGTCGGTGCCAGAGAAAGATCGATGATACCGAACGGAATATTCAGCCGCTTGGAAGCCTCCTGTGCAACGAGCTGGCCGACACGCGTTACCTTGAACGCCGTCTTTTTGATCGTCTCGCAGAGTACCTCAAAGTTCTCGCCGCGTACTTTTTCCAGAGCATGTTTGACAACGCCAGGACCGGAAACGCCGACATTGATGATGGCATCCGCCTCGGTTACGCCGTGGAAAGCGCCCGCCATGAACGGATTGTCGTCCGGTGCATTACAGAAGACAACGAGTTTTGCGCATCCAAGGCAGTTGTTCTCTTTGCTTGCCTCCGCCGTCTTTTTGATGATCTCACCCATCAGTTTGACAGCATCCATGTTGATACCGGTTTTGGTGGAACCAAGGTTGATGGAACTGCAGACAAAATCCGTAACCGCCAGAGCCTGCGGGATGGAACGGATCAGAAGCTCATCTGCTGTCGTCATGCCTTTGCTTACCAGAGCGGAGTAACCGCCGAGGAAATTGACGCCGACTTCTTTTGCCGCACGGTCGAGAGTCTGTGCAATCGTCACAAAATCCTCCGGGGTTCTGCAGGCTGCTGCGCCGACTAAGGCAATCGGGGTAACGGAAATTCTCTTGTTTACAATCGGAATACCGAACTCGCCCTCGATCTCCTCACCTACGGAAACCAGATTTCTGGCAGTCGTCGTGATTTTGTCGTAGATTTTGCGGTTCAGCTTGTCAAGATTGGAGTCAATACAGTCTAAAAGGCTGATTCCAAGGGTAATGGTACGAACGTCCAGATTCTCTTTTTCGATCATCTCGTTCGTTTCCTTTACTTCAAACAGATTTATCATGTCGTTTTTCTCCTTCGCTTTAGATACGGTGCATCATATTGAAAATATCTTCATGCTGGCAGCGGATAACAACGCCGATGGAACTTCCAAGCTCCTCCAGATCTTTTGCAAGCTCTGCGTTGGATTTCTCGCTCTTGGAGACGTCCGTTACCATCATCATGTTGAAATATCCCTGCACAATCGTCTGAGAAATGTCTTCGATGTTTACCTGGTTCTCTGCCAGATAATTACATACCTTTGCGATAATGCCCACGGTGTCCTTGCCTACGACAGTGATAATTGTCTTCTTCATGTTTCCATTCTCCTTTTTCTGGTTTTATGTCAAAGCCCCGGAAAAACCGGTAATGGCGGCCTTGCGAAAAACATGGTATGTAGCTCTAAAAATGTATGCTTAAACCTCAATTAACGGTGATACTTCGCTTCTTTTAGCGACAGCGAGATGAAAATCACCCGAGTGATACGGATTATCACCCGTTGTGACCTCACAGGCCACGGTTTCAAAGGCCAGTGCCTCGTAATTATTTTCCTTGCTCAGATGGCCGAGCAGCACTTCCTGCAGATTATCGTGCAGAATCTCGCAGAGGAGATGGCCTGCCGCCAGGTTCGATAAATGGCCTTTCGCACCGGCGATCCGCTGTTTTAACGGATACGGATACGGTCCGACCGCAAGCATGTTCTCGTCGTGATTTGCCTCTAATAAAACGGCATCCAGCCCGGTCAGGTTCTGCACGGTGTAGTCGCTGTACACGCCAAGATCTGTCGCGATCGCAATCGATTTCCCGCCGGATTCCATCCGGTAGCCGACCGGCTCTGCCGCATCGTGGGAGATCGTAAACGGATGTACGGCGATATCGCCCAGCGTAAACGTGTCATCCGCGTGAATCGTGTGGAAAATCCCTTCCGGGAACTTTCCAAGACTCTTTGTCTGCTGCATCGCCTGAATTGTTCCATCCGTCGCGTAGATCGGAATACCATACCGTCTTGCCAGAACACCGAGTCCCTGGATATGATCAGAATGCTCATGTGTTACGAGAATGCCGTCCAGTTCCTTCGCGCTTCGGTCAAGAACAGCCAGCCCGGCCTCCACGCGCTTTCCGCTGATGCCCGCATCGATCAGAAGGCTTGTGGTCTCGCTTCCCGCGAAAATGCAGTTTCCGCTCGAACCACTTGCAATACTACAAAGTTTCATATTTTTTCATCCTATGGTCTAACTGTTTTTTTGTTTCCTCAAAATCGCCGCTGTTGTCGATCTCAAAATCGCAGTGGCTGCTGAATTCATCCTCGGAGAGCTGATTGGCCATGATTTCGCGGACTTTTTTCTCGGAATAGCCGCGTCCTTCGATCAATCGCTCCTTCCGGACTTCTTCATCTGCATAAATATACCACAGTTCATCACAAATTTCATCATATTTTTCTTCGATTAAGAGTGCGGCCTCCACAAAGACGTATTCCGTCCCTGCTTTTTCCGCGGCGGCAATGGCTTTTTTGATATACCGTTTTACCGCCGGATGAACGATCGCATTCAGGGCTTTTAACTTCTCTTCGTCCTGAAAAACGATCTCGGCAATCCGTTTCCGGTCAAGTTCGCCGGTCTCTGTGGTGATCTGTCTGCCGAACAGCTTCACAATCTCTCCATAGCATTCGCCGCCCGGCAGCATCACAAGATAACCTGCCTCGTCCGCCTGGATCACCGTTGCATCATAATTCTGTCCAAGATACGTGAGCACCTCGCTTTTTCCGGCACCCACGCCGCCTGTAATTCCAAAAACTTTCATTCTTTTGTATCCTTTCCGGTACAAACTGCTTGTTACTTAGCCTCGTACCAGTTCTTTCCTGTATGCATATCGATCTCGAGTTTGACGGCCAGATGTGCAGCTCCTGTCATCTCCTCCTCGAGGATCTGTTCTGCCTTTTCGAGCTCGTCTTCCGGCACTTCCAGCAGCAGCTCATCGTGTACCTGAAGAAGAAGTCTTGTTTTTAACTGCTCCTCTTTCAGCCGTTTCGCCACACGGATCATCGCAATCTTGATGATATCCGCCGCCGTTCCCTGGATCGGCGCATTCATCGCAACACGTTCGCCGAACGACCGCTGCATAAAGTTGCTCGATTTCAGCTCCGGCATCGGCCGTCTGCGTCCGAACATCGTCACGGAATAGCCTTTCTCTTTGGCATCCTCCACGCAGCGGTTCAAAAACTCATGGATACCCGGATACGTCTCAAAATACTGCTGGATATAGTTTTCCGCCTCTTTGCGGCTGATACCGAGATCCTGTCCGAGTCCGAACGAGCTGATGCCGTAGACAATTCCGAAGTTGACCGCCTTGGCATTTCTTCTCTGCAACGGTGTTACCTCGTCAAGTGGCACATGGAATACTTTCGATGCTGTCATACGGTGGATATCCTCCGCCTCGCGGTACGCCTCGATCAGGTTTTCATCGCCCGACATATGCGCCAGCACGCGGAGCTCGATCTGGGAATAGTCGGCATCCAGAAAGACACAGCCAGGCTTTGGCACGAAGGCTTTCCGGATCAGACGGCCAAGCTCCATCCGCACCGGAATGTTCTGCAGATTCGGATCGGTACTGCTGATGCGGCCGGTCGCGGTGATGGTCTGGTTAAAGGTCGAGTGGATTCTTCCGTCTTTTCCGATCACGGCCTGCAGACCGTCGGCATACGTCGATTTCAGTTTTGCAAGCTGACGGTACTCCAGAACATCGGCAACGAGTTTGTGATCCGGTGCGAGCTTTTCGAGCACATCTGCGGCGGTGGAATAACCCGTCTTGGTCTTTTTGCCGCCCGGAAGCTGCAGCTTTTCAAACAGAATCACACCGAGCTGTTTCGGGGAATTGATGTTGAACTCCTCACCGGCCTCCTCGTAGATCTGTGCTTCCAGCTCTCCGATCCGCTCGGCCAGCTCGGCTCCGTAAACAGAAAGTGCTTCTTTTTCTGCGGCGATTCCCTCCGCTTCCATCTGACGGAGCGTAAACACCAGCGGAATCTCCACATTCCGGTACAGATCCCACATGCCCTGCTCCTTCAGCAGCTTTTCCATGTTTTCCTGTGCTGCAAACACGGCATATGCCTGATGGCCCGCATAGGACTCCTGCTGTTCCGGCGTCATCTTTCCTGCAGCCGGAATTTTACTTCCGCCGAAGATCTCTTCCACTGCCGGCACGTAGCGGTGTACGTACTCTTTTACGATATCATCGTACGAATACTGTGATTTCAATGGATTTAATAAATACGCGGCAATTCCGGCATCAAACAGATGGGCTTCGTCTGCGTCCGGCACATCCTTCAGAAACTCTTTTCCGTCCATGACACAGAAAACCGGAATCTGTTTCTGCAGTTCGGCCAGCTTTTCTTTTAAATAATCGCCGGTCAGGAATCCTTCTGCCGGGAAGTAGACGACGTCCGGCTCTCCGCTTCCATATGCAACTGCCATACCGACAAGGGAACGGCTCCGGTCTGCCATCGGTCCGTCCTTCGGGGTTTCTTCTGTAAGAAGAGCGGCACCTGCCTTCTTCTCCTTCGCGATGGTTTCAAAGAGTTCTTCTGCCTCGGAAAAATCCGTTACGGTGCGCAGAAAGACGGCATCCTCTGGTTCTGCATTCGTCTCCTCGAAGCGGCCCAGCAGGTTTTTAAACTCCAGACGTTTGAACATCTCATACGCTTTTGGCGTATAAAAATTCGAGAGCGCCGCTTTTTCACGGTCGAGCTCCACCGGCGCGTCGGTATCAATCGTTGCAAGTTTTTTGCTTAATTCCGCCAGATCATAATGATCGCGCATCGCCTCTTTTGCCTTGTTCGGTTTGATCTCCTCGAAATGTTCATGCGCATTTTCCAGCGTCTCATACTGCAGCAGGATTTTTGTCGCCGTCTTCTCACCGACGCCCGGAAGTCCCGGGATATTGTCTGCGGTATCGCCCATCAGTGCTTTCAGATCGATGATCTGCTTCGGGAGAAGACTGTATTTTTCCAGCACCTCTGCCGTGTGGTAATTTTCGATCGTCGTCACACGCTTCACGGTCTTTGGAATCCGGATCAGAATGTGGTCCGTTGCAAGCTGCAGCAGATCGCGGTCTCCGGACACGATCGTAACTTCCATGCCCTCCGCCTCGCATTTGCGGCCGAGTGTTCCGAGGATGTCATCTGCCTCATAGCCCTCTTTGGTGACAATCTCAATGTCCATTGCTGCGAGCACTTCCTGGATCACCGGAACCTGTTCGCGCAGCTCCTGCGGCATCGGCTTTCTCGTTCCCTTGTACTGGTCATACATCTTGTGGCGGAATGTCGGTGCATGGAGGTCAAATGCCACGGCGAGGTACTGCGGCTGCTCCTCATCGAGAATTTTGAACAGAATGTTCAGGAATCCATATACGGCGTTCGTGTGCAGGCCTTCTGCATTGGACAGATCCGGTACGCCGTAAAAAGCCCGGTTCAGAATACTGTGTCCGTCCAGTAATACGATTTTATCACTCATAATAATCCTTTCAGCCAGGGTAATTCTATCACTTCAAAATAGTGCAGAGCCAGGAGTATCAGAAACAGAACGAGAATCAGCATCAGCACCCGGAAAAACGTATCTTTATAGCGGCGGTGTCTCGCTTCTTCCTCTTTTTTCTCCAGATCGCGTTCCAGAAGTCCTGTCAGATTGTAGGAATCGGGCGCGTCATCCTCGAAATATGCCATCGCACGGTTCACAATAAAATATGTCTCCAGTTCCTCGTGGCATGTATGACATTTCCGGATATGGGAAATAAACGGTTCCATCTCTTTCTCCGGCATATTTCCCTGCACGTATGGCTGTATTAATTTTTCTGCTTCTTTACAGTCCATAAAATCCTGCTCTCCTTTTGTATCCGGCCAGTGTTTTTCTCTGGCCGTTTTTTCTGCTATCTACCATCATACACTATTTTCTCATAATTTAAAAGAGACAACCCGCCGAAAATGGGTTGTCTCTTGTTCTCTTATAAGATAACTGTTTTCTAGTGGATCTCCATTATGCACGGACAATGTTCGGGGTCTCTTTTCCTGCCTCGAAATCCAGTGCATTCTGCAGTGTGGTCTCTGCAATCGCACGCAGTGCTTCCTCGGTGAAGAATCCCTGATGGGAAGTGATCATAACATTCGGGAAGGACAGGAGACGTGCTGTGGTGGAGTGCTCCAGAATCTCATCGGAACGGTCCTCGAATACGTTCGGGGTCTCCTCCTCGTATACGTCAAGGCCGACGCCGAAGAATTTTCTTGCACGGATTCCCTCGATCAGATCGTCTGTCTTTACCAGACCTCCGCGAGACGTATTGACCAGAATCACGCCGTCTTTCATCTTTTTGATGCTCTCGCGGTTGATCATGTGGTATGTGCTGTCCATCAGCGGGCAGTGCAGGGAGATCAGATCACTCTCGGCCAGCAGTTCATCGAGAGTTACATACGTAACGAAATCTTTTAAGGATTCGTTCTGGTATACATCGTATGCGATAACTTTCATGCCGAAGCCGCGGCAGATTCTCGCCATGGCTGCACCGATTTTTCCGGTTCCGACGATTCCGGCGGTCTTCTGATAGAAGTTGAATCCCATCAGTCCGCCAAGGCTGAAGTCGTTTTCTCTTACCTTTGTATATGCTTTATGCATGTGGCGGTTGACCGTCATGGCCAGTGTCATCGCATGCTCAGCTACAGCCTCCGGGGAGTAGCCCGGTACACGGCGCACATCAATGCCGTATTTTGCAGCTGTCTTTAAATCTACGTTGTTGAAACCTGCGCAGCGCATCAGGATCAGCTTGACGCCTGCCTCATGCAGTGCTTCTACGGTTTTCGTTCCGACATCGGAGTTTACGAAGGCGCACACGGCATCGTATCCCTTTGCCAGGGAAGCGGTTCTTGCAGCAAGGCCGGTTTTTAAATACTCCACTTCAATTTCCGGAAACTGCTCTTTTGTTCGGTCGAAAGATTCTCTGTCGTAGTTCTGGGTATCGTAAAATAAAATTTTCATAATGATTTCCTCCTCGCTTTGCGGTTGTTTTATTGTTCCCGCTTACAGGTATTACTATACTTTATTGTTAAAACTTTGTCAATGTTTTATTTGTTAAAATTTTATCAATTAGAAAATTTATTTTTGCCGATTTGCACAACGCTTACGATTTACGATATCACCTCGTCCAGAAACCGGGACGGCTCGACTTTCTTTTCAAACCGCTCCTCAACATAGCAGAGGGTCAGCTCCTTCCGGGCGCGCGTCATTCCGACGTAGAACATCCGCCTCTCCTCCTCGATCGCCTCCGCAAGGACTGCTTTCTGGTACGGCATTACGCCCTCGTTGACATCGAGAAGATAGACTTTGTCGTACTCAAGGCCCTTGACGCTGTGCAGTGTAGAAACGGTGACTCCTTCCGCACTCTCTGCCCTCTGCTTCTGTTTTTCCTTCATCTTCTGCTGATATTCTTCAATATGCGCAAACCAGCCCTCGATGCTTTTCTGGCTCTTTGCCGCCTCCTGCAGCTCGTCCAGAACGGAAATCAGATCGTCCTCTTTCAGATGGCGGTATGCAGCATATTCCTTCACATACTGTTCATAGCCGATCGCATAGCGGATGTAATTGACCGCGCCGAACGGCGATAAATGCGTCAGCGTCGTGATATCCTGCTCCAGTTTACGGATCCGCTGGCACATCCAGTCTTTTTCTTCGTAATATTCCAGAAGTGCATCGAACGAAACGACCGCCTCCTCAAACGCATCCCGCGACAGATAACGGTTCGGCCGGTTGGCAATCTTTAAGAACTCACCGCGTTTGCGGCTTCCCATCGCAAGATTCAGATACGTCAGCAGATCTTTGGCAATCCAGTGGTCGTAGAGATCCGGCAGGGCATCCCGCATCTGGAACGGGATCTGCGCTTCCATCAGCTCTTCTACTGCGGTACGGCAGCCAAGATTCGTACGGAACAACAGCGCCATCTCCTCATACGGACAGCCGTTTTTCTCCGCCTCCCGCAGCTCCTCTGCAACGGCGCGCATCTCCTCCCGCGGGTTCTTGTATCCCCGGATCGCAACCGGAGCACCTTTCTCGTTGTCGGTGGAAATCGCCTTTTCATACCGCTTTTTGTTGTGGTGGATCAGGCATTGGGACCGCTTCACGATAAATTCCGTACTACGGTAATTTTTATCGAGCACTACCTGCGCCGCGCCCGGGTAATCCTTCGGAAAATTCAGCATGATCTCCGGCTTTGCCCCGCGGAACTGGTAAATCGACTGGTCATCATCCCCGACAATAAAGAGGTTATTTTCCGGCAGAGCCAGCATCCGCACAATCTCATACTGCACGGGGCTGATGTCCTGAAACTCATCAATCAAAATATACTGGAATTTCTGCTGCCAGGCGCAAAGAACCTCCGGCCGCTCCAGAAAGAGACGTTTGCACTGCACCATCAGATCATCGAAATCGAGCTTTTTGTTTTCTTTCCGCCATTTCTCATACGCCTCATAGATTTCCCGGAACTTTTCCTGCGGCATGCAGGCGGAATAGTAATGTTCGAGCGGGATCTGATTGTTCTTCACGGTACTGATTTCGCGCGCCAGATTTTCCTCGAGATCTTCTTCCTCCAGGTCTCTGGCATAATGGTTGACCAGCTCGCGCATCAGCCGCTTTTTCTCTTCCTCGCTTAGAATATTGTTGCCGGACATACGGTAGGTATGGCGCAGGATCGCGTAGAATACCCCGTGGAACGTTCCAAAGGTGACCTGGGTACTCGCTTTCCCTGCCGCCTTCAAATACCGCTCTTTCATCTCTTTTGCCGCCGCACGCGTAAACGTTACGACAAGAATACGAGAGGCGGAAATGCCGCTTGCTGTAAGCTGACAGGTCCGCCCCGTAATCACCGCGGTTTTCCCCGACCCCGGTCCGGCAAGGACCATCATGGGGCCGGCAGTATGCATCACCGCTTTTTTTTGTGAATCATTATATATCATTTGGATAATTTCTCAATCGCTTTGTCGATGCGGGCAAGAGACTCCTCTTTTCCCAGAACCTCAAGGATTTCCGTTGCGCCGGCCGGTGTCATCTGTTTTCCGGAAAGAGCGGTACGGATCGGCCACATGATATAACCGGTCTTGTATCCTTTTTCTTTTCCGAATGCACTGAGCATCTCAAAGAGAGCATCATTGCTGAAATCTTCCTGTGCTGCCAGCAGCGGTTTTACTTCCTGCAGAAGTGCAAGGGAAGTCTCCTCGTTTGTCTTCATCTTTTTGTGGGTGTACATCGAAGCGTCGTACTCCGGAACTTCCTCGAAGAAATCGATGAGATCTGCGATATCCGGAAATACTTCGATTCTTGTTTTTACCATGGCTGCGATTTTCTTGAAATCGAGCGGACGGTGGATCGTCTTCTGGATGTACGGAAGCGCCATCTCGTAGAACTTCTCGTCGTCCATTGCCTTCATGTACTCGCCGTTCATCCAGCGGAGTTTTGTCATATCGAAAACGGCCGGTGATTTGCTGATGTGGTGGTAATCGAAGATTTTCACCAGCTCCTCGAGAGAATAGATCTCGCGGTTTCCTTCCGGACTCCAGCCAAGAAGGGCTACGAAGTTGACAATGGCATCTTTTAAGAAGCCCTGATCGATCAGGTCTTCATAAGAAGAATGGCCGCAGCGTTTGGACAGCTTCTGATGCTCCTCGTTGGTGATCAGCGGACAGTGTACGTAAACCGGAATTTCCCAGCCAAATGCCTCGTAAATACGGTTGTATTTCGGGGATGAGGACAGATACTCATTACCGCGGACAACGTGAGTTACGCCCATCAGATGGTCGTCGATGACGTTTGCGAAGTTGTAGGTCGGATATCCGTCGGATTTGATCAGGATCAGGTCTTCCAGCTCCTCGTTGTTTACGGTGATGTCTCCGTAGATCTCATCATGGAAAGTGGTTGTTCCCTCGGTCGGCATATTGAAACGGATGACGTACGGTTTGCCGGCTGCCAGATTGGCCTCTACTTCCTCTTTGGAAAGACCAAGGCAGTGTTTGTCGTAGATAGAGATTTCTTTTCCGCCTACGTTACGTCTGCACTGACTCAGGCGCTCTGCATCGCAGAAGCAGTAATAGGCATCGCCCTGCTCTACCAGCTGTTTTGCGTATTTCAGGTACAGGCCTGCTGCATTACGCTCGCTCTGTACGTACGGGCCGCAGCCGCCGTCTTTGTCCGGTCCCTCGTCGTGTACCAGACCGGTCTCTTTTAAGGTACGGTAGATGATATCAAGTGCGCCTTCCTGGAAACGCTCCTGGTCGGTGTCCTCGATGCGGAGCATAAAGGTTCCGTCATCGTGTTTTGCGATCAGATACGCATACAGGGCAGTACGCAGGTTTCCTACATGCATCCGGCCTGTCGGGCTCGGTGCAAATCTTGTTTTTACATTACTCATTTTTCTTTTCTCCTGATTTCTGGTTTCTCTGGAACAATCCTTTTGTCTGTTCCTTTCCGCCATTTATTTAGAATGGAAAACAGCCCGGCGTTTCTTCCGAGCTGTACCATCATTCCACTTTTGCCAGCGGCAACGCTCTTTTTCAGACCTCTACGCCGTGCTGTTTCATATATTCCATAAAATCGCCGACGGTAGAAAGGTCTGTCAGTTCGTCTGTGTCGATTTCAATTCCGTACTCGTCTTCTAATGCCATAACCATCTCGTAGAGATCCAGGGAATCTGCGCCCAGATCATCTTTAAAAGAGGTATCTTCGTTGATGCTGTCTGCATCACAGTTGAGC
>NZ_JBNMHD010000059.1:0-11250 GCF_050872605.1 Fusicatenibacter sp.
ATTCTGGACAAACAGTACGGCTACATGGTCGGAATGGTCAACGGAAAAGTAAAGAAAATTCCGCTGGGCGAGTGCGCCGGAAAATTAAAGACCGTAGATCCGAATGCACAGGAAGTCCTGCAGGCAAAACGGATGGGAATCAGCTTCGGCGATTGATGCGTTCCCGAAAAAGGCAAGGAAAAAGAACGGAGGCCTTAAAGCAAGAAGAACAAGGTCTCCGTTCTTCTGTTGCACTGCTGTCCAAAAGAAACTGCCGGCGGCAGGCTTCTATGCCGATGCAATAAAAGGAGAAAAATTTTATGAGCTATACTGCTCTGTACCGAAAATTCCGTCCTTCTACCTTTGAGGATGTAAAAGGACAGGATCACATTGTAACAACATTAAAAAATCAGATCCGCGCGGACCGCATCGGTCATGCGTACCTATTCTGCGGAACCCGCGGAACAGGAAAAACGACGATCGCCAAGATTCTCGCCCGCTCGGTCAACTGCGAACATCCCGTGGACGGAAGCCCGTGCAACGAATGTCCGACGTGTAAGGCGATTCTGGCGGGTGTTTCCACGAACGTCATCGAGATCGACGCGGCATCGAACAACGGTGTCGACAACATCCGTGAAATCCGTGAGGAGGTAGCCTACCGGCCGACACAGGGACGGTATAAAGTCTATATCATCGACGAGGTGCATATGCTTTCTACCGGAGCGTTCAATGCACTCTTAAAAACCCTGGAGGAGCCGCCGCCCTATGTCATCTTCATTCTGGCGACCACAGAGGCAAACAAAATCCCGGTGACGATCCTTTCCAGATGCCAGCGGTACGATTTCCGCCGCATCACGATCGATACCATCGCGGCGCGTCTTAGTGAACTGATGGAAAAAGAGGGCGTGGACGTCGAAGAAAAAGCCATCCGCTACGTCGCAAAGGCGGGCGACGGCTCCATGCGAGACGCGTTAAGCCTCCTGGATCAGTGCATCGCCTTCTACCTCGGGCAGAAGCTGACGTACGATAAAGTTCTTGAAGTTCTCGGAACTGTTGATACCGAAATCTTCAGCCAGATGCTCCGCACGATCCTCGCCGGGGATGTAACGGGAAGCATCCGCACGCTGGAAA
Organism: Fusicatenibacter sp.; assembly: GCF_050872605.1. GTDB lineage: Bacteria > Bacillota > Clostridia > Lachnospirales > Lachnospiraceae > Fusicatenibacter. The sequence goes on from NZ_JBNMHD010000059.1 coordinate 1,111, forward strand.
CCCTTTTAAACCGCGGAAAAGAGCTGGGACAGTTCGTTACCGACTTTACGTGGTATCTGCGGAATCTGCTGTTGGTAAAAAGCGCAGATGAAACCGAAGAACTGCTCGACGTCTCTACAGAAAACCTGAAGCTCTTAAAAGAAGAGAGCACGATGGTAGACGATGAGACGCTGATCCACTATATCCGCGTTTTATCCGAGCTCTCCAGCCAGCTCCGCTATGCGGCGCAGAAGCGCGTGCTCGTTGAGGTGGCGCTCGTCAAACTCTGCAAACCGCAGATGGAGCAGAACCTCGAATCCGTGCTGGAGCGGCTTAGGATTCTCGAAGAAAAAATGGAGCGCGGAATCCCGATGATGGTGACAAATGCACCGGGAGCAGGAAACGGCAGTGCAGGAGGCTCCGGAGCGGCCGGAGACGGCTATGCGGCGGCAGAAACACCGCAGAGTGCACCGGCACCAGTGAAAGCCGCACCGGCGGATTTACAGCGCATCAGCGCGTCCTGGAAGGCAATTGTCGGCCAGACAAGCGGCATGTTCCGCCAGTTTCTGCAGAGCGCCGTTCCGAAATACAACAGCGAGACGGGCGACGCCAAACTGTTTGTTGAGTTTGCAGACCAGCTCGCATCCATCTACGTTGAGCGGCCGGAGGCAGCCGATGAGATCCGCACCATTATTGAACAGATGACTGGAAAAACCGTAGAGGTTCAGCTCATTTTAGCAGACCAGCATGCAAACGCCGCGCTCTCCACGATTTCCGTGGATGATGCACTGACGCAGGCGATTCATGGAATCCCGGTCGAGGAGGACGACGAGAGCGACTTCGACGACGGGGAAGAATAGATTAAAAACAAATTTTTCAGGAGGATATTACCCATGGCAAAAAGAGGAGGATTCCCGGGAGGAATGCCGGGCAACATGAACAATCTGATGAAGCAGGCTCAGAAAATGCAGAAGCAGATGGAAGAGAACCAGAAAGCACTGGAGGAGAAAGAGTTCACTGCGACAGCAGGCGGCGGAGCCGTAGAAGTAACCATTTCCGGTAAAAAAGAAGTAACCAAAGTTAAAATCAGCGAAGATGCCGTAGATCCGGACGACGTAGAAATGCTCGAGGATCTGATCATGGCAGCAACCAACGAAGCACTGCGCAAAGTTGAGGACGAGGCAGCCAAAGCTATGGGCAAACTTGCCGGCGGACTCGGCAGCATGGGCGGAGGATTCCCGTTCTGATGGATTACTACAGCGGATACATCAATCAGTTGATCGAGCAGCTGTCCCATCTGCCTGGCATCGGTGTGAAAACCGCACAGCGACTGGCCTTTCATATTATGAATATGCCGGCCGACCAGGCAAAACGGCTGGCCGATTCGATCACAGAAGCAAAATCCCACGTCCAGTACTGCAAGTGCTGCCAGACCCTGACCGACAAAGAGCTGTGCCCGATCTGCGCAAATGTCAAGCGCGACCACAGCGTGATCATGGTGGTGGAGACGACGCAGGATCTTGCGGCATATGAAAAAACCGGAAAATACGACGGCGTTTACCACGTCCTGCACGGGGCCATCTCCCCGATGCTGGGGATTGGGCCGGACGACATCCGGTTAAAAGAGCTGATGCAGCGCCTCCAGGGCGATGTCTCGGAGGTTATCGTTGCCACGAACTCCAGCCTGGAGGGCGAGACAACGGCCATGTACATCAGCAAGCTGATCAAGCCGACCGGCATCAAGGTGACGCGGATTGCAAGCGGCGTTCCGGTGGGCGGCGATCTGGAAAATATTGACGAAGTCACCCTTCTGCGTGCGTTAGAGGGCAGAACGGAGCTGTGATTATGGGCAGAAAAAAAGTGACATCCAGTGATGTCGCAGCAGCCTCAGGCGTATCCCAGGCGACGGTCTCCATGATCCTGAACCGGCGGGAAAACGTTTCGTTCTCGCGGGAAACCGTAGAAAAAGTGGAGGCGGCGGCAAAAGAGCTGGGCTACCAGATTCCGCGGCGGAAGATGAGAAGAGAGTCGAACGGCAACAAGCTGATCGTCGTCTTCTGTCCGACGCTGACGAATCCTTACTATGTGATGCTGCTGCACGGCATCGAAGAAGTTGCAAAAGAGAAGAATTACGGGGTCTTTGTCTGCAATACGCAGAGGGACCTGAAAATCGAAGAGAATTATCTTCGGATGATGAAGAGTGTGCGCCCGCGCGGCATTATCTACACCTGCAATCCGAGCAGAAGCTGCAAGGAAAAAGTGGAGGAGCTGGCCGCGGAGATTCCGCTTGTCATCATCAACAACCGAGAAGAGCTGCTGGAAATTGATGCGGTCGAGCTGAACAATGCAAAACCCGGCAGGCTGATGGCACGCCACCTGCTGGAACTGGGACACCGGCATGTGGCGTTTGTTTCACCTCCGCTGACTTCCAAACAGGGCCAGCGCCTGAAACGCGTGGAGGGCTTTGTGCGCGAGTTTGAGGAGGCAGGATACGGCGACGGCGTGATCGTCAAATCGGCGGATGAGGACCTCGACGAGGTGATCCCGAGCATGGATTCTGAGTACAAGATGGGCTATTATCTGACGAAGGAACTGCTGCGGGAGGACAAGAACCTTACGGCAATCGTCGGCATGAATGATATGATCGCGTTCGGGATCATGGACGCCGTGCTCGAGAGCAAACTGCGCATTCCGGCGGATATTTCCGTAGTGGGATGTGACAACACTGTCTATTCCAGCTTCCGCTCGATTTCCCTGACGACGATCGACCACTATGTGCCATTGAAGGGCCGCGATGCGTGCGATATCATCCTGCGGAAAATCCAGTCTCTTCGGGAAAGCCAGGACGGCAATGAACCCTTAAGCACGTATCATGTCGAGTATGAGCCGAAACTGATCGTGCGGCGCAGCACTTCGTATGCAAGAACCGAAAAATTAAAAAATAAATAGGACGGCTGAAATTATTATTAATAATTTTGAATAAAACAGCTCCGGCGCAAACCGGGAAAACACAAAGAAAAGAAAAAACCGGAAAAAATGAGAAAAAATCCGCCAGAGTAATTTATAAAATAGTATTTATAAATAATAAAATTAATTAATAAAAATGAGGCCGACTTGACGGAAAAACCAAACATATCTATACTGGAGATAACAGAAAAACGGAGCCGTTCTGCGGAAAACAACAGGCCCCGAAACCTTACGAAAGTATGAATATGGGAGGAAAAACAACATGAGATTTTTCATCGACACAGCAAAAGTAGAGGACATTAAAAAAGCAAACGACATGGGTGTTATCTGCGGCGTTACCACCAACCCGTCCCTGATCGCAAAAGAAGGACGTGACTTCAAAGAGGTCATCAAAGAGATCACCGAGATCGTAGACGGACCGATCAGCGGTGAGGTAAAAGCTACCACAACAGATGCAGAAGGCATGATCAAAGAAGGCCGTGAGATCGCAGCCATCCATCCAAACATGGTTGTTAAAATCCCGATGACCGTAGAAGGACTCAAAGCTGTTAAAGTTCTGAGCGCAGAGGGCATCAAGACAAACGTAACCCTGATCTTCTCCGCAAACCAGGCACTTCTGGCTGCAAGAGCAGGTGCAACTTATGTTTCCCCATTCCTTGGAAGACTTGATGACATCAGCACCCGCGGCGTTGATCTGATCCGTGAAATCGTTGAGATCTTCGACGTAGCCGGCATCGACACCGAGATCATCGCAGCAAGCGTCCGCAACCCGATCCACGTAACCGACTGCGCACTGGCTGGTGCAGACATTGCAACTGTTCCATACAACGTAATCGTACAGATGACCAAACATCCTCTGACCGACGCCGGAATTGCAAAATTCCAGGCTGACTACAAAGCTGTATTCGGCGAATAAGACCTAAACATGATTGCATAAAAGCTGGAAATATGGTATTGTGAACGAAGTGAACAATAGCGATATTTCCAGCTTTTGATTCCGATCCAACTAAACAAGGAGAAAAGACATGAACAAGTTAGAACTTCAGAAGACGGCCAATGAGATCCGCAAAGGGATCGTCAGCGGCGTTCATGCAGCAAAGGCCGGCCATCCGGGCGGATCTCTGTCTGCAGCCGATATTTTCACGTATCTGTATTTTGAAGAAATGAACGTGGACCCGAAAAATCCAAAAGATCCGGACCGCGATCGTTTTGTACTTTCGAAAGGCCACACAGCGCCGGGACTCTACGCAGCACTGGCTGAAAAAGGTTACTTCCCGAAAGAAGACCTGCTGACCCTTCGTCACCTTGGCTCTTACCTGCAGGGACATCCGGATATGAAACATATCCCGGGCGTTGATATGTCAAGCGGTTCCCTCGGACAGGGAATCTCCGCAGCAGTCGGAATGGCACTCGGTGCAAAACTGCAGAACAAAGCATTTCGTGTTTATACACTTCTTGGCGATGGTGAAATCCAGGAAGGACAGGTCTGGGAGGCAGCCATGTTTGCCGGAGCAAAACATCTGGACAACCTCGTTGTGATCGTAGACAACAACGGACTTCAGATCGACGGAAACGTAGCAGATGTCAACAGCCCGTACCCGATCGACAAAAAATTCGAGGCATTCAACTTCCACGTAATCAACGTAGCGGACGGCAACGATTTCGATCAGCTGAAAGCTGCATTTGATGAGGCGCGCACCGTAACAGGCATGCCGACCGCCATCATCACAAAGACCGTAAAAGGAAAAGGCGTTTCCTTCATGGAGAACCAGGTAGGCTGGCACGGAAAAGCTCCGAACGATGAAGAATACGCAATTGCTATGGCAGAACTGGAAAAGGCAGGTGAAGCGTTATGTCAGAAGTAAAGAAAATCGCAACAAGAGAAAGTTACGGTAATGCACTGGTTGAACTTGGCGCAGAGCATGACAATCTGATCGTACTCGACGCTGACCTTGCAGCAGCAACCAAGACCGGTGTGTTCAAAAAAGCATATCCGGACCGCCACATCGACTGTGGTATCGCAGAATGTAATATGATGGGAATCGCTGCCGGCCTTTCCACCACAGGCATCGTTCCGTTCGCAAGCACCTTCGCGATGTTTGCCGCAGGCCGTGCCTTCGAGCAGGTGCGCAACTCCATCGGATACCCGCATCTGAACGTAAAAATCGGTGCTACCCATGCCGGAATTTCCGTAGGAGAAGACGGCGCAACACATCAGTGCAACGAGGATATCGCCCTGATGAGAACCATCCCGGGCATGGTCATCCTGAACCCGGCAGATGATGTAGAGGCAAAAGCCTGCGTGAAAGCAGCTTATGAATACAACGGACCGGTTTACCTTCGTTTCGGACGTCTGGCAGTGCCGGTGATCAACGACAGACCGGATTACAAATTTGAGCTCGGAAAAGGCGTTGTTCTCCGTGAAGGCAAGGATGTCACCATCGTTGCAACAGGCCTTTGCGTAAGCTCCGCTCTGGAAGCAGCAGAGAAACTTGCCGCAGACGGCATTGATGCCAAGATCATCAACATCCACACCATCAAACCGCTGGATGAGGAGCTGATCGTTGCAGCAGCAAAAGAGACCGGCAAAGTCGTAACCGTAGAAGAGCACTCCGTGATCGGAGGACTTGGAAGCGCAGTCTGCGATGCACTGGCAGAGAAATGCCCGGTTCCAGTGAAGAAAATCGGTGTACAGGACGTCTTCGGAGAGTCCGGCCCGGCAGCTGCTCTTCTTGCAAAATACAAACTCGACGGCGAGGGCGTTTACGAGCAGGTAAAAGAGTTCTGTAAATAAGATTTTTCGAAATAAATGACAAAAGAAAACAGGCAGAGGCCACACCGGAAAACGGTGCAGTCTCTGCCTGTTTTGTTGTCTGCAGTTTTTCTTAAAGCAGAAGTTCGCTTGTCCCGGCCGCCTCAAGTTCCCGGCAGGCGAGCAGGATTCCCTGAGAGATGGATTCCGCCATATGGAAAATCGTGGCAAGCCGGGTTGTCTGCAGAAGAAGCTGTTCAAAACTGCCCGATACATTCACAATGCCTGTGATAAAAATATCCCCGACCTCGGGCAGCGTCTTCCCTGCCCCCGCGCCCGGCCGGATCGCCCCGTTTCCGATCGTGATGTATCCCTGATGACGCCGCGAACCAAGCGAAGCATCGATCGCAACGAGCAGTGCCTCCGGGTGGCGGGAATGGATGTACGAAATCCGGTCCGGTAGATTCAGGGCGTGCACCGGGTCATCCAGCGTTCCGTAGACATGAAAAATGCGGCTGCAGTACGGCGAAAGCTGGTACCCGATCAGCGGTCCTAAGGAATCCCCAGTGATCCGGTCGCTTCCGATGCAGAGAAATACCAGTTCACGGAACATGCGTCCGTCCTTTTGAATGCAGTAAGAAAACAGCGACGCCAGCTCTTCGCTGGCGCTGCGGCTTCGCTCATTGATGTAGTAAACTTCGGCGTCTTTTTTTCGAAACATGACCGGTACCTGCCTTTCAGAAGAATCATCCACAGTTTAACCGTATATGGTATAAACTATTCCTGCAATGAAAAAAACATGACATGCCCTCCGGTGCAGAAAAACGGGAAAACAGTCGGAAAAAACCGTGACAGCCCTGCCCCAAAACGATCTTTTTCGCGGAACATCCGTGATAAAGTAGGCAAAAAGGGGTGAAAAGCATGATTGAGATTGTCTATAAAGAAAACAAAGAGCAGGCGAACGGCAACGAGGGATACTTTCATCTGCCGAAAAATATCCGACAGGTCGGTGATACGAACGGCAGGGAGCGGATTTATCTGGAAGATTATGTCGGAACCTTTCTGAAAAAATATTTTTCCGCACCAGAGGGACGTGCCGCCATGCTGTTCGGCGAATTTAAGTGGGCGGACGGAATTTCCTACTTTTTTATCCGCAGCGCGGCCGCGATTCATACGATGGAGCCGGCGCCGGATCACCTGGTCTTCGATGATGCAGTATGGACGGAGGTCCACGATGTGATGGAAAAATATTTCAAAAACCAGCAGATCCTCGGCTGGGCACTTTCTCTTCCGGGATACGGGGAGGATCTGAATGAACAGATCATCCGAGCGCATCTGAACCACTTCGGCGGAAATGACAAGACGCTGTTCCGCGTCAACGGACAGGAAAAAGAGGAAACCTTCTATACGTACGAGGGCGGCACCCTGCGGAGCACGGGAGGTTTTTACATTTATTATGAAAAGAATGAGCCGATGCAGTCGTATCTGATCGATCAGAATCAGAACCGGTCGATCGAAAACGGAGAGAGCGTGCCCGACCGCGCTGTCAGCGATTTTCGGAAGATGATTGAGGAGAAGAGCGGGGAGGAGCCGGAACACGATCACAGAAAGCCGATCCTCTATGCGATGACAGCATGCGCGGCTGCGGCGCTTCTTGTGACGGTGACGCAGAAATACGGAGATGCGCTGCCGTTTCCGGGGAAAACAAAGGAGCAGACGGTAGCAGTGGCGGGAAACGTACAGGGAGAGAAGAAACAGACGGCGGAGAGTGCAGCGGAAGCATCAGCGGCGGAAGAGGGAAACACAGGGGAAAATACTTCGACACCGGAAAGCACAGGAACGGAACTGGAAACGGAAAATGAGAGCGGGAGCGCGGCAGTAAGTGAGGAGCAGAATTTATCCGGAACGGATCCGGCAGGCAGCGGAGCGCAAAGCACATCCGGCGGGGAGCAGACTGGTGCAGCGGAGAACAATACCGGTACGGCGCAGACAGATCCAGCACCGGGAGCAGAGCCATCGTCCGCCCCGGGAACTGCTTCCGGCAGTGAGACGGCAGAAACCGCCGCGCAGGTCTGGCAGGAGTACACCGTACAGAAGGGGGACAGCCTCTCGAAAATCAGTGAGAGATATTACGGAACGATGAGCAGAGTGAAAGATATCTGCGAACTGAACCAGATTGCGGTGGAAGATCTCATATATGCGGGGCAGAAAATATACCTCCCAAAATAGAGAAAAATATGGTACACTAGAGCGGAATCAAACTGCGGCCGAAAGGGCGGCAGAAAATAAGTCCGAAAAGAACATAAGGGGAATGAAAATGGACGGAAAAAACAGAGAAGAACAGGAGAACGGAGCAAAAGTCCGGGATCTTGAGGAGTATAAAGCAGAAAACAGAAAAAGAAAACGCAGACGCCGGATCACCGTTGGAATCCTTGCAGGAGCCATTCTCGCGGCCGGAATTGGTACAGGGGTATGGCTTCAGCTGCGTACTTTTCAGGGATACGACATAGTACAGGCAACAGAGACCGAGGACACCGATACGTATATGTTTCAGAAATCCGGAAATAAGATCGTGCGCTACGGTGTCGACGGCATCGAACTGCGCGACCGGAAAAATCAGACCCTCTGGAGCGATCATTATACCATGGAAAATCCGCAGATGATATCCTGCGGCGATGCAATTGCCATTTACGATAAAAACGGAACCAAAATTGTTGTATACGATGCCGATGGAAAGGCCGGCGAAATTACCGCGTCGTATCCGATCGTGAAAGCATCCGTTGCAGGCCAGGGCGTCGTTGCGGCGATTCTGGAAAACAACGGGGAGAGCTGGATCAAATACTATAATACCGATGGAACGGAGATCGCCTCCTCTCACCCGAACATGGACAGCCCGGGCTATCCGATGGATCTCTCACTTTCCGCGGACGGACTCTGGATGGCGGTTTCCTACGCTTACGAAGACGGCGGCAAGATGAAATCACAGGTCGCTTTCTACAATTTCGGAAGCAGGGGCGAGGATCTGGTGGACAATCTTGCAAGCTCATCGAGCTACACCGATATGCTGTGCCCGCAGATCGAAACCGCGGGAACATCCTCATGGGTTGCCTTCTTTGACAACGGCTTCCGCGTTTATGAAGGAACAAACAAGCCGAAGGAAACGGTGAGCGTATCGGAAGATGGAGAAATTTTAAGCTGCGCGTATGCGGACGACCGCGTGGTTCTGATTCTGCGCGGGGAGAGCGACGATCATCCTTACCGGATGAAAATCTACAATCTGAAAGGAAAGCAGCTTGCGGATGAAAATCTGGATTTCTATTACCAGAACCTTCAGATAGAAGAAAAACAGATTCTGCTGACGAACCGGCAGGAGCTGTGTGTATATACCTTAAATGGAAGAAAGAAGTACAGCGGCGTGGTCAGCGAAACACAGATTCACGAGATCCTCGGCATGGGGCAGAACCGGTATCTGCTCGCGGAGGAGGACGGCGTTTCGATGATCCGGCTGAAATAGGAGAAGAAAAACATGAATTGGCTGAGATACGTATTACTTGCGGTGTGTATTCTTTCCGCGCTGGCTGGATATCAAAAGGGGCTGGTCCGGACAGTGCTGTCCATGGTGTCCCTGATTCTGGTGACAGGACTGGCGATCTGGATGAATCCATATGTGACGGATGTGTTGAATGAGCGGACGGAGCTGCCGCAGTATGTGGAGAAGAAATGTTTAGAGACATTTGAAAACAATGAATTTCTGTCGGGGGAAAACCAGGATGTGCAGAAGAAATGGCTGGAGAGCATGGGCGTGCCGGAGGAGCTGGTGAACCAGATTCTCGGAAGCGGCGCGGTGCAGGAGTACCAGGAGGAACAGCTGCACAGTCTGGCATCCTATGCGGCGAAGGCAGTATCCGAAAAGATTATGAAAGGAATCGCTTTCTTTCTGACCCTGGTGCTGGCCGTTGCCTTGGTGACGATTGCGGTGAAAATTGTGGAACTGATCGCGGAAATTCCGGGGATCAGCTTTTTGAACCGCATGGGAGGAGCAGGACTCGGCGTGGTGCGCGCGGTACTGTGGATCTGGATTTTCTTTGCCGTGGCATACTGCTTTCAGGCGACGCACTGGGGGAATGTATGCATGGAGCAGATCCAGGGCGATCCGGCACTTGCATGGCTCAGGGAAAATAATCCGGTGCTGATGCTGTTGAAGAATGTACTATAAAAAGATAGAACGGGACTCTGAGGAGTTCCGTTTTTTACGTCACAATGAATAGTCAGATAGAATAATAAAAATACAGAATTGTATGTATTTTTCTAAAAATAAGAAAATTCGAAAAAAGGTGTTGACTTTTGCTTTTGATGGTGTTATTATAACTAAGCTGTCAGCGAGAGCTACAGTGAATGAGTTCTTTTGAAACAGAAAAACCTAGTTCGGAGCCGGGTGGCTG
>NZ_JBNMHD010000060.1:0-10745 GCF_050872605.1 Fusicatenibacter sp.
ATGCAAAAAATTCAGCACCGCAGAGCGTGAATTACTGCGTCACAGATTTTCGTCGTACCCCGGTACGCCTTCAAATCTGTTCCTTGCAATTCGCGCTCTGCAGCACTGCCTTTTTTGCATTATTTTCGGGTCTTGCTATAGGGTTGATAATGCAGAGAGTTCATTGCCAATACAATTTCTCTGAAGTGATAGCAGATAACAGGTCAGCAGGTCTTTCTAAAAAATAATCTGCTTTTATGTGCTTATTATGACTGCCCCATACTGCCAAAGCAAAATCAATTCCTGCATCTTCCGCACATTTACTGTCATATTTGCTGTCTCCAATATAAAGCACTTTACTATGGTCTGTTTTTGATAATTCCACATATTTCAAAATCGGTGCGGCATTGGGTTTATGTTCCTGCGTATCGTCTGCACATATGATTGTTTTAAAATAATGACTGATACCAAACGGACAAAAATCATGTGTAAATTCTTCCCTTGTCTTTGATGTGACAATCCCCATTTTATAATCCAGGCTTAGAAGATTTTTCAATAATTCAATGATTCCGTCAAATACTTTGATGGTATTTGTATAGTTACGCATATTTTTATCCCATAATTCTATCGCATGGGAAGTGTTTTTTATCTCAAGTTTTTTCAAAGCGTCTGTTCCTGTAATACCTAACGCAAATCTTAGTTCAGAACATGGTATCTTTCTCCCGGACAATTCCTTTATAGTTTCCTGTAAAGAATGTAATACAGCATATTCCGTATCAATCAGAGTACCGTCAATGTCAAAAACAATATGCTTATACTTCATGCTGCCACCTTTCCCTGTCTGTATCAAAATAATCATCCTGCATGGATTCTCTTGTGCGGGCAATCTGCTTTAACGTATTGCTGTCTGCAGTTTCCAAAAAATCACTGGATTCGTAATACACAATATCCCTCCTAACGAAAACTGTTTTCCACAATACCCGGAAGCAGAGAATAGATAGAACAGCCAATCTGATTTTCAAACTGTTCTTTAATCTCTAAAATCTTTTTCCACCTGTCTATTGTCGCTGTGTGAACACCGTACCGTATTGTCACGTCTACAAATCTCTTTTCCAAAAGACAGAACCCCGTCGGCATAGCCAATGCGTCACATAACTGTACAAGACGGTCATAATCATCATATACCGCATTCGCAACAAATTCTTTCATAAACAGGTAATCCTCATCACTGACATCAAACTCACCGATAGATGTGGCAATATCCTGTATCATAAATGCGTGGGATATACATATCTGTGCAGCTTTTTCCCATCCGCGCTCCATACAGTACCGATAGCCGTCTATCAGATGCCTTTCCGAACTCACTCCGGCATAGCGTCCGATATCATGCAACAACCCGAAAATATATGCCTGTTCAGAAGATAAATCTTTACAATGTGATGCAATGTTTTTACAGGCTTCGGCTACAAACCGGGAATGATCTGCCCATGCTCCCGGATTGGATTCTGAAGCTTCCCTTAATGCCAATTCTGCGGTCTGAAGGTTCAACTCCATTTTTAACTCCTTTCAAAAGGGCGGGGCTGGAAAATAAAACGCCCGGCCCCTTTATAATGAAATATTTGCAGACAAATCAGCAATCCCCTGCATAGTACGAAACAATGTTCATATAGTCCGTTGGATTCGGAATTTCTAAAATAAGACACTGACAGTTTTTGTTTTGGAAGTATTGTCGCCACAAACTGTCCTGTATCATTTCTTCCCCATTAATGTTTTGTTTTTTACCGTTCGGGCAGAGCATATATACTTTGCCAATGCAGGCATTGACAGTATCTAAAAAATTTTTCATGTTCAGAATGTTTAGTTTTATCACTTTGCGTTCACCTCCTGTAAATTGCTGATTTACTTTACAGGTATCATTATAATGCAAAAGACATAGGGAAAATATTTCTTTTCCGCCATTACCTATCACTATTCCGCCATTTTTTTCTATATTCTGTAGGTGAACAATATGCATATTCCCGAAAAACTTTTCCAAAATAACTGCTGCTCCCTAAACCACACTCATGACTGATAACAGTAACAGCTTCCTGCCCCTTTGCCAACATCTGACAGGCAATTTGTAAACGGTAAGTTGTTATATACTCAACGGGTGTCATGTGCAGACAGTCATGGAACACTCTGTAACATTCCCTTTCGCTTAAATATGCTGCCGCAGCAAGTTCCGGAATAGATATTTTTTCTCTGTAGTGTTCATGAATGTATATCATCATCAGTTTTATTTTATCGTTGCTTTTGTTATGTTCCCCTTTCTTTTCACGCATAGAACGAGAAAGTTCAAAAAGCATGAGCCATATTTCCGTTAGGGCTTCCCGTAGTTTTATTTCATATCCAAATGCATCACTGGATAAACGAAATGAGGCAGCAAGCAGTTTCAAAATCCTTTCTTCTTCTGCATTGCCCGGAAAAAGCGGGATTACCTCAATCTGCGGGGCTGTTATGACAGGTGAAATATATTTTTGTTCAATCCTGCTTCCCTGTTCTCCGGCAAGTAAGGAAACGTCGAAAATATGAAGCAGCTGTATATTCTTTTCTTTCTGCGATATTGCTTTTGTCATATGGAGTACATTGGGATTTATCATGCCGCCGCTTCCAGCCGGAAACAATATTTTTCCTCCTGGCGTATCATATTCAATGCTGCCGCTTTCCATATAAAAAAGTTCCACTGTCCTGTGCCAGTGCCACGGTACATAACACCCTATATATTTGTCAAGCTCTGCCTTCGAAGCGATATAGGGAAAATCTTTTTCAAAACCGGGAAGCAATTCTTCCTTGCTTCCGGTATAAAATTCAATGCTATGGATATTTTTCATGTCTGTTCACCTGCACATCTGGGATTTTGTATCTGCCTTATGGGTTAAATATACGGGAATAGCTCGGTAATTGTCAATCAATTAAAACAGATGCATCCGGAAGACTATAAAAAAGGGTCACAAATTTTAGGGTGAGTGCGAAAAGATAAAATTTTTTGTAAAATAATTAGCACTCGCATCTTGACAGTGCTAACGACTCGTGTTATAGTACGACTAGAACAAAAAAGAAAAACTTTACATTCTTACTCTTTTTGTTCGGAGCGAATGTTAGCATTTGATAGATAAGGAGGAAGCCGATTATGAATATCAGTAAATTCACACAAAAATCGCTGCAGGCTGTACAGGACCTGGAAAAGACCGCATACGATTTCGGCAACCAGGAAATAGAGCAGGAGCATTTGTTGTATAACCTCCTGCATCAGGACGACAGCCTGATTCTGAAAATGATCGAAAAGATGGAAATCAACAAAGATCATTTTCTGAACCGCGTCGAGACGGCGCTGAATGACCGCGTCAAAGTATCCGGCGGCCAGCCGTATATCGGCCAGTATCTGAATAAAGCACTGGTAAATGCTGAGGATGAGGCGAAAGCCATGGGAGACGAGTATGTTTCCGTAGAACACCTCTTCCTGGCTATGCTGAAAAACCCAAGCCCGTCCCTGAAAAAACTGTTTCAGGAGTACGGCATCACAAGAGAGCGTTTCCTGCAGGCATTAAGCACGGTAAGAGGAAACCAGAGAGTCACCACCGACAACCCGGAGGCAACATATGATACGCTGGAAAAATATGGTCAGGATATTGTGGAAAAAGCCAGAAACCAGAAAATGGATCCGGTTATCGGCCGTGATACCGAGATTCGAAACGTTGTCCGTATTCTGTCCCGTAAAACAAAAAACAACCCGGTTCTGATCGGTGAGCCTGGTGTTGGTAAAACCGCAGTCGTAGAGGGTCTGGCACAGCGAATCGCAAACGGCGATGTGCCGGAGAGCCTGAAAGACAAAACGATTTTTTCCCTCGATATGGGAGCCCTGGTAGCAGGAGCAAAATACCGCGGCGAATTCGAGGAGCGTCTGAAAGCCGTTCTGGAAGAAGTCAGAAAGAGCGACGGAAAAATCATTCTGTTCATCGATGAGCTGCACCTGATCGTCGGCGCCGGAAAAACCGACGGTGCCATGGATGCCGGAAACATGCTGAAACCTATGCTGGCCAGAGGCGAGCTGCACTGCATCGGCGCCACAACGCTGGATGAATACCGCCAGTACATCGAAAAAGATGCCGCCCTGGAGCGTCGTTTTCAGCCGGTTCAGGTTGACGAGCCGACCGTAGAGGATACGATTTCCATCCTGCGTGGCCTAAAAGAGCGTTACGAAGTTTACCACGGCGTAAAAATCACTGACGGTGCACTGGTTGCCGCTGCAACCCTTTCGAACCGTTACATCAGCGACCGTTTCCTGCCGGATAAAGCAATCGACCTGGTCGACGAGGCGTGCGCCCTGATCAAAACAGAGCTGGATTCCATGCCGGCCGAGCTGGATGAGCAGCGCCGTAAGATTCTGCAGATGCAGATCGAGGAAGCCGCACTGAAAAAAGAGACCGATAATTTAAGCCGCGAGCGTCTGGAAACATTGCAGAAAGAACTCGCAGAGCTGAAAGATACCTTCAATTCCGCAAAGGCACAGTGGGAAAATGAAAAGAGTTCTGTCGAGAAACTGTCTAAACTGCGTGAGCAGATCGAGGACATGAACCGTCAGATCCAGAAAGCAAAGAATGATTATGATCTGAACCGCGCCGCTGAACTGCAGTACGGTGAACTTCCGAAATTACAGCAGATGCTGGAAGCGGAAGAGAAAAAAGTCAAGAACGAAGATCTCTCTCTGGTACACGAGAGTGTAACAGACGAAGAAATTGCCAGAATCGTCTCCCGCTGGACCGGAATTCCGGTTGCAAAACTGACCGAAGGCGAGAGAACCAAGATCCTCGGCCTGGAAGATGAGCTTCACACCAGAGTGATCGGTCAGGATGAGGCAGTTACAAAGGTTTCGGATGCGATCATCCGTTCCAAAGCCGGCATCAAAGACCCGACAAAACCGATCGGTTCCTTCCTGTTCCTTGGACCTACCGGTGTCGGTAAAACAGAGCTTGCAAAAACGCTGGCAGAGAAGCTGTTTGACGATGAGAACAACATGGTTCGAATCGATATGAGTGAATACATGGAAAAATACTCCGTCTCCCGTCTGATCGGAGCGCCTCCGGGATACGTAGGCTACGAGGAGGGCGGTCAGCTTACCGAGGCAGTGCGCAGAAAACCGTATTCTGTTGTTCTGTTCGATGAGATCGAGAAAGCGCATCCGGATGTCTTCAACGTTCTGCTGCAGGTACTCGACGATGGCCGTATCACCGACTCCCAGGGCCGTACCGTTGATTTCAAAAACACCATTTTGATCATGACCTCCAACATCGGATCCCAGTATCTGCTGGATGGTATTCAGGATGACGGCAGCATTTCCGAAGAGGCGAGAAATCTGGTTATGCAGGATCTGCGTGCACACTTCCGTCCGGAATTCCTGAACCGTCTGGATGAAACAATTATGTTTAAACCATTGACAAAAGACAACATTGGTCATATCGTAGATCTGTTGCTGAAAGGCCTGAACAAACGTCTGGCAGATCAGGAGCTTCGCGTTGAGCTGAGTCCGGCTGCAAAACAGTTTGTGATCGATGGCGGTTACGATCCGGTTTACGGCGCACGTCCATTGAAACGTTTCGTTCAGAAAGAAGTAGAAACCAGCACCGCAAAACTGATCCTTGGCGGTCAGGTGAGCGAGGGTGACACCATTCTTCTGGATGTGGAAAACGAAGGTCTGAAGGCAATGATCAAACCAGGTGTGGAGGTAGTGGACGAATGATGCCGAAAGATCCCGTAATGCTGCTGAGTTATGTGAATACACAGCTGAGAGATTTTTACCCGTCGCTCGCAGAATTCTGCGCGGCCATGGAGACAGAGGAATCTGATCTGCGGGAAAAACTGGCGCTCATCGACTATGAGTATGATGAGAAAACGAACCAGTTTGTATAAGAAACAGGGGCGTCCTGCATATGCAAATAGTGTATGCAGGACGCCTTTTTTAACCGAATCAGGTAAGTCCCCACCCACTGCTTCCATTGCGAAAAGCAATAAGCAGTGGGTGGGGACTTGCTTGTATCAGGAGAAGTGCAAGCTTCTTCTGATAAACTGCGGAGCAGTTATTCGGTTATGAGCAAGCAGCGAAGCGGATTGCGAATATCCGCTTGATTTACCGGAAAGTTCGTTGAATTTTCCGGTAAATCAAAAAGCTCTCCGGGCAGGATCGCACCGCGGCGGAGGGGAATTATGTCGCTGAAGCGACCCTCTGCAGAAGTCTTTCTTACTTTAGAAAAAGCATATCTTTAATGGAAGAAACAGATGTGATAAAATAGAAGAAAATGAAAGAAAATCCGCTTAAAATATGGGGAAAACAGCGGATTTGGGAGAAGGAGGAAACGCAATGTATTTTGGAGTGCAGATGTATGGGGTGTCAAAAGAGTGGAAACAGGATCCGGAAGGATTTTTAAAGAAAATTTATGCGGCAGGCTACCGTCAGATCGAGCCGTGCCTCGGCTTCCGCGTCGATGCCAGAGACTACGGTTTCTGGCGCCCGGAGGATCTGGAGCAGGCGATGCCGCTATTGGAAAAATACCACATTGAGGTTCACGCAGCCCATATCTTTCTGGATGAATACCACTATGAAAGAGAACTTGCCATCCTTGCAGAGCTGGCGCAGAAATATCATATTTCCTGGTTCGTCGTAAAGAGCCCGGTACGCCTGGCGAAAGATGTTCTGGACGAAACCGCGGTAAGATACCGCGAATTGGCAGAAGAGCTCGAAAAGGTTGGTGCCGGTCTTCTGATTCACAATGAAAAAGAAGACATCTGCATCCGCGTGAATGGAAAAACCGCATACGAATACCTGCTGGATGCCTGCGGAGGAAAAGTCGGTGCCGAAGTCGATACCGGATGGACGTACTGCGGCGGTGTCGATCCGGAGGAGTTCCTGTGGGCACATGCAGATCTTGTCAAAGCAGTTCATTATAAAGATATGAAATTCACCGGAAAAGAAGCACCTCTCGGAAAAGGCATGGTCGATCTGAAAGCATGCTTCCAGTTTGCCCGTGCAAACGGAGCACTGCAGATTGTGGACATGGATGCGACGACACTGGAGGACACCTGCCGTGCCGGACGGATGCTCTCCGGCTGGACCGGCGACCGGGACAGCACCGACAGTATCCTGTGTACTCTGGATGTAGAAACGGGAGAAGAGACAGTGCTCCATGAATTTCCGGGAATCATCGAAGCACCGAACTGGCTGAATGATGGAAATACCCTGCTTTATAATTCCGAAGGAAAAATCTATCGCTACGAAATTGACAAAGACCATGTGGAGCAGGTTGATACCGGCGACTGTGTGCAGTGCAACAATGACCATGTTCCGTCACCGGACAACCAGCTGCTGGCGGTAAGCTGCATGCCGCCGGAACTCACAGATGGAACGTATGAATCCCACATCTACGTGCTCCCGATGACAGGCGGTGAACCAAAAGACCTCACCGGACCGGGTCTCAGCTATCTGCACGGCTGGTCGCCGGACGGAAAAGAACTTGCGTATTGTGCCTTCCGCAAAAAGCCGGAAGAGAAGACCATGCGCATTGAAATCTGTACGATTCCATCAGACGGCGGCGAGGAAACCTGCCTGACGGACGGCAAAGGCTACAACGACGGTCCGGAGTATTCACCGGACGGAAAGCACATCTGGTTCAACAGCACCAGAAGCGGTCTGATGCAGGTATGGCGGATGAACCGTGACGGCAGCGGTCTCACCCAGATGACAGATTCCGATGCCAACAACTGGTTTGGCCACGTTTCGCCGGATGGAAAACACGTCATTTACCTGATCTTCACCAAAGGCGAGCTGGAACCGAACGAGCATCTGCCGAACATGCAGGTATCGCTTGGAATGATGGATTATGACGGACAGAATAAGAAAAAACTGCTGGATCTTTTCGGCGGCCAGGGCAGTATCAATGTCAACTCCTGGGCACCGGACAGCCGCAGAATTGCGTATGTGAAATATGTGCTTCATCACAAATAAAGGAATATCTTAAGAAAATCTGACGGGCCGTAAAAATTCATGGAAGTATTGTGAAAAAACGTTGAAAGTATTTTAGCGGAAATGCACAAGAATTCTTACGAATTTTTACGGCCCGTTGACTCTTTTTCTGACACACGTATAATGAAAGTAACAAGAGAAACTGCGGCCCCTGGCGGCTGCAAAACAATCAAAAAGGAAAGGAGGATTTGTGTTATGAAGAAAACGAAAAAAATGCTTTCGTTTGTACTGTCCATGCTTCTGATCGTGACGATGTTCCCAACCATGGCATTCGCAAAAGAGGAAGCCAAAACGTGGAAGTTCGGAGAGCTTTCGCTGAAAGCAGGCGACGTTCTCGGCAAAGATACGGAGATTAAAAATGATGCAGAGAACAGAGAAATCCGAATACTTTCAGAAAAAACAAATCCGGATGAAAAGAAAAATCAGAAGGATGGCAAAGAAAGAATAAAAACAGAAAAAGAGGCTGTGATCGCAGCGGCGGCTTCCTGGAATCTGAAGGATCTTACGGAAAGGGCCAAAAAGGCTCCGGCAGATTATCTGCTTAAAAAGGCAGACAGCTGGAACGGAAGCTGGATTGTAACAAAGATCGCAGAAACGGAAACAAAAGATGCCATTGAAATTCAGATAAGAACCTATGAGTACGTAGCTGTAACAGAAATCCAGGGCATACCGAAAGAAATCCCGGGAACCACCGCACTGACGGGTAAAGCAGTTCCGGAAAATGCAGATCAGAAACAGATCACATGGAAAATCACGGATGCCGGAATGACAGGTGCTGTTTTAGACGGCACAAACCTGAAAGTAACGAATGCCGGAACCGTAAAACTTCTGGCGACAATCAAAGACGGAAAGAAAACCGGCGTTGACTTCACACAGGAATTCACTGTGATTGTAAAAGCCGCAGATTACACCAAAGTAACAGAAGCGCTGGCGCTGATCCCGGAGGACATGGGCCGATATACAGAAGAAAGCGCGGCAGCTGTTCAGAAAGCAAAAGAAGCGGTAAAAGAGAACCTGCCGTCAGCTGAACAGGAAACCGTAAATGGTTATGCGGCAGCCATTCAGACAGCAGTAAACGCACTGACGCTTCTTGGCGCAGATTACACAGAAGTTGATGCAGTACTTGCCAAAGTTCCGGAAGATCTTTCTATCTATACGGAAGAGAGCGTGGAAGCACTGAAAGCAGTCATCGCATCCATCGACCGCACCAAAACGATAGAAGAGCAGCAGGCAGTTGCTGCTTATGCGGAAGCACTGGAGAATGCAATTGCAGCACTGGTACGCAAACCGGTTCCGGCAGATTATCTGGGAGTGGAAGAACTCCTGGGAGAGATTCCGAAAGACTTATCCATTTATACCGAAGAGAGTGTAAAAGCACTGAATGCGGCAAAAGAAGCCATTGTATGGGATCTGGATGACAGCAGACAGGAGGAAGTCGATCAGTTTGCAGAAAACCTGAAGGCAGCTCTTGACGGACTGACCCTGAAACCGGCGGACTACAGCGCCGTAGACGCGGCTCTTGCCAAAGTTTCGAATGATCTGAGTATTTATACGGAAGAAAGCATTCAGCCGCTTCAGACAGCGATCAACAGCGTAGAAAGCGGAAAAACCATTCTGGATCAGGCAGAAGTAGACGGCTGGGCAGCAGCAATTGAAAATGCACTGGCAGGACTGCAGGTTCGGAAAGCAGATTATTCCAAAGTAGAGGAAGCCATCAAAAAGATTCCGGCGGACCTCAGTCTGTATACCGATGCGTCTGTAAAAGCACTGGAAGATGCAAAGAACAGCGTCGTAACCGAGCGGCCGGTCACAGAGCAGGAGAGCGTAGACGGTTACGCAAAAAAGATCGAGGCAGCGATTGCCGGCCTTACGTATAAAGATGCGGACTACAGCAAAGTAGATGCCGCAGTGAAGAAGATTCCAAACGATCTGAAGAAATACACGGACGAGAGCGTAAAAGCAGTCAATGATGCAAAAGCAGCGATTGTACGCGGAAAGAATATCACGGAGCAGAAGACGGTGGATGGTTATGCGGCAGCGCTGGAAAAAGCGATTGCCGGCCTGAAACAGAAACCGATGACTGTGCAGAGTCTTCCGAAGATTACCAAAGGAGTCAATCAGTCAGGTATGCAGGGCAAGGAGCTTTCCTTCACCGCAGATTTTGAAGCAAAGGATCTCAAAAAGGTTCTCATCGACCAGAAAGAGATTGATGCGAAGAATTATGTGACGGCTGGAAAAGAGAATACGCAGGTTACGCTGAAGGCAGAGTGTACAAAGAGTCTGGCAGAAGGCAAGCATACGATTTCGATCGTTTCAAGTAAGGGCCAGGCGGATACCGTATTCTATCTGAAGAAAGCAACAAAGAGTCCGGACACGGGAGACCGCACACAGGTGATGCTGTGGGTGATCCTGCTCGGCGTTTCTGCAGCAGCAGTGGTCGGAGCAGTTGCTTATCGTAAACGTGAGAAATAAGAGTCGAAAGGGAAAGGGCGCCGGAAGGCGCCTTTTCTTTTGACGGTTTCGAATAGATTCTAAATAGTCAGATAAAATACGAAATATGCAGAATTAACTATATTTTTCTAAAAATAAGAAAATTCGAAAAAAGGTGTTGACTTTTGCTTTTGATGGTGTTATTATAACTAAGCTGTCAGCGAGAGCTACAGTGAATGAGTTCTTTTGAAACAGAAAAACCTAGTTCGGAGCCGGGTGGCTG
>NZ_JBNMHD010000061.1:0-10250 GCF_050872605.1 Fusicatenibacter sp.
AGGAAAAAGAAATAGGTAAAACGGTTCCAAACAGAAAAGGGGAAATTTTGTGCATAATGGTTCTGTCTGTGAGAAAAAAGGAAAAGTGAATACAGAAAAGGGGCTACTTATAAATATGCGTTACTAAAAGCGAAATCCCTGCAGATAGAATGAATCATTAGCAGCAAAAGGCTGCTTCGTGATAAACTTATTTTAAGGAGGAATTTTCATATGAAAAGAAAAATGCTTGCTGCTTTTCTGGCAGCGACAATGGTGGGCGGCCTGCTTGTCGGCTGCGGAAACAGTGGAGACGCTTCCGGCTCTTCCAAGAGCTCTTCAGGAACAACAGCAACAGCATCGGCATCTGGCGAGGCAGATGCTTCTGTAACAAAAACAGAGCTTGGTGAGTACACAGAAGAAAATCCTTATCATCTGGTATTTGCATTCGTTGAGTTTTACGAGCAGGATGACGCAGCACGTACGGCGGTACAGGATGCATTGAATGAATACATGATTCCGAAATATCATATTGAAGTGGAATTTCTCCCACTGCAGTATTCAGAATATCAGCAGACAATTCAGTTGATGATTTCCGGTGGTGATGAACTGGATGTTATGCCAATTTATTACAGCAATGCTTCCAGTTGGATTGCAATGAATGGTATTGTCGATATGAACCAGTATATGGATACTCCGGAGGGACAGGCTATTAAAGATGTGCTTGGCGAGGCAAATGCAACGGTAGGCTCCATGAATGGTATTCTGTTCGGTTTCCCGGCACAGAAGGAATCGGTTGAACTTGGTGGTTTGACTATGAGAGCAGATATCTGTGATGAACTTGGTATCGCAGAGGAATACGGATTGGAGTTGAATCAGGATGAATACACTGGAAAAGTGTATGACTGGTCTGTTGCAACTGAAATTTTCAAGAAAGTAAAAGAAGCACATCCGGAAATGACACCTCTGTATCTGCAGGGAAGCTCAAGCCCGATGAGACGTCTTGCATTTTTCGATGAGTTGGCGGATCAGTTCGGCGTTCTGGACTGGGAGGCTGATCATGATTCCACAACCGTAGTGAACGAGTTTGAAACTGATACTTACAAAGAAGCAGTAACCCAGCTGGCAGAATGGTTTGATGCTGGATACATTTATCCGGATGCGTTGACGGATACACAGGGAGCTGCAGTTATGATGAAGGCTGGAAATACGTTCTCTTATATGTCAGCAATTAAGCCGGGCTATCTTGTTGAGGCAAAAGCGTCTACAGGAACAGACTGCTATGCAATGTATTTTGGACAGGATGTAGAAGGTGGATATTCAACTACAAACGTAAGCTTTTATGATACTGGTATCGCAACCAACAGTGCGGATCCGGAAATGGCCTTTAAGTTTATTTCCGCACTGTATACAGATCCAGAAGTTATGAATCTGTGGCAGAATGGTATTCAGGATGTAAACTATAAAGTTCTGGATGATGGTACTGCTTATTATGTAGATGGTGAAGATGCTTCTAACTTTAAATATCACCAGAACACAGGATGGTTTATGGGCAATCAGTTTAATACCTACGTATGGAATGATGGATCCAAAGATGCAAATTACTGGGATAAACTGCAGCATCACAATGACTGGGCACAGTATTCACCGGCATACGGATTTATGTGGGATTCTTCTGAATACTCTACACAGATCACAGCACTGCAGAATGCACTGAATACGTATCGTCCTGCACTCGAGACAGGTTCTGTCGGAGTTGCTGGTGTAGAAGAAACACTTCAGAAACTGAATGATGCACTGTATGCAGCCGGACTGCAGACCGTTATGGATGCAAAACAGGAGCAGCTGGACAAATGGCTGGATGAAAATGGAGGGGCTACAAAGACTCCACAGACCAACCTTGATACGATTGCATCGGTAAAAGAAGCAAACTAAGGAAATATTAATACCTGGTATAACTAAGGCAAATCCGCCCGGGAACCGTAAAACTGTGCGGTATTCGGGCGGATTGTTTTGTATACTTCTGATTTTACAGCAGAAAGGATTTGCTATGAAAAAAATGAATTATACATTCTCTGTGCCGGACAACAAACGCGTGCGTATGATTGTCAGCACAGACTGCAAAAATGAGGCGGACGACCAGTTCGCACTGGCACACCACCTGATGACACCGATGTTTATTATGAAAGGCATCGTTCCGTGCCACTTTAACATGTTCTCTCGCGATTACGGCGATGGACACACCGCACAGGCTAGCATGGACGAGGTCAATAAAGTACTCGATCTGATGGATCTGCGGGGCGTATGCCCGGTCTGCAAAGGATCGGAATTTCCGATGAAGGACGAGCAGACTCCGGCCGTGTCTGAGGGTGCTAAGCTGATCATCGAAGAAGCGATGAAAGATGATTCACATCCGTTGTTTATTGCCTGCCAGGGCGCGCTGACAGACGTTGCTTCCGCACTTCTGATGAAACCGGAAATCGCGGACCGTATGACTGCTATCTGAATCGGCGGCGCACCGTATCCGGCAGGCGGAGAGGAGTTCAACCTCCGTCAGGACATCGCCGCTGCAAACGTTGTGATGAAATCCGGCATGAAAGTATGGCAGGTTCCGTCTACCGTATACAAGAAAGTGACAGTTTCTCTTGCCGAGCTGCAGCTTAACGTTCAGCCATGTGGCGAGATCGGAAATTATCTGTATCAGCAGATGGTAGACTTCAACAACACCTTCTACCAGTTTCAGGAGTGGCCGCATGGCGAAATCTGGGGTCTTGGCGATTCCCCGACGGTTGGATTGCTGCTGGCAGAGGTACAGCGTACCGACCTCTATGAAATGGTAGAAGCACCGGAGATCAGCTATGAGGACATGAGCTATCATTTCACCGGAAAGAACCGTAAAATCCGTGTTTACCATGACCCGAATGCGGAGCTGACGCTGAGAGACTTTTTTGCGAAACTGAAATTGAATTATGGGATGTAACAGGGATTATTAGAAATAGAAATTGCCGGGAATCAGATTTTTCCTCTGATTTCCGGCAGTCGTTTTTTAACCGAATCAAGCAAGTCCCCACCCACTGCTTATTGCTTTTTGCAATGGAAGCAGGGGACTTACTTGATTCGGTTAAATTATGATTATGCCTGGCTCTTTTTCATTGCTGCCTCAAACGCACTCTCCGTCATATTTGCCCGAAAGGCAGCATCCTTGACACTCAGAATACCATCCCTAACCAGGCTGGTGAGTGTAAAGAGAATACCTTCTGCTTTACCTTTCTCCATCCCTTCAGCGAGTCCTTCCTTTCTGCTGTCCTGCATCATGTCATCAATCGCTTTGCACATATCTACTTCCTCCGTTTCTTCTGAAAGATCAATGGTTACGTTTGTGATTGCCTGAATTACCCTGGCGGCATTTCGTTCTAACGTCATTCGTGTATTATTCCGGATAAAAGAAGAGAGTTTTTCTTTATCCTTCGAATACTTAATGCAGCCGAGCACTTCCCGCAGACTGGTAGAAAATTTTTCAAGTTCTTCCGGCTCAATTGCGGCTGGATCAATAAGATGGATTTTGTAATCCTGAATGAATGTCCGCATTTCTTCTAGAGGGAAATCCATCATTTCATGCAAAGAAGTTGCCCCGTCCCATGGCTCCGCGCCGAAATGAACCACAAGAGTGATCACTGGCCGGAGTTTATCTGCTTTATGAAATCCGGAAAGAAATTCCGCACGTGTCGCGGCGTTCTTTTTCTTTGCATTTTCTGCAGCAATAGCGGAAACCTGATTTCCATACTGCAGAGCATCATAAATCATATTTCGGACGGGCATTGCATAATGTACATCTGTCTGGTTTTCAATTCCAAGCAGAAGGTAATCAGCATTCTCGTCCTCCATAATGACAGCAGTCTTCAAAACGTCCCGGTATTTCTGGATTGCTTCATTTGAGGACTTCTTCCCTTTCACAACCAGCTGTACCAGTTCCGTCGTGTCAAGCTCCCGCAGCCGTTCTGGCTGAATCACCTTTTCTCCATGGAAAATCAGGTAATTAAAAGCGTCTGCAAACACAGAGTTTTCGCGCATGAATGCTTTGGTAACAGTGTCTTTTTTACTCATGTATTCCTTGCCTTGTCCTTTCCGATTATCCACTCTTCCGGGAATTTTTAAGGTAGGAATTCTTCTGGAACATCTTCGGTTCTGTTCTAATACTATATCATATTTGTAGTATCTTTGCCATGTTGTCTTTCTGAATTTTTTATAAAGCCGCCTTGACATCCGCCAACGTCGGAATCGATGTGCTTGCACCTTTTTTACCTACCGCAATCGCAGATGCCATAGCGGCTGTTTTTAATGCTTCTTCCGGTGTTTTTCCGTTTATAATTTCACCGACAAAGTATCCGGTAAAGGTATCGCCTGCCGCTGTGGTATCAACGGTTTTTACCGGGAAAATGCCCTGTGCGCAGCGTTGGGTGTGATAGCCATACATGGAACCTTCTTTGCCGAGGGTGAGCACAATTTTGCTATCCGGAAATTTGTGAACCAGTCCGTTTAGCAGAGCAGTGCCATCCGCGTTTTCAGCAAGGGCAGCCCCCGTTTCTTTTAAAATTGCAGCAGCCTCAATTTCATTCAGAATCAGATATTCAGCCGTTTCGAGCGGCATCTGGAAAATCTTTTCATTGACGGGTGAGGGGTTCAGCACAATGTGCATGCCTTTTTCATACGCGCAGTCCATCAGATAAGGGATCTCGCTGATTTCATTCTGCAGAACCAGATAGTCGCCCGATTCGGCGAAGGTTAATACATGATCCACATCCGCTTTCGTAATGGCCTGGTTGGCACCGCCGAAGAGGATAATACAGTTTTCACCTTCCGGCGTATTCTGAATGATCGTGTGTCCCGATGGTCCTTCTTTTTTCAGAACAAGATCCGTATGAACACCTGCCTTTTTCAGCGTTTCCAGCAGCGGAGCAGAATCCTTTGCCCCAACAGCGCCGGCATGCCACGTTTCCAGGCCATATTTTGCAAAAGCAATCGCCTGGTTCAGCCCTTTTCCGCCGCTGAAAATCTGCCGGTCATCCGCCAAAAGCGTTTCGCCGGGTTGGACAAAATGGTTGACAGAGTAGACATAATCGATATTTAAAGAACCAAAGATTAATACTTTCATAATTCATTCTCTTTCTGCTTCCTGCTTGTTTTGCAGAATCCGTCACAAGGAAGACACCATAGCTTTTCGGAAGCTGTAAAGCCAGTTCATAGATTCCTGTACTTCATCATAATGCAGAACCTCCGTTTTTTCAAATCAAAATCAGAGCCTGTTTAAAAAAGTCTGTTAAAAAGGCTTTCTGCAAAATGTATGTCACAATTTATGGGAGATTTTGCCAAGATGAGGGCGTCGTAGCGGTTTTCAGGGTGGACAGGAAAAACGACATAAAAACAGCCATCTGTGCAAATTTGTCCAGATGGCTGCCTTATCGTAATATTTTTATTATTTACACACTTCGTCAATATCCACACGGTCGATCATAATATTCAGGATTTCCGTATCGGTATCTTTCATGCCGACTCTTCCGATGTATCCCATACTCTTAATCGTATCTTCGACATCTTCCCGCACGATACCTTCTCCCGGCTGGAAGCTTCTGTGATGCTGGCCCATGTAGTGAGCCAGAATTGCGGCATCAACAGCGGATGCGATTTTTGCTGCACAGGAGGATTTTGCTCCGTCGCAGACAATACCGCCGACGTTTCCGATGGTGTTGACGATGGTCAGGCTGACATCCTCATACGATCCGCCGGAAAGATAGGTGATGGCAGCTCCTGCGCCGCAGCCGGCACTGACGGCACCGCAGTAAGCGGAAAGGCTGCCAATATATTTTTTCTGATGAACGGCGATCAGGTTGCTGACAACGAGTGCGCGGTACAGTTTATCCTGCGAAACGTTCCATTCTTTTGCAAATTCAATAACAGGAAGAGAAACGGTCATACCCTGGTTTCCGCTGCCGGAATTGATGACAACCGGAAGAGAACAGCCGCTCATACGTGCATCGGAACCGGCTGCTGCGCGGGCACGGGCGCGGATTTTCACGTCATTGCCATAATCATTCAGAAGGGTGCGGCCTACCTGTGCTCCGTACGGATGATTCAGGCCTTCATCGGAAATCGCAGAGTTCATGGTGATCTGACGGTCAAGAATGTCTTTGACATCTTCGATTTTTACCGTATCGGCAAATTCGAGAATATCTTTGACATTCAGCACGCTTTTATCTACATATTCCGGAGAATCTTCATGTGCAGCAATCTGGTAGAGTACTTCGCCGTCCTTTACGATGCGTGAAATCAGTGTATGGCGGTTGACAATTGTAACCTCGGCGCTGTGCTCACCGGCGATGACTTTTGCAACGATATAGAGATTTTCTACACCTTCTTTTAAGGTACAGGTGCAGAATCCCTGCTGTACCAGTTCTTTTGTCTTTTCAATGTCTGCTTCGGTTACGTCCTCAAGAACCTCAAGCTCACGATCGGCCCGTCCGCCGACAACACCGAGTGTTGCTGCAACATCAATTCCCTTCAGTCCGTTGGAATTCGGAACCTTAACGCCTTTTACATTTTTAATAATATTTCCACTGCAGCAAAGTTCAATCTTTTCCGGCATCTGTCCGAGTACCTCGTGTGCTTTCGCAGCTGCATAGGCAATCGCAATCGGTTCGGTACATCCGAGGGCCGGAACAAGTTCGTTCTTTAAAATCTTTACATAACTGTCGTATAATTTCTGATCCATCTAAGTTCTCCTGTGTATTTTTTATCCGGATAAACAATAAGTTCTGCATAATATCTGGTTATATTAATGATATATCACTGATAATATCAGATGTCAAGCATAGAATTGCATTTTCCAGGCTGCAAGCCCGACTTTGCGGAACGCTTGTCCTCCTTCGGCTGCGATAGCCCGCGCGAACAGCTCTCATCTCAGAGTTTGTTTCGGAAATTCTTTTCAGACACACGTTGGGATTTTCCGGCAACACGTTGTATTTTTTTTCGACATGTCCTATACTGAAATATATAGCAAAGACCCAAAATAATACGCAAAAGGCAGTATTGCAGAGCGCGAATTACAAGGAGCCGATGGGAAGGCGTACCGGAGTATGATAAAAATCTGTGACGCAGTAATTCGCGCTTTGCGGTGCTGAATTTCTTACATTGGAGGAAGTCTGTATGCAGAAAATTACGTTTCGAAAATTAATCGGAGAGAACTATATTTACCCGGAGCTGCAGGGACACTTTATAGAATTTCTTGGCTCCTGTATTTACGATGGCATCTGGGTCGGTGAGGATTCGGAGATTCCGAATTATCATGGAATCCGAAAAGACCTTGTGGATGCATTTCGGAAGCTGCATCCGCCGGTGATCCGCGGGCCGGGCGGATGCTATGCGGATGTTTATCATTGGAGAAACGGGATCGGACCGAGAGAGAACAGGCCGGTTACTTATAATGAAAATTTTGGTACATTTGAAACCGATCCGAATCAGTTCGGTACGCACGAGATGATGGAATTCTGTGAAATGATCGGCGCAAAACCATGGTTTAATGTCAATATGATGACAGGTTCTCCGGCTGAAATGCGTGAATGGATGGAGTATTGCAATCGAAGAGAATCTACAACACTTACCAGAGAGCGGAAGGTAAACGGACACGAAGCACCGTTTCAGGTAGAATACTGGGGCATTGGAAATGAAGTATGGGATGGCGGCGGAAAAATGACGCCGCAGATGTATGCGAATGAATATCGGAAATTTACATCGTCCTGTCCATCCTTTGGATCGGGCGATCAGGCGTTTCCGCCTAAATGCATTGCCAGCGGTCCGGATGGGAACAAGCCAAAAGAGCGTGTTGCGTGGACGAAAGACTTTTTCAAGGAGATGGGAAAATACCGTATGCCATCGCTTTACGGCTATGATC
Source organism: Fusicatenibacter sp. (assembly GCF_050872605.1). Taxonomy (GTDB): domain Bacteria; phylum Bacillota; class Clostridia; order Lachnospirales; family Lachnospiraceae; genus Fusicatenibacter. The sequence goes on from NZ_JBNMHD010000061.1 coordinate 7,922, forward strand.
TCCATTTTTACAACTGGAATCTGAAACAGCTTCAGACGGAGAAAAAGTTCGATGAAAAACAGTGGTATGACGTGATTAATGGATGCAAAGAGCTGGAAAATGTCATTCACGAGCAGCGCCGCCTGATAGACGCCGGTCTTGAGGCACTTCCGAAGCCGGAGGGTCCATTCCGGACGGCACCGAGAAAATGTGAACTGATTGTCGGTGAGTGGGGTAACTGGCACAGCAGCGCGTTTAATGCACGTCCGGCGCTGTACCAGCAGTGCACAATGCGCGATGCCGTTACAACCGCATTGACGCTGGATATTTTCCACCGCAACACCGGGGATGTGCGCATGGCATGTGTAGCACAGTCTGTCAACGTTCTGAATTCCCTGTTCCTGACGGAGGGCGAGCATTGCATTCTGACACCAAACTACGATGTATTCGAGATGTACCAGGTACACCAGGGTGCGTATACGCTTGGATTTGAGGAAAAGAATAAAGATCCTGAGGTCTGCATCTTTGCTTCGATCAAAAATGATGATATCTACGTCAACCTTGTAAATACAAGCTACAGCGAATCAAAGAAAATCGAATTGAAATTCAAACAGTGTCCGGAATTTGTTGAGGCCAAAACACTGCACTCCAAAGATCCGCAGAACTACAACGATGTGAAACATCCGAACCGTGTCCGCTGCAAAGAAGGAAAAGCACCTGCACGGGAAGAAGACTCCTTCCAGATTGCATTGCCGGCGGCTTCGGTCAGCGTATATCATTTCAGAAAAGCAGAGTAACAAGAAAGAATCAACGCGGGCTGCCCAGGGAAGCAGAGTTCTTCCCATGGACAGCCCGTTTTTCCATATTCGGAAAAATTTATTTACAAAAACAGTTCAATCACAAACACCACCGCACAACATGCCACCGAAACCTGAAACAGGCTTGCACCGAACCATGCGGCTGCGATGCCGACGACAAGTGCGAGTGCGCCGGAAACAGGGCTCTGTGTTGCATGGACGATCGCCGGGAAGGTCATGACGGACAGTGTCACGTATGGTACATAGTACAGAAACGACTGAATAAACTGATTTTTAATCGGCTTCCGGATCAGCGTCAGCGGCAGAATCCGGATGGTGTAGGAAACCAGGGCCATGACGGCGATATAAATATAATTATTGTACATCAGCGTTTTCCTCCTCTGTCTTTACCGGGAACAGGATAGCTCCGGCGCAGGAAATCAGAACGGTGAGCAGAATCGTTCTGGTTCCGTCGGAGAGAGTGGAGATGCCCGGGAGATAGTTGCAGATAAAGCTTAAGAAAAAGCTGACGGCAACAAGACCTGCTACCACACGGCTTTTTCGCGCCGGGGGAATGATGATCGCAAGGAACATGCCATACAGCGCCACACTTAAGGCACTGACAGCGCGCAGCGGCAGCAGATTTCCGGCAATAATGCCGAGTGCCGTGCCGATCGACCACGCGGGAGCAGCGACGAGAATGGCGCCGTACGTATAATACGGATTCAGCCAGCCCGGGCGCGCAATTGTGATGCCGAACAGTTCATCTGTCACATCGTAACCAATGAGAAAACGGTGGAAAAACGGCGTGTCCGGTGAAAAACGTTGGGCAAGCGCACAGCTCATCAGCAGATACCGCGCATTGGCGATGAGCGTAATGATGGCGACCTGCAGATAGCCTGCATTGGCGGCAATCAGTGTAAAGGCGGCGTATTCTCCGGCGGAAGCATTGTTAAAAAGACTGGCGAGAAAGCCCTGAAAAGGACTAAGACCTGCCTTACGCGCCGCAATGCCGAGCGAAAACGAGACCGCAAAATAGCCAAGCCCGATCGGAATACCATCGCGGATTCCGTTGATCAGAACCTGGCGGGAAAATGAATAAGATCTTTGTGAACTCATAAAAAATTACTTCCTTCTCCTGCGTAAAAATCAGATTGCTACGTGCTTTGCACTCTCGCAATCTTCTGGTGAAAATTATAGCAAGTTTCGACAGGTTCGTAAACTCTTATTTTGCTCTTGTTCGTTTCCCTCAGCCACCGCTTACGCCTGCGTTTCTAAGGCTGTTGAACTGGATTGTATAAAATTATCCAATGCGTCGTAAAACCCCTTGCTTCAGCTATGGGGATATAAGACGCGTCCATCGAATTTACGCAAGTAATTGAAGATGGACAAAATAACAGTTGTATTAATCGATAAAATGTCGTATAATACAAATATGAACACAACATATCAATCAAACAATAATGTCGTCTATTCCTGTAAGTACCATGTAGTATGGTGCCCAAAGTATAGACGAAAAGTATTAACGAACGGTGTGGATGTCCGGCTGAAGG
>NZ_JBNMHD010000062.1:0-10041 GCF_050872605.1 Fusicatenibacter sp.
CTCCACAAATTTTATACAAAACAAATCAGACTGCAAAAAGCTGCTTAAGTTTTCAACATTACGCTGTTTGGGGTAAGGGGGAGTATACCCTTTTTAAACAATTGCCTTATTTTTTTGCAAAAATTGAAAGGAGCTGCGAAAAATGAATTCTTAAACTTCATTTTTTCACAGCCCCAATTATGGCAAAATAATTTCAATTATTATAGAAATTCGCTATTTAAATTTTTAATATTGAGAGAACTTCTTTTTTGCTAAAATGCACAGCCAATGATTCTTTTTGTCAGAATGGCTTTCTATATCAGAAAAGCCTGCTTCTTCTAACGCATCACGAATTTGCTTATCGTTATAAATGCTCATACCGTCAATCATTTTTGGCCATTTTTCATCAGCGGTATTTGTTCCGTCGATTTCATTACATATCATAAATGTACCACCGCTTTTTAATACACGATTCACTTCAGTAAAGCACTTTGTAAGACCTGGCCAGAAATAAATGGTTTCAAAAGCAGATACACAATCAAACGATTCATTATCAAATGGCATATCCGCGACATTACCTTGAAGTACTTCACATCTTTTTTGATTGATTGCTGTATCATTTAATTTTCTGGATTCTCCAACGCTTACATCTGAAAAATCAAGACCTGTTACATGGCCATTCTTGCATATATCCAGCCAGACAGCAATATTTGCTCCACCGCCACAGCCTACATCAAGAACTTTTGAATCTTCGTTTACTGAAATTTTAGAAAATCCCCAGTTTGCCAAATGAGTGTGTCCGCTATTCATCATCTTTACCATTAATTTTCCGCCAAATCCTTCTGGCTTACAAGTATTTTGAAAAAATCCCATTAAAACATTTCCCTTTCAAATTTTAATTTGAATATATTGTAACATATTTTTATAAATAATAAATAAAAAACCGTAATTTTGATAGAAACCGTGTAAGGAGTGCAACTTCGGCTCATAGATGGTGAAATTTTCCATTGATGGGGTGCAATATCTTCTTGTGTTGCATTCTGGCTTCTATGCAGTAACAGGAGCGTGTTATTCTTTGTGGGAGCTGTCGTAGATTGTACGGATGTTTTTAGGCAGCCCGTCGGGAATCATGGCGGCGAGTTTTTCCTCATTTCCGTCCCGAATTGCCTGTTCATAGTACCAGCATTTGAATTTCAGCATATCCAGAGTGCGGTTCATCCGTGCAATCTCCTCCTCCATATGCGCCTTCTGCGTTTCAAACAATTCCTTGCGCTGCGGATAGGTGGACGGTCCTTCTGAGCACCAATCCATGAACTGCCGAATGTCCTTAATCTCCATGCCCGCCTTTTTCAGGCACTCAATAACCCGAAGCGCTTCAATCTCTGCTTCACTAAACTTGCGGATACCGGATACTCGCTCCATATTCGGGAAAAGGCCCTGCTTGTCATAATAGCGCAGTGTAGAGATGGGTATTCCGAACATCTCTGCCACCTGTCCGATCGAATACATAAAAATTCCTCCGAAAATTTTCAAAAAAATCTTGACCTGAAGTTAGGTTTAGGTGTTATCATTATCATAACACAAAAGAAAACGGAGCGCAAGGAGTGTTTTATGATGAGTAAAAAAGTATTGATTCTTTCTTCAAGCCCCCGCAAGGGCGGCAATTCGGAGACCTTGGCGGTCGCCTTTGCCAAGGGTGCTCAGGAAGCTGGTCATCAGGTAGAGACAGTGTTTCTGCGGGAAAAGCAATATGGCTTCTGCAAAGGCTGCTTTGCCTGTCTGAATCTTGGGCACTGCGTCATCCAAGACGATGCCGTGGAGATCACCGCAAAAATGCACGACGCGGATGTGCTGGTGTTTGCCACACCCGTTTACTATTACTGCGTCAGCGGTCAGCTCAAGACCATGCTCGACCGAGCGAATCCACTCTTTGACACAGACTACGCCTTTACGAAGGTCTATCTGCTTGCAACGGCGGCAGAGGACGCATCGGAAACCTTTGCGGGCACAGAAAAGGCTATTCAGGGATGGGTTGACTGCTTTGACAGATGTGAGCTTGCAGCTACCGTTTTCGCTGGCGGTGTAAACGGCGTGGGAGAGATCGCAGGTCATGCCGCACTGGAGCAAGCCTATCAGATGGGCAAGGATGTCTGAACAAGCATTTCCGGTACGAAGAACATATTTTAAGCCAATAGGAGTGAAGCGTATATGAAAAAGATATTGGTAGCCTATTTTTCCGCCGGTGGAGAAACCGCGAAGCTGGCAAAAACCATTACAGGCGTTGTTGACGGTGATCTATTTGAGATTGCGCCAGAGGTGCCCTATACTGCCGCCGATCTCGACTGGACGGACAAAGGCAGCCGCAGCACTCTGGAGATGAACAATGACAACAGCCGTCCCGCCATTGCAACTAAGATCACGGATATGGCACAGTATGACACAGTGTTTGTGGGATTTCCCATCTGGTGGTATCAAGCACTGCGCATTATTGAAAGCTTCTTGGAATGCTATGACTTTGCCGGAAAAACCGTGATCCCCTTCGCCACCTCCGGCGGCAGCGGTATGGGCAAAACAGACAGCATCCTCAAGGCGGTCTGCCCCGCAGCGGCGTGGCTGCCCGGTAAGCGTTTGCAAAGCAATGAAAGTACCGCTGACGTACAGAAATGGGTCAACACACTGAACATTTGATGGGAGGAACGGAATTTGGCAGTTAAACAAACGGCAGGCAGAGAGGCTCTGGGAGAATTTGCTCCTAAATTTGCGGAATTGAATGATGATGTGCTGTTCGGACAGGTGTGGAGCCAGGAAGACAAGCTTTCCCTGCGGGACCGCAGCATTGTAACAGTGGTGGCGCTGATGGCGCAGGGGTTGACGGATTCGTCCTTTCAGTACCATCTGACAACTGCAAAGAATAACGGCGTGACGAAAACGGAAATTGCGGAGATACTGACCCATGCGGCATTTTATGCGGGCTAGCCCAAGGCGTGGGCGGCCTTCCGTATGGCAAAGGAGGTTTGGGCGGAGGACGATGCTGCCAACGCAAAAGTCAAGCATCAGAATCAATGACGACTTTGCAAAATATTTTATCGGGCAAAGCTATCTCGCGCCTCTTTCTACGCTGCAGGTCGGCATTTACAATGTGACCTTTGAGCCGGGCTGCCGCAACAACTGGCACATTCATCACGCCAAAAGCGGTGGTGGACAGATTCTTGTCTGCGTAGCCGGTACAGGCTACTATCAGGAATGGGGTAAACCGGCACAGGAGCTGCGCCCCGGCAATGTAGTAAATATCCCTGTGGGCGTAAAGCACTGGCACGGCACAGCACCGGATAGCTGGTTCTCTCATCTGGCGGTAGAGGTTACGGGGGACGAAACCTCCAATGAATGGTTGGAAGCCGTGGACAACACAGTATATTTTAAGGCAACAGGCAAGGAGGTCTGAATATGGAAAAACTGAATTTGACACAGGAATGGGACAAGGTGTTCCCCAAAAGCGATAAGGTCAATGTTAGAAAGGTGACCTTTCACAACCGCTACGGCATCACGCTGGCAGCGGATATGTACACACCGAAGGGTGCGGAGGGCAAGCTGCCCGCTATTGCCATCAGCGGCCCGTTCGGTGCGGTAAAGGAGCAGTCCTCTGGATTGTACGCGCAGAAAATGGCGGAGCTTGGATTCTTGACGATTGCCTTTGACCCGTCCTATACCGGCGAGAGTGGCGGTACACCCCGCTATGTCGCTTCGCCGGACATCAACACCGAGGATTTCTGTGCAGCGGTAGACTTTCTCTCCGTGCAGGAGAATATTGACCCGGAGCGCATCGGTATCATCGGTATCTGCGGCTGGGGCGGCATGGCAATCAATGCCGCTGCCATTGATACCCGCATCAAAGCTACTGCGGCTATGACCATGTACGACATGACCCGTGTGAATGCCAAAGGCTACTTTGACAGTGAGGATTCTGAGCAGGCACGCTTTAAAAAGCGAAAAGCGCTGAACACGCAGCGCACCGAGGACTATAAAAACGGCACCTATGCTCTGACGGGCGGCGTGGTCGAGCCGCTGCCGGAGGACGCACCGCAATTTGTAAAGGACTATTACGCCTACTATAAGACTCCGCGAGGCTACCATCCCCGCAGCCTGAACTCCAATAATGGATGGAATGTGACGTCCTCGCTGTCGTTCCTGAATATGCCGATCTTGCAGTACAGCAGCGAGATCTGCTTTGCTGTGCTGCTGGTACACGGAGAAAAGGCGCACTCCCGCTATTTCAGTGAGACGGCTTACAGCAAGCTGACCGGGGACAACAAGGAATTGCTCATTATCCCCGACGCAAGCCACACCGACCTTTACGACCAGATGGACGTGATCCCATTTGAGAAGCTGGAGACATTCTTTTCGGAGCATCTGAGATGAAGCGGCATATTCCGCTCGTTCTGCTGCTGGCGGTTATACTCTGTCTGAGCGGCTGCGCCGGCCGACCCGACCTGCCGACTGAACCGCCGGCTTCCGCAACAGAAGACACGCCGCAGGCAGCAGAAAGCGAGAAATCTACCAAAATGACAACAGAGGAAACGACCATGCCTGAAATCGATACAACCGAGCCGATACTGCTTTTGACCATTGACGGCACCGCTGTGGATGTTCAGTGGGAGAATAACGCTGCTGTTACTGAGCTATATGCCCTTGCACAGAACGCCATTACCGTGAACACTTCCGCCTATGGCGGCTTTGAGCAGGTGGGCAGTTTTCCGCAGAGCTTTTCCCGTAGCGATGCGCAGATGACTACGCAGCCGGGAGATATCGTTCTGTATTCCGGAAATCAGCTTGTGGTGTTTTTCGGCTCGAATTCGTGGAGCTATACCAAGCTGGGACATATCAGCGGTCTGTCTGCCGATGAACTTGCAGCATTGTTGGACAAAGAGCAGACGGTTATAGAGCTTCAGCTAAAGTCAAAGTAAGCCGCGGGCAGTAAGGTGGCTTGCCTTGGAACAGAAAAGACCGCAGGCGGTTTGATCCTGCGGTCTTTGTGTTTGTTTACAGTTCTCGATTTGAGGGGGTGCATTTATACGAGGCCGATGTAATACCTTCTTTAATAGCTCTTTCCGGCTACAGCACTCAGCGTATCACCAATGTCTGTATGACGATTAAATACTGTTTTTCGACCTTTCAAAGCCTATGCTCACAGGCTAAAAAGCGCAGACTTCTAACCGGCAAAAAGATCATTCCCGAAATGCCCGCAGGAATACCTCCGCCGCTTTGCTGAACACTGCGTAGCGTTTCCAGATCAGCGCATAGTGTATCTCCAACGGCGGATCCAGCGGGCAAAAGCATACACCTTCGTCCAATTTAGAGGGCAGCAGATCCTCGGTCGTCAGGTAACATCCAAAACCGGTTTTCACAAATTTCTCCGGTGAACCGTTGATAACATTATAGGTCGCGGCGATATTCAGATTCTCAATTTCTGTCTTCGCCCAGTGAGAGATGATTCTTTGCAGACCGGCTCTGCGGTGAAATACCAACGGGATCGCAGGCAAATCCTCTTTCCGGATAAATCCCTTTTTCGCCAGTGCATGATCGGATGGCAGCAGCAAGCCCCAGCGCAAGGAATCCGGCAGCGAAATATATTCATATTGCATGGTGTCGATTGGTTCCAGAAAAACAGAGAAATCCAGACTGCCGTGTTCCAGCCGTTCCAGCACATCAATGGCGTCACTGCTGTAAAATTGAAAATGAATACCCGGATGCTCTGCCCGGAGTGCAGCGGCGGCTTTCAGTACAGAGGCGGTTGGATTGCCGCCGATGGCTACCTCACCGCTGATTTGCGCAGCATCTGCGTTCAGCTCACGCTCTGTCTTTTCCAGCAAAGTGATGATTTCATCGGCGCGTTTCCGCAGCAAAACGCCTTCCTCCGTCAGCGTGATCTTCCGTTTTCCTCGAATCAGCAGTTGTTTTCCAACTTCCTGTTCCAACTCCATAAGCTGCTTGGAAAGCGACGGCTGGGAGATATGCAGACTTTCTGCGGCTCGTGTGATATTTTCTTCCCTTGCGACCGCAAGAAAATAGCGCAGCAGACGAATTTCCATGATTTCTTCACCTCCCTCATAGTATACGCCGAATTATCATTCCCGTCAACTATGATAGTTCATTCTATATAAGTATTTGCTATCGTTAAGCGAAGGCAGTATAATATTTTTGAAATATAGAAGCAGAAAGAAGCATCTGAACATGGAAACAGAAAAAGCAAAGCGGCAGCTGGATATGCTGCACGGTTCCATCTGGAACAAGCTGCCGCTGTTTGCACTCCCAGTGGCGGCAACCGCCATTCTGGAACAGCTATTCAATGCGTCTGACATTGCGGTGGTAGGTAACTTCACTGGTGCCGGGAAGACCGTAGCTGTGGCGGCGGTGGGAGCAAACAGTTCTATCATTGCGCTAATCGTCAACCTGTTTGTGGGCATCGCCTTGGGCGCAAATGTTGTCATCGCCAACGCTATTGGGCGGGATGATCAGGAAGCGGTGAAAAAAGCTGTCCATACCTCTATTGTGGTAGCATTTCTGGGCGGCATTCTTGTGGCAGTAGTTGGCGAATTTGCGGCGACTCCGCTGCTGCACTCTCTCAATGTGCCGGACGATGTGTTTGACTCGGCGCTGCTATATCTGAGAATTTACCTGCTGGGAATGCCGGTGATTTTGCTTTATAACTTTGAGACGGCGATTTTCCGCAGTGTGGGAGATACCCGTGTGCCGCTGATTGCGTTGGCAACCTCCGGCGTGCTGAATGTTGTTCTGAATTTGTTCTTTGTGGCAGTCCTGCGAATGACAGTCAACGGTGTCGCCATTGCTACGGTAATCTCCAATGCGGTCAGCTCGGTGCTGCTGCTCTGGCGTCTGCGGATTTCCAAGCAGTACATTCATGTAGAGTGGCAGTCGCTGCGGATTGATTGGAAAGCCTTCGGACAGATTATGAAGATCGGTTTGCCCGCCGGTATCCAGAGCGCCGTGTTTGCGGTTTCCAACATCGTAATCCAATCTGCTATCAACAGCCTTGGCACGGTGGTCATGGCGGCATCCAGTGCGGCATATAACATTGAAGTTTTCGCCTACGATGTATTGAACTCGTTCAGCCAAGCCTGCACGACCTTTGTCGGGCAAAACTTTGGCGCAGGGCAGATCAAACGCTGCAAACGAACCCTGATTCTGTGCCTGATCGAAGACCTGATCGCTTCGGCAGCCGCAATCGCACTGGTGCTGTTTGCTGGAAAGTATCTTCTGGCAATTTTCAACAACGATTCGGAGGTCATCTCTATTGGCTATACACGGCTGCTGATGGTGTTCTCCGCCTACACGTTCAGTATGCTCTACGAAGTGATGAGCGGCTATCTGCGCGGTTTTGGTATCTCCCTCGTTCCGGCGCTTCTGACCACCATAGGTGTCTGCGGAATCCGCATTGGATGGATTCATTTTGTGTTCCCGCAAAGCAGGACATTCCAGACGATTATGACCGCTTATCCGGTCAGCCTGTCAGCCGCGGCGCTACTGATTTTGATTGCACTGCTTTGCTACCATCCGTCCCGTAGATTTGCCAATTTGCAGCGAAAAGAGGAAATGGCACATGAATAACGAACACTGCCTGTCCGACAGCGGGATGCCGCCGGATCAAATCTGTACTGTAATTTCTTGCCTGCAAGCCGGAAAGGAAAAAGATGCTGTAGCGATTTTGAAAGCATGGCGGATCGAGCTTCTGGATCAGCTTCATGCCTGCCAGAAACGAATCGACTGCCTAGACTACTTTTTACAGAATCACAAGGAGGAACTGCAATGAACGAAGAAAAATTGACCTTGAACAATGGCGTTGCCATGCCGAAGATCGGCTACGGCGTGTTCCGCATGACAGACAGCGCCCAATGTGAAGAAGCCGTCGTACAGGCGATCCATGCTGGTTATCGCCTGATTGATACCGCTGCCGCCTATGGAAACGAAGAAGCTGTGGGGCGGGCGATTCGCCGCTGCGGTGTTCCCAGAGAAGAACTGTTTATCACCACAAAGCTGTGGATTACGGACACCAGCTACGAGGGTGCAAAACGGGGCTTTGCCCGTTCGATGGAGCATCTCGGTCTGGACTATCTGGATCTGTACCTCATCCATCAGCCCTACAATGACTACTACGGCGCATGGCGAGCGCTGGAGGAGCTGTACGCTGCCGGAAAAGTCCGGGCTATCGGTGTCGATAATTTTACGCCGGACAAGCTGGCGGACTTTGTGTTCTGGAATAAAGTAAAACCGGCGGTCGATTTGGTGGAGTGCAATCCGTTCTTCCAGCGGGAAGAGGAACGCGCCTATATGGAAAGCCAAAACATCCTGATGCAGGCATGGTCTCCCCTGTCCGCCGGACAGGCGAACCTTTTCCGGAACGAAACGCTCTGCGACATCGCTGTGAGTTATGAGAAATCTCCCGCGCAGGTGGCGCTCCGCTGGCTGACCCAGCGCGGTATCGTCCCCATTGTGAAATCCGCAAACCCGCAGCGCATGAAGGAAAACCTGAACATTTTCGACTTCACGCTGACGGATGCCGAGATGGAACAGATTGCAAAGCTCGACACCGGTCATACCTGCTTTGCACCCCGGCAGACCGGTCCAGCAGTGGACGAGTTTCTGGAAAAATCGTTACAGTATCAGCTGTAAATATAAGGGCTTGTGGCTATCCCAAAAATGAAAACAGACGTTTTAGTTGGAATCGATTTGTTCTCATAGCAGCGCATAATGGAAAAGAGCCTCTGCCGATACCCAAACCGGGCATCGACAGAGGCTCATGCTATGAATAAAAGTATAACACAAGTAACTCAAGATGATAAGCAGATTTCGAAATCTATCAAAAGATTTTTTACAAGATTTCATCTTTCCTCAGCTTTGAAAGTATCCAACGCCTACAAAAAGAAAGGAATTCCGGTAACGGAAATCTTCCAGTATCTGTTTCTGCTGATTTTTTCTAACAGAAGCATGTACATGAATCTGAATTCGTTTCACAACGATTCTTTCTTCCCGGATCATCAAAGAAGCCATCATTCCACTGGATTCAAAAGACCGTACCAACGTCCTTATCATTGATGATTCCATGTTTGAGCGTAACCGTTCCAAGAAGGTAGAGCTTCTTGTAAAAGTCTATGACCACGCAAAGCATACGTATCGTTTTGGATTTCGAATGCTTACTTTTTGATGGTCAGATGGAAGTACGTTCCTGCCTGTAAACAGCATCCTTCTTTCTACAGAAAACGAGAAAAATCGAATCAATGAGGCTGTAAAAGTAGACAAAAGAACCAATGGTTACAAACGCAGAAAACTTTCCATGGAAAAAGGAACATCTGCCATGCTTTCACTTTTGAAGACTGCTAAAAAGGCTGCAATCCCTGCGAAATATGTTCTTTTTGACAGCTGGTTTTCCTCTCCAAGCACGCTTCATGCTGTAAAAGAGATTGGATATGATGCAATCGGCATGGTTAAGAAAACCCCAAAGATGTTCTTTCGTTACAATGGTGAAGATATGTCTTTGGTTTCTATCTACAACAAGAATAAAAAGAGACGCGGAAAATCAAGATATCTGCTCTCTGTTATGGTCGATGTTGTAAAAGATGGTGAAATCATTCCAGCAAAAGTGGTTTATGTCCGCAACCGCAACAAACGCAAGGAGTACCTCTGTCTTATTTCTACAGATATAAATCTGGATGAAAACGAAATCATCCGAATTTATGGAAAACGTTGGGATATAGAGGTGTTCTTCAAGGTATGCAAAAGTTATCTTAGCCTGAGCAGAGAGTGCAATTCTCTATCCTATGATGCAATGACAGCACATACCGCAGTTGTTTTACTCGGTACATGATGTTATCGCTGGAAAGCCGGGAATCTAATGATAACAGGTCTCTTGGCGAACTCTTTTTATACTTTTCCGATGAGCTGTCTGATATCACTTGGATACAGGCATTTCAAATGCTACTTCAAATGTTCCGGACAATGTTTGAGGAAAATACCGAGTTATCAAATGAGAAAATCAGCGAATTGGTGGAG
>NZ_JBNMHD010000063.1:0-9558 GCF_050872605.1 Fusicatenibacter sp.
CCACTTCTTATGGCTGTTTATGAACTGTTGCAGGAAAGCGGAATTTTTGTCTTTGCAACGCAACACCCTTGTTTTGTCACGTTGACTGAAAAATATATGACACCGCACAGTTACTATGATATAGCGATTGAAGGGCAACCGAAAGAGCAGATTTATTATCATCGTTCCATACAAGATATTTTTAACCTTTGTTTTAGAGCTGGATTTGTCATTGATGGATTTTATGAAGAATGTTTTAAAACCAACAAAGAAATTCCTATGGTAATGATAGTAAGGCTTAAGAAGGTAAAACGTGATAGCTTAAAATAAATTCAAGTTTGTCGGGTAAATAGCAAACCCAGCCGAGCCAGTCAACGGTCAAGATGAACGGCGCATATGCGCAGCCGTTGACAGCCCCGCCCGCCTTTGCTGGTAGGCAATCAAGGGGCGACAGCAAGAAGTGCCACCGCCCCGCACTATTATTCAGAAAGGGGAATTTCCATGACCGACCAGATAGCCTATCAAGAATATATCCAGCGCAGGTACAACGCCTTTTGCAAGACTGTTATCCGCTGTGCCGCCTTGGACAAGATTTTGAAGCTTAAACGGCAATGGGAACGGCAAGTTTCCCTTGACTATCTGATGAACGAGAAGTTTGTCCAGTTTGCCGCGTCGGAGCCGGACGAGGAATACCCATTTACCGTCTGCGGTCAGACCGTCCTGCTCTGCAACGCCGCCCTTGCCGACGCGATCTCTGTTTTGCCGGAGCAGACGCGGGAAGAAATCCTGCGCTATTACTTTCTGCGCCAGCCGCAGCGCGTGATCGGCGCGTGTATTGGCCGGTCACGCAGCACAGCGGGGCGGCATATCCAGCTTGCCTTGCAGCGGCTACGCGAAGAAATGGGGGTGAGCCGGTATGAGTAGACTTCTCCCCTATGAAACAATCCTCAAAGCCCGTGAGGGCGACCCAGAAGCCGTGAACGCTGTCCTGCTCCACTACGCCGGATATATCCGCTATTTCTCAAAAGTGAACGGGCAGGTCAACGCCGAGGTGGAGGACTATGTAAAGCAGCGGTTAATTGACTGTCAATTCAAGTTCCGGCTTGACGAACCACCGGACAAGTCATAAAAACTGAATACCAGCCGCCACCGACGCGGCCAGCGAAAGCAGTAAGTCTTGAAAAAGATTTACTGCTTTTTTTGTTGTCCGGCTCCGCTCCCGGCCATTTTGCCCCCTGCCGGTTGTAGTAGTAAGCGAGGAGGGAATTTTTCTGCCCTGGTGTTTGGCATTTGGAGCATTTACCCGTAGTAGAGGGCAAAGAGAAAGGATTTCTCCAACACCGGGTAGAAACCACTGCGTCCGGTGTCATTTTAGCGAAAGCGGGCAGGAATGCCCTTTACAGGATTAGTAGTAGCAGAAAAAGAGAAACAAACTTTTGTGGTTGCAGTTTTCCAAAAAAGTGGCGGACGGAAGTGAGAGAAAGTTTGCAGTCACGGAGAGCAAGTTTCTACCACGGTGCCAAAATCCGCAATTCTGCAGTTTTGCCCCTCGCGGGAAACTTGTTGGGGAGTGCCTTCCCCAAACCCTGCTCATGCGCCCTTACGGGCGAGAAAGGAGGTCACACCATGCGAAAGAAATACAACACGCCCCACCGCAGCCGCGTTGTGAAAACCCGGCTGTCCGAAGATGAGTATGCCGACTTCACAGCGCGGCTTGCGCCCTATGGTATCAGCCAGTCCGAATTTCTCCGGCAGGCGATACGGCGGGCGACCATACGCCCGGTTGTCCATGTGTCGTCGGTCAATGACGAGTTGCTTTCCGCTGTCGGGAAGCTGACAGCCGAGTACGGCAGGATCGGCGGCAACCTCAATCAGATTGCCCGGTATCTGAACGAATACGGCGTACCCTACAACACCCTTTCCGGCGAGGTACGCGCCGCCATATCCGACCTTGCCGTCCTCAAGTATGAAGTCCTCAAGAAAGTAGGTGACGCGGTTGGCAACACTCAAGCATATCAACTCTAAAAACGCCGACTACGGAGCCGCCGAGCAATATCTTCTCTTTGAGCATGACGAGTTTACCATGAAGCCCGTCCTTGATGAAACCGGCAGGCTTATCCCCCGCGAGGACTACCGGCTGTCCACGCTGAACTGCGACGGGGAGGATTTTGCCGTTGCGTGTATGCGGGCCAATCTCCGCTATCAGAAAAACCAGCGGCGGGAAGATGTGAAAAGCCACCACTACATCATCAGCTTTGACCCGCGGGACGGGCCGGACAACGGCCTGACCGTAGACCGGGCGCAGGCGTTGGGGGAACAATTCTGTAAAGAGCATTTTCCCGGCCACCAGGCCCTTGTCTGCACCCACCCGGACGGGCATAACCACAGCGGCAACATTCATGTGCATATCGTCATAAACAGCCTGCGGATTGAGGAAGTGCCGTTCCTGCCCTACATGGACAGGCCGGCCGATACGAAAGTCGGCTGCAAGCACCGATGTACCGACGCTGCCCTGCGCTACTTCAAATCCGAAGTCATGGAGATGTGCCACCGGGAGGGGCTTTATCAAATCGACCTCTTGAACGGCAGCAAGAACCGCGTCACCGACCGGGAGTATTGGGCGCAGAAAAAGGGACAGGCCGCGCTGGACAAGCAGAACGCCCCCATGATTGCCGATAGTATCACGCCCCGGCAGACCAAGTTTGAAACGAACAAGGAGAAGCTGCGGCAGACCCTACGGAAAGCCCTTGCCACCGCCGCCAGCTTTGACGAGTTTTCCTCTCTGTTGCTGCAGGAGGGTGTGACCGTCAAGGAGAGCCGGGGGCGGCTTTCCTACCTCACGCCGGACAGGACAAAGCCAATTACCGCCCGGAAGCTGGGCGACGATTTTGACCGCGCCGCTGTCTTTGCCGTTTTAGAGCAAAACGCCGCCAGAGCAGCCGAAGCGCCAGCCAGATCCCCCGATCCCCCACGCACCATAAAAGACCGCTTGCAGGTTGCCAGAGCCGAGATAGCCGCCCCGAAACAGGACGGAGTGCAGCGGCTTGTGGACATTGAGCAGAAAATGGCCGAGGGCAAAGGCCGGGGCTATGAACGCTGGGCGAAGATACACAATCTGAAGCAGGCCGCCAAAACGCTGTCCGTCTACCAGCAATACGGCTTTACTTCCCCGGAGCAGTTAGAAGCCGCCGTTGACACCGCCTATCAGAAAATGCGCCAGACCAGCGGCGAACTGAAAGCACTGGAAACGAAGCTGCAAGGGAAAAAGAAGTTGCAGCGGCAGGTGTTGGCCTACGCCCAGACCAAGGCCGCCCGCGACGGGCTGCGGGCACAGAAATCCGAGAAAGCCCGCGCCGCATACCGGCAGGCCCATGAGAGCGATTTTATCATAGCCGACGCAGCAGCCCGGTATTTCAAGGCGCATGGCATTACCAAG
This sequence comes from Fusicatenibacter sp., assembly GCF_050872605.1. GTDB lineage: Bacteria > Bacillota > Clostridia > Lachnospirales > Lachnospiraceae > Fusicatenibacter. The sequence goes on from NZ_JBNMHD010000063.1 coordinate 3,416, forward strand.
CTGCCCGCCCGGAAAGCGTTGCAGGCCGAGATCGAGCAGCTTATCTCCGAGAAAGACGGCCTGTATAACACCTATCACGAACAGAAACAGCGGTTCAAGGAGTTGCAGACCGTCAAGCGGAACATCGACCAGATTTTGCGCCGGGACGAGCCGCACCGCAGAAAGGAGCAGAGCCATGAGCGATAACCTGCCCCACATGGACTACCGCCAGCACCGGCGGGCGCGGCGGCTGGTACATGAGTGCTGTAACTACGATGAGGGGAACTGCCTGCTATTGGACGACGGGGAGCCTTGCGTGTGCGTCCAGAGCATTTCCTTTTCCCTCATGTGCCACTGGTTCCGTGTGGCTGTCCTGCCCCTTGACGGGGAGCTGGCCGCAGCCCTCTTGTGCCGGGGAAGCCGGAAACGGTGTGCCGTCTGCGGGGCGGCCTTTGTCCCCAAATCCAACCGGGGAAAATACTGCCCCGACTGCGCCGGGCGCATGAAGAAAATCAAAGCCGCCGAGAGAAAGCGGAAACAAAGGCAGAGATGTCACGCTTTAGAGCCTTTCAAACCCGCATAAATCAAGGCTTTTTTCGTGGGTGTCAAAGGGTACGCGATACATTTATCCTTTTCCCCCGGAAACGGCGTTCTAATGCGTGACAATACGCCAAAATCAACCCGAACACAGGGAGGTGATCCTATCGCTGATTATATCAGGGCAGACACGCGGCTGCCCGCCTATCTGCCGTATCCCCGTTTCCTGCTGAAAATGGAGATTTCACAGACCGCCAAGCTGCTGTATTCGCTGCTGTTAGACCGTTCCACCCTCTCCCAGAAAAACAAGTGGCTGGACGACGAGGGCAGGATTTATATTATCTATCCCATCGCGGAGATAGCAGAAATACTGGATAAAGGCAGCACCACCATCAAGGGGGCGCTTAATGAACTGGACACGGCGGGGCTGTTGGAACGGGAACGGGGCGGCTTCTCCGCACCGAACCGGCTTTATGTCAAAGTACCGCCAGTGCCACAGGTACAGTTTTCAGACCAACTGATGGCCGGAAGTCCGCCCCTCATAGAGCCGGAAAACCGTCCTACTGATGGTCAGAAAACCGACCTTATGATGGTCGGAAAACCGTCCCCTAACCAAACTACTATAAACAACCTTACAGAGAGCCAAACAAAGGGAGTGAGTGGGGGGCCGTCCGCGCCCTATGGCCGATATGGAAATATTTTTCTGTCACAGACCGAATACGACGAGTTGCAGGCAGAGTACCCTGACAGGCTGGAACGGTTCATCGAGGAAATGAGCCGCTACCTTGCCGCCAACGGGAAAAGCTACCAGAACTATGCCGCCGCCCTGCGGATATGGGCGGGGAACGACAAAAAGGAAGCCCCTAAAAAGGGCATACCAGACTACTCATGCAAGGAGGGCGAGAGTTTATGAAGAATGAAATCAACGCGGTTTTGGAGAATATGACGACCACCATCCCGGAGCCGGAGGACTACACCGGCGAGGACGGTTTACTGTACTGCGGCAAGTGCCGCAAGCCGAAAGAAGCCTATTTTGCGCCGGATAAGGCCGCTATCTTCGGGCGCGACCGCCACCCGGCAGAGTGCGACTGCCAGAGAACCGCCCGCGAGGAACGGGAAGCCGCCGAAAAGCGGCGCAGACACCTTGACACCGTGGAAGAACTGAAACGCCGGGGCTTTACCGACCCCACCATGCGGGACTGGACTTTCGAGAACGACAACGGCAGGAACCCGCAGACCGGGCTTGCCCGCCGGTATGTGGAGCATTGGGAAGATATGCGGACAGACAATATCGGCTGCCTGTTCTGGGGCGGCGTAGGCACCGGCAAAAGCTACCTTGCAGGCTGTATCGCAAACGCCCTCATGGAGAAAGAAATCCCCGTCCGCATGACGAACTTTGCTCTTATCCTCAATGACCTTGCCGCCAGCTTTGAGGGGCGCAACGAGTACATTTCCCGCCTTTGTCGTTATCCGCTGCTGATCCTTGACGACTTCGGCATGGAACGCGGGACGGAATACGGGCTGGAACAGGTGTTCAATGTGATTGACAGCCGTTACCGCAGCGGCAAGCCGCTGATCGTCACGACCAACCTTACGCTGGACGACCTGCACAACCCGGAGGACACCGCCCATTCCCGGATTTATGACCGCCTGCTTTCCATGTGCGTCCCGGTACGCTTTACCGGCGACAACTTCCGGCAGGAAACCGCCAAGCGGAAAATGGAGAGCATGAAGAAACTGATTACCGACTGAAAGGAGTATTGCCTATGGCAGATAACAAGCAGCACGACACCCGCACCACCCGCCGCCCTGACTGTGTGACGGAAATCCGCATGGGCAATTCCGTCCTTGTCGTGTCCGGCTATTTCAAGAAAGACACCACAACCACAGCCGCCGACAAAATGGCGCGGGTACTGGAAGCGGAAGCCGCTGCTACACAGGAGCCGACTTATCCGGCGTGAACCGGGGCATGGAAAAGCGGCCATGCCAGGGAGCATGACCGCTGGAACGAAAATCGGAAGTGCTTTAGCAATTCTTAATCTCATTCTCTATAAAATAATTTGCAATTTCAAAGGCTTTTATTCTTCTCTTTGCCAATGTGATTTGTGATTTATAACGCTCGGAATTATCCTTTGATTCAAATGTTTTTACTGTTTCTCTTAGCTTGTGCAGAGTTGAATCAATTTGCCTTTTGGCCGCGGTTAATTCATCTATTGTATACTTCATGTTTTCTCCTTTAACTTCTGATTTTTTTGTTAAATCAGAGTATACCACGGAGTTATGAACTTTTCTACTGCAAATATGGGACGACAACCCATACCATAAAAATCGGAAAATTGAAAAGCTGTAAAGAAGCAAATTTAACGCTTTTGCCGCTGTACAGCCCCCGCCGTTCCGTGGTACAATGAAACCACGGAATAGTGGGGCTGGCTGTCGGAAACGGAGGATTTTATGTTAAGACAAGCCACCCAAAACCTCATTACCGCCCTTTATCCGAGATTGTCCCACGAGGATGAATTGCAAGGCGAGAGTAATTCCATATCGAACCAAAAAAGGATACTCGAAACCTACGCAAAACAGAACGGCTTTACCAATCTGCGCTGGTACACCGACGACGGTTTTTCCGGCGCGAACTTCCAGCGGCCCGGATTTCAAGCCATGCTTGCGGACATTGAAGCCGGGAAAGTGGGTACGGTCATCGTCAAGGACATGAGCCGGTTAGGGCGAAACTACTTGCAGGTAGGGTTTTACACGGAAATGCTGTTCCCTCAAAAGGGTGTGCGTTTTATCGCTGTCAACGATAATGTGGACAGTGCCAGCGAGGGCATGGACAACGATTTTACCCCGCTGCGAAATCTGTTCAATGAATGGCTGGTGAGAGATACGAGCAAGAAAATCAAGGCAGTGAAAAAGTCAAAAGGCATGAGCGGCAAGCCTGTTACCAGCAAGCCGGTTTACGGCTATGTGATGGACGAGGACGAGAATTTTATTATAGACGAGGAAGCCGCCCCGGTGGTGCAGCAGATTTACCAGCTTTGCCTTGCCGGGAACGGCCCGACCAAGATTGCCCGTATGCTGACGGAGCAGCAAATCCCCACGCCGGGGACGCTGGAATATCAGCGGACAGGCAGCACCCGCCGTTATCACCCAGGCTATGAGTGCAAATGGGCGACCAACACCGTCGTTCATATCCTCGAAAACCGAGAGTACACCGGATGTCTGGTGAACTTCAAAACGGAAAAGCCTTCTTATAAGGTCAAGCACAGCATAGAGAACCCCGTCGAGAAGCAGGCCATTTTCGAGAACCACCATGAGCCGATCATCGACAAGGAAACATGGGAACGGGTGCAGGAGTTACGCAAACAGCGCAAACGCCCGAACCGCTACGATGAAGTGGGGCTGTTCTCCGGGATTTTGTTCTGCGCCGACTGCGGCCATGTGCTGTATCAGCAGCGGTATCAGAACAAAGACCGCAAACAGGACTGCTACATCTGCGGCAGCTACAAGAAGCGCACCCGCAACTGTACGGCGCACTTTATCCGCACCGATCTGTTGACCGCTGGTGTCCTGGCAAATCTCCGGCAAGTGACCGAATACGCAGCCAAGCATGAGAGCCGGTTTGTGAAACTACTTGTCCAGCAGAACGAGATCGGCGGCAAGCGAAAGACCGCCGCAGCCATCAAGCAGCTTGAACAGGCGCAGGAACGCATTTCTGAAATCAGCCGCATTATCAAGCGGCTGTATGAGGACAATGTAAACGGCAAAATCAGCGATGAGCGTTTCATGGAACTGTCGGCTGACTACGAAGCCGAGCAAGCGGAGCTGAAAAAGAGAGCCGCCGCCCTGCAAGCCGAACTGGACAAGTCACAGGCAGCTACCGTCAACGCCGAGAAATTTATGGGCATTGTCCGCAAGCACCTTGCCTTTGAAGAACTGACCCCCACTCTCTTGCGGGAAATGATCGAGAAAATTGTGGTGCATGAGTGCAGCTATGATGAGAACGGCACCCGCAGGCAGGACATTGAGATTTATTACAGCTTTGTCGGCAAGATTGACTTGCCCGAATAACCGCCCGACCTATCCGACACAATGGCCAAGTGTCGGATAGGAACGGCAAAATTTTTTGCACTTCTATTGCTTCTTTATCACACATAAGCAAATTCTGCAGGTATGTCGCCGGTACATCCGAGTCCTCATACTTAAATTTCTTTAAAAAAGAAAGGAGTTCTTCCCGCCCGCCATGATAGCATATAGCAGCATCCGCTGTCCTCTCCTGTATTTTCGCCGAATCAATCATAGGATTCTGGTCCAGATAGTATTGCAGCCTGTCCGCCTGTTCAAATGACATGCCATTTTGCAGTATATGAATTCGGATTCGCCCTTTTATCTCATGTTTAATCGCAAATTTCATCTCATATCCCAGCTTTCGTCAAAACACCTGCAGTCTGATTCCTGCAGGTGTTTTTGGTTTTCCTAATTTTCAGTTACGGCAGCTTCTGCTTCGGCATCCTCCTCAGAAAACGTCTCCGCCTCCTTTGCTGCTCTGGTTTCATTGATCTGCTGTGCCTCTGCATAAATGTCTTCTGCATTTTCCTGAATCAGCGTCGCTGTCTTCATGACACATTCCTTTGCGCGAAGCACTGCAGCTGTCACACCAGTGTAGACTTTTTTGGCGTCTTTGCTGGATAATATCTTAATTCCTGCTGTTCCAAACAAAACGCCGGCTGCGAAAAGCCCTGTTGCTTTTCCATTTACTTTTTTGAAACAATCAAACATAATATCCGCCTCCTGTTTATGGACTTATATTATACCTGTACTTGCTCTTCTTTTCCAGACCCTTCTTTGTCTGTTGATAAATTTTATCATTTGTTTTGTTCTATTTATAAAACAATTTTCATACGCCTATGCGCATACCGTCATCTGCACAAGGCTCCTGCCGCCTGCAAATACCTCTCTGTAAACAGCCGTACATTTTTCCAGCTTCGCAAAAAGTGCTCTCGCTTTTTCCTCATCTCCGTATACCTTCCAGAGTCCGCAGCATTTGCACTCCTTACCGCCTTTCTGAATAAAGCCTTTTACATCCTCAATCGGATACCCCAGAAATACGCCAATTTCATGGGGAAAGCAACCCGTGCAGCATCCGCATGAAAGCCTGCCCCTAAGCTGATGCAGGCAGCCCTCCACATCATCCGCCTGATAACCATATTCCTCCAGCAGAAGCCTTGCATCCTTTCTTTGCAGCTCTTTCTCAAGATGGCTCTTTCTGTAAACATATATCAGGGCAAAATCCTCATGAAGCGACAGTGTCATTACAGTAACACCGCGTACGTTCAGCGCCTCATTGATAGCCAAAAGCTCTGAAAAGAATCCTTCTTTACTTATGAAATGATGTGCAAACAGGTTTGCACTTTTTAAGCCTGCCAGAGTCGGCGCGCAGTATGCAATTAAATTCTGTTCCAAGGTAACGAGCTGACGCATTATGCCTCCGCAAGCTGTTTGCCAAGCGCCTCACATTCAGCAAGTGCATCTGCGTCAGGTGCTTCCTGACAAATCAAGCCCTCTCCATTTACAACCGTAGCGCCGCAGCCATTCATTCTTTCGCTCCAGTCGCGCATCCACTGACCGTC
>NZ_JBNMHD010000064.1:0-9450 GCF_050872605.1 Fusicatenibacter sp.
CCTGGCTGACCTGAAAGTAAAATCGGTCGATGTTGAGGCATGGTCTCCGCGTCAGAAGAAATACTTCGAGGTAGGAAGCTGCTCCAACCTTGGTGATGCACAGGCAAGACGTCTGAAAATCCGTGTCAACGGCGAGGACGGAAAGAAATACCTGGCACATACCCTGAACAATACCGTAGTTGCTCCGCCGCGTATGCTGATCGCATTCCTGGAGAACAACCTGAACGCAGACGGAACTGTAAGCATTCCGGAAGTTCTTCGTATGTACATGGGCGGAAAAGAGAAACTGGTTCCGAAACACTAATCGCATAAGAAATACAAAGGAATGAGAGGAGGTGTTCTTATGCACGCTTACCTGAAAACCATTGGATTTTCAAAGATCAAGACGACGAAGGAACTCCAGGAGATTCTTCGTGATGTAGTAGAAAACTACGACCGTAAAAAGATTGTGGAAACAGAAGAACACCACCTTTTTGCTGAATTTTCGAAAGAATATGCCTATGACTGTGGTATCACGGTCTGTGGGGAAATTGATGAGAACAACCGTTTCCAGATGGAATATTATTATCCCTATTTCGAGGGCGGGCAGATCAGCTCCTACGAGGAGGTATCGGTGGAGCGCCACGTCGATAAGGAATCGTTTGCAGGCGCCTGCGACGATATGCGGCTTGGCATTACGATGATCTTTTATCTGACGCATGCAGCGGAATATCTTGAGATGAAACAAAAAAATGCGCTGCAACCGCTTCCGCTCCCGCTTTCTGTCTCCGGTCTTGCAGCGGAAGGAACAATTCTGCTTCCGATCCAGAAAGACCCGGAACAGGTGGAGAAGGAGCGCCGCAGCACGCAGCAGAAGAATTCACTGATCTCGGCTGCCAGAAACGGGGATGAGGATGCGATGGAAAGTCTCACCATGGATGATATTGACACATATGCCATGATTTCCCAGCGTCTGACGAAGGAAGATGTCTTTTCTATTGTAGATAGCTTTTTCATGCCGAGCGGTCTCGAATGTGACCAGTACAGCGTGATGGGTGAAATTACGGAGATGAATACAACGAAGAACGCGGTAACGGGCGAGCGGGTGTATGAGCTCGGTCTGATCTGCAACGATGTGCCGATAGACATCTGTATCAACGAAAAGGATTTATTTGGAGTACCGGAAGTGGGAAGACGTTTCAAAGGCCAGATCTGGCTGCAGGGAATGCTGGAACATCTGTAAGGGAAAAATAAAAAGAGCGAGGACTGAAAAGAGAAAATTCAGTCCTCGCTCTTTTTTACGGATTTTTATAACGATAAACGGATGTTTACTGGTTCTGCACCAGATTCAGATGCTTACGCACCCGCTCGATCAGCATTTCAAGAGCAACGGTGTTCTGTCCGCCCTCCGGGATGATCACGTCGGCACGGCGCTTGCTCGGCTCTACGAACTGCTCGTGCATCGGTTTTACGGTCGTCAGGTACTGCGTCACAACGCTGTCCAGGGAACGGCCGCGCTCCTTTACATCGCGCAGGATCCGGCGGAGAATCCGCACGTCCGCATCGGTATCGACAAAGACTTTGATGTCCATCAGATCGCAGAGATCCTTCTCAACGAAGAGGAGAATGCCCTCGAGCACGATAACCGGGGCAGGATGGACCAGAATCGTTTTATCCGAGCGGTTATGCATGGCATAATCGTAAACCGGCATCTCGATGGATTTTCCGGCTTTCAGCTCGAGAATGTGCTGGCATAACAAGTCGGTATCAAAGGCATCGGGATGATCGTAATTTAATTTGGTACGCTCCTCAAAAGGAATATCATCATGGCGTTTGTAATAGTTGTCATGGCGCAGAATACTCACTTCATCGCGTCCAAAACTTTCTACCAGCTTATCTGCCAGTGTCGTTTTTCCACTGCCGGTTCCTCCGGCAATTCCTATCAGTATCGTATCCATAAGAAACTCCTTTTTATCCGATGATAGCCAGTGTTGCGCTTGTTCCGAGACGGCTTGCGCCGGCATCTGCCATAGCCTGTGCCTCGTCTGCGTTGTGGATTCCGCCGGAAGCTTTTACGCCCATATCCGGGCCTACGGTTTTTCTCATCAGGGCAACATCAGCCGCTTTTGCACCGCCGGTAGAAAATCCGGTGGAGGTTTTTACGAAGTCAGCGCCGGCTTCTTTTGCGAGCTCGCACGCTTTTACTTTCTCTTCATCGGTTAAAAGGCAGGTCTCGATGATGACTTTCAGAACGATGTCCTTGCCGCATACTTCTTTTAAGGTCTGGATATCGGAGCGTACGAAGTCGTATTTGCCGTCTTTGAGGGCTCCGACGTTGATTACCATATCAACCTCCTGTGCACCGTCTTCGATGGCTGCACGGGTCTCAAACGCTTTTACACGGGTATCGGACATGCCCAGAGGGAAGCCGACAACGGTGCAGACTTTGACGTCAGATCCTTTGAGCTTTTCAGCAACGAATTTGGTGTAGTACTGGTTGACGCAGACAGAAGCAAAATCGTGTGCAAGTGCCTCGTCGCAGATCTTTGCAACCTGTGCTTCGGTTGCGTCCGCTTTTAAGATGGTGTGGTCAAATAATTTGGTGTTCAGCATAAGTTTTTCCTTTCTTCGATGAAAAATAAATTAGAATGGTAGAGAAAAGGCAGAGCCGAAAAAACACAGTTCGGATTTAACGGCTCTGCCTTTTATAATTGTAACTATTCAGAGCCACATCTCGATTCCACTGCGCTGCATCTCGATGTGGCTGCTCGCCATATGAAACTCCAGAAAAAACCGCTCATTCATGCAAGCATGATTCGCAATTTTTTCTTCCATTTCACATGGCTCTGAATAGTTACATATTATCTTGCGCCCTTATCGTACGGAATACCTTCGGCTTTCGGAGCCTGGGAATTCTTGGATGTGAAGGCGAGAATAATCATGGATGCGATAAACGGCATCATGCTGTAAATGTTCTTGGACAGTCCCAGATGGGAGAGGACGGTGGAGTCCGCAATGTTTGCCAGGGAACGGAATACCGCAAAGAATACGGCTGCTCCGGCAATGTGGAACGGTTTCCACTGACCGAAGATCATAACAGCGAGGGCAAGGAATCCGGCACCGGCTACGCCGACTTCGAAGTTCCAGGTGGTAACGGACGGAACGATGTAGGCAAATCCGCCGATACCGCCGAGTGCACCGGAGATGATAACACCGGTGTATCTCCACTGGTATACGTTGATACCAACAGAGTCGGCTGCCTGTGGATGCTCACCGCAGGCACGCAGGCGCAGTCCCCATTTCGTTTTGAAGAGGAACACGTAGCTGCAGATCAGAAGGATGATGCCGATGAACAGGAAGATGTTCACGGTAAATGGTCCGATCTTGTAAATGAAAGCGGCGTTGGTGTAGTTCAGCTTTGCGGAAGCTGCACCGTTTCCGGCATCCGAGCCGTTGTTGAATGCTTTTACCAGGACGATGGCAATGGCAGTAGCCAGCATGTTCAGTGCGGTTCCGCCGATCGTCTGGTCTGCTTTCAGTGTGATGGCGGAGAAGCCAAGCAGCAGAGAGTAGATCATACCGGATACGGCGCTCGCCAGAATGGAAAGTGCCACAAGTGCAGGAGCCGGGAGATCCGGGAACAGAACCAGGACGAAGACACCGGCAAGGCCGCCGATCGCCATGATTCCTTCCAGCGCGATGTTGATGACACCGCTTCGCTCGGAGAACATACCGCCCATCGCAACGAGCATCAGAACAACGGCGTACAGTAAGGTAAATTTAATTAAAAGGAACATTATTTCTTCTCCTCCTTTCCGTTGTCTGCATTGGCATTTGCTTTCTGCTCTTTTTTACTCTTGAACAGGTTTGCAACGATGCCCTTGAACAGGGTAACGAATGCGCAAAGGTAAATGATAACGGCAACGATCAGGTCCGCGATCTCCGGCTGATAATATTTCGTAGGCAGGTAAGCACCGCCGACAGAAATATGAGCAACGAAGAGAGCAGCGAAGATAACGCCGATCGGGTTGCTAAGTGCAAGAAGCGCAACCGGGATACCATTAAATCCGATGGCCGGGAGTGCGGTCGATACCTGCGGGTTCCACTCGGATGCACCGGAGAGGAAGTAGAGGCCGGCACCGATTCCGGCAAGCGCACCTGCGATGGTCATGGAGAGAACAACGTTTCTCTTCTCATTGATGCCGGCGTATTTGGCAGCATCCTTATTGAAACCGCAGGCTTTCAGCTCATAGCCAAAGGTTGTTTTGTTCAGAACGATGTAGATGATGACCGCAATCGCAATCGCGATGAAGATCGCAATCGTTGTGGAACTGGTACGGAAAATGGAGTTCATGCCGCAGTCCGGAATCAGGGATTTCGGAGAAGCGGAGCTTAATTTGTAAGTACGTGTGGTCTTCTGATCATACATGCCCGGGATGGTGTTGTACATCAGCTCATTGACAAGATAAAGACCAATCCAGTTGAACATGATGGAAGTAATAACTTCGTTTACGTTGAAGTATGCTTTGAAGATACCAGGAACTGCTCCCCAGATGGCTCCGCAGACCATGGCAGCCAGAAGGCATACATACCACGGCATGTGGAGGATGATGGCAAAATACAGGGCGCCGAAGACACCGACGGTGTACTGTCCGGCAGCACCGATGTTGAACAGACCTGTTTTAAAAGCAAATGCAACCGAAAGTCCGGTCATAATCAGGGGAGCGGACTGTGCGATTTCACTTCCGATTCCCTTCGGCTTTAAGTAAAAGCCGCCTTTGATGATTCGAGTAAATCCATCCACTGCGTTCTCCGCGTTGATGCAGTATAAAATGATAAATCCCACAAGAAGACCGATCACAATACATACAAGAGAAGCGACAATGGACAGAAGAGCGTTTTTCGTTTTTTCGTTCATGCTTTTCTTACCTCTCTTTTATACTTCTTCGGGAACCGGATCCCGTTTTGCACCTGCCATGTAGAGACCGAGTTCTTCGACAGAAACGGTTTTCGGATCCAGTTGGCCGACCAGCTCTCCTTCGTACATAACAAGAATACGGTCGGAAACATCCATAACCTCATCCAGTTCCAGAGAAACCAGAAGAACGGCTTTTCCCTTGTCGCGCTGTGCAACGAGCTGGCTGTGAATGTATTCGATGGCTCCGACATCAAGACCACGGGTCGGCTGTACCGCAACGAGAAGATCAGGATCTTTGTCGATCTCACGCGCGATGATCGCTTTCTGCTGGTTTCCGCCGGACATGCTTCTGGTGATGGTCACGGGACCCTGGCCGCTGCGGACATCGTACTGCTCGATCAGGCGCTCGGAGTATTCGCGGACAGCTTTCGATTTGATAAAGCCGAAGGATTCAAATTCCGGCTGCCAGTAACGCTGCAGCACCATGTTCTGCTCGATGGAGTAATCCAGCACGAGGCCGTGTTTGTGGCGGTCCTCCGGGATGTGGCTCATGCCCATCTTGGAGCGGTCGCGGATGGAAGCTTTCGTGATGTCCTGTCCGTTGAACAGAATTTTACCGCCGGATACTTTTTCCAGTCCCGTGAGGCCCTGAACGAACTCAGACTGGCCGTTTCCGTCGATACCTGCGATGCAGACAATCTCGCCTTTTCTTACATTAAAGGAGACATCTTTGACGGCATTGTTTCCGTGCACCTTGCTCGGTACGGTCATGTGCTCCACTTTCAGAACGGTGTCGCCCGGCTTGGATGGCTTTTTGCTGACGGAGAAGCTGACGTTTCTTCCGACCATCATGCGGGAGAGTTCTTCTTTGGAAGTTTCGCTGATGTTGACGGTTCCGATGTATTTTCCTTTGCGGAGAATCGTACAGCGGTCGGCAACTTCCATGATCTCGTTGAGTTTATGGGTGATGAAGAGGATGGATTTTCCTTCTTTTGCCAGGTTCTTCATGATCTTCATCAGCTCGTCGATTTCCTGCGGCGTCAGAACCGCGGTCGGCTCGTCGAAGATCAGGACTTCGTTGTCACGGTAGAGCATTTTCAGAATTTCGGTACGCTGCTGCATACCGACGGTGATATCTGAGATCAGAGCGTCCGGATCGACCATCAGACCGTATTTTTCGCTCAGCTCCATGACTTTTGCACGGGCATTCTTTTTCTCGAGGAAAAGGCCTTTGGTCGGCTCTACGCCGAGGATGATGTTGTCGAGAACCGAGAAACATTCGACCAGCTTAAAGTGCTGGTGCACCATACCGATGTTGAGATCGTTGGCGTCGTTCGGCGTGTTGATATGGACTTCCTGCCCATTCTTCTTGATGATTCCGGAGGTAGGCTGATACAGACCAAAAAGAATACTCATCAGGGTTGATTTTCCTGCACCGTTTTCTCCAAGCAGAGCATGGATTTCTCCCTTTTTGAGCTGTAACGTAATGTTGTCGTTCGCCTTGATACCCGGGAATTCTTTGGTGATGTTCAACATCTCAATAATGTACTTATTTTCCATATACATATTCCCTTTCAAGCGTGGTTTTGCAGGACTGCCGAAGGTATGGAAAACAGGGCAGAACTGCGGGCTTTCATTATGCCTAGTATAGCATTTTGCGTGGTAGAAAAAAAGGGGAAGAGAAATAATATTCTCTTCCCCAAAAGACATATTGTTACAGAAACAGTATGCACATTAGCTGATATAATCAACGGTTACGTGAGAACCTACTTCCGGCTGATTTTCTGTATCGCTGGAGATTTCGATGGAACCATCGCGGATACCAGCCAGTACAGTTTCATACTGATCCTGTGTGAAGGTTGTGAATCCCCAGGATTCGGAATCGGTAGGAAGGCCGATGTAATCTCCGTCTTTCAGTCCAAGCTGCTGAGCAGTTCCGCCAAGTTCAGAGAAGTTTCCGCTGAAGTAGGAATCCAGAGCGTTGTTGATGGCACTTGGAAGACCTTTCATAGCGGAAGTCAGGCAGCGCTCGCCGATTTTGGAGCGCTGGTCAACGTCTACACCAATAACTTTTCCATCGTGTGTCTCAGCTGCATCCAGAGCAGATGTCCAGATACCGCCGCCGCAGGCGAATACAACCTGTGTTCCGTCTGCATACCAGCCCTCCATACGGGCGGTGATGGAGTCATCGCCGTAGAACTGGCCGCCATAGTAATATTTTACGTTTACATCTACGCCGTCTTCTTCAGCAGCAGCGTTGATGCCCTGTACATAACCGTAACCGAAACGGATAACGGCCGGAACAGCGATACCGCCAAGGAAGCCAAGGCTTGTGTAACCGTCTTTTACTGCAGCGTATCCAGCCAGGTAGCCGGCCTGCTCTTCTTCGAAGGAGCAGATGTATACGTTCTTTCCAAGATCAACAGTTTCACCGTTTAAGTTTACGATGTCGCTTTCGGTAACGTCAACTGCGATGAAGGTTACATCCGGATAGGTGTCCTGCTCTTCTGCGATGGCTGGTCCGAACAGATAACCAGGCATAACAACTACGGTAGCGCCCTCAGAGATTGCAAGATCGATGGAGTTGATACGCTCCTCGTCGGTGTCCTCTGCCGGTTTGTAGTACTCGTACTCTACGCCGTTTGCATCGCCGTAAGCGCATACAGTTTCCCAGGTGATCTGGTTGAAGGATTCGTCGGTGATATCTCCGGAGTCTGTGATCATAGCGATTTTCTCGCCTGCGGAATCTTTTTTCTCTCCGTCTGTGGAAGCAGAAGAAGATGCTGCGCTGGCAGAATCAGTTCCTTTGGATGCATCGGAGGAAGAGGATCCGTTGGAGGAACCGCATCCTGCGAATGCAGCAGTTGTCATGGCAGCTGCAAGCAGTAAGCTAACTACTTTCTTTTTCATAAATAGTATTCTCCTTTCATGGGTACAGCGTTTCTGCGTATATGGCAACATTATAATATAAAAGAAAAAAGTATGTCAAGTAAAGGAAAAACTGCGTGAAATCCACTAGCTATCGGCATGTGAGCCGGAAATTCTTCGGATAATGGCGTTGGATCTTGCATAAATTTCTTCCGGGTCAAAGCCGATATGGAATTCGCCGTTTTCGTAGAGGATTTGACCGTTTACCATGGTAAGCTTTACGTTCTGTTTGCTGCCGCTGTAAACGAGGTTTTTGATCAGATTATTCTCCGGCTGCATGTTCGGCTGATGGAGGTCAATCATGACGAGATCGGCCTTTTTGCCGGCAGCGAGACGGTCGCAGTCAGTAAGCTGCATCGCGTGTGCACCGCCTGCGGTTGCCATGTAGAGAATGGCGTCGGCCGGGATTCCTGCGGCGTCCATCTCGCGGACTTTGGAAAGGCCGGTGGTCAGGAACATTTCGCGGAACATATCGAGGCAGTTGTTGCTGGCAGGCCCGTCGGTGCCGATGGCGAGGTTGATGCCGTTATCGTAAAAACGCTTCAGCGGGCAGATGCCGGAGGCAAGCTTCAGGTTTGAAGAAGGATTGGTGACAGCGGTGAGCTTCCGGTCGCGGAAAATTTCGAAATCGCGGTCCTCCATCCAGATGCAGTGGTAGCCGCCGCCTCCGTACTGGAACATGCCAAGTTTTTCCATGAGCTGTGTCGGGGTGAGCCCCCAGCGCTCTTTACAGCCCTCGACTTCGCTTTTTGTCTCGGCGTTGTGTGTCCAGACAGGGGAATGGTATTTTTCGGCGAGTTTTGCAACGGCTTCAAGAAGCGGGCCGCCGGTCGTATATTCGGCGTGGAAACCGAGCAGATACGAGGTGCGGTCGGAAAGTTCGTTGACATAGTTATACATCTCTTCGAGAATTTCCGGGCTGTCGACGAAGTTGTTGAGGCCGCTGGTAAGAACGGTGCGGAATCCGGTGTCGACCGTGGCAGCGATGCTGTTTTTCTGCTGGATGTACATGTCGAAATTGGAGGTGATGCCGCTCGTCAGATATTCCATAATGCCGAGGATATTGAGCCAGTAAACGTCGTCCCCGGCGAGCTTTGCCTCGTTCGGGAAGACCTGACGCTCGAGCCATTCGTGGAGCGGGAGATCGTCCGCGTAGGAGCGGAGAAAGGTCATCGGGGTGTGCGTGTGTGCGTTTTTAAAGCCCGGGATCAGGAGATTGCCGCGGGCGTCGATTTCGCGGTCGAAGACAGGGGTCTCTGCGGCATCTGGAGCTGCTTTTCTGCCAGGTCCGATATAGGTGATGGTGTCGCCGGTGACATGAAGTTCGTCTTCGGCGATGGAAAAATGGTTTTCAGCGTCGAGTACGAGAATTTTGGCGTTGTAAAAACGTGTATTCAAAAAAAGATCTCTCCTTTATTTTACGTGCTGTTTTCAGCGGCCGGGGTCTGTTTTTTTGACAGACCCCGGCCGCTGTGTGTTTACAGTGTGATGTTGTCAAGATTGGTTGACACATTTTTCTCAAGGACATCATGGACTATGCTACCATACGTAGAGAATCATAGTATCTCTGTCGCTTGATCATGGGAGGAAGACCACCGTTGGTGGTACAAATCCTCCGATTGTTC
>NZ_JBNMHD010000065.1:0-9116 GCF_050872605.1 Fusicatenibacter sp.
AAAAAAGACCTTGCGGTCTGTATTTCTACAGACCTACAAGGTCAAATTTTATGTTTGGACATTTATTCTGTTGGTTGGGAAATTTGCCCCTTAACAGGCTATTTCAGTTTTCCCTTCAACAGCTTAAATTAAGCGTTCTTCTGAGCGATAGCTGCCTGAGCTGCTGCCAGACGAGCGATCGGTACACGGAACGGTGAGCAGGAAACATAGTCCAGACCCAGTTTGTTGCAGAACTCTACGGAGCTCGGATCTCCACCGTGCTCACCGCAGATACCTACGTGCAGAGAAGAGTTAACCGGTCTTCCAAGATCGATAGCCATCTTCATCAGCTTGCCAACGCCGTCCTGATCGAGTTTTGCGAATGGATCGTTCTCGAAGATCTTAGCGTCATAGTAAGCGTTCAGGAATTTACCAGCATCGTCACGGGAGAATCCGTAAGTCATCTGAGTAAGGTCGTTGGTTCCGAAGCAGAAGAAGTCTGCCTCTTTTGCGATCTCATCTGCAGTCAGAGCTGCTCTCGGGATCTCGATCATGGTACCAACTTCGTATTCAAGGTCGCTGCCTGCAGCTGCGATTTCAGCGTCAGCGGTCTCTACTACGAATTTCTTAACGTATTTCAGCTCTTTGATATCGCCAACAAGTGGGATCATGATTTCCGGTTTTACATTCCAATCCGGATGAGCTTTCTTCACGTTGATGGCTGCGCGGATTACTGCGCTTGTCTGCATCTTAGCGATTTCCGGATAAGTTACAGCAAGACGGCATCCACGATGACCCATCATCGGGTTGAACTCATGCAGACCAGCGATGATTGCTTTGATCTGCTCAACAGATTTGCCCTGTGCGTCAGCCAGTTTCTTGATGTCCTCTTCCTCAGTCGGAACGAACTCATGAAGCGGCGGATCCAGGAAACGGATGGTAACCGGGTTGCCTTCCAGAGCTTCATACAGCTTCTCGAAGTCTCCCTGCTGCTCCGGAAGGATCTTAGCAAGTGCTGCTTCTCTCTCTTCTACGGTTTCAGCGCAGATCATCTCACGGAATGCATCGATTCTGTTGCCTTCGAAGAACATATGCTCTGTACGGCAAAGACCAATACCTTCTGCGCCAAGCTCACGAGCTTTTTTAGCGTCTGCCGGAGTATCAGCGTTTGTACGAACTTTCATGGTTCTGTATTTATCTGCCCAGCCCATGATTCTTCCGAACTCGCCAGCGATGGTAGCGTCTACGGTCGGGATCAGTCCGTCATAGATGCATCCTGTAGAACCATCCAGAGAGATGCAGTCTCCCTCGTGGAACTCTTTGCCAGCCAGTGTGAATTTCTTGTTTGCCTCGTCCATTACGATATCACCGCAACCGGATACACAGCAGGTTCCCATACCACGGGCAACTACGGCTGCGTGGGAAGTCATACCACCACGAACAGTCAGGATACCCTGTGCAGATTTCATACCTGTGATATCTTCTGGGGATGTCTCAAGACGAACCAGAACAACTTTTTCTCCTCTTTCAGCCCATGCAACAGCGTCATCAGCTGTGAAGACGATTTTACCGCAAGCAGCTCCCGGAGATGCTCCCAGTGCTTTTGCCATTGGAGTAGCCTCTTTCAGTGCTTTTGCATCGAACTGCGGATGAAGCAGAGAGTCAAGGTTACGAGGATCGATCATTGCAACTGCCTCTTCCTCTGTTCTCATTCCCTCATCTACAAGATCGCAGGCGATTTTCAGAGCAGCTTTTGCTGTTCTCTTACCGTTACGTGTCTGCAGCATGTACAGTTTACCGTGCTCTACAGTGAACTCCATGTCCTGCATATCTCTGTAGTGTGTTTCCAGAGTTTTGCAAACTTCTTTGAACTGTTTGAAAGCTTCCGGGAATTTCTCTTCCATCTCGGAAATGTGCATAGGTGTACGAACACCGGCAACTACGTCCTCGCCCTGTGCGTTGGTAAGGAACTCACCGAACAGTCCGTTTTCTCCTGTAGCAGGGTCACGAGTGAAGGCAACACCTGTACCACAGTCATCTCCCATGTTTCCGAATGCCATCATCTGTACGTTAACAGCGGTACCCCAGGAATACGGGATGTCGTTGTCACGACGATAAACGTTTGCTCTCGGGTTGTCCCAGGAACGGAATACGGCTTTAACAGCCTCCATCAGCTGTACCTTAGGATCGGTCGGGAAATCCTCACCGATTTTAGCTTTGTACTCAGCTTTGAACTGCTCAGCCAGTTTTTTGAGGTCATCTGCGTCAAGATCTACGTCCTGTTTTACGCCTTTCTCCTCTTTCATCTTGTCGATCAGCTCTTCGAAGTATTTTTTACCAACTTCCATAACTACGTCAGAGAACATCTGAATGAATCTTCTGTAGCAGTCCCAAGCCCAACGTGGGTTGCCGGAAGCCTGTGACAGAGTTTCAACAACCTCTTCGTTCAGACCAAGGTTCAGGATGGTATCCATCATACCTGGCATGGAAGCTCTTGCTCCGGAACGTACAGAAACGAGCAGCGGATTCTTAACGTCTCCGAATTTCTTTCCTGTGATTCCTTCCATTTTATCGATTGCTTCCATGATCTGACCCATGATCTCGTCGTTGATCTGTCTGCCATCCTCATAGTACTGTGTACAAGCCTCGGTTGTTACCGTGAATCCCTGTGGTACAGGAAGTCCCAGGTTTGTCATCTCAGCCAGGTTTGCGCCTTTTCCACCGAGAAGATTACGCATGTCTGCATTACCTTCAGTGAACATGTAAACCCATTTTGCCATTGTTACTTTTCCTCCTACTTGTAATTTTGATAGGTTATAGTAAAGTATTTCCAGATTGCCCTGGATGATACGTTCACCCTATACTGATTGCACCGAAAATAAAGATATCCTCGGGGCGCACACATTTATTTTACCATAAGAATATCTTTAGTCAATAAAAATATGGCAAATTTTCGGTATTTTTTTAATTTACAGTTCACTCGTGTGTTCTGGCGGGCAAATTTCATGCCTGCATGAAATTTTGTTTGCAAGAACACACGAAGGGAGCGCCGAGAAATGAGCAAAAGGAGCTGCGCAGCAGCGGAAAGCGCTGAAAGCGCGGTTTTGCGAATGGTGCGGGTGAACTGTATCGTCTGTGCCCCTGTTATGTTTTATTATATCAGCTTTTGGTTACTTTTTACAGGGTTTTTTGTAATTTTTACGCAAAAAAAGAAGTATCGCACAATTTTTTCATTTGGCGATACTTCTTCTTCTATTTTTCCCGGTGAATTTTCGGAATTGTCTTGTATTATGCCTTCAGAATTACGGTTTTGATTACGAAATACAGCAGCACAATCACACCGAGTACGATGCGGTACCAGCCGAAGGCTTTGAAATCGTGCTTCTTGATGTACTGCATCAGGAATTTGATGGCAAAAATGGATACCACAAATGCCACCAGCATGCCGACGATCATGATCGCCACCTCAACACCGGTAAAGGCAAAGCCGTGTTTTACCAGTTTTAAAAGGCTCGCGCCGAACATAACCGGAACGGCAAGGAAAAACGTGTACTCCGATGCCAGCTCTCTCGAGCATCCCAGCAGGATACCGCCGATGATGGTTGCTCCCGAGCGGGAAGTTCCCGGTACGATGGAGAGGAGCTGGAAAATACCGATATACAGCGCATTTTTCCAGGTAATCTCTTTGATTTTTGTTGCAGACGGTGTTCTCGTCTTGTTGTAATTCTCAATGATGATGAAGAGAACACCGTAGATGATCAGCATCAGCGCTACGATCACGTAGTTCATCAGATGGGCCTCGATCCAGTCGTTGAATGCCAGTCCGATCACGGCTGCCGGCAGACACGATACGACGATCTTGAACCACATGATAATTTTGTCCAGATAACAGTAATTGTCTACAAAGTTCTGAATACCTGCAAAGACCTTGTTGTCGCTTGGATTGGCAAAATAGCTCCGGCTTTTTGCTTTGCTTTTGCCGTGAAACGGCCAGAGATCCCAGAAATAGATGACGACAACCGCAAGGATTGCACCGAGCTGGATGACAACTTCAAAAACATTTTTGAAATCCTCTGTTACATTCAGCTTAATAAACTCATCTACCAGAATCATGTGGCCGGTGCTGCTGATCGGAAGCCACTCGGTAATGCCCTCTACGATGCCCAGCAGGATAACCTTTAACCACTCAATAATGTTCATACGATATGTACCTTTCTCTTTTTGAATTGGATGCCCTTTTCTGGCATTCTATTAAAAATCTATCATACTTATGCTAAAAACACAAGCGCGTCACGTTTTCTTTTTTGTAAAATCCATTCAAACCCACATTCGGCCAAAAAAGCTCTCTGCCGCTTTGTTTCTGCAGCAGAGAGCTTTTCTTTGCTTTATGCTTCCATCATGCTTATCTCTTATCGATCGTTGCAATATCGATCAGGGTCAGCTTCTTCACATCCGTATTTTCCAGACTGGTTACGAGTGCAGTTGCGGTATCCAGAGAGGTCAGTACGTTGACACCTGTCTCGATCGCGTTCCGGCGGATAACAAATCCGTCTTTGGAATGCTCAACACCCTGGGACGGAGTATCGATGACGAGGTCGATCTTGTGGCCGAGGATCAGGTCCATCAGGTTCGGGGACGGCTGCTCGATCTTGTTGGTACGGATCGCATTGACGCCGTTCTCGTTCAGGGCTTTCGCTGTATTTCTCGTCGCATAGATCTTGTAGCCGAGAGCCTGGAATCTCTGTGCGATCGGAACGATATCCTCTTTATCCTCATCCTTTACGGTGATGATCATGTTTTTGTATTTCGGCAGGTTGATTCCGGCGCCGAGGAATGCTTTGTAAAGAGCCTCGTTGAAAGTCTTTGCAATACCAAGGCACTCACCGGTGGATTTCATCTCCGGTCCAAGGGCGATATCTGCGCCGCGGATCTTCTCGAAGGAGAATACCGGCATCTTGATGGCAATGTAATCTGCCTCTCTCTGCAGACCCGGCTCGTAGCCAAGCTCGCGGATCGTGTGGCCGAGGATGACTTTCGTTGCCAGCGGCACGATCGGGATTCCGGTTACCTTGCTGATGTACGGCACGGTACGAGAAGAACGCGGGTTGACCTCGATGACGTAAACATCCTCACCGCATACGATGAACTGGATGTTGATCATACCGATGACATGCAGGGATCTTGCCAGACGTTTCGTATACTCTACGATGGTGTCTTTTGCATGCTGGCTGATGCTCTGTGCCGGATAAACGGAGATACTGTCTCCGGAGTGAACGCCGGCGCGCTCGATGTGCTCCATGATACCAGGAATCAGGATATCGGTGCCGTCGCAGACTGCATCAACCTCGATCTCCTTGCCCTGCAGGTATTTATCAACCAGGATCGGATGCTCCTGTGCGATCCGGTTGATAATGCCGATAAATTCATCGACGTCCTCATCGCTGATGGCGATCTGCATACCCTGTCCTCCAAGGACGTAGGACGGGCGGACGAGTACCGGATAGCCGAGCTCGTTGGCTGCTTTTTTCGCCTCTTCTGCGGTGAATACGGTGTGTCCCTTCGGACGCGGGATTTCACACTGCTCCAGGATCTCATCGAACAGCTCACGGTCCTCTGCGGCATCTACGTTCTCCGCAGATGTTCCAAGGATCGGCACACCCATTTTCAGGAGTGCTTCGGTCAGCTTGATTGCGGTCTGGCCGCCGAACTGTACAACGGCTCCGTCCGGATGCTCGATGTTGACGATATTTTCTACATCTTCCGGTGTCAGCGGCTCGAAATACAGTTTATCTGCGATATCGAAGTCGGTGCTGACGGTCTCCGGGTTGTTGTTGATGATGATGGTCTCATAGCCCTCTTTCTTGAATGCCCAGGTACAATGTACGGAGCAGAAGTCGAACTCGATACCCTGTCCGATACGGATCGGGCCGGAACCAAGGACGAGGACTTTCTTTCTGTCGTTTGTCTCGACAGCTTCGTTTTCGCCGCCGTATACGGAATAGTAATACGGTGTGGTTGCTGCGAACTCAGCGGCACAGGTATCTACCATCTTGTAAGCTGCGGTGATATCATACTGTTTTCTTAACGCTTTTACTTCTTCTTCGGTCTTTCCTGCCAGTTTTGCCACCAGGTAATCCGGGAACTCAAGGCGTTTTGCTTCGCGCAGCAAATCTTCATCCAGCTCTTTTGTCTGTAATGCCTGCTCCATCTCAACGAGGATGGCCAGCTTGTCGATAAACCATACATCGATTTTGGTGATCTCGTGGATCTCGTCGTAGGAGATGCCCTGACGGATCGCCTCTGCGATTCTCCAGATTCTCATATCGTCTACGATGTGAAGCTCTTCGATCAGCTCGTCTTTGGACAGGTGGCTGAAGTCATAGGACATCAGGGAATCTACGTGCTGCTCCAGGGAACGGATGGCTTTCATCAGCGCGCCCTCGAAGTTGTTGCAGATACTCATAACCTCACCGGTTGCTTTCATCTGTGTGGTCAGGGTACGTTTTGCACTAATAAATTTATCGAACGGCAGACGCGGGATTTTTACAACGCAGTAGTCCAGCATCGGCTCGAAGCTTGCGTAGGTTTTTCCGGTGATGGCGTTCGGGATCTCGTCCAGTGTGTAGCCAAGTGCGATCTTTGCAGCAACCTTTGCAATCGGATAACCGGTCGCTTTGGAAGCCAGTGCAGAAGAACGGCTGACACGCGGGTTTACCTCGATAACACAGTACTCGAAGCTGTCCGGATTTAATGCATACTGTACGTTGCATCCGCCGGTGATACCGAGCTCGGTGATGATGTTGAGTGCGGAAGTACGCAGCATCTGATACTCTTTATCTCCCAGGGTCTGGGACGGTGCTACGACGATACTGTCTCCGGTATGAACGCCGACCGGATCGATGTTCTCCATGTTGCAGACGGTGATGCAGTTTCCTGCACTGTCCCGCATAACCTCGTACTCGATTTCTTTCCATCCGGCGATGCATCTTTCAACCAGTACCTCGCCGACGCGGGAAAGACGGAGTCCGTTGGAAAGAATCTCAATCAGCTCTTCTTCATTGTAAGCGATACCGCCGCCGCTTCCGCCAAGGGTGTAAGCCGGACGTAGAACGACCGGATAACCGATCTTGTTGGTGAAATCGATACCAGTCTGTACATCATGAACAACCAGGGAGGCCGCTACCGGCTCGCCGATTTTCTCCATGGTATCTTTGAATTCCTGACGGTCCTCGGCTTTTTTGATAGTCTGCGCCGTGGTACCGATCAGGCGTACGTTGTTTTCTTTTAAGAAGCCTTTTTCTTCGAGCTCCATCGCAAGGTTCAGTCCTGCCTGGCCTCCCAGGGTCGGAAGAACGCTGTCCGGTTTTTCTTTCTGGATGAGCTGCTCTACGACTTCTACGGTCAGCGGCTCGATGTAAACGCGGTCTGCGATATCTTTGTCAGTCATGATGGTTGCCGGGTTGGAGTTCAGAAGTACAACCTCCATTCCCTCTTCTTTCAGGGAACGGCACGCCTGTGTACCGGCGTAGTCGAACTCTGCTGCCTGTCCGATCACGATCGGACCGGAACCGATAACCAGAACTTTTTTAATATTCGGATTCTTTGGCATTATTTATTACCTCCCATCATCTCAAGGAATCGGTCAAACAGGTATCCGGAATCCAGCGGGCCAGGGCATGCCTCCGGATGGAACTGTACGGTAAAGATGTTTTTACCGACATATTTGAGTCCCTCGTTGGTGCCGTCATTGACGTTCACAAAAGCAGGAACTGCCACCTTCGGATCCAGGGTATCGGTATCTACGACATAGCCATGGTTCTGGGAAGAAATGTAGACTCTTCCGGTCGCCAGGTCTTTGACCGGGTGGTTTCCGCCGCGGTGGCCGTATTTCATTTTATGCGTATCTGCACCGGTAGCCAGTGCCATCAGCTGATGTCCAAGGCAGATTGCGAAAATCGGCACATTGGAATCGTACAGTTTTTTAATCTCTTTGATGATGGATACACACTCCTTCGGATCTCCAGGTCCGTTGGACAGCATGATTCCGTCCGGATTTGCGGCAAGAATCTCCTCTGCTGTGGTAAGTGCCGGATAAATGGTCACTTCACATCCGCGCTCATTTAAGGAACGTGCGATGTTGTTCTTTGCTCCAAGATCCAGAAGTGCAACTTTAAAGCCTTCTCCTTTTAAAACTGATTTTTCAGAGCAGGTTACCTTTTCTACAACTTTTCCGGTATTATACGCTTTTAATTTTGGAATAATTTCATCGAGATGATAGTTTTCGTTGGTCGTGATCATACCATTCATGGTACCTTTTTCACGAAGAATTTTGGTGAGAGCACGTGTATCGATTCCGGCGATTCCGGGAATATCGAACTTTTTCAGGAAATTCTGAATGGTGTCCTGGCAACGGAAGTTGCTGGGGAGACGGGATAATTCTCTTACAATATAGCCATCCGGCCAGGGTCTTAAGGACTCCTGATCTTCGTAACAGATTCCATAGTTGCCAATCAATGGATACGTCATACATACTGCCTGTCCCGCATAGGATGGGTCAGTCAGCACTTCGAGATATCCAGTCATGGATGTATTAAATACGATTTCACTGATCACTTCTTTTTGTGAACCAATGCTGGTTCCGGTAAAGACATGCCCGTCTTCTAAGATTAGAAAAGCTTTCATCATTCCACCGTTTTCCTTTCTTTTTCGTTCGGTTTTAAGTTTGTATAAGATTGTGGTCTCATACTTTAATCTTTCAGATTCTATCACAACCATGGAAACATTTCAACCATTTTTGTCGAATTACGGAAAATTCTTTTCTGGAAAAATAAAAATACCCTGACGGAAAGTTTTCCCACTTCCCATCAGGGCAATCCGAATTGGTCCACCGGACCAATTCTTGATACGCAAAGCAAAAAAATAATGCAGGAGATGGGACTTGAACCCACACGATCTTGCGACCACAGGCACCTGAAGCCTGCGCGTCTGCCAATTCCGCCACTCCTGCATTTCATATATTCAATCGCTTTTCGCGACTGCTTGATTATGATAACGTATTTATAAACAAAAGTCAAGAGATAAAATGAAATTTTTTAAATTATTTTTTCAAATCCAACAATTCTGGAACACTTTACCAC
>NZ_JBNMHD010000066.1:0-8229 GCF_050872605.1 Fusicatenibacter sp.
CATCTGTCCCTGCAGTTCAGCACCCTGGTTTGCATCGAAACCTACATAATAAGTATTTCCGTTGAAGTTCAGAGCATCTTTGTCCAGTTCGCCGGTAGCACTGCTGGATGGCTGACGGTTGAACCAGCACAGAGGTTTGTCCTTGTTTTCTACGCTTCCGCCCGTTGATGCCGTAGAATCTGCTGTTTCTGTTTTCTGGGTAGAATCTTTAGACTCTGATGGGGATCCTCCACAACCAGCCATGGATACTGCCATAGCTACTGCCATAATTGCTGCTAATGCTTTTCTTTTCATTTTTATTCCTCCCGTTTGGTGATTTTGCTAGATTCGCTTCGTTCCTAGCTGATGAATTCATTATAATCACAAGCGGTCTGAAAAAAAATAGAATATTTTTGGATTAGTTATTGAAATTTTTGGTTATTTCTTGTCGTAATTCCCCAAAACTCCAAGAATCATGCAAAAAAGCAGTCCCACAGAGCGCAAATTACCGCATGACAGATTTTTGTCGTACCTCGGGTACGCCTTCCCATCTGTTTCCTGTAGTTTGCGTTCTGCAGCACTGCTTTTTTTGTATTATTTCTTACTTATGCTTTAATCGGGGTAAGAGATCTAAAATCCTATTGCAGGCGAGACTGCATCAGCTTTCTGACGTTTTAGCATCTTTATATTTTCGTATCAGAATCATATAGCTTATGATCAGTAAAACAGCCGCACTGCTCCATGCACAGATCTCGGCATAGTATATTCCCTCTTCGCCGATCCATTTCGGCAGCAGCAGCGCAACGCTGACACGCATCACAAATTCTGCAATGCCGCTGGCAAGCGGAATCAAAGTATTGCCCAGCCCCTGGATCGCGGAACGATACACATGCAGCAAATACAGTATCCACAAAAAGACAGCCATGATAAACAAATACTTATATGCAATATCTAATACCTGTCGGATCTGCTCCGGTTCACCGGATACAAACAGAGACAATATATTACGCCCAATCAGCACCATCATACCGGAAATGAAAACAGAAGTGAGCACTGCCATATACGTACCGCTGCGCACACCTTTTCGGATTCTCTGATATTTCTTTGCGCCAAGATTCTGCCCTACATAAGTGGTAATCGCATATCCATAAGAAACCGCAGCCATCTCCAAAATTCCATACAGCTTGTTCGTTGCCGTAAATCCGGCTACAAACAGAAAGCCAAAGCCATTGATCACATACTGTACCGTAAGTCCTCCCACAGAAATGATCACGTTCTGTATGGCAAGAGGAGTCCCCAGCTTCAAAAGCCGCAGACTCATAGACGGCTGCCTGTAAAAATCCTCCTTTTCCAGTCGGATATCCCGGATTTTCCGCAGCACAAGCAAGCAGTACACGGCGGAAAATCCCTGTGCAATAACGGTCGCCACTGCTGCTCCGGCTACGCCCCAGCCCAAAACTGCCACAAACAACAAATCCAGTCCCACATTGATCACTGCTGCCACGGTCATTGCAATCAGCGGAGATCTGCTGTTTCCAAGTGCCCTTAAGATCGCCGCAAAGATATTATAGGCAGCTATAACCGGGACTCCCGCAAAAATCAGCCGCAAATATAGCATCGTCAGATCAATGACATTATCCGGTGTCTGTAAAAATAAAAGAACGTGATAAACTGCGCCTTCACTTACTGCAAGTACAATCACAGACAGTAAGGCGGTCATGATATAGCTTTTTGCAACCGCACATTTCAGATTTTCCTTTTCCCCTGCTCCATAATACTGCGATACAAGAATCGAAAAACCCTGTGTGATACCGGTCATAATCCCCAACACCAGCCAGACCAGCCAGTCTCCGGCGCCTACTGCCGCCAACGCTTCCACGCCTACCACCTGGCCGACAATCATGGTGTCTGCCATCGTATAAAACTGCTGGAAAATATTTCCGAGCATCAGTGGTATGGCAAACGTTATGATCAGTTTTCCCGGGGATCCCACCGTCATATTCTTTTCATTTGTTCCCATAAGATAAGAATCTCCCTTCCTCTCTTTTCCCTCTTGTCCGCTATTTTACAGGGGACCCCTGCAAAACACAATTCTATTTTTTCACAAAGTTTTCCCGATATTTTTGGTGGCTATGACATCCGCTCCGGTGCCTGCTGCATTTTCAGAATTGCCTTAACCTCAGGGCATTTGTCAAGCGGATATTTGCAATCCGCTTGACAAATATATCGTGATGCGATATATTCAATATATCGAAGTACGATACATCAAGCAGCGAGGTAACTATTTATGGATGCACATATTAAAAAAGTATATGTTCCGATGACCGAGACAGGATTTTATATTTTATTATGCCTTCAAACACCGAACCATGGATATGGAATCGTACAAAAAGTAAAAGAATTGACCGATAATGAGGTGGTTCTTGGCCCGGGAACCATGTATGGAAGTCTTGCAAAAATGGAAAAAGACGGTCTGATCGAATTTGTGTTGGAAGAAGAAAAAAGAAAAATATATCAGATCACAGAGCTCGGAAAAGAAGTACTGGAACAGGAACTAAGAAGAATCAACCGATTGTACCGTAATGCACAGGAGGCAGCGCTATGAGAGAGGTAAAAAGAGAGTTTCGTTGGTTTTCCATTACAGAGTATGAAAAAGAAGCAGAATATTTGAGACGCAGGCATAAGGAAGGATGGAAATTTAAAAAGGTGACCTTCCCCGGTATTTATACCTTTGAAAGATGCACTCCGCAGGATGTCGTCTATCAGCTGGATTACAATCCGGACGGGGTAAAGGAGCAAGAGGAATATATTCAGATGTTTGAAGATTGCGGCTGGGAATATCTGATGAATTTTGCAGGATATACCTATTTTCGCAAACCCGCTGCATCGATGGAAAAAGAAGAAAATATCTTTTGCGATGATCAGTCCAGACTGGAACTGTTGAACAGGATTTTTCGAGGACGAATCATACCTCTGATGCTGATCTTCGTGACGATGCTTTTAAATGGATTTTTGAATATGGACAATACGGCTATGACCATTTTTTTCGCCATACTGACGGGAATCTACGTCCTTGTATTTTTACAATTCGCAGTAAAGTATGTTTCATTTCGGAACAGGCTTGTTAAAAAATGAAATAGCGATTCAGAGTCATTCGAAACAGAAGAATTGCTTAAAACAAGCAATATCGCAATCCAAATTCCTGCTTTGCTCTCATCTCCTGTTTTCTCATTTGTTGTACTTTCGTCTTGTAAATGTTCCTCATCTTCGAGTCGGTTCTCCTGCTCATTTCCAGAATTTCCTGTCACATATGCTTTTACGCTGGTTAGTCCGGAAATCGACAAGACTCTGACCATCTACTGTTTTCAACCTGCCAGCGGATATTGTGCATGTGTATTGATTCCGTCTTAGTGTTCTGCTATTTGGCGTATGCGATTATAAAATTATTTTTCTGTAAACAAAAAACCACATTGGGGGCTGACCCCAATGTGGCAGTTCTCGTCTTACTTTGCGCTGTCTGCATCCATCACAGACTGGATCTGTTTCATCAGCGTATCATAATTCTCCTGGTTGTCGATTCCGCCAAGCATCGGTTCTCCCACAATATTTCCATTTCGATCGACTAAGATTGTGGTCGGAAATGCCATAATATCGGAAGCATACTTTCCTGCCGCGGAAGCAGAATCAATGGAAAGATTGCGGTATTTCGCACCCTGGCTTTCGAGAACCGCTGCTGCTTCTTTGATCGCATCCTGATTTCCGTCGAAGGTTTCTGTGTTGATGCCTACAACCTCGCCTCCCATGGATTTGATCGCATCGTTTAATTCGTTCAGCTTCGATAACTCAGCAACACAAGGCTTGCATCCGGTAAACCAGAAATTCACGACTGTTACCGCATTTTTGGAAAACAGACTTTCGTCAACGGTATTGCCATCATAATCCTGGCCCGAGAAATCCCGGAACGGAGATGTCTCTTCGGAATCGTTTTTCGCATCGGTATCTTCCGATGCTGTATTGCTGTTTTCCAATTCCGCTATCTGTTCCTCGATTTTTCGTATCGTTTCAATATCATCCGTCAGTGTTTTCAGCTCGTCCTCAGAAAAAGAGTCCTTGTTGGCTTCAACCGTGTCTGCCAACAAATCCGCATAATTTCCGCTCGGATCAGCCGTGCTTTTATTCATCATGCCAAACACCTTGTTCCATACGTCCGCATGATCTGCAAAAATCTGGTTCTCCTGCTGATATAAATCATCCAGCTTCGTGCCGGAAGCCCCTGCCGTTTCTGTGCCGGATTCCGCAACAGATCCTGTGACAGCTTCTGTGCCGGATTCCGTCTGGGTCGTCTGCGTTTTCTTTGTGTCTGCAGCCTCTTTTCCGTTGCATGCGGTAAGTAATAATGCTACGCTGAGTGTAAAAACAGGAAGAAAAGTTTTTTTAGTTTTCATAAGTTATGGCTCCTTTTAAAAATAGTATTGTTTCAACTCACAGTCGGTATTTTCACGGAGTCTGACATGTCGAAAATAGTTCGACTGTGACTCACCTCATGTCAGTGGAGGATACCGATTTCTCTCCGCCCGCCACTGCCGTTATGTTTCTTCTAACAATTCATCCCACCGCTTTAGAAGCGGGGGACTTCTTGTCTACTGATGTTAAAATTTCTGATCTCCGGTGTCCTTTTCCTGACACATTTTTCCCATAAACTGGTAGTGGATCGCATCCTTCGGGCAGGCCTTGATGCAGGCTCCGCACCGGATGCATTCCGGATGATTTGGCGTCCGGCACACATCGATATCCATTTTACATGCCCTGGAACACTGGTTGCATCCGACACATTTGCTGTTTTCAATTGTGATGTGTAAAAAGCTTACCTTATTAAATAAGGAATAGATTGCCCCAAGAGGACAGATCCATTTGCAGAACGGTCTGTAAAACAAGATGCTGAGCACGACAACCGTAATCAGAATACCGAATTTAAATGAAAACAGCTTGCCCAGTGCAGACCGGATTGCGGCATTTCCGATGGAAAGCGGGATCGCCCCCTCCAGAACGCCCTGCGGACAAATATATTTGCAGAAGAACGGGTCGCCCATCCCGATCGAATTCGTTGCAAACATCGGCAGAAGAATCACGAAGACAACAAGGATGATATATTTCAGATACCGCAGCGGCTTCAGTCTGGCCGTGGAGAATTTCTTTCCGGGGATTTTATGAAGCAAATCCTGAAACCATCCAAACGGACACAAAAAGCCACAGATGAATCTTCCCAGTGTCACGCCGAGTAAAATCAGGAACCCGGTTATGTAGTAGGAAAACTTAAATTTGGATGATCCGACAACCGCCTGAAAGGCTCCGATAGGGCACGCTCCCGTCGCGGCAGGACAGGAATAACAGTTTAGCCCCGGTACACATACCGTTTTCGCTTTGCCCTGATATATTTTTCCCTGAAAAAAATTGGGAATATGAGGATTGGTAAGCAGTGTGGCTGCTGCCTGGATCCACCCGCGTATTCCGGCTATTTTCTTTGATCGTAACTTCTTTTTCTTATCCAATTCCGACACACTCCAGACATAATTTAATTGCTTTCCCAAGCACAGCGGCCGCTTCCCCTCTGACGGCGCCATAGCTCATCATCGCTATGCCTGTGATAACCAAAACAATTTGAGATATTTTTCTGCACTTCAAAATGTGATTGCTCCTTTGATTCTATTGATTGACCAGCTGACTCTGATATTATACAATAGAAGTTGTAAAATCATTGTTAAGAAACGGACGGGTGAAAAAAATTTTGAGATTATTAATCGTGGAAGATGAGAAACAAATGTGTGACACAGTTGCCAGAAGTCTGTACGCTGCCGGGTACGAGGTGGATACCTGTTACGATGGCGCGGAGGCTCTGGAATGCATCCTGGCAGAAAATTATGATCTGATTGTCCTGGATCTCAATCTGCCCGGCATGGACGGAATGGATCTTCTAAAAGAGCTCCGGAAGGAAAACGAAGAGACGAAGGTGCTGATCTTATCTGCAAGAGGACAGATTGCAGACAAAGTAGAAGGACTCGATGCCGGGGCAAATGACTATATGGAAAAGCCGTTCCATCTGCAGGAGCTGGAAGCGCGGATCCGCAGTCTGACAAGAAGAAAATTCGTGCAGAAAGATGTCTGTCTGGAAAGCGGCGGGATCAAATTCGATACCATCAAACGGGAGGCCTATGCCAACGGAACCCTGGTTTCCTTGACAAGAAAAGAAAACGGAATTTTGGAATATCTGCTTCTTCACCTTGGCAGACCGGTAAGTCAGGAAGAATTGATCGAGCATGTCTGGGATGCCTCCGTGGACAGCTTCAGCGGATCCATCCGCGTCCATATGTCTTCGCTTCGACGAAAGCTCAGGGCAGTACTTGGATACGATCCGATTTTGAATAAAGTAGGCGAAGGATATCAAATACGAGAGGAGTCCGACCGATGAAAAAAATATCACTGCAGTGGAGACTTACCTGTATCATTACCCTGTATATTGCGGTCATCTGTGGATGTCTGACTCTGCTTGTCTATAAAAACGGGATTTATTATATCGATTCCCTGCAGGAGACCGTAGATTCCCGGGGCGATGATGCCGGAGATCAGGACGGAGACGGTGCCACAGACGGTTCCGATCAAATCTATATCAGCATTCCGGAGGACAAGTGGGATGAATTTGCCAGAGATTTCTCTGTTCAGGTATATAACAATAAAGCAGACTACAAAAGAAACAGTCTGATCCTTTCCGCCTTATTGGCCCTTCTTGGCGGCGTCGCTACCTATTTTATCAGTGGCCATGCACTTCGGCCCATTCATGAATTCTCTGAAAAGATTGAAGAAGTGCAGGCACAGAACCTGGCCGATTCGCGAATTGAAGAAAACAAAGTAAAAGAACTGGACCAGCTTCGCATTTCCTATAACAAGATGCTGGAACGCCTCGCAGATGCTTTTGAAATCCAGAGACAGTTTACGGCAAATGCAGCACACGAGCTTCGGACCCCATTGTCCGTCATGCAGGTACAGCTCGATTTATACCATTCCACCCCGCATCCGGGCAATGACGCCGACACCTTACAGACACTGAAAATGGTGACAGAGCAAAACGGCCGACTCAGCAAAATGGTCAAGACACTGCTCGATATGAGCGAGCTCCAAACAGTAGGCCGGGATGAAACCATTGCCGTTGACGCTCTTGTCGATGAAGTATTGGTGGATCTGGAGCCGCTTGCCCAGGAAAAGGAAATAAAACTGATCGGAAACTGTAACGATACCACGATGGTCGGAAGTGACATTTTAATTTACCGAATGGTATACAACCTTGTTGAAAATGCAATCAAATACAATCATTTCGGCGGACAGGTTACCGTAACCGCATACCGGAAGGGAAAAAACATCTGTCTGTCCGTAGAAGATACCGGAAGCGGAATCCCGGCGGAATTAAAAGAACGCATATTTGAACCATTCTTCCGCGTAGATAAATCCAGAAGCCGCCAGCTTGGCGGAGTAGGTCTTGGGCTGGCCCTGGTTCGTGAAATCGTGCGCGTACATGACGGCAGAATAACCGTTCAGTCCAGCCCGTCCGGCGGAACGATCTTTGAGGTAGTCTTTACACAGTGACATCATCCTAAAAGCCGTCATCGAAGTCACTCTTCTTCCACGCCCTGCCAGCCAGTTCAAGCATGCTCTTTCAGACTTCTTACGAAAACGTGCAGAAGCTCTGGCGGGCAGTCCGGCATAATTTCAATCCGGATACTGTCTGTAATAAAGATACGCAGAGGTATATTTTCTGTTATGGCTCCTCTTGTGGAAAGTTCCTGCTCCGTTGGCATCTTTGCAAAAACCAGTTCCGGCTGTGATTCGCTTTCGAGTGTACGTAATCTACGGTTCCAGTATGTCATGGTAGAAACAGGGATCTGATGTTCCCGGCACCACTCCCTGCAGGTCTGGTCACTGGCCTGGAACGCCTGCAGACGTTCTGTCCAAAGAATAAGTTTTTCGTCTTTTTTCATGATGGTACAATCCTTTCAGGTTTTGAGGAGAGTATATCAGAAAAAAATCGAGGATAACAGGTACAGATGATTACCTACTTACGAATGATCAGCCATGTTTTCTGTGCTGCAGGCAGTGAGGATGAGAACAGGAGGTCCATAGCACCGGCAGAGAAGCTGAATCCTGCACGGAAGCCAAGAGCAACTGTGATCATAGTAAAGATACCATACAGTAATGCATAGA
>NZ_JBNMHD010000067.1:0-7414 GCF_050872605.1 Fusicatenibacter sp.
GTTGACCTTTATGTGACAGGCTCCAATTCCAGAATGATGTCTTCGGAAATAGCGACTTACCTGACCGGACGATATGTTTCCTTCCGTATCTATACGCTTTCTTTTCAGGAATATCTGGAATTCAAAAAGCAGTATACACAGATAAAGGATATCCATGCTGAACTGGCAGACTATATCCGCTTGGGAGGCTTCCCTGCAACACATCTGCGAGAGTATTCACAGGATGAGGTTTATACGATTGTCCGGGATATCTATAATTCCACGATTTTCTCGGATATCGTAAAGAGAAACCAGATTCGCAAGATCGACCAGCTGGAACGGGTGGTTCGGTACACATTTGCGAACGTGGGAAATTCATTCTCGGCAAAATCAATTTCTGATTATCTGAAATCAGAGCATCGTTCTATCGACAATGAAACGGTGTATAGTTATCTCGAAAAGCTGCAGAGAGCATATCTCCTTCATCGTTGTTCTCGCTACGACCTGCGCGGAAAGGAGATTCTGAAAACGCAGGAGAAGTTTTATCTTGCCGATACCGCTTTGCGTTACAGCGTACTGGGCTATACACCAGACAGCGTTGCTTCCAGCTTGGAAAATGTGGTGTATCTGGAACTTTGCAGACGAGGCTATACCATGACGATCGGGAAAACGCCGGATGGTGAGGTCGATTTTGTGGCGCAGAAGCAGAATGACCGGTTGTATGTGCAGGTCACACAGGAGATTAAATCTGAGAAGACCGAAAAGCGTGAATATGAACGACTGCTGGAAATTCGGGATAACTATCCGAAGTACGTTTTGAGAACCGATGAATTTGCCGGAGGCAATTACCAGGGAATCAAGAGTATGCACATTGCAGATTTTCTATTGAGCACTGAATATTAACAATGAGGGCGGCGGTGAGCCGCCCTTTTACATAGTCGGAACTGACTGATCATCGGTTCCGGCTATTTTTCTGCCCTTCTCCGGCTGCAGGTGCACATGCGGCCTCGGGAAGGGCTTTTTCCATCCACAATTTTTATTACAAATGGTCCGGTCATCCGCAAATAAATTTTACAATGTTTTGTACAATATCAATCTTGAGGGTTTATGGGGGCTGACCCATAAAGACCCCAAGAAGAATACTGAACAGAATTCCCGCAAAAATCAGAATCCGGATAATGGTAACTTTGATGCTGACATATTTTTTCTCTTTCATGTTTCTTCCCCCAGGATCCTGCCTTCCATCCTTTCTTTTCTGTCATACCCTGCTGTAAGTATGGCATAGACTTTTGTTTCCGGCATTAAAAATTCCATCGACATCCGTTTCTGCACACGGTATAATAGGTATCATGGAAAGAAAAAGGAGGTTGTTTTCTTATGTTATCCTGCACCTACGAAGTAGTCGCCATCGATGGTGATTACGCGCATTTACGCCGCAATGACATCGAACCGGAGGACAATGAAACGAAGCTGGTTGCCCGCGCGCTGCTGCCGCCGGAAATTATGGAGGGCAGTATTTTGAAATACGAGATGCTGCAGTATGAAATCATTGGCTGATGCTGTTTTTCCGGCCGAGGTGTTTTCTCTCCCGCTCTTTCAGGGAATCTCGGAAACCGGGCGGGCGGCTCTTGTTTCGAGCGGATGGCTGCGGACGTGTTCGTTTGAGAAAAACCAGACCATTTATCACATGGGTGACCGCGTGTCCGAACTGGGGATTGTGCTGTCCGGCAGCGTCTTTGTGGAGAATACAGATCTCTGGGGCAACCGCAGCATCTTAAGCAAGATCACCCCCGGCCAGGTATTTGCCGAGACGTATGCCTTCTGTCGGGAGCCGATGATGGTGAATGTCACGGCAGCCGAAGCCTCGACGGTTCTCTTTTTCAATCTTCGAAACCTCGACCAGACCGCCGATGGTGATGATGCATGGCAGTCCCAGCTTCGCAGTAACATGCTCCGCATCTCCATGCAGAAAAATCTTACCCTCTCCAACCGCATTTTCTGCACCACACCAAAGACGATCCGCGAGCGCGTGCTGGTCTACCTCTCCGCGCAGTCTGCCAAAACCGGCGCCGACACCTTTACGATCCCCTTCGACCGCCAGGGCCTCGCCGACTACCTGAACCTCGACCGGAGCGCCCTCTCCAAAGAACTCGGAAAAATGCAGAAAGAGGAAATCCTCGAATTTCATAAAAACAAATTTACGCTGCGTCATCCGTCTCTCTAGGCGGTACCGCAGCGTAAATTTTATGTGATTTGTTTTTCCACTTTTCTTTCTTTTTCTCTATTTCCGTGGTTATAACCACATACTTTTCCTGTTCTATCCGATATTCTGTACGTGTAAATTATGAAACTCCGCGCAGATCTGTTTTTCCCTCTGCGCTTAACCCCTCGGAAATACCCTACAGGAGGAACTATTTTTATGGAACAGAATATGTTTTGCTACCAGTGTCAGGAAACTGCCGGCTGCTCCGGCTGTACAAAATCCGGTGTCTGTGGAAAGCGCCCGGAGACAGCGGCGCTGCAGG
The DNA here is from genome assembly GCF_050872605.1 of Fusicatenibacter sp. Lineage (GTDB taxonomy): Bacteria > Bacillota > Clostridia > Lachnospirales > Lachnospiraceae > Fusicatenibacter. The sequence goes on from NZ_JBNMHD010000067.1 coordinate 2,505, forward strand.
ATCTGCTGATCTGGACGACGAAAGGACTTTCCGCCGTGACGACACAGCTCCGCCGCGAAGGAAAAACCGTCGATGCCAGCGTCAATCATCTCATCACCGAAAATCTGTTTACGACCATCACAAACGTGAACTTTGATGATGATACGATCCGCGCACGAATTGAGGCAACGCTTGAGACCAAAGCGCTTCTCGCTCAGCTTGCCGACTGCTCCGCTCTGCCGGAGGCTGCACTCTGGAATGGCACAACCGATGAGTTTGCCGCAAAAGCAGTTACCGTCGGCGTACTTTCCACGGAAAATGAGGACATCCGCTCTTTACGCGAGCTCATCACCTACGGTCTGAAAGGACTTGCCGCGTACACCAGCCATGCCAATGTTCTCTTAAAAGAAAACGAGGAAATCGATGCCTTCCTGCAGCGTGCTCTCGCCGCAACGCTCGACGATTCCCTCTCCGCAGAGGAACTGACGGCACTCGCACTCGAGACCGGCTCCTACGGCGTGCAGGGAATGGCACTGCTCGATGAGGCCAATACTTCCGCTTACGGCAATCCGGAGATCACCACCGTCGATCTCGGTGTCGGCACCCGCCCGGGTATTCTCGTCTCCGGCCACGATCTGCGCGACCTCGAGATGCTGCTCGAGCAGACCGCGAACACCGGCATCGATGTTTACACGCACTCCGAAATGCTGCCTGCGCACTACTATCCGGCGTTCAAAAAATATGAACATTTTAAGGGAAATTATGGTAACGCCTGGTGGAAACAGAAAGAAGAATTTGAATCTTTTAATGGCCCGATTCTGATGACGACGAACTGTATCGTGCCGCCGAAGGACAGTTACAAAAACCGTATTTACACAACCGGAGCGGTTCGTTATCCGGGCTGCCCGCACATCGACGGTGCCATCGGTGAGACAAAAGATTTCTCTTTGCTCATCGAACAGGCAAAGCACTGCGCACCGCCGACGGAACTCGAGCAGGGAACCATCGTCGGAGGCTTCGCTCATGCACAGGTCCTTGCCCTGGCAGACCAGATCGTCGATGCCGTGAAATCCGGTGCGATCAAAAAATTCGTTGTCATGGCTGGATGTGACGGCCGTGCAAAGAGCCGCAGCTATTACTCTGATTTTGCACAGGCACTGCCGAAAGACACCGTGATTCTGACCGCCGGCTGTGCAAAATACAAATACAACAAGCTGAACCTCGGCGACATCAACGGCATTCCGCGCGTCCTCGATGCCGGCCAGTGCAATGATTCCTACTCTCTTGCCGTGATTGCACTGAAATTAAAGGAGGTCTTCGGCCTCGACGATATCAACGATCTGCCGATCATCTACAATATTTCCTGGTATGAGCAGAAAGCCGTCATCGTTCTTCTGGCGCTGCTGTCGCTCGGTGTCAAGAACATCCACCTCGGCCCGACACTCCCGGCATTTTTAAGCCCGAATGTTGCAGCTCTTCTCGTTGAAAACTTCGGCATCGCCGGAATCGATACCGTTGAAAACGATATGGAATTGTTTTTCGGAAAATAATCGAAAGCCCTTGCTTTCTTTCATTTTTCCACGTATACTGTATATGTTCAGACAAAAATATCTTTGAATTTGGGCATATCAGAAAAACGGACCTCAGATTCCATTTCTATACACGCCCGACACCGATGAGTCATCTCATCTTAATCACACATTTTTAGAACGTGCCTGGGAAATCCTTTTCAGACACGTTCTCATTCTATCAGGGAAGTTTATGAACTATGAGCATCATGAAAAATATCGATAAAGCCCAGGTTATGGTCTTAAAAGATCAGGTTTCCTACCAGGAAGGCCAGATCGTCAGCAAAACACTGGTACAAAATGAAGCAGTCAGCATCACCTTATTTGCCTTCGACAAAGGCGAAGAAATCAGCACCCACGAATCCGGCGGCGACGCTTTCGCCACCTGCCTCGACGGAACCGGTGAAATCACCATCGACGGCGTAAAATACGAACTCCACGAAGGCGAATCCATCGTCATGCCGGCAAAACACCCGCATGCAGTGTATGGAAAAGAGCAGTATAAGATGCTGCTGGTAGTGGTATTCTAATGTATCCTTTTTGAACCAATTATTGATATGCCTGGCAAAATAAGGCAGCATGCCTCAGGATTTCCTGTGATATGCTGCCTTGCCTTTTTATTCATTTACGCCATATACGTTTCCAGTGATGCAATATACTTTTTCTCTTTGATCTGGTTCAGCGCTGTATAGGCAGAATGATTCCATTTCAGTTCTATGAGAAGTGCCGGGTAATCCCTGCGAAATTCCGGTTTCGGAAGATAAACAAAGTCTGCAAAGCCCCTTCCTGTCGGCAGCTCACGAATCGGCTTGAAGTAATACTTCATGGAGCTTAAATAAAGGCAACGATAACGCGATCCTCTATCAGATCCTCACCTGCGCCGACTGCCTCGATGCGGCAACCGATTCCGTCGGACGCGCCTACAGCTCCGGCAAAAATTTTGCCGATATGCTCGCCGATCTCCGCTGCAACGCAGGCCGTATGTTCAATCCGGATCTCGTACAGCTCTTCGACAGCGAACAGCTCCAGCAGCAGATTGAATCCCTGATCACCGTTGATCGGGAACAGCTTTACCGAGAGGTTTTCGGAAAGAATGTATCACTCGTTTCGTAAACTGTATAATTATACATTGTTTTCAAGATTTCCTGCCGTCTTCTCACCAGTAGAATAATACGTTTATACGAATCACGTGATTGCTGTACCTGTCTGTATGTCTTAATCAGAAACATAGTGCATGGTGCAAACACATCTTAATATTGGTGTTCACTTTGTTAATATTCATGTGAACATTATTTTTCGAAAAACTTATTTTTTATTATTTTGCGTTCACTATAGTTCATTTTATCATTAAACATTTTGTTAACATAAATAAAAGAAAACTGTTTACATTTTGAAAAAAATATACTAAAATAACAGAAACAGGCAAATCTCCGCCGGGTAAAAAAACGGCGGAGATTTTTCTGGGAAAAAGGGCGAACAAGGCAGGAAATAAATTCTGCAGATCCGCCCGGAAAACATGAAAATACATTTTGTATTATTTTACAGGGAGGAACTCATACTATGAAAGAAATCATCCAGGGCTTCTACCAGAAGAAACATTTCTGGACCCGCCTGATTCTGGTCATCGCCGCCGTCATCCTGATGGGCTTTGCGCTCTCATGGCTGCTTCTCGTCGATCTCGGCACCGATCCGTGTACCTTGTTAAATCAAACCATCTCCACCCGCCTCGGCATCAGCATTGGAAACTGGCAGGCGCTCTTCAATATCGTCCTGCTCATCTTCGTTATCGTGTTCGGCGGCAGAAATTTAGGCTTTGGAACCCTCGCAAACATGTTCCTTGTGGGCTATTCCATCGACTTTTTCTCCTGGATCTGGGCGAAAATCCTTCCGCCGGATCTTTTTACCTCGATGGGTGTCCGCATCGCTGTGCTGATTCCGGCGCTGATCCTGTTTATCCTCGCCGCATCCTTCTATATGGATGTTGATATGGGAACCGCACCGTACGACGCAGTATCGTTCATCATCTCCACCCATCTGCCGAACGTTTCTTTCCGCGTGATCCGCATCGTCTACGACTTTGCTGTCACCGCAATCGCTGTTCTGCTCGGCGGAAAGCTCGGCATTGTCACCGTGCTGATGGTTATCACCTTAGGTCCGGTTATCGAATGGCTGGGAAATATCATGAAACAGCATCTTAACATTTTTGATGACTGATAATGATTGCTTTTCCATACTTTCTATACTACAATAGAACTACCAGATGATCTTTTTTCTAACTTGAGAAAAGCCTGCCTCCGGGACTCACATCTCTGCGGCAGGCTTTTCTTCTCTGAAAAAGCAGGCAGCAATGCCGAAAAATATACTATTTAAGGAGGTTTTTCTTATGAGCAACACCCCAAACCCTGTTTACGAAAAACTGATGAAATGCTACGAGAGTTTCCGCTCCCAGATCGATTTCCAGCCGGAAGTCGCACTGATCCTCGGTTCCGGCCTCGGTGATTTTGCGAATGATATCCGCGTTACCGCAACCCTCGATTACCACGATATCGAAGGCTTCCCAGTTTCCACCGTTCCGGGCCACGCGGGCCGTTTTATCTTCGGCCGCGTCGGCGATGTGCCGGTTGTCTGCATGCAGGGCCGCGTTCATTATTATGAAGGCTATCCGATGACTGATGTCGTTCTCCCGACCCGCCTCATGAAACTGATGGGTGCAAAAGCGCTGTTCCTGACGAACGCCGCCGGCGGCATCAAACAGGGCACAAAACCAGGCTCTCTGATGCTGTTAAACGGCCAGATCGCCTGCTTCGTTCCATCTCCGCTTATCGGACCGAACATCGACGAGCTCGGCACCCGTTTCCCGGATATGAGCCAGATCTACGACCCTGAGTTCCAGAAAATTGCACGGAAAGCCGCAGCCAGCCTTGATATCGACCTGATGGAGGGCGTTTACCTGCAGCTCACCGGCCCGCAGTACGAATCCCCGCAGGAAATCGCCATGTGCCGCACCCTCGGCGCAGACGCGGTCGGCATGAGCACCGCCTGCGAAGCCATCGCTGCACGCCATATGGGCATGCGCGTCATCGGTATTTCCTGCATTACCAATCTTGCCGCCGGCATCTCCCCGCAGCCTCTGTGCCATGCGGAAGTTCAGGAGGCAGCTGACATGGTTGCACCGCAGTTCAAAAAACTCGTTGCCGCAACGATTCAGGGCATCGCAAAGACACTGATGGTGTATAAATAAAGTTGACAGCCTATTCTCAAGGATTTCATAGTATAATCAAGAGAATAAGGAGGTGCCCAACTATGGCACGAAGTCAACGTAAATACGATCACGAGTACAAAGTACAGGCGGTTAAGCTTGCA
>NZ_JBNMHD010000068.1:0-7128 GCF_050872605.1 Fusicatenibacter sp.
CGAGGAACAGATGGAGGATAATATCAAAACCTTCCGAAATTTTGTACCGTTAAACGAGGAAGAAAAAGCAGTGATCGCCAAAGCACAGGAAGCGCTGAAAAAGAGTCCGGCAGTTCCATGTACCGCCTGTCGTTACTGCTGTGACGGATGTCCGATGGGAATCGCGATCCCGGATGTATTCAAGGCATTGAATACCATCCGCCTGTATGGAGAAGAAGACCGCGCGAAAAATTATTATAAAAAACTGCTGGAAACATCAGGAAAAGCAGAAGACTGTGTGCAGTGCGGCCAGTGTGAGAGTGTATGCCCGCAGCATCTGCCAATCATTGAACTGTTAAAAGAAGCGTCCGAAAAGCTTGACGTGCCGGTGACGGAATAACAGGATTTTTCATTACTGTTTTGGGGATTTGCTATTATAGCAATCCCCGAAAATAATGCAAATAGGTTTCTTTAGCTTTTTGACGCTTATGAGACGAAACTCCTGGTTTAAAACCGTCTGCATAGCCCGATGCATGAAAAAGGTAATTGACACCTGTTTCCTTATCTCCCCAGATTTCAAATGTAAAATGGAAAAGTTTTTATTTTACATAAACTTAACTTCTCTGAGATTTTGCATTTTACACGCCGTTGTTATGATGATATCTGTAAAAACGAAATGTAAAAAACATCGGGATTGCAATTTTACAAAATAGAAATTACAAAAATCCCGTGTGAAAAGAGGAGAAAAAATATTATGAAGAGAAAAGTAATCGCAATCACCTTAACCGCAATGATGGCTGCAGGAATGCTTGCAGGATGTGGAAGCAGCGACAGCAGCAGTTCTTCCGCAGCAGACACTACAAAAGAGGCTTCCGCAACAGAGGCAGCTGGCAGCACAGATGGTGACAGCACTGCAGCAGGAGATTTCTCCGGACAGATCAGCGTGATCTCCCGTGAGGATGGTTCCGGTACCAGAGGTGCATTCATCGAGCTGTTCGGTGTAGAAGAGAAAAATGATGCAGGTGAGAAAGTGGACAACACCACCGTTGATGCACAGATCACCAACAATACTTCCGTTATGATGAGCACGGTAGCAGGTAATCAGTACGCAATCGGTTATATCTCTCTTGGATCTTTAAATGATGAAGTCAAAGCCCTGAAAATCGACGGAGCAGAGGCAAGCGCAGAGAACGTAGAAAACGGTTCCTATAAAGTAAGCCGTCCGTTCAACATTGTAACAAAAGACGGTCTTTCCGCAGATGCACAGGATTTCATGGACTACATCTTAAGCACCGACGGACAGCAGGTTGTTTCAGATGACGGATACATTGCAATCAAAGATACGAAAGCTTACGAGGGAAGCTGCGGCGGCGAAAAAGTTGTGGTAGCAGGATCTTCCTCTGTAACACCACTGATGGAAAAATTAAAAGAGGCTTATACAAAAGTAAATTCAAACGCTAACATCGAAGTACAGCAGAGCGATTCCACCACAGGTATCACTTCCGCAAGCGATGGCCTCTGCGATATTGGTATGGCATCCCGTGACTTAAAGGATGAGGAGAAATCCTTAGGTCTTACTGCAACCGTAATCGCAACCGATGGTATTGCTGTCATCGTAAACAAAGAGAACCCGACCGACGGGCTGACCAGCGATCAGGTAAAGAGCATCTATGTTGGCGATACTACCGACTGGGCAGATGTAAAATAAAGGTAACGAACGTATAAAAACAATGGAAAAGAAGTAAGAGCGAAAAATGGAAAATCGCTCTTACTTCCGTATCCGGAAAGTTTCAGAAAAAGAAGCTGTCTTTCGGAACGTGCTTGAAAAAGCAGTTCGTAAGGGAAAAAACGAAAGTCTTTTTCAAACACGTTCCGCGAAACAATGAAATGAAAGGATTTATCTTATGAAACTAAGAGAAACGATCATGAAAATTGTATTCCTGATTGCGGCATGCTGCTCCGTGCTGGCTGTTGCACTGATCTGCATTTTCCTGTTTATGAATGGTGTTCCTGCCATTTTTAAAATCGGACCGCTGAAATTTCTGACCGGTACCGTGTGGAAACCGGGAAACAATATTTTCGGCATCCTGCCGATGATTGTCGGCAGTATCTGCGTGACCGGCCTTGCAATCCTGATGGGTGTGCCGGTTGCCATTCTTACTTCGGTTTTTCTTTCCCGTTACTGTCCGAAAAAGTTTTACGGCATCTGCAAATCAGGTATTAACCTGATGGCCGGTATTCCGTCTATCGTATATGGATTTTTCGGACTGGTTGTGATCGTTCCGTTGATGGCGCAGCTGACCGGTAAAAACGGAAATACGATGCTGACGGCATCCATTCTTCTGGCCGTTATGATTCTTCCGACTGTGGTCGGTGTAACAGAATCCGCCATTACAAGTGTTCCGGAATCTTACTATGAAGCAAGTCTTGGTCTTGGTGCCACGCATTCCCAGAGCGTTTTCTTTGCAGTTGTTCCGGCAGCAAAATCCGGAATCCTGGCAGGTATCGTGCTTGGCATCGGACGTGCCATCGGAGAGACGATGGCAGTGATTATGATTGCCGGAAACCAGCCTCGTATGCCAAAAGGAATCACAGAAGGCCTTCGTACCATGACAGCCAACATTGTACTGGAGATGGGATATGCATCCGGACTTCACCGGGAAGCGCTGATTGCAACGGGTGTTGTGCTGTTTGTCTTTATCCTGCTGATCAATTTATCGGTGTCTATGCTGAACCGGAGGGTACATTATGGTGATTAAAGGAAATGGAGCTGTAAATACAATGGAAGCTGTAAAAATAAATACAAAAGAAAAAGAAAGAACAAAGGTTACGTATCACAAAAGTGTTTTTTCCTCCGTGCTGACCGGAATTACCTGGGGAGCAGCCATTCTTGCACTTGCCGTTCTGGTTTTCCTGGTTGGATTCATTCTGATTCGTGGCGTGAAAAACCTGACACTGGAGCAGTTTGCCTGGACCTATAATACAGAGAATGTTACGATGCTTCCGGCGATCATCAACACCGTTACGATGACAGTACTTTCCCTGCTGCTTGCTGCGCCGCTCGGCATTTTCTCGGCGATTTATCTGGTTGAATATGCCAACAAACGCGGAAAACTGGTCGGCCTGATCCGGATTACGGCAGAGACCCTTTCCGGTATCCCATCGATTGTTTACGGTCTGTTCGGTATGCTGTTCTTTACGAAAACCCTGAAAATGGGATACTCTATGATGTCCGGTGCCTGTACCCTTGCCATCATGATTCTTCCGCTGATTATGCGGACGGCAGAAGAAGCCTTAAAATCAGTTCCGGATTCCTACCGGGAAGCAAGCTTTGGACTGGGAGCAGGAAAGCTTCGTACGATTTTTAAAATTGTTCTTCCGTCTGCCGTACCGGGCATCCTTTCCGGCGTTATTCTTGCGACAGGCCGTGTTGTAGGAGAGACGGCAGCACTTCTTTTCACGGCAGGAACGATTGCAAAGGCGGCAGGCCTTATGGATTCCGGCCGTACCCTTGCCGTTCATATGTATGCACTTTCCAGTGAAGGCCTCTACATGAATCAGATGTATGCAACCGGTGTCATCCTGATGCTGATCGTTCTTCTGATCAATGGCTGTTCCGGAATGATCGCGAAGAAAATTGCCAAGAAATAAAAGAGAGACGAGGAAAAAACATGAGCAAAATAGATGTATCCAATATGGATCTTTATTACGGAGATTTTCATGCATTAAAAAATATCAATCTGAGCATTGATGCCAATGAAGTGACAGCTTTTATCGGACCTTCCGGCTGTGGTAAATCGACACTGTTAAAATCCATCAACAGAATGAACGATCTCGTTCCGGGCTGCCGGATCACCGGTGAAATGCTGCTGGACGGAGAAAACATCTACAGTGGAAAAATGGATGTCAACGGACTCCGCAAACGGGTCGGCATGGTATTCCAGAAACCAAATCCGTTCCCGATGAGCATTTATGACAACATTGCCTATGGCCCCAGAACCCATGGTGTCCGCTCCAAAGCGAAGCTGGATGATATCGTGGAGCAGTCCCTCCGCCAGGCAGCGATCTGGGATGAGGTAAAGGATCGTTTAAAGAAGAGTGCACTTGGCATGTCCGGCGGACAGCAGCAGCGTCTCTGTATTGCGCGTGCCCTTGCCGTACAGCCGGAGGTCCTTCTGATGGACGAACCGACCTCGGCGCTGGACCCGATTTCCACCTCGAAAATCGAAGATCTTGCGGTAGAACTGAAAAAAGATTATACTATTGTCATGGTAACCCACAATATGCAGCAGGCAGCCAGAATTTCCGATAAAACCGCATTTTTCCTGTTAGGAGAGGTGGTAGAATACGGAGAGACCGAACAGATCTTCTCCATGCCGAAGGACAAACGGACAGAGGATTACATTACAGGGAGGTTTGGCTGATATGCGGGAAAAATTTGAGCAGCAGATGGAGATTCTGCATACGGAGCTGATTGAGCTTGGAGCACTCTGTGAGCAGGCGATCGGACGGACATATGAGGTGCTGCTGGAGGGAAACCAGAGAGCAGCAGAAGAGATTATCAGAAAAGACCAGGTTGTCGATGCGAAAGAACGGGAGATTGAGGATCTCTGCTTCCGCATCATTTTACAGCAGCAGCCGGTAGCGCGCGATCTGCGCCAGGTATCGGCTGCATTAAAAATGATTACCGATATGGAGCGGATCGGAGACCAGGCAGCGGATATTGCGGATATCGTAAAAGTAACGAGCCTTGATGTGCCGGATGCAAGTATCCGCCTGAAGGATATGGCAAAAGCAACGGCTTCCATGGTAACAAAATGCATCGACGCATACGTCAAACAGGATCTGAATCTTGCGCGGGAGGTCATTGACTCCGATGATATCGTGGATGATCTTTTCGATGAAGTCAAGGATGAAATTCTGCAGGGCATGCGAAGGGGCATTACCACAGATGTCCAGTCTCTGGACTATCTGATGATTGCAAAATATTATGAAAGAATTGGCGACCATGCAACAAATATTGCGGAATGGGTTGTGTACTCCATTAACGGTCACCATAAAGGGGAATAACAGATGATTTACTGCGTGGAAGATGAAAGAAATATACGGGAACTGATCGTATACACACTGGAATCGAGCGGTTTTACCGCAAGAGGCCTGGAAAGCGGAAAAGAGCTGAATGCAGCTATTGCAGAACAGCTCCCGGATCTGATCCTTCTGGATATCATGCTTCCGGGAGAGGATGGGCTTGAAATTCTTTCACGCCTCAAAGCATCGGAAGTAACCAAGGAAATTCCGGTCATTATGGTAACGGCAAAGGGCGCTGAATATGATAAGGTCATGGGTCTGGACTGCGGAGCGGATGACTATATTACCAAACCGTTCGGCATGATGGAATTTATCGCAAGGGTGCGTGCCGTGCTGCGCCGCGCCGGAAAAGAAGAGAAGGAAAATGATGTGCTGGAGACCGGAGATCTGCAGATCCAGGTAAAACAGCACCAGGTTCTGGCCAAAGGGGAGAAGGTTACCCTGACCTTAAAAGAGTTTGAACTGCTGAAATTTTTGATGGAAAATAAAGGAATTGTCCTTACGAGAGACCGTCTGCTCGGCCATGTCTGGGGCTATGATTTTGACGGAGAAACCCGTACGGTAGACGTTCATGTGCGTACACTCCGCCAGAAGCTGGGCGAATGCGGCGAACTGATCGAGACGGTCCGCGGTGTGGGATACCGGATAGGAGGCTGAGAAAGTAAGATGCGTAAAAAAGTCTTTCAACATGCGGGAGCGTTGATTATCGCTGCAATTATCCTGACCTTTTTCACTATGAGCTGGGCAATGTACAACAATACGGCGGAGCAGCTTCGTGTTTCGGTGAGAAATGAATGTGAGTATTATCGATATTTTCTGGACAAGATGGGTGATGACAGTCTGGATAAACCGGCCGGAAAGATTACGGCAAGCCGGGTCACCCTGATTGACACGGACGGAACCGTTCAGTTTGATTCGGTCGAGGATGCGAACATGATGGGAAACCATTCGCAGCGGCCGGAGGTGATTGAGGCGGAAAAAACCGGGGAAAGCAATATTTCCCGTTATTCCGAGACTCTGCGGAGCAAAACATATTATACAGCACTGCGCCTGGACAATGGAAAAATTGTCCGTGTTTCCCTGACAACAGACAGTGTGTTCGGTGTGATGCTGCGGAATATATGGCTGGTGGCTGTGCTGATTGCGGCAGTTCTTGTTGTAGAGCTGCTGATGGTCAGCCATATGACAAAGGCGCTCGTACAGCCGATCAATGAGATTGATCTGAACCATCCGCTGGACAACAAAGCGTATGAGGAATTGAGTCCGCTGCTTGGAAGAATTCATCAGCAGCAGAAGCAGATTCAGCAGCAGATGGAGGAGCTCCGCCATAATCAGGAGGAGTATCTTGCCATCACGGAATATATGAAAGATGGTCTGATCGTGACAAACCAGTCGGTCGTACTCTCCATCAACCGTTCGGCACAGAATCTGTTTGATGTGACGGCGGAGGAATGCATCAACCACAATATCGTGACAGTCAGCCGCAATGAGCAGCTGAAGGAGGCGCTGGATCATGCGCTGGAGGGCAGTTCCGAGGAACGGATGCTGGAATTAAACGGAAGAGTTTATCAGCTTCTTGCAAATCCGGTGCGTGTGGATAATGTTGTATCCGGTGCGGTCATCCTGGTGCTGGATGTGACGGAAAAACAGAAAGCCGAGGTGATGCGCCGAGAGTTTTCTGCCAATGTGTCACATGAGCTGAAAACACCGCTGATGTCGATTTCCGGATATGCGGAGATCATTGAAAACAACATGGTAAAACCGGAGGATATTCCCAAATTTGCGGGCAGAATCCACAGCGAGGCGAGTCGGCTAAGCTCTCTTGTCGAGGATATTATCAAGCTGTCCAGACTGGACGAGAACGACCAGTCGATCCCGATGGAGGATGTGGATCTGATGCAGATCTGCCGGGATGTCGAAGGGCATCTTTCGATGCGGGCGAAGGAGCAGAAGGTGAAGATGACGGTGCGCGGAGAGAGCTGCCGCATCAAAGGAGCACGGCAGGTGCTTTATGAGATGATTTATAATCTTTGTGATAATGCGATTAAGTATAATAAAAAA
>NZ_JBNMHD010000069.1:0-6999 GCF_050872605.1 Fusicatenibacter sp.
GCTTCGCTCAAACAGTGCCTTCGCTTCTTTCTAACGCATTCAGCAAAGCACTAAGATTCTTAGGCTTCCTGCAAATGCGCCATGCCGGAGTACGAGCGAGCGGACAGCCGGGCTTTTTCCTGATCTCGTTGTGTTTTTATGTTTGATATTTTTACCATTTTACTTTAGCATGGGTTTATGTTTTTTTTGTGAAATAGGGTGAGTTTATTTTAACATATAGGAGGGGAGTTGGGAACTTCTATTTTTGTGTTGATTAAATTTGAGTATAAAAAAAGATCTCCTGGGGTTGGCAGGAGATCTTTTTTTCATATTGGTTACTCTTCTTCGTCGAGGTAGTATCTGCCGTAGGCGTCGGCTGCTTTGATGGCGGCGAAGACGGTCTCCGGGGTTACTTCGAATGGCATGTTGTGGAGGGTGTCGGTCTCTGCGCATGCGGTTTTGGCTACTTCCATGAGCTGGTCGTCGGTTACGTTTCCGGCGCCGAGTTCAGCCAGGGTGACTGGGAGACCGACTTCGATGCACCATAAAATGAGGTCTTCGAGTTCATCGAGCGGTACGTTTTCCAGGACGAGCTGAGTCAGGGTTCCGAAGGCTACTTTTTCACCGTGATACATGTGATGGCATTCCTCGAGTACGGTGAAGCCGTTGTGGATGGCGTGGGCTCCTGCGAGGCCTGCGCTTTCAAAACCGATTCCGGAAAGGAGGGTGTTGGCCTCGATGACTTTCTCGACTGCCGGGGTGCATACGCCGGCTTCAAGGGCGATTTTGGCTTTTACGCCTTCTTCCATCAGAGTGTCAAAACAGAGCTTCGCGAGTGCCATCGCTGCCTCGGTTGTTTTTCCGCCGGCGCAGGAAGTAGCTCCGCTTCTCTGGCAGGCTCTTGCTTCAAAATAGGTGGCAAGTGCATCACCCATTCCGGCTACGGTCAGGCGGACTGGAGATTTTACAATGATGTCGGTATCCATCAGAACCAGGTTCGGGTTTGCCGGAAGGAAGAGGTATTTCTCGAATACACCCTCTTCTGTGTATACAACAGACAGTGCGCTGCACGGTGCATCGGTCGATGCGATGGTCGGGCAGATGAATACTGGTGTTTCTGCGTAGTAGGCAACTGCTTTTGCGGTATCAAAAATTTTGCCTCCGCCGACACCGATGACCAGATCACAGCCTTTTTCTTTCACGATAGCAACCAGACGGTTGATCTCCCTCTCACAGCACTCGCCGTTAAAATAATCAAAAACAACGTCGCAGTCGCTTCCCGCAAAGCTTTCCTCAATCATTGCTCCGATCCGTCTGTAGCCTCCCTGGCTGATCAGAACCAGTGCTTTCTTTCCGCATTTTGCAGCATATGCTCCGATGTTTTTCATTTCCCCTGCGCCCTGTAAATATTTGGAAGGGCTGATTAAAATTTTTGCCATTTCTCTTACGCTCCTTTTTTGTTTTTTGAACGTCAGCCTCCGCTTCTGGCGTTTTCTGCGAAAAATGGATTTACCGCAGAACTTGTCTTTATTATAATAACTGTGCTGTAAAATTGCAAGAATATTTCCATCCAAAAAGCACCCAGGAAGTTCACATATTTCCCGGGATTTTTCGGTTTATTCTGCCTGATCGTAAATGATTTTGTTTTCTTTTCTCGCATCCGTCGGAGTTTCTTTTGCAATATAGCGAGCGATACGATGGAATGGCACTGATATTCCAGCAGCAGTTCGCTCCCGGCAGCCTCATAAACAGCACGGTCAGTGCCGCTTGCGTAAATTGGCTAAGGGTTGGCTGTGTTGACGATCGCATTGGCATGGACTTTTGTGATGTCGTTTCGGATGACTTTAAATGGCATGGGGATCACCTTCTTTCGTGGGATTTATAGCTGTTTTACATTTTTCCAGGGGTAAAATGACGTAAACTCTACACTTTTCCGGGGTTTCCATTACATAAACTCTACACTTTTTCCACTCTATATTCGTATATGCGTATGTTGATTGTCAAGTAAAATTGACCCACTTTTACGTTTAATTCTGACCCACCTGAATTCAGAAATCACCTGATTTTCAAGTGGGTCATTTCTGTATGTAAATCTGATTTTTTACACTGTGAATTGACCTGTCAAGCGCATCAGCTGAACGGAAGTTCAGCATCCGGATCAATTGCCGGATCACTCCATTCAGTATTGATGATTATGCTGTCTGAAACAGTATCATAATCCCCGCGAAGCTCCCTTAATTCTTGTTCTCGTTCTTCTTCTGAAAGACTCATCCACCATTCATACATTTCATCCTGGAAACGCATTGCGCTGACAAAGTCCATTGGGCATCCGTTTTCGCTATAAATATAGTCGCCGTTATCATATGGGCTTCGTCCACTGGCTACCCATTTTTCCAATTCACGTAACTCATCTTTCGTCATGGTCATTTCTTTTTTGTATTGTTTTAACTGTTCCTGCAGGAATTCTCTGTGCTCCGCAGGCACATTTTTTCTAAATCTCATATCTGCCTCCTAGTTAATGAGCACCTGATATCCATCAGTCTGCATTGAACTTTTGTCGATCAGTATTCTTTTGCCGATTGGATCCAGCAATACATACTTACTGAGTTTCAGCAATCGGTCACTGATCAGGGAATGTACCATGTTCTCCATGGCTTTTATACGGTCATTTCGACTTATAGCTCCCTCAGATCGGTCCGATGTTTCAATTTTATTTTCGCAGAGCATCTCTAAATTTAAAAAGATATCATCTTCCTTACGGCTGTCTGATTCAAAACGGTCAGTATCATAGTTATATCCAAGACTCTTGTCTGCTTTCATCCTTTTCATAACACAAGTTGGATTTTTGATCTCATAACAGCTTCGCATTAGGTCATATGCGGCTGTTTTTCCCTCTGTATTGTAAACTTCTATGATCCGCGGATATTTATCCGGTGTGATTTTTATACTCATTTTTATGCCTTTCTTTTTTTATACTCAGTTTTTCGACCTTTGACACGATAGCTGTCACCCGTTATACTTATGACATGGCAATGATGGACCAGGCGGTCAAGGATCGCTGCAGCGGCCAGCTTGCCGGTGAATAGTTCATCCCATCTGCCCATGGGCAGGTTTGTGGTGATCGTGTCAATTTTCCTGTTCATGTTTCTGATGATGTGGATCGTATACCGCATCTTCGGCAGTTCCCTCTCCCCAAAGGACGAACGTGTCGGACTGATCATGGAGTGTGTCAGCGCACTCGCCGCAACGGCATGCGAAACACACTCGGTGAAATGGATGGCAAAAATCGGTGCCTTCTACACCGCGGCAGCACTGCTCGTTTCCTGCATCGTATACCATATCGGACTGCTGATTTTCTGATTTCCAAAACAAAAACTGTTCTCTGAGATTTTTATGGATCCCGGAGAACAGTTTTTTCGTTGCCAAGCATATCAATAATCGGTCCAGTGGACTAATTTTGATTTATCCCTGTCTTTTATGATACCCGCAGTCGCAGTACGGTCCGCCTGATGCGAGGGTGTATTCTCTCACAAAATCTGTTCCTCCTCCAGCATCGCTTATGGTGTAATCGAGGCGGCACAGGGCCGGTGCGAGGTCGTACAAACCGTATTTTTTCATAATTTCGCAGATTCCGCACTTTGTAAAACGGGCTTCGTAGCCGCTGCCGTTCTCATACTCGTACAGTTCCATATTCCAGGAATACCGGTTGCGGTCGGCGGCATGGAAAGCAGCGGTGCTGCGCAGTCCTTCGAGATTCTTTGCGGTATATCTTTTCTTTGCGCTTGCACGGCAGAACCATTTCATTGGTTTTGTCATCATGGCATCCGCGTAATATTTCGTCAGCATTTTTACATCCGGCCGCTTTGGCATGGAGAGGATAAATGCGGCGAGCATCGCGCAGCTCACAGCGTTCATCTGAAAACGGTCTTCCTTTTCAAACTCCGGCAGATCCGCAATGATTTCCTGATACTTTGCTTTCGCTTTCTGCGTTATCGTCTTTGCCGCCGCTTTGTCATAGCCGAACACAATGGTCAGCTGTTTTTCAAAGGAATTTGCAAACACCATCCACAGAGCTGACGGCATTCCTGCATATTTCATCTTTGCTTCCCCCTTTATTCTTTAAAATCCAGCCGTACAATCTGCATTTTCATCTTCTCATCTCCGATTTTTGCCAGAAAACGGAAAAAACTGCTCACGGACGGGTCTTTCAGATCATTGTAACCGAGCATGTAGCCGCGGCTTGAGATCTGCAGCTTTTCTGACCAGGGCGAGAGTTCTGCTTTGGCATCGGAAACGGCAAAGTATGCGCCGACATCCTTGATTTTTGCATCTTTGATCCAGGTCTTCAGCATCAGTTTTACTGCTGTTTTGTTGGCGGCATCGAACACCAGCTTTCCTCCCGGAAATGCCTGTGCCATCGCCTGCACGAGTGCTTTTACCTCATCGGTAAGGAAGTAGTAGAACACGCCTGCCGCAAAAAATACAGCACCGTCTGAATCATCAATCTTATCAAACCAGGAAGTGTCATTTAAGTTGCATGGAATATTTTCCTCCCGTTTTCTCGGCGAAAGCATCTGATTGCGCACGGCGATGACATCCGGGAAATCGAGGTTGTAAACTTTGCAGGTTCCATTGTCGCAGCGATGACCGGTATCATCCAGTCCGCAGCCGAGATTGACGATCGCAGCTTTCGGATGTATTTTCAGATAATCCCGCACCTCATAGGCAAGATCATTCTGGCGCATCGCCACCTCCAGAAAGCCAAACCGCTGCATCATGCTTTTTGATTTTCTGGCAAGATCGGAAAAATCATAATCAATCTCTTTCATCAGCCGGATCGCCGTCTCGTCCCGGAAGAGGCTCGGATACAGTTTCGAACACATTTTTCTTCCATACAGCGGAATGATCATGGTCTCCTGTACGGTATTCTTTTCAATCAGATATGTCATACGCTTCCCCCTGTTTTCCATTCTTTTTATAGTTAGTATTTTCTAACCATTACTTTTTGAAAAAGCCGCCCGCACGGCAGCCTCTTCTCTTTTTCTGTTTTTATTGTAGCACCCACACTTTTTGATTGCAAGATAAACGGCATTTCTCTTTTGTTTATTCTGCGTTACTGCTCACCTATTTTTGAATCTTTTTCATCATCACCAGCAGTCCCGCAAACATCCAAAGGTTTCCGACCGCGATCCATGCACAGTCAACTGCGTTTGCAAGAGGCCGGTTTCCGAACAGGCCCACCAGTTTTGTTGCTGACATACCGACCAGAATGGAAAATATCCAGCACCATCCCCTCCGGCAGCGGATGAGCTCTCGCACGCGTCAGACTCATTTTCATATCGTAATCAAAACCTTTCTTCTTACATTTATCATATCGCAAACGCAGGAGATCTATATATCGTTTTGTTAGTTTTCTCTAATCAGTTTCAGTCCGTCTTTTCCCAGCAGATACTCCTTCCCGCACACCTCTCCGATATACTTCCTGTCATGCGAAATGCTGATGATGGCTCCCGGAAATTCGCGGAGCATTTTTCTTATGACCGGTCCCGATAAGGGTGAAAAGTTTCGGGTTGGCTCGTCCAGAATCAGCACATTGGCATTGCCAAGGCTCATTTTCAGAAGCAATACTTTTGCCTTCTGGCCGCCGGACAGTTCGCGGATGGGGTGATCCATCTCGTCTGCCGTGTATTTCAGCGATCCGAGATATGTCCGAATCTTCGTTCTCTCACTCTTCTCCCCGGTGGGATCCAGAAAATCGACCGGCGTCATGGAAAGATCCAGCTGATCCTCGTAATTCTGCGGCATGTAATCTACGCGGAGATCTTCCCGCTCTTTCAGTTCTGCCGCAATCTTTTTCAGCAGTGTTGTCTTGCCTGCCCCATTCGGGCCGACAATGCATATTTTTTCCGGTCCTCTTATCTTTAAGGTGATGTTTTCCGCCAGAATCCGCTCCCCATCCGGCGTTTCCAGTTTCGGAAGCTGATATTCGATGACCGTTTTCCCGGCCGGCATGGCTGCCTCTGCTCCTCCAAGCTGGAAGTAAATCGCTTCCTCCTGCTCCGGCATTTCTGTCATGCGGGCATCCTCTTTTTCGAATCTGCGGTTCATCGCCTTTACGGTATGCATTTTGTCCTTCAGATTTTTCGCCACAGACGGTGCCTGACGGGAACAGTTGTTCAAGGCGTTCTGTACGCTCTGGTATACCCTTCGGTATTTCTCATCGCGCATCGCTTTCTCTCGCCTGTCACTCTGCGCCTTCTGTTCCTGGCGCTCGAAATTCTGCAGCCGCTCTTCTACATACGTCCGATAGGGAAGCTTCGCAACCGTGTATCTCGATTTTGTCTTCCGCACAATCTGTTCAATATGAATCACCATATTTGCCGTATTTTCAATCAGCGTTTCATCGTGCGAAATAAAAACAACAATATGCTCCCATTCGCGGATCAGTTTCTCCAGAAGTTCCAGTGTCGCAAGATCAATATCATTTGACGGCTCATCCAGTAGAAGGACTGTGACATCCTCCATGAGAAGACGCATCATCTGCGCTTTCACCTTCTCGCCGCCGGAGAGCTCACTCATCTGCTGATCCCGGTAGAAAAACTCTTCCGTCAGACCAAATTTTCTTGCCAGCACCGCCAGATCCTTCGGTGTCTGATCCCAGAACTGTTCTTTTTCGTAAAAATATTCATATACTGTCTTCGCTTTCTCCTCCTCCGGAAGTTCCTGCGGCAGATAGCCCAGCCGCTCCTTTCCGATGATGCGCTCGCCTGTGGATTCGATGTAATCTTCCGTCAGTGCGGGATCGTAGATCCACTTCAGAAGTGTAGATTTTCCATTTCCCTCCTCTCCAATGACAACAGCTTTGTCACCGTCATTCAGTATGTATATTCCGTTGCAAATGAACCACTTGCACGGACTTTGTGAGCCAGCCTCACGGAGGATGTGAACCACCCTCACGGAGACTGAGCCAAGATACTATTTTGTTAACCACCAGGCTTTTACCTGTTGATTATATAACAA
>NZ_JBNMHD010000070.1:0-6932 GCF_050872605.1 Fusicatenibacter sp.
CGGCACCCAGTACGTGGTGGACAGAAGCCGTATCAGGGAATCGAAAGCTTTGAACACAGTTCGTCCCTCTCACGTCCGCGCTTTCTCTATTACCAGCAGAAGCGGGAAAAAGAGCCGCTGTATCACTTAAATGCCGCTTCCTACGGATGGCTCCATGCCGCCGCACATCTGTACCGCGATCTGATGCGGAGCGGCTGGAAACGGATCGAGGCTCCTGTTCTTTTATTTCAGGCGGAGAATGATTACCTCGTATCCAACCGTGCCCAGGAGCGGATGATCCGGAAAATGGCAGAACGCCGTCCCGGCATGGCAAAAATGGTAAAAGTACCGGGCGCAAAGCATGAATTGTTTGGAACCAGAGGGCGTATGCTCCAGACGTACTGGAATATGGTATTTGCTTTTCTGGAAAAAGATCTGTAACAAAAGAGAAGGGATGACAAAATGACACAGACAGAAATCGAAGAATATATTACCCAGTTTCCTATCTATCAGTATGCATTTGTAAAACCGGAGGACATCGAATTCAATGACCGGGTCCGCCAGATCTGCAAAAAGGAGTGCTCCCGCTACGGAGCCTCCTGGTCCTGCCCGCCGGCGGTCGGCACTGTCGAGGTATGTAAGGAGCGCTGCATGAACTACGATCATGTGCTGTTCTTCTCCAGCATCGCAGAAGTGGACAATATCATGGATATGGATGAGACATTAAAAACAAAATCGGAGCACGAAAAAATCACACGCGAAATCGAACAGCATTTGAAAGATAAAACGCTGCTCACGTTCGCACTCTCCTCCGATTCCTGTCAGCTCTGCGAAAAATGTACCTATCCGAGAGGCGGCTGCCGCCATCTTGAGCTGATGCATCCGTGCATCGAGAGCCATGGCATTGTTGTTGCAAACCTGATTGAAAAAAATATGATGGATTATTACCTCGGCGAGCATATGGTCGTATGGTTCAGCATGATTTTCTATAAAGAATCGTAATCTGTGATGTAATTTTCCATTCTTTCAAGCGTATTTACAGTAGAGGATTTCGCTGTAAAAACAGCCGACAGTGACTGCCGAAGAACCGCAGGTAACGGAAGCACCGCAGGAATCGGATCCGTATGGCGGACAGCTCGTCTGGATTTCAGAGACCGGATCGAAGTACCATAACAAAAATAACTGCGGCAGAATGAATCCGGATCGGGCATATCAGATGACGAGAGAAAATGCAGAAGCCCAGGGGTATGAACCCTGCAAAAAATGTTTTTAAAAGGGAAATGAAACCCCGCAGCCTGATCGGGCAGGAAACCCCAGTGGCTGCGGGGTATTTTTGTGCTTTTTTCTGCATAAAATAGCGATAGAATAAAAAGCAGACCCGCAAAGCGGAGGAGGTTTTGGATGCGAAAAAAGAAAAAGCAGAAAAAATTGCTCCATCCGCCGGGCGGGGAGCTGCTTTCGGCGATGCAGGTTCCGTCAGATCTTGCTTTTGGTGAGCCGGTTGTGACGTTTTACGGCGGGAGAGAAGTGCAGATTGAAAATTACCGCAGGATTCTGGAATATAATGCGTGCCGCCTCTGCGTGCTTACACAATACGGCAGGCTGCTCCTTGTGGGAGAGGAAATCCGGATTGTTTCGTATTCCGGGGAGGAGATGCGGGTGGAAGGGAGAATCGATCAGGTGACGTTTCAATAAGTGTAATGATTCCAATCATTCCAATGCTGAAAAGGGGGTGTGCGTTTGCAGAGGGGAAAGGCTTTCTGGAAAGGCAGTGTGCGGATTCGTGTGACGGGCCGTGAACCGGAGCGTTTTTTCAATCTGTGCGGGCACCATAATATCACACTGTGGGACGTGACAGAACACAAGGGCTGTTTTGAGATGAGCCTTCTGCCGGAAGATTTTTTCCGTCTCCTGCCGATCCGCCGCAAGAGCGGTGTGCGCATCCGAATACAGAAAAAACAGGGACTGCCTTTCTTTTACCGGCAAAGTTTAAAAAGAAAGGCATTTTTTATTGGCATTTTTCTCTGCCTGGCGGGACTTTACACGCTGTCGCAGTTCATCTGGAATATTCATGTGGAAGGAAATTACGCGAACAGTACGCAGACGATCTTAAACAGCCTTGACGCGGCCGGGATTCATCATGGAAGCTGGAAAAAACGTGTGGACTGCAGCCAGACCGCATCGTATCTGCGGGAGCAGTTTCCGAATCTGACCTGGGTGTCCGCAAAAATAGAAGGGACGCAGCTTGTCCTTGCGGTAAAAGAAAACGTAGACGGCTATGTGATCGAAGAAAAAGCAGATGATCCGCAGAATCTTGTGGCGAAAAAAGAAGGGACGGTCGTGCGCATTATCACACGGAACGGCATTCCGCAGGTGCTCCCCGGTGATACATGTCAAGCGGGAGACATTCTTGTAAAGGGCGAGATTCCGCTTGTGAATGACAGTGGGGAAACGTATGATTATTCTTATGTTCACGCAGACGCGGATATTGACCTTGAGACGACGTGGTACTATTATGATACCTTTCCGCTTTCCCATACGGTACGGACATATCAGAAAGCAGAGAAAAAAACGCCGGTATTCCAGATTTCTGCTTACCGATTTTTCCTTGGAAATCTGCTGCCGAAGAATTTTGTGGAGAGTTTGCGGAGCATGACCGGAACGGCGGATCAGAAAACAGAGAAAAAGGAAAATGGAGCGGACGAGGAAGTGTCCCTTCAGCAGCTTTATCTGACAGAAAACTTTGCCCTTCCGTTTTATTTCGGCTACCGTCAGAAATTTCCTTTTGAAGTTCAGAAAGAAACCTATTCAGAACACGAGGCAAAAGAAAAAGCCTCGCAGAATTATCAGAAATTCCACAGAAATTTATCAGAAAAAGGACTTCAAATATCGGAAAATCATGTTACAATAGAACTTAACGATACGTCATGTATCACAAAAGGGACACTTCGTGTGATAGAACGGGCCGTAGAAGCACAGCCCTGCGAAATGCAGAAGATGTCGGATGGAAAGGAATCAATGGTAGATGAACAGCAATAACAACATGATAGAACTGCAGATGGAACTGCCCATCGAACATGAAAAGAAAGTATTCGGCCAGTTTGATGAACACATCAAAATCCTGGAGAGATCCCTGGCGGTTACGCTGATCTCCCGGGACGGCGTTTTAAAAATTGTAGGCCCGGCATCGAATGCAGCGCGCGCAAAGGAATGTCTGACACAGCTTCTGGAGCTCTCACGCCGCGGAAATGATATCACGACACAGAACGTCAATTATGCAATCTCACTTGTTATGGAGGACAGCGGAAGCAGCCTTGCGGAAATCGACAGCGACTGCATCTGCCACACCGTTGCAGGCCGTCCGGTCAAACCGAAAACACTCGGTCAGAAAGCGTACGTGGATGCGATCCGGGAAAAGATGATCGTCTTCGGCGTCGGCCCTGCCGGAACCGGAAAAACGTACCTTGCGATGGCGATGGCGATCACGGCATTCCGAAACGATGAGGTAGGCCGTATTATTCTGACGCGTCCGGCGATTGAGGCGGGTGAGAAACTCGGTTTCCTGCCAGGAGATCTGCAGAGCAAAATCGACCCGTATCTGCGTCCGCTCTACGATGCGCTGTATCAGATTATGGGAGCAGAGAGTTTCCAGAAAAATATGGAAAAAGGGCTGATCGAAGTTGCACCGCTCGCGTACATGCGAGGCCGTACGCTCGACAATGCGTTTATTATCCTTGATGAGGCACAGAATACGACACCGGCGCAGATGAAGATGTTCCTGACCCGTATCGGTTTCGGTTCCAAAGTCATTGTAACCGGAGATGCCTCTCAGAAGGACCTTCCTTCCGGTACACGCTCCGGCCTTGATGTGGCAATGCAGGTACTGAAGAAAGTAGACGGAATTTCCTTCTGCGAGCTGACGAGCAAGGACGTTGTCCGTCATCCGCTGGTGCAGAAGATTGTACAGGCTTACGATGAATATGAAAAGAAAGCAAAGCCGGAAAATCACAGCGGCAGAGCAAAAAGTACGACGAGAAAACGGAGGGAAAATAAATGACACTGACGTTTGAAAATGAACAGGATTTTGACCTTGGATTTGATCCGGAAGAGGTTGCAGCAGCGGTAATCAATGGTGTGCTGGATCAGGAAGCGTGCCCGTATGAGGCAGAAGTAGAACTGATTCTGACCGATCCGGAAAATATCCGCACCATGAACCGGGAACACAGAAACATTGACCGGGAGACAGACGTGCTTTCTTTCCCGATGGTAGATTATCCTTCTCCGGCTTCTTTCGATTTTCTGGAGACGGAAGAGGGAGATGACTGCTTTAACCCGGACAGCGGTGAACTGATGCTGGGTGATATTGTGATTTCTGTTGCACGCGCAAGAGCGCAGGCGGAGGAATACGGTCATTCCTTAAAACGTGAGTTTGCTTTTCTTGTTGCACACAGTATGCTGCATCTTCTGGGTTATGATCATATGACACCGGAGGAAGCAGCCGTGATGGAGGCAAAGCAGGAAGAGGTGCTGCAGCGTCTCGGTATCACAAGAGACTGATTGAGAGCAAAAAAGGAGGGGTCTTTATCAAAAAGAGAGGGTTTTACACATTGGGGATTGCTCTGCTGGAAAGCATGATGCTGTTCGGCTGCCGGAAAATTGGGGAAACAGCACCGGAAACTGCATCGGCAGGAACTTCTTATGTCTCAGAAGAGACAGCAGGGGAAAGCAAGACAGAAACGAAAGCTACGGAACCAGCGGCACCGACCGAAGATCCGGCATCGGAGCCGCTGGTTCCGGAAGCGATTGAGCCGACACCCGCGGAGGATGCGCTGCCGGAAGGTATGGTAAAAAGTTATCTGACAGGAGAACCTGTCGCCGAGGTACAGGGAAGAAGGCGTCCGGTGGCGGTCATGCTGAGCAATATCATCAGCGCCTGCCCGCAGAGCGGTATCAGCCGTGCGGGAGTGATCTATGAAGCGCCGGTCGAAGGCGGCATTACGCGCCTGATGGGGCTGTTTGAAAACTATGATGATCTCGAAAAGATCGGATCGGTGCGGAGCTGCCGCGAATATTATGTGTATCTGGCAGCGGGATTTGACGCTCTGTATTACCACTATGGACAGGCGGCGTATGCGATTCCGCTGCTCGAATCGGATCACATAGACAATGTGAACGGCATGGAGTATTCGGAACAGGTGTATTACCGGACGTCGGATCGTCCGTCGCCGCACAATGCGTATTTGGATGCGGCCGGGATTGCAGCGGGAATCGATCTCTGCGGCTACCGGACATCTTACAAAGACGGTTATGACGGATTTTTCCAGTTTGCATCCGAGACAGAACCGGAAACGCTGGAACAGGGACGAAATGCCGCCTATGTGGCACCGGGCGGATATTTCCACAATAATCCATGGTTTTCGTACGATGAGGCGAGCGGCACGTATTTGCGTTATCAGTTCGGGGAACCGCAGATCGATGAGATGACACAGGAACAGCTTGCGGTGAAGAACATTATCGTGCAGTACTGTTCCTGGAAAAAGTATGATGACAATGCGGAATATCTCGACATCGACGTGGTAAACGGCGGAACGGGAACGTATATCACAAACGGAAAGGCCATCGATGTGACATGGAGCAAGGATGATCCGTGGGGCGTCACAAAGTACCGGAACAGCAATGGAGAGGAGATTAAACTGAATCCTGGAAAAACATGGGTTCTGATTGTTTTGGATAATTATGCAGATGAGACTGAAATCCGGTGATAAAGCTGGATTTCAGGATTTTTCTCAGATCGGCTGGACAGATCCTGTGTTTTGCGGTAAGATAAAGAGAAAATCCGGTCATTTAACCGAATCAAGCAAGTCCCTCGCTTCTAAAGCGGTGGGATGAATTGTTAAAAGAAACATAACGGCAGTGGCAGGCGGAGAGAAATCGGTATCCTCCACTGACATGAGGCGAGTCACAGTCGAACTATTTTCGACATGTCAGACTCCGTGAAAATACCGACTGTGAGTTGAAACAAACAAAGGAGAAAAATACAGAAAATGGAAATTAATATACAAAGAATCAACGAACTTGCCCGCAAGGCGAAAGCAGAAGGGCTGACACCGGCGGAGAAAGAGGAGCAGCAGAAGCTTCGGAGAGAATACATTGCAGCCGTAAAAATGAACCTCCGTACCCAGCTCGACAATATTGATGTGCAGGAGAAAGACGGAACAATTGTAAATCTGGGGGAGCGTTATGGAAGCAAAAGGAAACATTAGAAAAGAAGTTTTTGCCCGAAGAAGAGCAGCCACACAGGAAGAAATCCAGGAAAAGAGCCGTATGATTTATGAAAAAATCACGGCTCTGCCGGAATTTCTGGATGCGGACTGCTTTTTTGCGTATATGGACTTTAAGAAAGAAGTCATGACGCGGGATCTGATCGAAAAAGCGCTGGAGATGGGGAAAACCGTCGCTGTGCCGCGCGTGGAAGGCGCCGATATGGTTTATTATGAGATCAAAGATTTCTCCACGCTGAAATCCGGCTATTTTGGCATTATGGAGCCGGACGGCGGAAAGGTCTGCACGCGGGAAGAGGGCTTTTTGCTGGTACCCGGCGTGGCCTTTGATCCGGCGCGCCACAGAGTCGGATATGGAAAAGGATTTTATGACCGTTTTCTTGCCGCACATCCAGGGTTTACAACGGTTGCGGCGGCGTTTGAGTTTCAGCTGTTTGACGCGGTGCCGTTCGAGGAGACGGACATTCTGCCGCAGATGCTGGTGACAGAACAGAAGATTTACCGTTAAACTAATTACGATAAGACAACACGAGGACTAATTGTTAAGTAACCAAAAACATAGAAATATGTTTATAAATATAGATAAAAGTGGACATACGAAATCTCTTATCTATAGCTTAACAATAGGTCTCAAGCCTAAGTGACTGCTACTGTCGAAAGACATGTTGCAGA
>NZ_JBNMHD010000071.1:0-6472 GCF_050872605.1 Fusicatenibacter sp.
AACGGTTAGCGGCCTAAAATTTAGTTTCTGAATGGGTTGAAGTAAGAGAACTCCGCCACCAAAAGTTAACTCATAAATTCCATTTTTAATTTGCCATTTTCTTCTCCAAGGAAGGTCGCGATATTGCTTTTTTATATGAAATGTTTGACCAGTAAAATCTAAAAGAGATAAAGCACATGTCAGGACACCCAAAAACAATACTATGGAATTCTCTTTACCCATAAGCCACTCCAGTTAGATCAATCCAAATTGGTCCAGGAAGTAGGGGCCTCATCAATCCCAAAGACGTTATACATCATCCAGCGCCCCATAGAAGGATTGCCCCAGTCTCTAACGGTGTACCCTTCAGTTTTAATCTTGGTACTTCCGGTTACGTCAAGGAAACAATATGTTCCAGTCAGTGTGTGTTCTTTACCGCGACCGGTGGGCTGGGTCGGAACGCCTCGAATGGACTGGTTGTAATATGTACATCTTACCGTCTTGGTGATCACAGCGGAAATCACTCCATTCAGTGCGTATTCTAAGAGACCAACATCGGAAAGCATATCAATGACCTGCTTAGCGAGGCTCGCAGGGTTGGCAAAGAATGCCCAAATGGAAAGAATATCTGCAATTAGTTCAGAAAGAGTCCATGCGGTGTTAGCATAGAAGGTGAAAGGTTCATTGATATGCTGTTCGTCGGTAACGGTGCAGTTGATAGAGAAAATCTCCTGTGTAAAGGAATTGCGATAATGCATGTAACCAAGGGGACGAGTACTTGTGCTTCCGCGAGCTGCTGCAGCGGAGAAGGTGCTTTGACGAGTAATTTTTTGCGAAGGAGAAACGGAACCATCTGCATTATATATTTTGCTGCTTACAAAACCGCTGCCGGGTACTGTAGTATGTTCTTCTTGAAGGACACCATTGCTATACTGGCAGATAGTGTAGGAACCATCTTGGTTTTTCACGGAGGAAACGATTACAGTAGGGGAACTTCTGGAAAGGGAATTGCTACCTTCTTGGTAAATGATTTCACCCCTAATTCCAGAGGCCGTAGTGGAAGAAGCTGCAAGAGCAGGGGTCGCCAGAGATAACATCATGGCGAGGCATAAAATTGTTGATAATAACTTTTTCATGTAGTCCTCCTTTCACATGGTGGCCATAATCTGGTGGTAAGATGTGTGGCCCATCGGCATTACCTCACTTCTGCACTTGATACAGGAACATTATACAATAAAAATAATAAAGTGGCAAGCAATTTTATCTATAATGGGCAATTTGTGAGCGTTGTTCATGAAATAGGATATAACGGTTTACCCGTTTATATATGAACGGGTAAACCGTTATGTTAGGATGATTAGTGAGTATATTAGGGAGACACCGTTAGCAACCCCCGCGGGAGCGCGCAAAAAGCACTTTCATACTGACGCCCAACGGGCGGCGGTGTGAAAGTGCTTTTGCGTTACTTTCTCACAGAGAAAGTAACAAAGAGGTGACTTCAGCGGAAACCTATGGTATAATAAAAGGGACAGGAGGTGCGAGTATGGCAGTCAAAATATCCGGTATGATGGGAACCGGCAGCATGGGGCATAATAACCGCAAGTTCATTACCGAGAATGTAGATCCGGCCAGAACCGAGCAGAACATCACGCTGTGCAGGGAAAATCTGAAACAGGTCTACCACGAGCTTTTCGATGAAGCCCTTGCGGAGTACAACGCAAAGAAAACCAAGACGAGAGATAAGATCCCGGACTACTATCGGCACATTGAAAAGAGCAAGCAGGAGCGGCTTTTCCATGAGGTCATCTTCCAGATCGGCAACAAGGACAACTGCGGCTGCGAGACGCCGGATGGTGAACGGGCTGCGGCAGCTCTCAAGGAGTTTGCCGAGGCGTTTCAGGAACGGAACCCGCACCTGCGGGTGTTCAATTCGGTCATTCATATGGACGAGGCCACGCCACACATCCATATAGACTTCGTACCTGTGGCAACGGAGCAGAAGCGGGGGCTTGCGAAACGGGTATCGCTGAAACAGGCGTTGGCGCAGCAGGGCTTTACAGGCCAGTCAAAACGGCAGACAGAATGGAATGCCTGGGTAAACAGTGAGAAGCTGGTGCTGGAGCAGATCGCCCAGCAGCACAGCTTTGAGGTGATCCACGGAGACGGAGGCCGACCGCATATGTCCTTGCCGGAGTACAAAGAGGCGGCGAGGGAGCTGGAGGCCGCAAGGCAGGAGATAGAAGCATCGAGGGCGGAAGTGTCGGAGCTGCAGGCGGAAAAGGAAACGCTGCAAGGCACGGTCAAGGAGTTAAAGGCAGCGAAAAAGGTGTCGTTGGATCTGGACAGAATAAAGCCGGAAGAAACGATGATGGGCAATATCAAGGGCATTACTTTGAAAGAGGTTAAGCAGCTAAAGGCATTGGCGGTACGGGGCGCAGAGGCCGAGCAGACGGTCAAGCAACAGGCCAATACCATAGAGCTTCAGAAGGCGCAGATTACCTCGCTGGAGCGGCAGCTCCGTCCGTCCATTCAGAAACGGCTGAAGGAGGCGCAGGAGCTGTCTGACCTGAAGGATGAGAACATGGCGCTGGAGTATGAACTGAACCGCCAGAAGGATCTCATGGCGAGGCTGATGCAGCGAGTAGAGGCTGCGCTGAACTTCTTGGAGGAAAAGCTGCCGGAGCAGTTTCGGCCATATGTCCAGCGGGCAAGGGCACATATCATGCCGGAGCCAAAGCAGAAGCATAGGAACGATCGAGGCATGAGCATGGGAGGAATGGAACGGTAAAAAACCGGACTTGCGTTTGCAAGTCCGGCACGGTATAATGGCTTTAGAAATTTTCCCAAAAAAAGTTTTGATAATCTAAGCGACCTGTAAGGGGTAGGGGCCCCTTATATCGTATTCCCAAAATCTCAAAAATATTCTCTCGGAAAGGGAGAAAGTCGGAGGGGAAAAAGGGGGTGAGTGGCGGCTGTGGGAATGTGGTAAACCCGTCAGGGTTTTCCATCATTTCCATGGCCGGAACGAGGGGGAAAAGGGGGAGGTGACTTTCTCTTTAAGGCCGACCAGCGGGAGGCCGCTCTTTGGCTCCCCCTTTTCCCCCTTCCCCGCCGCAGCGGTTTTCTTTTTGCTTCTTTTTCTTTTGGAGGTGGTTTTGCATGACCGAGAATTACAGAGGATGCTATGAGTACCTGTCGGCTCAGTTTGAGCAGGTGGGCGGCTATGACTTTTACCGGGAGCTGTTTCCGGACAACGAGCTGTACGGGGTCAAGTACGATGATTTCTCTCATCCGAGTGCTGTGTATCTCTACCATGGAGAAGATGAGCGGCTTCATCGGCGGAAGATGTATCACGATACCTGGGAGCAGGACTATACGGAGTTTGTGGAGCAGAATCCCTTGACACTGTGCAGCGGTCTTGTCTATCGACGGAATAAGAACCGGCTGGAGCACGCACAGCGGATGAACGCTCTTATCTTTGATTTGGACGGGGTAGGTATTGGGGAGCTGCGCAATCTCTTTCTCCGCTTTGATGGAGATCCGCAGCGTGTCCGGCGGCTGCCTATGCCGACTTTTCTTGTTCTGTCCGGAAACGGGCTGCACCTGTACTATGTGTTCAATGAGCCGATAGACCTGTACCCAAACATCAAAGTTCAGCTGAAGAGCCTCAAATATGACCTCACATTCCGTATCTGGGAGTACAAGGGGACATCCCAGCTAAAGGCGATTCAGTATCAGTCCATCAATCAGGGTTTCCGCATGGTAGGGAGCATCAACGCCAAGTACGGTACGGAGTTGGTGGCCTTCCGCACAGGGGAGCGTGTGACGCTGGATTATCTGAACGCTTACGCAATCAAGCCGGAGAACCGGGTGGATATAAATAAGCCGTTTCATCCGTCCAGAATGACGAGGGCGCAGGCGAAGGAGGCATACCCGGAATGGTATCAGCGTGTGGTGGTAGAGGGCAATAAGAGAAAAAAGAAGTGGGATATAGCCGGAAAGGTACACGGCGATGATCCGTATGCCCTTTACCATTGGTGGCTGCGGCAGATCGGCAGCATCGAGGGCGGCCATCGGTATTTCTATTTGATGTGCCTTGCTATCTACGCCTATAAATGCGATGTGCCGAAGCAGCAGCTCCGGCAGGATATGCGGACAGCGTTTGAGGACTTACAGATGGTGAAGCATGAGAACGCATTGACCGAGGAGGATATACGGAGTGCGATGGAGGCATACGACAAAGAGTATTATAACTTTACGATTGCAGATATTGAGAAACTGACCAATGTTCGAGTTGAGAGAAATAAAAGAAACGGTAGAACGCAGGAACAGCATATGGAGGTTATGCGGGCTATTCAAACAGTTACAAATCCAAATTGGAGGAAGGGAAATGGGCGGCCATCAGCGCAGCAGCGAGTATATGACTGGCGGGAGCTGCATCCGGACGGCAGACCGAAAGAGTGTATTGCCGAAACGGGACTTTCAAAGAACACGGTTTATAAGTGGTGGGACAATCCGCCAACGGTTCGGTATGAGGATGGCTGTCTGACGGTCAAAATACGCCCGTCACAGGCGTTGAGTGATCTGATACAGGAGGACTTGCGAAAGGGGCTGTAAACGCCCCAGAACGGCCTCTACGCCGTTTTTGATGGTGTGAGGGTAAAGATACTGCCCCCTCTGTTTTTGAGGCCGGGAAACCGCATAAATTAAGGCCTTTTTAAACCCATAAATGCGCACGCTGCGGCGTGACTATATAGAAAACTTGTGTTCACAGAAATGTTTCATAAAATATTTGCAATGCACTTGCAAATAGACTGGATATTGAATATACTAATGGTGCAAGCTAAGAATGACGAAGAAAGGAGTGCTATATGTATGGCTAAAGGAAATATGACGCTGAGAATGGAGCCGGAGCTGAAAGCGCAGGCGGCAGCTCTCTTTAAGTCTCTTGGAATGGATTTGAGTACGGCAACGGGAATTTTTTATCGCCAGGCACTTAGGTGTCATGGCCTTCCCTTTGAGGTTAAGGTTGACGAGCCGAATGCTGTTACCTATGCTGCAATGGAAGCGGCTGAAAAGGGAGAGGATATGTATGGCCCGTTTGATAGCGTTGCCGATTTGATGAGGGCGCTTAATGCTTAAGCCAGAATTTACGGGGCAGTTCAAACGAGATTACAAGCTTGCAATCAAGAGAGGCTGCGACCCAAAGAAGCTGGAAGAAGTAATTGCTTTGCTCTGCAATGAGAAACCGCTGCCAGAGGCATATCGTGATCATGTGCTTACGAACTCCAGAAATTATAAGGACATGAGAGAATGCCACATCGAGCCGGATTGGTTGCTGGTCTATAAGGTTTTTCAGCAGACCTTAGTTTTGAAATTGATAAGGACGGGATCTCACAGCGATTTGTTTTGAGATGTGATTCAGAAGAAAGTGTGGTGATGGAGTTTTGGCGGCATCAATTAAGGAAATTGCCGTTGATTGTGGGGTGTCAGAGCAGGCAGTCCGTGCATGGTGTCGGCGAAACCATGTTGCGAAAGATGCGAAAGCAAGTTTCGCAATCGACGAAACCACAAAAACATTGATATATCAGCATTATGGGGCTATTGAGCGAAAGCAAGTTTCGCAACATGCGAAACCAAGTTGCGAAACTTGCGAAACCTCCGAAACGACGCTGATTGCCATGTTGCAGAGTGAATTGGAGCATAAGAATCAACAGCTTGAAGTGAAGGACGAACAGATCCGGGAGTTGAATGCAAGGCTTGCGGAGAGCAACGCAGCATTGGTGGCTGCCCAGCAGACCGCACAGGCTGCGCAGGCACTTCATGCAGGAACGATACAGCAGCAGTTTCTTACTGGAGAGGCTGGAGGGGAGCCACGGGATGGGGTTATCCGAGAGGAACGAAAGCAGGGCTTTTGGAGTAAGTTTTTTGGAAAATAAAAAGGCCGTCCCGACATATGTTTAATTTGATCAGGAATCTGCATTTAAGTCTATCATTGGGCCAGGTTGGGAGCCTTCGCCTCCGGCCACCGGAAAACCTGCGGCTAAGGAAAAAGAAAACGCTTGTTACCATCAATCATATGTGTAATATTTACAATAATAATTTGCGTCAGAAATTTTAAGACAAATGGATAAGAGGAACTGTAGGGGAGGCATAATGACTCCCCTACAGTTCCTCTTTTATAACGGTTTACCCGTTTATATGTGAACGGGTAAACACACAAAAAAGATGGTGCAGAAATCTGCACCATCTTTTTTGTGTGTTAATGAGACCGATTAGAAGGCCCTTTCTTCAACTTGTTGTCATTTAGGATCATAAGAATGAAGGCAGCTATGGCTAAACAGCCAACTACAACGGTTAGCGGCCTAAAATTTAGTTTCTGAATGGGTTGAAGTAAGAGAACTCCGCCACCAAAAGTTAACTCATAAATTCCATTTTTAATTTGCCATTTTCTTCTCCAAGGAAGGTCGCGATATTGCTTTTTTATATGAAA
>NZ_JBNMHD010000072.1:0-6325 GCF_050872605.1 Fusicatenibacter sp.
GGTTGAATATACATTCAAAAATGGCGAAACTCACAGAGGATATGTAACAGCACTATACCCGGAACAAAAAGCGATTAATTTTCAAAGCCCAACAAAACATTGTAAAAAAGTTAATGCGAGAAAGTGCAAATTACTATGGAACTATTCAAAAATCTATTGGTTTGAGAATGCGAGCTAAACACACTTGTCTATGATTGGATGTAATTAACTATATTATTTTAAGGAGGAATACATCATGTTTGACAACAACTTACAGAACATTTTCCAGCTCAGAAACGGCCAGTCCCGTTCCATCAACTGGGAAAACCGGAACGGAGAAAAAGGAAAAGGCGGCATGGCAGCCAGTGACCTCGGCCCATCCCGCAAAGGCTCCCCGTGCATCCCGAAAATCGAAGCAGGAGAGACCGTAACCCTCGGCGAAATCAACGGAGAAGGCATCATCCAGCACATCTGGATCACCGTCACCGACCGCACCAGCGACCGCAACCGCTACGTCCTGCGCGACCTGGTCCTCCGCATGTACTGGGACGACGAAGAATCTCCATCCGTCGAATGCCCGCTCGGCGACTTCTTCTGCTGCGGCTTCGGCGTTTCGTACCAGGTGAACTCCGTCCCGATCGCCGTCAACCCGACCCGCGGCTTCAACAGCTACTTTCCGATGCCGTTCCATAAAAACGCCCGCATCACCATCGAAAACCAGTGCGACGAGCCCATCCCGGCCTTCTTCTACCAGATCGACTACTGCCTCACCCAAGTCCCTGAGGATGCGGGTTACTTCCACGCCCAGTGGCGCCGCCAGCGCATCACCGAAAAAGCCAACGACTACGTCGTCCTCGACAACGTCAAAGGCAAAGGCCAGTACGTCGGCACCTACCTCGCCCTCACCACCCTCGAACGCTACTGGTACGGCGAAGGCGAAATGAAATTCTACATCGACGGCGATAAGGACTACCCAACCATCTGCGGCACCGGAACCGAAGACTACTTCGGCGGCGCCTGGAGCTTCGCCACCCAGCAGAACGGCCGAACCATCGAAAACCAGTACTGCACCCCCTACCTCGGCTACCCCTACTACTCCATCCACGACACCTTCCAGCACAACGACTACCACAACGACGACCAGATGCCCCAGCGCAGCTTCTACCGCTGGCACCTCCTCGACCCCATCCTCTTCGAAGAGGACCTCAAAGTAACCCTCCAGCAGATCGGCGTCACCCACGGCGGCCTCTTCGAACGCCAGGATGACGTCGCAACGATCGCTTACTGGTACCAAACCCACCCCCACGTGCCATTCGCCCCGCTCATGCCACGAAAAGACCGCTGGCCAAGATAAATTTCTTATCTTTTTAATACCTTACCATTTTCAACATACGTACCG
Organism: Fusicatenibacter sp.; assembly: GCF_050872605.1. Taxonomy (GTDB): domain Bacteria; phylum Bacillota; class Clostridia; order Lachnospirales; family Lachnospiraceae; genus Fusicatenibacter. The sequence goes on from NZ_JBNMHD010000072.1 coordinate 1,379, forward strand.
TATCTCTGCAAGAGTCCGGTCAGAATACATCCGTTCCCAACGGATGTATTCTGGCTCGGGCTCTTTTTACGTGGTCAATACCAGCCGCCCCTCCCATCTGCCTGGACCGCGGGCGTCCGTATTTCACAAACCTTTCACATTTCGCCCCTTTTCTTTAAGGTTCCTTTAAAGTTCCCCCTGTATACTACAAACAAATCAAACGAAAGGACTGCACCCCACATGATCCAAATGACCTTCAAACGCTACGAAACAAAATACCTGCTGTCCTCCATTATGGCCCATAAACTCCAAAGAGCCCTCCCCGGCCACCTCCAAATGGACGAATACGGCCTCGACACCATCTGCAGTTTATATTACGACACCCCGGATGACCAGCTCATCCGCCGCTCCTTGGAAAAACCCGTCTACAAAGAAAAACTCCGCCTCAGAAGTTACGGCCCCGCCAGAGAAAACAGCGCCATCTACGTAGAGTTAAAGAAAAAATACGAAGGAATCGTCTACAAACGCCGCGAGCGCATGGTGCTGTCGGAAGCCGTCCCCTACCTCGCCGGCGAAACCACCCCCGGTTTCGACAGCCAGATCATCCACGAAATCACCTGGTTCCGTGATTACTACATGGGCCTCATGCCCGCCATGTACATCGCCTACGACCGCATCGCCTGCTTCGGAACAGAGGATCCCAGCCTGCGCGTCACCTTCGACACCAACATCCGCTGGCGCACCGAAAACCTGCGCCTCGACGGCCCCGCCGAAGGAACCCAGCTGATCGAACAAGGCTGGTACCTGATGGAAGTCAAAACCCCTGGCGCCGTCCCCTTATGGTTCAGCAAAATCCTGGACGACCTGGAAATCTATCCAACCTCATTTTCCAAATACGGCCGCGCCTACCAGCTCAAAAATCAGAAAACAGAAGAAGAGCCGTCACATCCGCTCGTCTTTGAAAATAAAAATATAAACAAGAATCTTGGAGGAATCTGTTATGCTTAACACAATATTCAGTTCAATCTTTGCGGATACAACCGCAGCCTTCACCTTCGGCCAGTTTCTCGCCTGCACCGCAGCGTTCCTGATCCTTGGCCTGCTGCATTTCCCCTGACGAGGCGTCCGTCCGTCTTCCCACTTCCCATTTCTACGATATTGTGCTAAAATAACCTCACAAGAAAAGAGGTAGAAAAAATCATGTACGACAAACTAACCGAAAACGACATCAAAAAAATGCAGGAAGAAATCGACTACCGCAAACTGGTCGTCCGCCCCAAAGAACTCGAGGCCGTAAAAGAAGCCCGCGCCCAGGGCGACCTCAGCGAAAACTTCGAATACAAAGCCGCCAAACAAGACAAAAACCGCAACGAAAGCCGCATCCGCTACCTGGAAAAAATGATCAAAACCGCCCACGTCATCTCTGATGATTCAAAAGACGACGAAGTCGGCATCAACAACACCGTCCAGGTCTACATCGAAGAAGACGACGAAATCGAGACCTACAAACTCGTCACCACCGTCCGCGGTAACTCCTTAAAAGGCTACGTCAGCATCGACTCCCCATTGGGAAAAGCCATCTTAGGCCATAAAGTCGGCGACCGCGTCACCGTAAAAGTAAGCGACACCTACAGCTATGACCTCATCATCAAAAGCATTGAAAACACCGCCGATGACGATGACGAACTCCGAAGCTATTAAAAAAGAAAGGAAACCACCAACCATGGAAAAAATCGCAAGCTTCACCATCGACCATATCAAACTCAAACCAGGCGTCTACGTATCCCGTAAAGACCACGTAGGCGACAGCACCATCACCACCTTCGACCTGAGAATGACCTCCCCAAACGATGAGCCCGTCATGAACACAGCCGAAGTCCACACCATCGAGCACCTCGGAGCCACCTTCCTCCGCAACCATGAGCAGTGGAAAGACAAAACCGTATACTTCGGCCCAATGGGCTGCCGCACCGGTTTCTACCTGTTGCTGGCAGGAGACTACACCTCCAGAGACATCGTCCCGCTTGTCACCGAAATGTACGAATTCATCCGCGATTTCAAAGGCGAAGTCCCGGGCGCATCCCCGAAAGACTGCGGAAACTATCTGGACATGAACCTTTCCATGGCTAACTACCTCGGCAAAAAATACCTGGATGAAGTCCTGTACGGAATCGATGATTCCCGTCTCGTTTATCCAGAATAAATCATAAAAATAACACAGGGGGAAACAAAAACATGAGAACCATGGAAAACGAAAACCTGCGCGTGCAGATCAGCGATCATGGCGCAGAACTTAGCAGCATTTACGATAAAGCAGCCGACCGCGAGGCAGTCTGGATCGGCGATCCGGCCTTCTGGAACCGCCACGCACCAGTCCTGTTCCCGTTCGTCGGAAAAGTAAACGGCGGCTTCTACACCCATAAAGGAGTCAAATACCCAATGGGCCAGCACGGTTTCGCCCGCGACAACGAATTCGAGTGCATCGAAAACACCGAAAACAAAACCGTACACCGCCTGGTATCGACCGAAGAAACCAAAAAAGTCTACCCGTTCGATTTCGCCTTCACCGTAACCCAGGAACTCTCCGGCAGAACCCTGACCATCACCTGGAACGTAGAAAACACCGGTGATGATGATATGTACTTCTCCGTCGGCGGCCACCCGGCTTTTATGATCCCGGAGCAGTACGATATCGTCTTCAATAAAGGCCTGGAAAACCACACCGAGACCGAACTCGAATACGTCCTGATCGACCCGGAAACAGCAGGCGTCGATGCCGCACATCCGAGAAAACTGAAACTTCAGGACGGCAGAATCCCGTACACCAGAACCCTCTTCGACGAGGACGCCCTGATCTTCGACAACACCCAGGTCGAGCGCGTCGGCGTAGAAGTGGAGGGAAAACCGTACGTCACCCTCACCTGCAAAGGCTTCCCGAGCGTCGGCGTATGGTCCAAGCCAAAAGCAGATGCCCCGTTCGTGTGCCTCGAGCCATGGATCGGCCGCTGCGACAACGTCGGCTTTGACGGCGAATTAAAAGACAAATACGGCGAACAGCACCTGAAAGCCGGTGAAACTTTCCAGGCAGGCTACACCATCACCATCGGAGAATAAGGACCCGAAAAAAAGAAAAACCTCCGAAGTACAGCGAAAAGAACACGATTCCTGTACTTCGGGGGTTGAAATTTTACGGTTTCTTTACTATAATTAGCATCAAACCCAAAAAACGCATGTAGTTCATCATGCACAGAAGAAAAAACAGGAGGGAACGTTCTTGAAAAGAGAAACGGTTATCGTACTTGATTTTGGCGGTCAGTACAATCAGTTAATTGCAAGACGTGTACGTGAGTGCAACGTTTACTGTGAGATTTATTCTTACAAAACAGACATCGAAAAGATCAAAGAAATTCAGCCGAAAGGTATTATCTTCACCGGCGGCCCGAACAGCGCATATCTGCCGGATTCCCCGACTTATACAAAAGAAATTTTTGAACTTGGAATCCCGATCCTCGGCATCTGCTACGGATCACAGCTGATGATGCATCTGCTCGGCGGAAAAGTAGAAGTAGCACCGGTCAGAGAATATGGAAAAATTGAGGTAACCGTAGATACCAGTTCCGCACTGTTTGAGAACGTATCCGAAAAAACCATCTGCTGGATGAGCCACAACGACTACATCTCCAAAGCAGCTCCGGGCTTCGAGATCATCGCTCATACGGATGACTGTCCGGTAGCAGCCGTTGCAAACGTAGAAAAAAACCTCTATGCAACCCAGTTCCATCCAGAAGTTCTGCACACCAAAGAAGGAAAGAAAATGCTTTCCAACTTTGTATACAATGTCTGCCACTGTGCCGGCGACTGGCACATGGACTCCTTCGTAGAAGAATCCATCAAAGCTATCCGCGAAAAAGTAGGCGACGGAAAAGTCCTCTGCGCACTGTCCGGCGGAGTCGATTCCTCCGTAGCAGCTGTTATGCTTTCCAAAGCAGTCGGAAACCAGCTGACCTGCGTATTCGTAGATCACGGCCTGCTGCGTAAAAACGAGGGCGATGAAGTAGAAGCAGTCTTCGGACCGGACGGTCCATACGACCTGAATTTCATCCGCGTCAACGCACAGGAGCGTTTCTATGCAAAATTAAAAGGCGTAGAAGAGCCGGAGAGAAAACGTAAAATCATCGGCGAAGAGTTCATCCGCGTCTTCGAAGAAGAAGCAAAGAAAATCGGTGCCGTAGACTTCCTGGTACAGGGAACCATCTACCCAGACGTTGTAGAGAGCGGCGTCGGCGGAGAATCCACCGTCATCAAATCCCATCATAACGTCGGAGGACTGCCGGACTACGTAGATTTCAAAGAAATCATCGAGCCGCTGCGCAACCTCTTCAAAGATGAAGTTAGAAAAGCCGGCCTTGAGCTCGGCATCCCGGAATACCTCGTATTCCGTCAGCCATTCCCGGGCCCGGGACTTGGCATCCGTATCATCGGCGAAGTAACCGCCGAGAAAGTCAAAATGGTTCAGGACGCCGACGCGATCTGGCGCGAAGAAATTGACAAAGCTGGAATCGCCCACGAAATCGGCCAGTACTTCGCAGCCCTGACCAACATGCGCTCCGTCGGAGTCATGGGAGATGAAAGAACCTACGATTACGCCATCGCCCTCCGTGCCGTAACCACTACCGATTTCATGACAGCCGAAAGCGCTGAAATCCCGTGGGATGTTATCGGAAGAACAACAAGCAGAATCGTAAATGAAGTAAAACACATCAATCGCGTTATGTATGATTGCACAGGAAAACCACCGGCAACCATCGAATTCGAGTGACCTAAATGTGTAAAAGGGCAAAAATCATTATCCTGTAAAAGGTAAAAATGATTAGCGACCAACAAAAGAAATTAAACCTTGAGATATGAGCGAAAGCCAGCTTGTACCTCAAGGTTTTTTTATTCCAGCATAGCGAAAAACCTTATAAA
>NZ_JBNMHD010000073.1:0-5945 GCF_050872605.1 Fusicatenibacter sp.
AAGCTGTACCGTAGGGCATACGGGAACAGGATAAACATAGCTTGTGGACACTGTGTAAGACATTGCAGTACCGTAAAGTATTCGTCAATGCAGTAGTGGTAGAAACAAGAATCCCCCTGCTTTAGCTGTGGGGAGTGTCAATCGGCACAGCCAAAAACTCTTCTACATATTGCTCCAATGCCGCAAGCAGTTCTTCAAGCGGAAAGACCTTCAGATCCTGCGCGGCCTCCGGCGGGACGGAGAGGAAGCGGTGCAGGAGATCGAGTACCTGCTGGACATCCTCGTACTGAATTTCTGCGATTCCAGGGTTCGTGACGTTAGGATCGAGATCGAGCGGGATGCAATAGCGGTTGACAAGATAGGTATTCATTTTGGTATAGTCCCCGTAATAATACTCCTCCGTGAGATACTTTGGAAATGGAATGGATGTCTGCGATTTTTTGATATAAACCGTTGCAATCTCATCTCTCATATCTGTAATTTCCCCATCCGCATTATAAAATTCCACAATCTGCGGAATGAAATCCTTAAAAAATTTCCGGTCAATATAAAGATGAAAATAATATCCCAGTGCGCTCGAATCTGGCAGAAGTGAACGGTATTTCACTGTAAACCGTGTAAGATCCGGGAATACCATCATTTTTTCGCGGTAAAGCGGATCGCGGAAATGGGAGGATTCTTTCTGCTGCGTCGCATCTGGCAGAAGATTTCCGATCAGAAAATCATTTACCGATGAAATCGGATATGGAAAATCCGGGTGGGACGGGAGGTGCTTTAACAGCATTTGAGCTGCGGTGAGATGTAAGATAAAACCTGGCATGGGAATGAAGGTGTCCTTTCGTATTTGCTTCTAATCTAAACAAAATGGCAGCGTTTGTCAAATTCTATTTGGGTTACTCTAAATTCTAAAAAAAACATAAACACCGGCAGATTTCTTGACATGGAAATTTGCCGGTGTTATTATTTAACACACGTAAATAAATAACACTGTTAAACATTTGCGCAAAAAGGAGGGGGATAACATGAAGGATGCATTTGAAAAACTGTTTCGTGCGATGCACCAGTTTAAAAAACTGAACGTATCAGACCTGATTCCGGGACTCAGCAGCTCCGAATTTTCCGTTATGGGTGCGATTTTGCAAATGGGAGAAAACGGAAGAATTACAAGCTCCGAACTGGCAGCAAAGACCAAAACACTTCCGCCGGCTGTATCGCGGACACTGCGCGGACTGGAGGAAAAAGGATATGTAGAGCGGACCGTTGACAAAAAAGACCGCAGAAATACGTATATCAGTCTGACAGAGAAGGGCTGGAAAAAGGGGGAAGAGGTACGGGACAGAATGCATGATTTTGGCTGTTCTGTGATGTCACAGTTAAAGGAAGAGGATGTAGATCAGCTGGTTGCTTACCTGGATCGTATCTATGAGATCGCAGAAAAAGAAATTGACACCCGAAAACGACAGAATTAGTGTGCCGGCAAGCTGATACACAAAAAACGACAGAAAGGGGAAAAAATGAGTAAGATTTTCAAAAACATGCTCCCATACTGGAAATCAATTCTTGTGATTCTTATGCTGTTATTTGTCCAGGCGTGGTGCGACCTGTCGCTCCCGTCGTACACATCCGACATTATTGATGTGGGCATTCAGAACAGCGGTGTTGAGCATGTTACGCCCAAAAGGATCACAGAGGAAGAATTTCAGACAGCAAAATTCATCATGACGGATGATGAGGCAGACTTGTGGGAAAGCCTTTATACGAAAAAGGACGGCTATTATGAGCGGAACAAAGCTTCCGAAAAAGAGCTCGATGCAGCGGATGATACGCTGACCGTTGCACTCCTTATGAATTATCAGATGGGTGCGATGGAGGAAACCACCTTCAAACAGCTCATGGCGCAGCAGACCGGTCAGGATGTTTCTGCATTTGAAAACATGACCATAGAGCAGATCGGCGAGATGATGCATGTGGAGCTGAAGAGCTTCCGGCAGGAAAAAGAAGATGAGGATGGAAACAAGGCGGAAGTGACCTGTGTGGATGTCCGTCCGATTTTTGCATCCATGCTCGAGAGTGGACAGATGGAGAAAGATGACGTGCTTTCGATGCGCGACAACATGGAAAAAACGCTCGATACGATGGGAAGCTCGCTGGTAAAATCAATGGGAATTGCCTATGCGGTTTCCGCAGATAAAGCGGCGGGACTTGATATCGACCGGATTCAGAAGTCGTATCTTCTGACGGCTGGCCTTAAGATGGTCGGCATGGCACTTCTGATGGGTGTGGTAACGGTTTTTGTCGGACTGTTTGCATCCCGCGTCGCTGCCGGAATCGGTCGTGATCTGAGAGATCAGGTATTCAAAAAGGTTGTCGGATTTTCCAATGCGGAAATGGATCAATTCTCCACCGCATCTCTGATTACGCGAAGTACAAATGATATCCAGCAGATTCAGATGGTATCGGTGCTGCTGCTGCGCATGATTGCGTATGCGCCGATTCTTGGTATTGGCGGTGTCATTAAGGTGGTAAAAACAGGGGCCGGCATGAGCTGGATTATCGTACTGGCAATTATTGTGATTATCAGCTATGTCATGCTGCTTGTATCCATTACAATGCCAAAATTCAAAAAGATGCAGAAGCTGGTCGATAACATCAATCTGGTTTCCCGTGAGATCCTGACCGGACTTTCCGTTATCCGTGCATTCGGAAGAGAGGATAAAGAAGAAGAGCGTTTTGATACGGCAAACCGGGAGCTGACCGGGACGACACTGTTTACCAACCGTGTCATGACCTTTATGATGCCCGGCATGATGATGATTATGAATGTACTGACCGTAGGAATTGTCTGGTTTGGTGCACACAGAATCGACGAGGGTACGATGCAGGTCGGCGCAATGACAGCGTTCATTACCTATGCCATGATGATTGTTATGTCCTTCCTGATGCTGACAATGATGTCTATTATGCTGCCGCGTGCTGCAGTTGCAGCAGGCCGTATCGACGAGGTTATCCGGACAGAGCTTTCGATTCAGGATGCCGAAATGCCGGAAAAATTAGACGTACACAATGGCGTTGTCCGCTTTAACCATGTCAATTTCCGGTATCCGGGAGCAGAAGAGGATGTATTGCATGATATTGATTTCGTGGCGGAGCCGGGAAAGACAACGGCAATTATCGGAAGTACCGGCTGCGGAAAATCAACACTGGTAAACCTGATTCCTCGTTTTTACGATGTGACGGGCGGACAGATTACCCTGGACGGAAAAGATATCCGAAACATTACCATGAAGGATCTGCGCGACGAGATTGGCTTTGTGCCGCAGAAAGGTGTGCTGTTCTCGGGAACAATCGCATCGAACCTGCGCTTCGGAAAAGAAAATGCAACCGATGCCGAGATCGAAAAAGCAGCCGCGATTGCACAGGCAACAGAGTTTATTGAAGCAAAAGACGATAAATATGACACCGCGATTTCCCAGGGCGGAACGAATGTGTCCGGCGGACAGAAACAGCGTCTGGCGATTGCACGTGCGATTGCCAAGGATCCGAAAATCTTTATTTTCGATGACAGCTTTTCTGCACTTGACCTGAAAACGGATGCGGCGCTTCGAAAAGCACTGGCGGAGAATGTCAAAGACAGCACCGTGATCATCGTGGCACAGCGAATTAGTACAATTCTCCATGCGGAGCAGATTCTGGTGCTCGATGACGGAAAGGTAGTCGGAAAAGGTACACATGAAGAACTGCTGAAGAACTGTAAGGTTTATCAGGAGATTGCAAAATCCCAGCTTTCGGCGAAGGAGCTTGGAATAGAAAGTGAGGTGGCTGACCATGAGTGACAGGAGAAATCAGCAGCCGCGCAAAGGAGGACCGATGGGAGGCATGGGCCGCGGCATGCAGCCGGGCGAAAAGCCGAAGAACCTGAAAAAATCGATCAAACAGCTTGCACAGTATATCGGAAAGTATAAAATTGCGATTTTTGTCGTCATGCTCTGTGCCGCATGCTCGACTGTGTTTAACGTTGCGGGACCGAAGATTCTCGGAAAAGCAACAACGGCATTGTCCGAGGGACTGATGGAAAAAATCAGGGGGACAGGCAGCATTGACTTTACAAAAATCGGAAAAATTCTGTTGTTTACCCTTGGCCTGTATCTGATGAGCGCCCTGTTCAGCTTCATCCAGGGCTGGATTATGACCGGCGTTACCCAGAAGGTATGCTATCGGCTCCGAAAGGAAATTTCGGAGAAAATCAACCGCATGCCGATGAAATATTTTGAGAGCCGCACCTATGGCGAAGTACTCTCCCGCATTACCAACGATGTCGACACACTGGGTCAGGGACTGAACCAGAGCATTACCACAATTATCACATCCGTGGCAACACTGGTCGGCGTTCTGATCATGATGCTGAGTATCTCCCCGCTGATGACGCTGATCGCACTTGTGATCCTGCCGATTTCTATGGGTCTGATCGGACTGGTGACGAAGAAATCCCAGAAATTCTTCCGTGACCAGCAGGAATATCTGGGTCATATCAATGGACAGGTTGAGGAGGTTTACGGCGGCCATCTTGTAATTAAGGCATTTAACCGTGAAAAGGATACCATTGAGGAGTTCGAGAAAACCAACAGCATTCTCTATGATTCCGCATGGAAATCGCAGTTTTTATCCGGCATGATGCAGCCGATTATGATGTTTGTCGGGAATTTGGGCTACGCCTGTGTGGCACTGACCGGAGGTCTGCTGGCAATCCGAAACGTGGTTACAATCGGTGATATCCAGGCATTCATCCAGTATGTAAAAAACTTTACCCAGCCAATCCAGCAGATTGCGCAGGTTATCAACATGGTACAGTCGATGTCGGCGGCATCCGAGCGTGTTTTTGAATTCCTGAACGAGGAAGAGGAAGACCAGATTGTCGAGAATTCGGCAGCAATCGAGACTGTGACAGGAGAAGTCACCTTCGACCACGTACATTTCGGCTACAACCCGGAGCAGATCATCATCAACGATTTCAGCGCCAAAGTAAAACCGGGCCAGAAAATCGCGATCGTCGGCCCGACCGGAGCCGGAAAGACGACGATGGTCAAACTGCTGATGCGCTTCTACGATGTCAACAGCGGAGCCATTCTGCTGAACGACCACAACATCAAAGACTTCAACCGCAGAGAGCTGCGCGATGCCTTTGGTATGGTCCTGCAGGATACGTGGCTGTTCAAGGGAACCATCATGGAAAACATCCGCTACGGCCGGCTCGATGCGACAGATGAGGAAGTCATCGCAGCAGCAAAAGCCGCAAGAGCCCACCACTTCATCCAGACCCTGCCGGGCGGCTATCAGATGGAACTGAATGAAGATGCCAGCAATGTGTCGCAGGGACAGAAACAGCTGCTGACGATTGCAAGAGCCATTCTTGCTGATAATAAGATCCTGATCCTCGATGAGGCAACCTCATCTGTCGATACGAGAACCGAAATCGAGATCCAGAAGGCAATGGATAACCTGATGAAGAGCAGAACAAGCTTTGTCATCGCCCACCGGCTGTCCACCATCCGCGATGCGGATCTGATTCTCGTCATGAAAGACGGAGACATCATCGAGCAGGGCAATCACGAAGAACTGCTCGCGGCAAATGGGTTCTATGCAAATCTTTACAATTCGCAGTTTGAGGATGTGGTGGCGTAAGAGCAGTGGTCCCTACTGTGAGTGGGAATTACAATTCAAAGAAGCAATTCATTTCAGCACCTGCGTCAGTAAAATGATGCAGGTGCTGTTTTGCTTTACGGCTTATCCCAGATACTGCGGCTTGTCCACGACAAACGCATGAGTAAATAAATTGTGAACACGCCCCTTTTTTGATAAAATAAAAGAAAAAGGGGCGTTGTTTATGCAGGAATTATTAGAGTGGATGGAATACATTGAAGACACCCGTCAGCAGACAAAGGTTCGTC
>NZ_JBNMHD010000074.1:0-5068 GCF_050872605.1 Fusicatenibacter sp.
ACAATCGGAGGATTTGTACCACCAACGGTGGTCTTCCTCCCATGATCAAGCGACAGAGATACTATGATTCTCTACGTATGGTAGCATAGTCCATGATGTCCTTGAGAAAAATGTGTCAACCAATCTTGACAACATCATACCGTGCAGAGGTACGTGCGGGCGTGGATCTCTCGAAGGCGAATACGGAGGTGACGGATTCGGAAGTAACAGTTACACTTCCAGCAGTGGAGATTTTTGATATTTCCATCGACAATGATTCCATCCAGTATTACGATGAGAAGGCAGCGCTTCTGAACTGGGAGCGGAAGGAAGATGCGCTGGATGCAATCGCGAGTGCGAAGGAGGATGTAGAACAGCAGACGAAAGAGATGGACGATCTGGAAACGATGGCACAGGAACAGGCAAAAACGCTGATTACCGGACTGCTGTCTGAGACGGTCGGGGATAAGACACTGGTTGTAAAATTTGAAGAATAATACATAAACGGGATACCGGCACTTTCTTTTGGTCAATAAAAAAGGAGGGCCGGTATTTCTTCTGGCAGAAATACCGGCATTATGAAAAAGAAAAATCTATATAAATTGGAAAGAATATTAGGTGGGGACAACGGTTGAAAGATAGAGGAAGATGATTTGTTGTCCCTTTGTTTTGATACGTTTAGTATAGTTGTCATATGTGAGGAAAGTGTGAATGGAGTTTGAAGAAATTTTGAAAAAATAGTTCAATTGTACAGCTTCGTGGACAAACTTCATACCTGCATGAAAATTTGTCTATGAGACTGTATGAATGGTGCGTGCGAGCGCCCGGATATCGCCGAATTTGCATAGAATTAACTTGAAAGTGAACACTGCTTCATGGTACAATCGTCTGGCATGTGTGAAATATGAGTTACATTTGAGAGGATAAAAACTATGGACTATAAACTGTTGCTGGACACTGCGGTTATGGCGGGAGAAATCCTGCTGGAGAGCGGGGCGGAGACGTGGCGGGTGGAGGATACCATGCTGCGGATGCTGCGCATGTCCGGCCTGAAAACAGCGGATGTACTGGCGCTGACGACCGGCTTTGTGGTAACGCTCGACGATCCGTCGATGAATTCCATGACTGTTATGCGCAGCGTAGAGAGCCGTGCAACGGATCTGAACCGGATCCATGCGGTCAATCAGCTTTCCCGCGATTTCTGCGAAGGAAATATCGACCTGGATGCGCTGTTCCACCGGGTGCGGGATATCTATCGTGCCAAGCCGGAAATTAAAAAAAATCTGCTCGCGATGATGGCGACGACCGCAGGCTTTGCAATCATGTTCGGAGCCGGGTTCTACGAAGTGCTGGCATCTGCACTTGCCGGTTTTATATCAGGAATCGGTGTTTACGGAGGAAAAAAAGCCGGGATGCAGTCGTTTCTTGTGAACTGTATCGGGTCATTTTTGCTGGCGGTCACATCTATTCTCTGTGTTCATTATCTGCCGGGGACCATGGATCTGAACGTCATTATCATTGCATCGATCATGCCCCTCGTACCGGGTGTGGCGATCACGAATGCGGTGTATGATACCCTGCACGGCGACTACATTTCCGGTGCGGCACGGATGCTTGAGGCGTTTGTAACCGCTGCGGCCATCGCAATCGGCGTGGGACTTGGCATGCTGCTGCTCCGTCCGCTGGTGCGGTAGAGAAAACCGATACAGAAAAAAGATGAGGTTAAAGCAAAAATATGAGAATAGCAGGTGAAATCATCCTGAAATCCCTTGGAGCCTGGGTTGCAATCTGGGGATTTTCAAGACTGTTGAACGCACCAAAAAAGCTGGAATGCTACACGGCCGGTGTCGGTATGATCGGCTGGGCGGTCTATCTGATCGTGGAAGTATTCAACGACGGCATTCTGATGAAGAACTTTCTTGCCGCCGTTGCCGTCGCCCTGGTTTCCCAGGCAATGGCGCGTCATTTCAAAGCGCCGGTGATCCTTTTCGTGATCCCGGGCATTCTCCCGATGGTGCCGGGAGCCGGTATGTACCGCATCGTCTACTCGATCGTTATGGGGCCGGAAAACATGGTTGGAACGTATCTTTTAGAGACAGCGACCGCGGCAGGCGCAATTGCCCTTGGAATTTTCCTCGGAGAAGCGCTGCAGAAGGTATTTTTTTACGAATTCCACAGGTGATTTACGAAAAAAGTGAGAAATTTGCCAAAACCAAATTTTTTGCTTTTTTTTGTCGGATTTTATGATATACTTAACAGTGTATGTGCCATTGGACAAAAGAAGAAATCTATATGGGCATTTTTTAGGGAAAAAGAAGAGAAGTAAGTAAAGTGCAGACACAGAACTATGAGGAGCAAAAAACATGAAGTTTGAAGATGATGATTTAAAGGACGGTAAACTTTGGGCTGCCCTGCAAAAAGAGATTGACCGTGACCTGGCGGAAAAGGAGAGCGGTGAAACATTCCAGGAAGAACTGGCAGACATCGAAGACTCCATTGAATTTGAAAGCAAAGAAACAAAAAGCGAAGATCAGATCCCGGATGAGACTGCAAACTTAAGTAATCTGCGAAGTGTTCTTGGGGCAACTGAGCGTGCAAAAGACGAAGAAGCGAAGCAGAAAATGAAGCAGACCAGAGTGGAGCCTGTGACGCAGGACATCGAGATTCCGGAATTCACAGAAGAGGAAGAAGAAACCGAAGAGACGCCGGCTGAGACACCGAAGAAAGTCTCACGTGTAAGCCAGACAACCGAAAAACTGGAAGGTCTCGTTGATTTTGATGACGATCCGGCGGAGACAAAAACAGAATCGGAACCGGAAGAAGTGAGGGTGGATGATGATCTGATCATTAACGATCCATTCGCAGATGAGGATGATCTGCTGGGAGAAGAGAAGACAGAGACCAAGGGTTCTGAGAAAGAAGTGCTTGGTGATCAGGTGGAAGCCGCAATGGAGCGCCTCGTCAGCGACACGGTAGGCCATATCCCAATGCCGGAAATAGACGATGAGGATGATGACTACGACGATTATGAGGATGACGACGAAGAGTACATTCCACATGGCGCAAAACCGCAGAAGAAAAAGGGAAAAGGCGGTGCGGTTATCGCAGTTGCAGCCGTTGCAGCCGTTGCTGTTATTGCTGTAGGAGGTTTCTTCTATGGAAGCAAAATGTTTCATTACCAGAATTATTTCTTCAACGGAACAACCATCAACGGAGTAGACTGCTCGGATATGACGGCCAAAGAGGCAGAAACGAAAATCAAAGAGCAGGCTGCAAACTACACCTTAAATGTAAAATTCAAAGACAATGATACGAAGAGTGTCAGCGGAAAAGACATCGACTACACCTACGCCGGAGACGGCAGCGTGGAGAACGTGTTAAAGAAACAGAACAGTTTCCTCTGGTTCCTGGGAAATGGCGGAAAAGAGAAAGATTCCCAGGTCACCATGCAGTACAGTCAGGAAAAACTGGATGCGGTGATTGACGGATTTGACGAATTCCAGTCCGCAGACGGTGAGAATGCACCGGCCAGCGCCTACATCACCTTCCAGAACAATGAGTTTGAGATTGTGGATGCTGTTATGGGTGAGGGAATGGATCTTACCCTTGCAAAACAGTGCATCGAAAACGCGCTGATCAATGCGGATACCGAAGTGGATCTTGAAAAAGCAGGCGTTTACGACGGAACCTTGGTAACAGCAGATGACGAAACACTGAATGCACAGAAGGATCAGTTAAATGAACTGGTACGCGCAAGCATCACATACAGTATGCCGGATGGAACAACACAGGTTCTTGACGGAAATACCATGAAAGGCTGGCTGGCAGTCGATGCGGATGGAAATTATTCCAAAGATGAAAACCAGTGGAATGAAAGAGTAAAAGAATATGTGGCAAATCTTGCGGCAGCGATCGATACCGATGGCAAGGATCACACCTTCCCGGCAACCGGTATCGAAGGCGGCGTGACCATCAGCCAGGAAGGCTACGGATGGAAAGTGGATCAGGAGCAGGAGATTGCAAAGATCGCAGAAGAAGTAGATGCTCACGCAGCAGATACAAGAGAGCCGCAGTATGCGCAGAGAGAGTTCGCTGCTTCCACAGAGAACAACGGATTCGGCAAGACATATGTTGAGGTTGATGCCAGCCGTCAGCATATCTGGCTCTACAAAGATGGAAATCTGGTTGTCGACGGTGACTGTGTAACCGGTCTGATGGAGCAGAGCAGCTACACGAAGCCGGGTATCTACACAACCACAGCAAAAGAAAGTCAGAAAAAACTGCACGGAGAGCTTCAGGCAGACGGCAGCTATTCCTGGGAAAGAGATGTGGATTCCTGGATTCCGTTCAACGGAGAGATCGGTTTCTACGATGCTTCCTGGAGAAGCAGTTTCGGCGGAAACCTGTATCTGACTGCAGGATCAACAACAGGATCTGTTGCACTTCCGACCGCAGTGGCACAGGCATTATATGACAATGTTGATGACGGAACACCGGTTATCATTTATTATTCCGAAGCTTATGAGGTAAGTGAGGATACGCTTACTGTGACACAGGCACCGGAAGCAGATGACGAAAATGTCGATCATACGACGAATACCACGACAGTAACGCCGACGAGAACGCCATCCTACACGTACGATGATGACGACGATGATTACACGCCGTCAACTCCGTCAACTCCATCAACTCCATCCACACCGGAACCGACCGCAGCACCGACGGAGACCCCGTCTACGCCGGAGCCGACCGTAGCACCGACGGAGACCCCGTCCACACCGGAACCGACCCAGGAGCCGAGCGCACCGGATCAGGGAGACCATACGGGTGACGATGATTACCCAGGTAAGGGCGAGAGCTGAGAAAAGAAGAAATAGAACATAAAAAATACGCATTCCGTTATCAAAACAGGAATGCGTATTTTTTATGAGAAAGAAACTGTTAAAAATTATAGCAATCCCCGAAAATAATGCAAAAAATTCAGCACCGCAGAGCGTGAATTACTGCGTCACAGATTTTCGTCGTACCCCGGTACGCCTTCAAATCTGTTCCTTGCAATTCGCGCTCTGCAGCACTGCCTTTTTTGCAT
>NZ_JBNMHD010000075.1:0-4958 GCF_050872605.1 Fusicatenibacter sp.
ACAGGCGGTACATGGAACTGCCGGACTCTTTTTCAGCGCTTCCTGTGCTTTGGCGATCACTGCTTTTTCTTCCTCGTTTAACGGTACAAAATTTCGGAAGGTTTTGATATTATCCTCCATCTGTTCCTCGTTTGACATACCCGAGAGCACGGTTGCAACTCCCGGCAGGGAAGCGGCAAAGCGGAGTGCCCAGGACGCAATCGATGCATCCGGATGAATGCGTTTCATCTCTGCTTCAATCTCTTTGCCTGCCGATGCAAGGGAACCGCCCTTTACCGGCTCCATAACAAGGAACGGCATATTGTATTTCTGAAGCACCTCATACAGTCGTCCGGACTGGATCAGCGGATTGTCCCAGTCAGCATAGTTCATCTGGATCTGAACAATTTCAACCTCCGAATAGTTTTTTGAATTTTTGTCAAAATTTTTCTTTGACTTTTTCCGTTTCCGGTGGTATTCTGATAAAAATTATGATTACGAAAGGAGTGGCACTATGATCTGGAAAAACCAGTTTCTTCACCTCACAAATGGCGATGTTTCAGCTGTTTATGGGGATAGTGCGCTCTTTTTTAAGTAAACTTCACTTTTTGAATTCTTAACATTCTATAGAAAACGCATGTATCTCCCAATCAGAATTTTACTATATTTTGATAAGGAGATTTTTTATGTCTGAGAAAAATATCAGAAAACAAATACGAACTTTATATCTTATGACCACGGTCGGCTATTTTCAGATTGCGGCGGCTTCGTGGGTTGCACTGCTCGCGCTCCGAGGATTTTCGCTGCTGCAGATCGGGATGCTCGAAAGCATTTTCCATATTGTGAGCCTCTGCTTTGAACTCCCCTCCGGCGTTGTCGCCGATGTTTTCGGGCGACGGAAAACGCTGATTGCAAGCCAGATGACCTCCCTGATTTCCGGTACGCTGATGATTTTTTCCACCGGTTTTGCTACAACTGCGCTTGCGCTTGGATGCAGTGCGCTCAGCTATAACCTTGCATCCGGCACACGGGAGGCACTTGCGTATGACAGTCTGAAGCAGAACGGGAACGAAGCATTCTATGCTCATTTTTCTTCTGTCGAGATGATGCTGTACCGCATCACCAATTCCACCGCGATGCTCTGCGCAGGCCTTGCCCTGTGGCTAGGATACCGGCGCGCGTATGCGGTTGATCTGTTCTTCGGGCTGA
The DNA here is from genome assembly GCF_050872605.1 of Fusicatenibacter sp. Classification (GTDB taxonomy): domain Bacteria; phylum Bacillota; class Clostridia; order Lachnospirales; family Lachnospiraceae; genus Fusicatenibacter. The sequence goes on from NZ_JBNMHD010000075.1 coordinate 1,189, forward strand.
TTGCGCTTGCGGTTGCCTTTGGTCTTGTGGAAATTCAGCCAGAGGAGGCACCAGTGCACCATAATGTCAGAAAAGAAATCCTTTCGGTTATTCAGGAAAGCTGGCAGTTTCTTGTCCGTGAAAAAAGAGCCCGAAATATCATGCTGGTAAACGCGCTCATCGGCGCCGTTTCCACGCTGGTGCTCTTCTTTTTACAGGCCAAACTGCCGCTCGCCGGTATGAACAGCGCACTGCTCGGCCCTGCCCTCTTTGTGATGGGACTCGGCGCGGCACTGGGATCGCGGATGACGGCGTACTTTCATAAGTACCGCTACCGCGCGATTCTGGTATTCAGTACGTTCGACGTCCTCTTCGCCTTCGGCATGAGCTTTACCGGACTGCCGGCCCTTATGGTATTCGGCGGATTTATTGGATCTTTCTCTGATGATTTTCTCGAAGTCCGGACCGATATTCTGCTGAATGACATGATCCCGTCCAAACAGCGGGCAACGCTGATGTCGGTGAACTCGTTTCTCTTTTCGATTATTATGATCGTCCTTTCTACTGTGTTTGGATGGATCATGTAATATAGCAAGACCCGAAAATAATGCAAAAAAGGCAGTGCTGCAAAGCGCGAATTGCAAGGAACAGATTTGAAGGCGTACCGGGGTACGACGAAAATCTGTGACGCAGTAATTCACGCTCTGCGGTGCTGAATTTTTTGCATTATTTTCGGGGATTGCTATAGCTAAAACAAACGGGACAAAACATTTTTTGTTCTGCCCCGCTCATTTATTCATACACAATGCTTACCAGTATTTTTCCACATATTCTGTTGCCTGATCCTCTGATATGGAAAATTCTTTTATGATATTTTTAATTGTATCAGCTTTGCTTGCATGAAAATTCTTGCAGGTTCGAATATTGGCCAGAATTCCCTCCTGCTTTCCTTTCTGCACTCCTTCATTTACTAATTTTTCTAATGCATCACACATATACATCTGACCCCCTTTTTGTTCTGATCGTAATGCATGATTAATCAGTTTCTGTGATTCTATGATTGCTCCGATTACTACTCCCAGTTCTGCTGAAATCGCTTTTTCTTTATAAACTGTATTTATTCTTTCAAAATTCTGTTCATAGATGGAACGGCTGATATCAAATACCGTTTCCACATCTGGATTATGGAATTGCAGCGATCCACTTGTTCTCAACTGCAGAATGTTCATTTTGTAATCAGCCACTAACAGTTTCAGCTTTTCCGGAATTTCTAAAAGATCTGTCAGGCAGAAGGGTCCGTCCCACTCTTTTTCTCCGTAGTATACACACAGACTGATGACTGGATGAATACGATCTGTTTTCTTAAGGTTCGAAAGAAACTCATCCGAGGATTCGAAATCTTTTTCCTCTCTGTTTTTCGCCGCGATTTCGTTATATTCCTTCAGATACGTAAAAGAATCCCCTATCATGTGCCGCAACGGCATTGCATAATGTATCTTCTGCTGATTTTCCAGACCCCATATCACAAATTCAATTCCATTTGCTGTTTTTTTCACAACATCCAACACCTTCTGAACGTTCTCTGCATGACCATTAAATTTTACAATTGAGGAAACATCCGTATCCACTTCCATAAGGTCGCATGGATTTAGTACCTGTTTTCCATGAAAGAATGCCGCATTGAACAAATCTGCGAAGTGGTTGCTGTCTCTCCAAAAGTTTTTTAATATTATGTCCGTTTTTATCTTATTTCTCTTAACCGTTTTTTCTACCTCCATTCATCATCCACATGAAATGTGAACGAATCACGCATGAAGGATATGATGCACCATACCTCCGTTCTCCTTAGCCTGCTATCATCTTTTCTGTGCCATTTATCCGAATATATCCGCTTTTACTATATCATAATTCTGTTATATTTACTATCCTTTTTCCGGAGGGATTCTCTATTTTACCGATTCACGCACGGGAGACCCATTCATTCTGTTTTTCTGATTCATTAGGAAAATTGATAGAAAAAATTTTTCTGTTTTTGCAACCTTTTTATTCTCCTGCTTGTATTTAAAGTAGAAGAGGGAAATTTCCTTCTATCTTTTACTTATGAAAGCGAGGATACTTTTTATGAAAACGCAAAAAATTTTTACGCATGATTGCTGTGCTTCCCTCTGCCCAGCCATTTTCCAGAGAAATTTCCGCTGAAAAACCAGCCACCTTCTCCCGCGCTGAAAAAGCTCTGGATCAGTATGGAAATGCCATTCTCCGGCTTGCCTACTCCTATCTTCACAATATGAGCGACGCGGAGGATATTCTGCAGGATACCCTGCTGAAATATATGCAGTCGGCTCCTGTCTTTGAAAATGCGCAGCACGAAAAAGCCTGGCTGCTCTGTGTTGCATCCAATCTGTGCAAAAATAAACTTTCTTACAATAAGATCCGGGAAACCGACGAACTTCTGGAAACACTCACAGCCGAGGAACGGGAGGATCTTTCTTTCGTCTGGAATGCCGTAAAAAAGCTCCCGGAAAAATACCGGGAAGCCATTCATCTCTATTACGAAGAAAGGTTATTCCACACGCGAAATCAGCCGCATTCTGAACCGCAGGGAAAGCACGGTCCGTTCCGATCTGAAACGCGGCAGAGAACGTTTAAAAGAAATCTTGAAGGAGGAGTACGACTTTGCGTAAATCCTATCATGAAATCATGGAACATATCGAAGTGACCGATGAAATGCGAAACCGCATTCTCGAGAATCTTTCCTCTGCAGAATCTGCAAAGCAGACAGATTCTTCACAGAAAATCCGCCATTTTTCTTCTTATCTGCAAAAATGTCTGGCACTGGCTGCATGTGCCGCAGAACTTTCCAAAAAAGCCGGTTTTCCTGTTCAGGATATCGAGAGTCTTCCTTTTATCCCAACAAGTACAACCTACTCCTGGTGCTGGGATATTTTTGCTGAAATCACATATGAGAGCAGCAGCAACACCGCATGGTACCGGAAAACAACCGGTACAGAAGACATCTCCGGAGATTATACAGACTATGATCAGATCATGACAGAAACTATCAATGGGAGCACTGTCACACTCAAAGGAAATGACGATTCCATTTTTCTGGCAGTCTGGCAGAAAGACGGATATTCCTCTTCTCTTAACTTTTCAGATGGAATCTCTCTTGATTCTATGCTTGAAATTTTAAAAACAATAATCTGACCGTTCCTTTTCTTTTTACAGCATAGATTTTCAGAAAAAAGCAGTTCTTTGGGGTTTTACTAAAAGTCCGGGAACTGCTTCTTGTTTTTCTTCTCTATAGCAAGACCCGAAAACAGCAATTCACACTCTGCGGTGCTGAATTTTTTGCATTATTTTCGGGGATTGCTATAATAGCAAATCCCCAAAACAGTAATGAAAAATCCTGTTATTCCGTCACCGGCACGTCAAGCTTTTCGGACGCTTCTTTTAACAGGTCAATAATTGGCAGATGCTGCGGGCATACACTCTCACACTGGCCGCACTGCACGCAGTCTTCTGCTTTTCCTGATGTTTCCAGCAGTTTTTTATAATAATTTTTCGCGCGGTCTTCTTCTCCATACAGGCGGATGGTATTCAATGCCTTGAATACATCCGGGATCGCGATTCCCATCGGACATCCGTCGCAGCAGTAACGACAGGCGGTACATGGAACTGCCGGACTCTTTTTCAGCGCTTCCTGTGCTTTGGCGATCACTGCTTTTTCTTCCTCGTTTAACGGTACAAAATTTCGGAAGGTTTTGATATTATCCTCCATCTGTTCCTCG
>NZ_JBNMHD010000076.1:0-4907 GCF_050872605.1 Fusicatenibacter sp.
GAAGTCCCCCGCTTCTAAAGCGGTGGGATGAATTGTTAAAAGAAACATAACGGCAGTGGCGGGCGGAGAGAAATCGGTATCCTCCACTGGCATGAGGCAAGTCACAGTCGAACTATTTTCGACATGTCAGACTCCGTGAAAGTACCGACTGTGAGTTGAAACAACAGGAAAGCAGGAGAAGAGACAGAATGATGAAAGCATGGCAGCACTTTAAAACCATTACCACACACAAAATGTGGGTCATGCGGTACTGCTTCAAAATAGGACTGTACTGGCAGGGCCTGACCCACGACCTCTCGAAATATTCCCCGACCGAATTTTGCGTCGGAATGAAATACTACCAGGGAGACCGAAGTCCAAACAACGCCGAGCGCGAAGACACCGGTATGTCAAAATCCTGGATGCACCACAAAGGGCGCAACAAACATCATTTTGAATACTGGATTGATTACGGCATCGACTGTGACACCATCATCAAAGGTGTCCCAATGCCGCGCCGTTACGTTGCCGAAATGATCATGGACCGCATCAGCGCCTCCCGCGTCTACCTCGGAGACGCGTATACCGACCAGGCGCCGTACCAGTATCTCAAAAAAGGAATCGGGCACCTCTGGTTCGTCCACCCGGAGACCCTCTCGCAGCTCGAATTTCTGCTGCGCATGCTTTCGGAACGCGGTGAGGACGATACCCTCTACTACATCCGCCACCACTTCCTCAAAGGAGATCCCGTCCCGCGGATGCACCGGCCGCAAGAGTGTACCGTCTATGAAGAGGCTATCCGTAAGAAAGTGTCCTCGTCTACTCATTAAGGTATTGGGCCCACCCGCCCGCCCATTTACTTTATTGGTGAACCAAGGGAAGCCACCGCAGGGCCGCTTCCCTCTACTTACGGGACCAAAATCAGCTCAGGAGCATCGGGTGTCCGGGGCGTGGCATTTGCAGGAGGCGTAGGAACTCTTAGGGCGTGGAAATTTGCGTTATTCCCCCAAATCAAACTGTCTGAGCGTATGCGAGTTTTTGATTTGGGGGAATGCTTTTAGCAAATTTTCACACCCTTAGAGTTCCTAGCCTCCGAAACAGCCACGCCTCGGATACCCGATGCTCCTGAGCGTCCCCTCCCCACAAAAATACAACTTGTCACAACAACCGTACAAGTTGTATTATGAATTCCAGAAAGGGGAATCACCAATCACATGGAACCAACCACCGGCAAAGCCAAATACTACACCCTGATGGAAGCCCTAAAAGAGCAGATCCTCTCCGGAACCATAAAACCCGGCCAGAAGCTTCCATCCGAAAACGAACTGACCAAAGAATACGCCCTCTCACGCCACACCGTCCGAAAGGCCCTCGCCCTTCTCGAAAACGAAGGCTACATCACCGCCCGGCACGGCAAAGGAACCTTCTGCTCCGAGCGCGTAATCCAGCGTCATAACTCCAAAAACATCGCCGTCACCACCACCTACCTGTCCGACTACATCTTCCCCCGCCTCATCCAGGGAATGGATCGAGTGCTGAGCGAAAACGGCTACAGCATTATCTTAAAAAACACCTGCAACAGCCGCTCCAAAGAAGAAAAAGTCTTAAAAGAACTCCTCGACAAGCCCATCGACGGCCTCATCATCGAGCCGAGCAAAAGCCAGATCCTCTGCCGCCACATCAACTTGTACGAAATGCTGGACAAGTACCAGATCCCGTACGTGTTCATCCAGGGCTGCTACCCCCAGATGGCAGACAAGCCCTGCATCCTGATGGATGACTGCAAAGGCGGCTACCTGCTGACCCGGCACCTTTTAGAGACCGGCCGACGAAACATCATCGGCATCTTCAAGGCCGACGACAGCCAGGGCGCCCAGCGCCATAAAGGCTACGTGCAGGCGCTGCAGGAAAGCGGAATCCCGTATGATCCCGAAAACGTCATCTGGTTTCACACCGAGGACCGGAAAACCAAACCGTCCCTGATGCTTTCCATGCTGCTCGACAGCAAAAAGTCCGTCGATGCCGCCGTCTGCTACAACGACCAGATCGCGCTCGCCGTCATCTCCATGCTGGAAGAAAAGGGAATCTCCGTGCCGGAAGACATCGCCGTCACCGGATACGACAACTCGCTGATCGGCCAGAGCAGTCCGATCGGGATCACGACCATTGCCCATCCGCAGGAAAAACTCGGTGAGATGGCAGCAGAGCTCATTCTCGAAAAAATCAGAAAAGTCCCGGAAGAAGATAGCAGCGTCAAACGCCTGATTTCCCCGGAACTCATCGTAAGAGAATCCACCGCAGGAAAAAATCTGTCAACAGAGACAAAAAAATAGAAAAGAACCCAAGGGAGGAAAAACAAACAATGGGAATGGATGCAAAAACAGCAATCCTCGAACAGAGAACAGCACTTGGTATTGAGTTCGGCTCAACCAGAATCAAAGCCGTCCTGATCGGCGCAGACAACGCCCCGGTCGCATCCGGAGATCACGAGTGGGAAAACCGTTACGACAACGGCGTGTGGACCTACACCATCGAGGACATCTGGACGGGCCTGCAGGATGCCTATACCAAAATGGCAGCTGATGTCAAAGAAAAATACGACATCACCCTGACCCGCGTCGGAGCCATCGGCTTCAGTGCCATGATGCACGGCTATATGGCATTTGACAAAGCAGGAAACCTCCTCGTGCCGTTCCGCACCTGGAGAAACAATATCACAGAAGAAGCAAGCGAGAAGCTGACCGATCTTTTCGGATTCCACATCCCGCAGAGATGGACTATCGCCCATCTGTATCAGGCAATCTTAAACGGTGAGCCGCATGTGGCAGATATCGACTACGTGACAACCCTTGCCGGATACATTCAGTGGAAAATGACCGGCGAGCGTGTCGTTGGTGTCGGCGAGGCATCTGGAATCTTTCCAATCGATTCTGAAACCAACACTTACTTTGCCGATAGGATCGCCAAATTTGACGAGGCAGTCGCAGACAAAGCATATTCATGGAAAGCACTCGATGTTCTGCCGCACGTTCTGACCGCAGGTGACAATGCCGGTGTTCTGACGAAAGAAGGTGCCGCACTTCTCGACGTGTCCGGAAATCTGGAAGCAGGCATTCCGCTCTGCCCGCCGGAGGGAGATGCCGGAACAGGTATGGCAGCAACAAACAGCGTCCGCGTCAGAACCGGAAACGTGTCTGCCGGAACTTCCGTTTTTGCTATGATCGTTCTGGAGAAGAACCTCTCCAAAGTATACCCGGAGATCGATATGGTAACAACCCCGTCCGGTCATCCGGTTGCCATGGTGCACTGCCAGAACTGTACTTCTGATCTGAATGCATGGGTCAATCTCTTCCGTGAATTTGCGCAGACCTTCGGCATGGAAATCAGCACGAATGATCTGTTCGGCAAGCTGTACAACAAAGCCCTGGAGGGCGACGCAGACTGCGGCGGACTCCTTGCCTACAACTACTTCTCCGGCGAGCACGTAACCGGCTTCAACGAGGGCCGTCCTGTCTTCGCACGTACTCCGGATGCGAAATTCAATCTGGCAAACTTTATGCGAGTCAACCTGTTTACTTCCCTTGGCGCCCTGAAAGTCGGCCTTGATATCCTGATGAAAGAGGAGCATGTGCAGGTCGACCAGATTCTCGGCCACGGCGGTCTCTTCAAGACAAAAGGTGTCGGCCAGAAGATCCTCGCAGGTGCCATCGACGCACCGGTTTCCGTCATGGAGACAGCAGGAGAGGGCGGAGCCTGGGGCATCGCACTGCTGGCTTCTTATATGATCAACAAAGAAGAGAATGAAACACTCGAGGATTACCTCGATGCAAAAGTTTTCGCCGGAAATGCCGGAACCAGGATGGATCCGGATCTGGCAGACGTCGCTGGATTTGAAGTATTCACCGAGCGCTACAAAAAAGGCCTGCCGATTGAGCGCGCAGCAGTAGAATCTTTAAAATAGTGGTGTGAGACAGAAAGGACAACACAATGTTAGAAGAACTGAAAAAACGAGTATACGAAGCCAACATGCTTCTTCCAAAATACGGACTGGTTACCTTTACCTGGGGAAATGTCAGCGAGATTGACCGGGAAAGCGGTCTGTTCGTCATCAAACCAAGCGGCGTGGATTACGACCTGCTGACACCGGACGATATGGTTGTCATGGATCTGAACGGAAACAAAGTAGAAGGACGCTACCGTCCGTCTTCTGACACCCCGACCCATCTGGAGCTGTACAAAGCATTTCCGGAGATCGGCGGCATTGTTCACACCCATTCCTCCTATGCGACAAGCTGGGCACAGGCGGGAAGAAGCATTCCGTGCTACGGAACAACCCATGCAGACTACATCTACGGTGAAGTACCGTGCCTGCGCTGCCTGACAAAAGAAGAGATTGACGAGGCATACGAGGAAAACACCGGCCATCTGATCGTCAATGAGTTCAAACGGATGGGAAAAGATGTAAAAGCCGTTCCGGCTGTTCTCTGCAAGAACCACGGACCGTTCACCTGGGGCAAAGATGCGCATGAGGCTGTTCACAATGCTGTTGTCCTCGAAGAGGTTGCCAAAATGGCATACCGTGCCGAGACCATCAACCCGAGAATCCAGCCGGCACCGCAGGAGCTGCAGGATAAGCACTATTACCGCAAGCATGGCGCAAATGCTTATTACGGACAGAACTAAAAAGTAAGAAGATAAGAAAAGTGTCATCCACAAACTGCAGGGCACACAGTCCGCATGTGGATGGCACTTTTTTCGATAAAAACATTTTTTTGATAGAAATCTGCTTTTATAGCAAGACCCGAAAATAATGCAAAAAAGGCAGTGCTGCAGAGCGCGAATTGCAAGGAACAGATTTGAAGGCGTACCGGGGTACGACGAAAATCTGTGACGCAGTAATTCACGCTCTGCGGTGCTGAATTTTTTGC
>NZ_JBNMHD010000077.1:0-4434 GCF_050872605.1 Fusicatenibacter sp.
ATGCAAAAAATTCAGCACCGCAGAGCGTGAATTACTGCGTCACAGATTTTCGTCGTACCCCGGTACGCCTTCAAATCTGTTCCTTGCAATTCGCGCTCTGCAGCACTGCCTTTTTTGCATTATTTTCGGGTCTTGCTATAGTGGGAAAACGAAGCCCGTGCGACGATATTCTCCATCTCGCCCCATTTTTCTTCCATATCCGCCACAAGCGCGATCTGCGTCCGCGCCCGCACGAGGTTGTGCTCCGGGTAAGCGGTTTTGAAGTAGGTATCACCCATCAGGTAATCAGCGAGAAAACGGATGCCGCATTCGAGGGTCATCAGTTTTGCGCCCATCGGCAGCATCTCGACCTCCGCGCGGGTCAGGGAACCGGCACAGCCTGCGAGAAAGCCCTCTGTGTAGCTTTCAAAGAGCGGAAGGGAAAGAGACACTTTCGAGACATCCTGTTCGTCCTCAGCGGCCGTATTCGCGCCGAAGCGGATGGAATCGCCGAAGTCAAAGATCGACAGTCCCGGCATGATCGTGTCGAGGTCGATGACACAGATGCCTTCGCCGGTTTTGTCATCGATCATAATGTTGTTCAGTTTCGTATCGTTGTGCGTTACGCGGAGCGGCAGCTCGCCTGAAGCTTTCATACGCTCTGCAACACCGTAGTCATCGGCGTGATCAAGGAAAAACGCCATTTCCTCTGAAACGTTTTTGATCCGTCCTTTCGGATCCGCCTGTGCCGCCTGTAAAAGTGCCTGATAGCGGAGCGGTGTGTTGTGGAAATCCGGGATCGTCTCAAAAAGAGAGGCGGACGGGAAATCGGAGAGCATCTGCTGAAAGCGGCCGAAAGCCTTACCGGTTTCGTAAAACAGCTTCGGATCAGTCACGGCGTCAAAGCAGGACGCATCCGAAATAAAGAGAAACGAGCGCCAGAATTCTCCGCGCTCATCCACGAAAAAACAGGCACCGTCCGTCGTCGGGATCAGATTCAGCGTCTCGCGGAGCGGATCTCCGCCTGCAGCCGTGATTTTTTTCCGCAGAAACGAGGTTACCTGTGCAATATTCTGCATCAGCTCCGTTGGATTGTGGAAAACAGTGCGGTTCATACGCTGCAGAATCGATTTGCGGAGAACACCGTTTTCGGTGGAGCGGACCAGAAACGTATCGTTGATATGGCCGTTCCCGTGCGGCGTCCAGTCCGTGACGGTGCCCGGGAAGGAAAATGCGTGGACAATGGAAGAGAGCTCTTCCTGTGTGTATGTCATCATCATGGGTATAAAACTCCTTATTCTATTTTCGGGTCTTGCTATAGAAAAACCTGCTTAAGTAAAGCACACGCAGGGCGAAAAGTCAAGAAAAGGGCGCGAAACGATTGACAACGAGCGGCATTTCCGACTATAATAGACAGTAATTTAAGAAAAAACAAAACCTAAAATGCAGTGACAGGGAGGAGTACCTGGCGGCGCAAAGCAAAGAGAGGAGATGGCTGGTGAGAATCTCCGTGAGCGTGCCTGCGGAAGTAGCCCTCGAGCAGTGGACTGAACAGAAAAAGCGGACAACAATGTTTTCCAAGTAGGCTCCAACGTCATTCCCACGTTACCGGGATGCCGTATCGGATGAAACGTTTAAAATCCTGTACGGAATGAGCAGAAGAGGATTCTTCTGGAATTCAGGTGGTACCGTGGATGGAAACATTCTCCCTGAACGTAAGGCACAGAAAATTGTGTCTTACGTTCAGGGAGTTTTTAATTTAGAACAGGAGGTTTTCATATGAAACAGATTACAGGAAACAAACTTCTGGTAAAGGCTCTGAAAGAGGAAGGTGTCGAGTATCTCTTCGGTTATCCGGGAGCCTGCACCATCGATATCAGCGATGAGCTTTACAAACAGGATGAAATCAAAATCGTTCTGCCGCGCCACGAGCAGGCGCTGGTGCATGAGGCGGATGCCTATGCGAGAACGACAGGAAAAGTCGGCGTATGCCTTGTTACCAGCGGCCCTGGTGCAACCAACCTGGTTACCGGCCTTGCAACGGCAAACTACGACAGCGTTCCGCTTGTCTGCTTCACCGGACAGGTAGCCCGCCACCTTATCGGAAACGATGCGTTCCAGGAGGTTGATATCGTCGGCATCACCCGCAGCATCACGAAATACGGCGTGACCGTCAGAAACCGGGAAGACCTCGGACGCATCATCAAAGAAGCCTTCTACATCGCCCGCACCGGAAAACCGGGCCCGGTTCTCATTGACCTTCCAAAAGATGTCATGGCAGAGCTCGGCAGCGCAGAGTATCCGAAGAACGTCAACATCCGCGGCTACAAACCGAACACAAGCGTACACATCGGCCAGTTAAAACGTGCGCTGAAAATGCTTTCCAAAGCAAAACGCCCGCTGTTCCTTGCAGGCGGCGGTGTCAACATCGCACATGCGCAGGAGGTCTTCCGCGAAGTGGCCGAGAAAACACAGGTGCCGGTTGTCACAACTGTTATGGGACGCGGCGCGATCTCCACGAAACACCCGCTGTTCATCGGAAACCTCGGCATGCACGGCGCGTATGCGGCCAATATGGCAGTCAGTGAGTGCGATCTGCTGTTCTCCATCGGAACACGTTTCAACGACCGTATCACCGGAAAGCTGCATGAATTTGCCCCGCACGCACAGATCATCCACATCGACATCGACACCGCTTCGATCTCCCGAAACATCCACGTCGATATTCCGATCGTAGCCGATGCAAAAGAGGCGATCACGAAGATGACAGAGTACGTAGAGCCATGTTCTACATCGAAATGGCTCGCGCAGATCGATGCCTGGAAAAACGAGCATCCGCTGACGATGCGGCCGAACGGCGTGATGGGACCGCTTGATATTTTCAACGCGATCAACGAGCAGTTTGATGACGCGATCATCGTCACCGACGTCGGACAGCACCAGATGCTGACAAGCCAGTACGTCGACATTACCGAAAAACGCCAGATCATCATGTCCGGCGGTCTTGGAACGATGGGATACGGCCTTCCGGGCGCGATCGGAGCAAAAATCGGCAACCCGGACAAACCGGTCATCGCGATTTCCGGTGACGGCGGTATGCAGATGAATATTCAGGAACTTGCGACTGCCGTTCTCGAGGAGCTGCCGGTTATCCTGTGTATCTTTAATAATGAATACCTCGGCATGGTACGCCAGTGGCAGAAACTGTTTTACGGCAAACGGTACAGCATGACGAATCTGCGCGCCGGTGCACTTTCCCGCCGCACGGACGGAGAAGAGTACCCGGAGTACACGCCAAACTTTATCAAACTGGCTGAGAGCTACGGCGCAAAAGGCATCCGTGTCATGAAGAAAGAGGATATCGCGGCTGCGTTTGAAGAGGCGAAGAAAAACACCAGGACTCCGACGATCATCGAATTTATCATCGATCCGGAGGAGATGGTTTACCCGATGATCAAACCGGGCGGAACGCTTGAAGATATGATTATGGACTGTTAGGAGGAGAGCGCGATGAATAAAGGAATGAAAAAAAGATGGATTTCACTGTACGTAGAAAACCAGGTTGGTGTCCTTTCCAAGATTTCCGGGCTTTTTTCCGCAAAAAGCTATAACCTGGACAGTCTGACCGTCGGAACGACCGAGGACCCGACCGTATCGCGTATGACGATCGCCACGGTCAGCGATGATGAGACGTTTGAGCAGATCAAAAAACAGCTGAACCGCATGGTCGAGGTCATCAAAGTCATCGATTTCACCGACGTGTTTGTGCGAATGAAAGAGATTCTGTATATCAAGGTATTCAACTGCAGCGCAGCTGACAAAGTCGAGCTGTTCCAGATCGCCGAGACGTTCAAGGCGAAGGTCATCGACTACGGAAAAGACAGCCTGCTGCTCGAGTTTGTCCAGACGGCGACGAAAAACGATGCGGTTGTGAAGCTGATGAAAGAGGAATTCGGCAAGATCGAGGTCGTGCGCGGCGGAAGCGTCGGCATCGAGTCGATCAATGTGATGGAGCGGTAAAAGAGAGGACGTTTTTGCGTGAACGAAAAGAGTATTACCACAATTACGTTAAAAAAGATTAATAAGAAAAGTGTGTATCAGTACATCTATGAGCACCGGCAGACGGCGAAGCAGCAGATTGTGCAGGATCTGACGATGGGGCTTTCCACCGTGAGCCAGAACCTCAACGTGCTCGAGGAGGAGGGGCTGATTTCGCGGGACGGCTTTTTCGAGTCGACCGGCGGCCGGAAAGCCCAGGTGATCCAGATCGTGCCGGAGTACCGGATTGCGATAGGTGTCGGCATTCTGAAAAATATGTTTCATCTGGCTGCGGTCAATCTCTACGGAGAGGCGATCGCAGAGGAGACGGTCGCTGTGCCGTTTGCGCAGAGTGATGCGTATTATGACGGGCTTGCGGCGGCGCTGGAATCGTTCCTGGAACGCAATGGGTATGAC
>NZ_JBNMHD010000078.1:0-3917 GCF_050872605.1 Fusicatenibacter sp.
GACGATTTATTTGCCGATGAGGCTGGTGTAGAAGGTTTTTATATCTTTTAAACAGTGTCGTTTTCTTTTCATGCCCGCCTTTATGCGGGCATTTTTATTCAAGAGTTCGACGAAAGTCGAACTTTCCTATAAAGTAAAAAATGCCTGCGGGATACAGTTCTTCCTGCAGGCATTTTTCCGTTATTCTTATTTTTTAGTGAACACCTTTTTTCGTAATCAGAATACAGTTCGGCGTCTCCACATTCATCGGGCGGCCTTTCTGAACCAGCACGTTTTTCTCATAATCAACGGTAAATGTTGTGATCGTGTTGGACTCATGGTTTGCCACTGCGATATGTTTTCCGTCCGGGAACATTGCAATATCTTTTGGATATTCGCCGCTGATCGGAAGTGCAAACTTCTTCTCCAGGCAGCCGGTCTCCGGGTCGATATGGAACATTGCTACGGTATTGTCTCCGGCTGTAGAAGTAAACAGGTAGTGGTGATCCGGGGAAAGGCACATGCCGGATGCGGCGTCGTGCGCCTGGTCCACGTTCGCGGATGTGGTGCTGATCGACTGCAGTTTTTCAAATTCCGGTCCGTTTCCCGTATCACGGTAGCTGAATACATCGACTTTGTTCATCAGCTCGTAAATGACATACGCGTATTTTCCGGATTCACTGAAAACGATCTCTCTCGGACCGGATTCACGCTCACAGCGCAGGATATCCACCAGTTTCAGGCGGTCACGTTGTGTGTTCAGCTTGTACATTTTGATCTGGTCAATGCCGTTGTCGACTGCGCAGACATATTTGTTGTCCGGTGTAGGAACGACACAGCTGACATGTGGGCGGAAGTTACGCTCTGCCACACTGCCAAGGCCCTTGTGGAACACGCCGTCCATCAGACTTCCGAGGCGGCCGTCCTTATGGGTATGTACAACGGTTACTTTTCCGTCATGATAGCCTGCCACGAACAGGTATCTTCCGGTTTTGTCCACCGACAGATAGCAGCCGCGCATGCCGTCGATGTCTACTTTGTTGATCGGGGTCAGGTCTCCGTCATCTTCCACTGCAAACACTGCAACGCCTTCATCTGCAATCGAATACAGGTATTTGCCGTTTAAGGAACGGGCAATGTGGGAAGAGTTGTTGACCGGTATGACTTTTCGTTCTGTCAGAGTGCCTTCTTCTACATTTACATCATATAAATGAATACCAATGCTGCTTCCATGGGTATAAGTGCCTACATAGGCTACGTACTCATCCTTCATGTTGTTTTCATCCTTTCTGCCTTCTCGCACATCGTGTGAATTTTCTAAAAATATTTTAACACAATTTCCGCGCCACGACAACGAAGAAAACGGATTTTTGATATGTAAACGGTAACACTTTATTTTCAGACACAGGATATTCTCCTGCAGAGAATTTTTTAGATATTTCTATTGTTTTTAGATTGTAAGAGTTGAGGTTTCCGCTGCATACCATTTCCATTTTCTACGCTCTCGTCAGACTGATTTCCTGACTCATCATTCCCTGCAGTTTCTTGATTGCGCGGCTGTACTGGCACTGCAGCGCCTGCTCGCTTTTCTTGCAGAATCCACTGAGCTCTTTGTAGCTGAATCCATATGCTCTCCCCCAGAAAATGCGCTGATCCATCGGATTCAGGTTCTGGATGCAGTTCTGCATCACCATTCTCTCCTCAATCTCGGCTGTCGCGGCCGCCTCCCCTTCATTTCTGTTTTCTTTCTGATACTGTGTATAGGAAACTTCATTCTGATAATAATGTTTTCTGCGCTGATTCTTGATCTTGTTTTTTGCCACACAGAACAGCCATTTCGTCATCTCTTCTCCTTCGAGATCGGCAACAGTTTCAAATTTTACCACCAATACCTCCCATACATCGTTCAGCACATCCTTCGCCGTCTCCCGGTCATTGTTCAACTGACCGCAGATATAACGGAACAGCACATGACTGTTTTCCTCGAATATGATCTGAAAAAATCGTTCCTCCTCTTGTCTCATACACTTCTTTCTCCCTCCTGTTGTTTCGCTGTCCTTCTCTTCCGGGCCCGTCATATATGTAATGTGTTGAGACTATCGAAATCTTTCGTTTTTTCAGAATATTTCTACTATTCGACCTTATTACTTTTGTTAATAAAGCAAAATATTGCGTTATAACTGCACCGCGGCGCATAATCAAATTTTTTCTTTCGAAACCAGAAATTACTGTTTCTGACAAAAAAATTCCCGCGGAAAGGAGCTTTCTTCCTCTCTGCGGGAATCTTCTATTTTGGTTTTATTTTATTTAAAGTAAGCAACACCGGACTCAAAGATCTTCAGATCCTGCTCTCCGTAGATGTTGACTGCTACGCCGTTGTCGCGGCGCTCTGCGTGTGCCATCTTACCAAAGACACGGCCGTCCGGGCTGGTGATACCCTCGATTCCGCAGTAGGAACCGTTGACATTCCAGTACTCGTCGTTGGTCAGGTTTCCGTTGACATCGCAGTAGCGGGTTGCAATCTGGCCGTTTGCCATCAGCTTGTCGATCCACTCTTTCGATGCTACGAAACGTCCCTCTCCGTGGGATGCCGGGTTGGTGTAAACACCGCCAAGCTCGGCGCCTGCCAGCCATGGGGATTTGTTGGTCACAACCTTCGTGTAAACCATCTTGGAAATATGACGTCCGATGGTGTTGAAGGTCAGAGTCGGGGAATCCTCCGTCTGTCCGAGAATCTCACCGTACGGAACGAGTCCCAGTTTGATCAGTGCCTGGAATCCGTTGCAGATACCAAGGGCAAGTCCGTCTCTCTCATTCAGCAGTTTGGTAACAGCTTCTTTGATCTTCGCATTCTGGAATGCGGTTGCAAAGAATTTTGCTGATCCATCCGGCTCATCACCTGCGGAGAATCCGCCAGGGAACATGATGATCTGCGCCTGGTTGATGGCTTTTTCAAAGGCATCGACAGAACCGCGGATGTCTTCTGCGGAAAGGTTGCTGAATACCTGAGTGATAACTTTTGCACCGGCACGCTCGAAAGCTCTGGTGCTGTCATACTCACAGTTCGTTCCCGGGAAGACCGGAATGAAGACGGTCGGCTGTGCCAGCTTGTGGGAGCATACGTGGATGCTCTTTGCCTGATAGCAGCTGTCTGCAACAATTCCGTTTTCGTCTGCTGCTGCCACATTCAGGGCCTCTACCTCCGGAAGCTCTGCACCGGATACGGTCTTGAATACTTTTTCCAGCGGTTTGTTCCATGCGGAAACGGCCTCGCGGATGGTGATTTCGGTGTTTTTATAGGAAAGAACCGGTTTGTCTGTCACTTCACCGATGACGGTGTAGGTGCTTGCCAGCTCTCCGACTTTTTCAGCCGGAACTTCGCAGATCAGATCTGCAATATATGGAGTAAAGAGGTCTCTCTCGTCTACATTGTGCTCGATGGTTACGCCGAGAGCATTACCGAATGCCATCTTGGATACGGCTGCTGCGATACCCTGACGGTCTACGACATAAGCGGCTTTCACACGGCCGTTCTGCATATCCTCATGCAGTTTTCTGTAGGTTTCCATGACGCCTTCGTACTCTGGAAGCAGATGTGCGTCGACTGGAAGGTGGATCCACACGAGTTTGTCTCCTGCATTTTTCAGTTCCGGAGATACTACATCTTTTAATTTTGCAACGTCAACCGCGAAGGATACGAGTGTCGGCGGTACGTCGATATGGTTGAAGGTACCGGACATACTGTCTTTTCCTCCGATGGACGGCAGGCCGTAGCCCATCTGTGCATCGTATGCACCAAGAAGTGCTGCGAACGGCTGGCTCCAGCGGTGCGGATCCTCGGTCATTCTGCGGAAGTACTCCTGGAAGGTGAAGCGGACTTTGCTGTAATCGCCGCCAACTGCCACAATACGGGACAGGGACTCGGTTACGGCATAGAC
>NZ_JBNMHD010000079.1:0-3586 GCF_050872605.1 Fusicatenibacter sp.
AACATACTCTTATATGTGTGCGTTTTTTTATGTACCGCTCTGCACTATTTTTATTTTCCGAAATGCAATGCAGGGCTGCGGCTACGGTTTTCTGCCGATGATGGGCGGCGTTTCTGAACTGTTTGCGCGCCTTATTGTAGCTGTGATTGCCATGAAAGTCATCAGCTATCCGCTCGCCTGCTTCTGTGACCCGGCAGCCTGGGTGACGGCAGCTGTCTTTACCGGTGTTTCGTATCTGTTCGTGATGAAGGATATCGACAAAAGGTATGGAACAAAGACACCGACAGCTCCAATCAGCTGACATTTTTCATACCAAACGCAAAACTGCGCGGAATGCACGATTTTGAAATGCATTCCACGCAGTTTTTTGTATTTACAGGGTTACGGATTCAGTTTTGCTTTCTGCAGACTTACACAGGAATGATTATACGTGAGTGTCATCGTCAGATAAACGACGCCCACGACAATGACTGCGAGAATACCGGTATGGAACACCAGATGCAGGAGCATCGTCGCACACAGCAGAATCTGAATCATCTTACCCAGCGCCATATAGGCCTTATAGGCACTCTGGTATACCATCTCTTTTTCTGCCTCATCGCAGCTTGCCATCCAGTCTTTTGCCAAAACTCGCGGTTGATTTGTGTTTCGAAATGTACTAAACTAATATTATCTATTTTCTTCCGGGCGGAAGGCCCCGGAACCCCACTCCAAGCCGCAGAAAGGACAGAATTTATGGAACAGAAAGACAGCCGGTTTGCCGTATTGATCGATGCGGACAATGTTTCCCCGAAATACATCAAATATATCCTGGACGAGGTCTCCGACCAGGGCGTCGCTACGTACAAGAGAATCTACGGGGACTGGACGGACATCTCGAAAAAGAGCTGGAAGGAACAGCTTTTACGCTACTCGATCAATCCGATCCAGCAGTACAGCAATACGAACGGAAAGAACTCGACCGACTCTGCGATGATTATCGATGCCATGGATATCCTCTACTCCGGAAATGTGGAGGGCTTCTGCCTCGTCTCCTCGGATTCCGACTTTACGAAGCTGGCGCAGCGTCTGCGTGAATCGGGCATGTTTGTGCTCGGCATGGGCGAACAGAAAACGCCGTCCTCGTTCCGTGTCGCGTGTGATGCCTTTAAAATCCTCGAGGTGATCTCCCAGAATGAGGACGATATCTCCCCTGCTATCACTGCTGTTTCGGAGAGTTCGGCACGCTACGGCGTTTCGCAGGATGAGGCTCCGTCGATTACGAGCAAGGCGGAGATTGAGCGGACCGTATCACGTGTGCTGACGGAAAACAATGACCACGGAAAGAATACGACACTCAGTGAAATCGGCAGTATCTTACAGAAGAAATTTTCGGAATTTGATGTTCGAAATTACGGCTATTCAAAGCTCTCGACGTTTTTAGAGAGCATGAACGATATCGAGGTACTGAAGACCGGCCACAATTACCTTGTAAAAGAACGCCAGAACACCGTATCGCGCCAGCAGATCGAAAAGTGCATCACCGACCTGATCTGCTCAAACGGCGGCCATATCGACAATCTGAGCATCATCCACGACGCTCTGCGGAGCCGCTTCCCGGGCTTTGATGTGAAGCAGTATGGGTACAGCAGGATTTCGAGCTTTATCAACAGCTTCAAAAAATTCAAAATCACGAATAATACGGTTCAGATGAAATAAAAAGGACCCCGGAAACGCCAGTTTTCACTGATGTTTCCGGGGTCCTTCTATAATAATTCGCAGCTCGGATTTACTGTTTTCCTGTGCTTCCGATTCCGCCGCGGTCTTCGCCGTTTAAATGGTCAACTTCCTCAAAGCTGATGGTCGGCTGGTGTTTCTCGATGCGGAACTGGCAGATGCGGTCATTCACATGAATCACGGTGTCGCGCAGGGCATACGCCGGCATGTAGAACCAGTCGTTCGGTCCGCAGTAGCTCTCGTCGATGATACCGCAGTGGTTTGTCTGGATAATACCGAAGTTCTTGAAGGTGCTGCTTCTCGGCACAATATGCGCCTCGTAGCCCTCCGGCAGCTGCATGGCAACGCCGAGGTGGATCAGCTTAAATTCTCCGGCCTTTAACTCTACTTCTTCTGCCGCGCGCAGGTCGATCCAGTCGGACTTTCCGTCGATATAGCGCAGGCGCTCAATTTCATCGTTTAAATACTGAATTTTAATGGTTTCCATAAAGCGTCTCCTTTTCTTTTTGCGTGACTACTTTTCACCGAACAGTACGACTTCGCCGCGTGCTCTCGTCTTTTTCACATCAATGACTCTCTGATTCGGGCTGCCCTTCCACTCCAGGGTAACGTCCCTCTGGGCAAGAATAAAGCGACCGTCCACAACCACGTCCGTGTAATCCATCAGTTCCAGATCACAGACGGATTCCCACTCATATCCGGTGTAAACCCAGATATCTTTTTTCGGATATCTTTCCTTGATCTCTTTTGCCAGAGCCGTCACATCCGCCCGGTTTGCCTCATGCAGCGGATCTCCGCCGGAGAAGGTGATGCCGGAAATGTAGTCCTTGTCCAGCTGTTCAAAAATTTCTGCCTTTGCCGCGTCATCAAACGGGATGCCGCCATTTGGATCCCAGGTAATCGGATTCTGACATCCCTTGCAGTGATGGCCGCATCCGGCGACCCAGAGCACGACGCGCAGGCCGTCTCCGTTCAGCATATCGTCTTTCGTTATATTATGGTATCTCATAGCTTTCACTCCTATTCGGACATAAGAAAACACAGAAAAACGAACCGTTTTGCAGATCCCTTTTTCTGTGTTCCCGCTCTTTATCGTCTGGCAGATCTATTTATTTTGCGTCTGCCGGAACATCCTTGATACTGAAGCTTACACGGCCCATTTTATCTTTGCCCATGCAGACTACTTTTACAACATCGCCAAGGCTGACAACGTCTTCTACTTTCTCAACACGCTGTTTTGCGAGCTTGGAGATGTGTACCAGACCTTCTTTTCCAGGTGCGAACTCAAGGAAAGCACCGAAGTCTTTGATGCTGACAACTTTTCCGGTCAGGATCTGTCCCTCGGTAAAGTCGCTTGCGATAATCTCGATATATTTCTTTGCCTGATCCATCATAGCCTGCTCGGTTCCGCAGATGGAAACTGCACCGTCGTCTGTGATGTCGATCTTTACGCCGGTCTCATCGATGATGGCGTTGATGGTCTTTCCTCTCTGGCCGACAACTTCACCGATCTTCTGCGGGTCGATCATCATCTGGATGATCTTCGGAGCGAACTCGCCGACCGTCTTACGCGGCTCTGCGATGGCTTTCTCCATAACCTCGGTCAGGATGTACTCTCTTGCCTGTTTCGTTCTGGCAATCGCCTCTTCTACGATCTGACGGGTCAGTCCATGGATCTTGATATCCATCTGGATTGCAGTGATTCCGTCGTGGGTACCAGCTACCTTGAAGTCCATGTCGCCGAAGAAGTCTTCGAGACCCTGGATATCAGTCAGTACGAGGTAATCATCATCGGTCTCGCCTGTTACCAGACCGCAGGAGATACCTGCAACCGGTTTTCTGATCGGTACGCCGGCAGCCATCAGAGACA
>NZ_JBNMHD010000080.1:0-3513 GCF_050872605.1 Fusicatenibacter sp.
ATTTTTTGCTTTCTTTTTGCCGGTGTCACCGAGACTAACAAGATGTAAAAGTTCCTCAATGCCGTCATCGGACGGAAGTCCCAACACGCGATACTGCTGGCGGATGTTTTCCACTGCCGTCATATCTGCGTAGACTGCCGGGCTTTCTACCACGGCACCCATCCTGCGTCGGCAACGATAAATTTCTGTATCCGTATTTTTTGCACCGTAAAGCGTAATGCTGCCGTCCGTTGGCTCCTGCAAGCCGCAGATCAGGCGGATGAGTGTCGTTTTACCCGCACCGTTTCTGCCGACAAAGCCATAGATCGAGCCTTTCGGGATGTGCATGTTCAGCCCGTTCAGCGCCGTGAAAGCACGGTAGCGCTTGGAGAGTCCATTGGTTTCAAGCACGTATTCCATGTTAAGTACCTCCTTTGCTTGATTGACCCAATGGTATCAGGCAAAGTTCCAGAAAGCGGTCAAGAAAATCGTCCAGAAATCATCAAGATTCTGTTTTCAGCCGGAAGCCGATACCCCAGACTGCTTCCACATAGTCGTGGTCGGATGCGCTGCGCAGCTTGCCGCGCAGATTGCCGATGTGCGTTTTGAGCGAGCTTTCGGTGCAGTCCGGCGTATCGGCACTGATGCGGTCGAGCAGAACTGATTTTGCCAGTACCTGACCGGGATTCTGCATCAGCAGCTTTAGGATCGCGTACTCTGTCCGGGTCAGCTGCACCTGTACATCACCGACGCGGACTTCATGGGATGCCGTGTCCAGCATCAGGCTGCCGCAGGTGTAAACTGCCGCAAGCGGGGAATGCGACGCCTCGCGCAGGCGCACCGCCACGCGGGCCAACAATTCTTTTGTGTCGAATGGTTTGGTGAGGTAATCCGCCGCGCCGCCAAGGAGCAGATTCACTTTGTCCTGCACGGCAGTCTTAGCACTGACCACAATGACAGGGATCCACTGAATCCGGGGCAGGGCTTCCTCACCGCTCAGTCCCGGCAGCATCAGGTCGAGCAGAATGAGATTGGGATGGCTCGATTTCAAGAGCAGCAGCGCCTCTGTCCCGGAGTAAGCGCGTTGCACCGCATAGCCCGCCCGCTCTAAAACCTCCTGTTCCAGATTGCCGATGGCGGCATCGTCGTCGATAATCAAGATTGCCTGCATCATCTTTTCCTGTTGGATTTATTGATTTTGGCGATCTCTTTGAATTTCGTGCGTTTGGCCTCCAAATACCGGCTATTGTCCGCTGCATAGTCGTTTTCCGTTTTCAGCTTTCGATAGGACGCAAGTCGGGCGGTATCCAGTGTTCCGTCCGCAAGTGCCCGCAGAACGGCGCATCCCGGCTCCGAGGTGTGGGTGCAGTCGGCGTATTTGCACGCGCGGGACAATCCTTCAATATCCGCAAACGCCGTATCAATGCCGTCGCCGCTGTCCCACATGCCAAGCTCGCGCATGCCGGGCGTGTCAATGACAAAAGCACCGTTGGGAAGTTGAATCAGCTCCCGGTGGGTCGTTGTGTGCCGTCCTTTATCGTCGTTTCCGATCTCGCGCGTGGCGATGCTGTCTGTGCCGGTCAGCTTATTGATGAGCGTAGACTTTCCAACACCAGAGGAACCGATAAACGCCACGGTTTTGCCCGGCAGAATATAGTTCACGACCGCCTCATAGTCCTCGTCTAATGAGGAGATCGCCAGCACATCCACACCCGGCGCGACATTTTGCGCCTCAAGGATTTTGCTTTCCACATCGGAACAAAGATCTGATTTTGTCAGAACCACTACGGGGGCTGCGCCGCTTTCGTAAGCAACAGACAGATACCGCTCCAGCCGCCGGATATTAAAGTTGTTGTTCAACGACATACAGATAAAGGCGGTATCAATATTGGCGGCGACGACCTGCTCCTGCTTTCCCGTACCAGCCGCCTTTCGGATAAAGCAGCTCTTTCGCGGAAACAATCCCGTAATGACCGCCTTGCTGTCATCCTCCGGCCATGCGGCAATGATATAATCCCCGACTGCGGGATAATCAGAAACCGTTTGCGTCTCATATCGGTATTTGCCGGAGATCTCGGCCAGCTTTACTGCTGTACCGCTCTGAATTTTATAAACACCTTTTTCCTGCGAGATGACTCTTGCCCGTAACTCATTCATGTCTGTGCCTCCGTATTGGAAAAGGAACTGCTGTAAACCGGCAAGACCCGTTTCCAGAACATAAGCCCATTTACGATCAGAAGTGCTCCGAATCCAATCCTTGCCGCCCATTCGGGCAGCAGAAGTGCGATCCCGTTCATATCTCCGCCGCCGAACAGGCCGCACAGGATACTCAGGTAAAGCGGATCGATCAAAAGAAGCGCAATTGTGATGTAATACAGAATTGCGCGAAGCAGTTTGCTCCCGATCGTGCCGATTTTCTTTGCAAGTGCAGTCAACAGATACGCTATGCAAAAAGTTGCCAGTGCGCCGACAAGGCAGAAGATGCCGAGTTGCGTGTCTGTCATGCGTTCACGGAAAACATCCACCTGCACACCAAGCCCCATAAAATTTACCTGTCGGAACACTCCGGTAAAAAGCGCATATAGCAGGTGCGCCCCTTCGTGAACGAGATAATAGACAATCACGGCCACCAGAATACCGATGTATTGCCGTGCTCTCTTTGACATTGTTTTTCTCCTCTCTTTCATAACCGGAGGTTTATTCTTCCTTGAAGTCAAGGGTCATCGTTGCCTCCGTATCGTATCTATTTGTTCAGCGACTCAATTTCGATTGGTGCCGTATCTGTCACAAAGATCATGGCGTCATAGGCGTCCTGTGGGGCACGCCAAACGCGGTAGCTTCTCGGAACGAAATTCATTAGGATGCTGTAATATTCGCCCAATGAACCCATCGGAACGCTATTAGCAATATACTCCATAAGCGCAGACCCTTCTGGCACTTTGGAAAAATCCAAAAAGCTGACATCAAAGCCGCATTTCTTCGATGCTTTGGCAAGCGGGTCATAGGAGTAAAAGGTATGGGTGATCCGCTTTCCGGTATACGGCTTCGGGAGATTGCAGACGGACTTGTAGAAATCTGTACCGATGGCAAAATAACCGTCGCCAAGATTTTCGGCAAGCAGACTGCCGAGCACCGGCGTCCCGGCATTTTCGCATTGCATGATATGGTTGTTGTGCCCGGAGATCAGGATGCGGCTGTTTCCGCGCGCCTGTTCCTGCTGCAAGATCCACAGCGTATTCTCTGCCATCATCCGGTCACGCTGTGCGTTCAGCTCACCGGAATCGTCTATGTATTTCCCAAGCTCGATATTCTGGAGCAAAATGTCCGCAAAATGGATCGACTGCGCATCCTCCGGCGACAGCTGATTTTTGACTGCGGTGATGATCTGCGTGCGCTGCTCGGCGGTGTAGCCGTCTGCGTAGGTGTTCGCTTCGCTGTTCCACATCTTCTCAAAATCGGCGGTGTCGATGTTTGCCTTTTGCAGCGCTTCCAGCAGATAGCGATAGGTGTAGGCACGCTGCTCCATATCGAAAC
>NZ_JBNMHD010000081.1:0-3016 GCF_050872605.1 Fusicatenibacter sp.
CTGACGAACTTCCTATATCTTTTTGACGACGCCTCCAAGCGCTTGCAGGATGTAGTCATCGAGAACAAGGACTGTCTGGACATCATCCGCGAACGTGACGGGCCGGACAGCCTTATTTACTGTGACCCGCCCTACTTTGATGCTGAGAGTTTATACGCCGTCGACTTTCCGAAGGAAAAGCACGAAGAACTGCACCACATTCTCTCGCAATGCAAGGGATACATCGTCGTGTCGTACAACGACTGCCCGTTCATCCGCAGTCTGTACGGCGATTTTTATATCCTTGCGTTCCGACGCAATAACCCTCTCTCGCAGAAAGCCGGTGCAACCTACGGCGAACTCATTATCACGAACTACGACCCGCGCCCGTACATCCAGCCGCAGTTCAGCATGTTCCCGGCGGAGATCGAAAACGGCGATCTTGTGCTGGTGCATGAACCGACCTGCGGTTCGCTGCGGGAGATCAATCTTGCCAGGAGGGAAAAAGAACTTGGACATTAAGAAAACCGGTCACACATGTGAAACGTCGCCGGAGGCATGCGCACAACCCTATTTGCTGCCGGACACGACGCTGGCACTGTTCTGGATGGAACGCGGCGCCGCCATTTTATCATCCGCACAGATGACAGCGGAGGATCTGGTCTTTGCGGTCAGGGAGCTTGGCGAAGCGCAGGCGGCCTATCTGCAAAAGCTGATCGAGGTCTGCGGCGCGTGCGATGCGCTCTGCGAATGCCGGGCAGCGCGGGTAGAAGAAACAGACGCACTGCGGCGCTTGCCGCCAAAGCTGCTGCGGGAGCTGTGGGAAAAGGGCGTTTGCATCCGAAATCTCGGCAGAGCGCTTGCAAGCGGGGCATTTTTGTATGACGCCCGCAATATCAGGAAAAGAGGTACCGAACATGAAACTCATGGAGAAACTCAATAGAAAAACACTGCTTGAAAAGGTCATGAAGACCAGACCACCAGCAACCTCCCTGTGGCAGAAGCGGGAATCCATTCTTCTGTTTACCGGCACGGGCGCGACCGTCCTGCTGGCTTCTCACATGTCTGTGGAGGACATTTTGTTTACCATCCGGGATCTTGCGGATGTTCAGCAGGTGTTGGTTGATCAGCTCCGCGAACAGTGCGGATGCTGTGATAAGGAAGGCGAAAAGGACAAACCTTTGCAGCGTGTGGAGGAGGAAGCACTGCAGCGTGAGCCGCAGGACATCGTGGAATATCTGCAGGAGCAGGGCGTCTGCCTGCGGCAGCTTGCCAGAAAACTGGAACAGAATGAAACGCTCTTCCTGTGATCATGGAGGTATTAGCCGATGGCGTATGTAAAAGCACCCATTCCATCCGAGGTCTACCACCTGACAAAGAAAGCGAATCTGGAAAGCATTCTGGATGACGGCGCAATCCGGCGCTTTGATGATACGGAATGCTGGTTCTGTGAAAGCCTTGCAAAAATGAAAGCATACATGGAGCAAACAGTTCTTTGCGAAGGCAAGCCGTATTACGGCGCTGGCGGTCAGCTCTGCCGTTATCCGAAATTCGAGCCGGATGAGCACATCATCCTGAAGCTGACACCGTGCCGCCGCGAAGGAAACTGGTACCGCTGGAATCAGGAGATCCCATTGAACAGCCCTCCGGAGCTGGTGCAGGTCGCAGCGGAGTTTTCCAAGCTGAAGATCGGTTTCCGCGGGGATCTGCCGTTCCGAAACGCGGAGGCAATCGATGTCGCTGAATTTCTGCATGGCAGCATTGTTTGCCGAAACGTGCAGACCACATCCGAGCTTTGGAAACGGCTTTTGGAGAAAGTTGAACAGAACTGGCAGACATATCAGAGAAATCTGTATGACCGAAGCCCCGGCGTGCTGATTGGCATAGCAGATGAGATTGCAGCAACCGCAACTTGCTATTCGGAATTTCTGTGCAGCGGCAGTGATCTTTCCCGCAGGGATCTTTCATATCTGCTGCAATTTGAAAATCCATTGGATGTGCTGCGAGATCGCTGGGTACTGGATCAGAGCACGGAACAGGGAACACGGTTTCTCGGTATGTTGGAGAGCTTGCGCAGCGAAGGTCATGCCGAGCAGGATTATCCGCTGGATGAAGCGTATGCGCAAACCCAGAAAAATGAAATGACAATGCAGCTATAGGAGGAATCAACCATATGGACTTTTCTAACATGGAAGTTACAATCGACCACATTGCCGACGCGGGCGCGAAGATCAAAGCCTACGCAACCATCACCTTTGACGGGATGTTCAAGGTACACGGCGTTCGGCTGGCAGAATCCAAGCAGGGGCTGAACATCTTCATGCCGCAGAAAGCATTCAGCAAGAACGGAAAGACACTGTACACAGACGTTTTCCACCCCATCACGTCCGGAGCGCGCGCAGCGCTCAAGGAAGCAGTCATCGACGCTTACAGAAAAGCGACGAAATAAAAAGCAGGAGGAAACAATGAAATATCGTACACATTGTCTGCGTCCGCCCTGAAGGTGGGCGCTTTTTCATGGGCAGACAACTTCGCCCAGCAGGAAGGAGGCTTGACCTCATGACCAAACATCCATCATACCGGGCGCGCGACCAGCCGGAGAGCGGTTCCGCGTCCCAACACAGAAAGGACAAAATTATGCACAAATTTGAAAAACGGGACGCAAAGTCCAGAACCCTCGTCATCCTCGCCGTTGTCGGCCTTGCCGCTGCGCTCACGCTCGGCATTTTTACTGCTGTTCGTTTGATCCGCAAGCCTGCACAGACCAAGGACGATCCCAAGACGGGCATCGTTTATGACGATGCAGCCATCGAGGGCGGCTGGGACAACCTCAGTCCGGAAGAAATTGCGGAACGCCTGAATCAGAAAGTTGAGGAAGGCATGATCAACATCAGCATGAACACCGCGCCCTATTTTGAAAACAGCACGGCGGAGGGCAATGTCATGATCGTAAACGAATCGATCAACAACTATCCCCAGCAGGTCGAGTTCATCCGCAACGATACCGGCGAACATATCTACCAGAGCAAAGCGATCC
>NZ_JBNMHD010000082.1:0-2747 GCF_050872605.1 Fusicatenibacter sp.
ATTTGCCTGTACGGGATTTTCCCGTATAGGTTTTTCCTGTGTAGGTGTTGGCGCTTTAGGCTGTTCCAAAATGGTGTACTCGATAGAGCCGAGCTGCCCGTTTGCGCCACGGACACGCGCTCGGACAAGATAGCCGTGTGCCTCCAGCTCCCGAATGCCGCCGCTGATGCTGTCAATGCCGTCCTTGCAGATACGGGCAAGCCCCTTCATGGTGTAGTCCCAATTCTCCGGCAGGGACAACATGAGAGATAAAAGTCCCTTCGCTTTCAGCGACAGCGACATATCCCGCAGGTGATAGTTGGACATGACCGTGTAATCTCTGGTCTTTTCGATACGGAATACAGCCATCTTCGCACCTCCTTCCTCTGAAAATGAAAAGTGTTGATTTTGGGCGGTTTGCTCGTCTGTACGCCTCCGCCGTCTCCCGCATGGGAAAACACCCGCGCCCTGTTCGGAAAGCAGGCTACAGCGAAAGAAACAGCAGCTTTTCCACCCTAATCACAACACTTGAATTTGGGTATAGAAAAAGGGCGGCTGTCTTAAAAACAGTCGCCCGAAAAGGGGATATATACAAGTTATTTGCTACTCGTCCGCCTTGAAAACCGTTGATATTACTGGCTTTTTCAAAAAGTTCTGTATCACCACTCGCACCAAAAAGAAAAACACCACCCAATCGGGCAATGTCATTAAGATAATGACATAAGGCTAAAGGCCACACCTTCAGAGATTGAGTGCATCCCGTGCGGGATGCACTTTTTCTGTAAAAAGAGCATGGCAAGCAAGCGGATTGAAAAATCCGCTTAAAAAACACTGTTCAAAACAGGAAAACTATGCTATTTTATAGAGGAAACCATTGAACCTTTGTCGGTTTAGGTTTCTGGGAGCCTTTCGGTTGGGACGGATAGGCACAAGATTTCTGGAAATGTTGGTTTCAGCATCTGGCGGAGCAACAGATTCCCTGAGAAACAGCCTGCAAATATGTACTGCGGCAGAAAAGTTTGTCTGGTAAACGTACTTTTCGCTTTGGTAGTGAATGGCAACGTGGGAAGTGACCAATTCACAGAAGTTGTACATAAGACATCTGGCGAAAATCTCCTGGGAAATGTACTCCGCCTTTTTGCTTGTGGGCTGCTTTAATCCAATGGTGTACTTTAATTCTCTGAAAGAAGTTTCAATACCCCAACGCAGGCTATAAAGGTGTTTTATTTCCGTGGGAGAAAATTCGTCAGCGGACAGATTGGTTATTACAGTTTCGTAGGTATCATCAGAAATTTGAAATCTGACAAAACGAACATTCAGATCATAATATTTGTTATCATGCAGATCAATGAAATCAAAAGGGGAGGAATTGGGAAGACAGCGATACCGTGCTGGATCGTCCGCTTTCTTCTGCTTGAAAGCGTTGGTCTGTTTCCTTGTCAGAGTAATCGTTTTCCATTCGTCAAATTCGAAGTTTGGCGCAAAGTGGAAAGGGCAGATCATTCCAGCTGTATCCCGAATACGGATGAGGTATTTCCAATCTTTCTTTTCGATGTGGGCAATTCCATTGTAAGCTTCATAATTTCTGTCCGCAATAAGGATAGCCTTAGGAACGGAGGAACGGTCAGTCATCTGCACCAGTGCCGCATTCTCATTCATCTTTCGTCCTTTCTGGATAAGAATGTCCTGATAGGTTCTGTTCAGCAGATCATATACAGCGTTGATATGCAGCAGACTGTAATGCTTTTGACCATTGCTTCCGGGATAATAGGAATCCACATCCTGCGGATCAGCAAAGATTTGGAGATCAGAGCCGTCTGCCGCAAGCAACCGGTAACCTTTGTAAAGACGCTCTTTGACAGTGACTTCGGTAAACTGATGAAACAGATATTCCATAGCTTCCGGCAGAAGCTGTGCTCTGCGTTGCACGAAAGCTGAAGTGGAAGCCGTATCTGCGGAGCAATGAAAATAGTCGATCAGCTCATTTCGGAGTGAACCTCCACCCATAGAAACCAGGACTTCCAGCACTTTTTCAAATGGAAGTTTCCTATCCCGGCTGAAATTTCGCTTCGGGTCAGACACATACAGCCAGTAGTGACTGGACATTTCATGGATAAGGTCATGCAATGTAGTTTTTAGCTTATCAATATATGTTATCATCGAACAAGCCTCCTTAAAAATGCTTACAAGGCGGCTTGTCCGATTTTTTGTACTTTGTCAAGTGCTTTTTGATACTATTTAAGAAAATTTTTGATATTTTTGAAGAAAAAAGTACCCCTATGCCACGAAAATGTAGCATAGGGGTAGCACTAAATTAACTTAATGGTATTGTCCGATGGATGTCTCTTTTTCTTATGCAAAAATGGTCATTTTCCTTGCAAAAAAACAAATTCTATGCTATATAGTTAGGAAAACCCTGACGAAATCATCGGCAGACGATCTGTTCAGAGTTTCCTTGGAAATAGAAAGGCGGTAGGGTATGCAGGTAACTTGGTATTCCTTTCGGGAAAAGGTATTTCCCATACTGAAAATCGTGCTGGCTATGATCTGGCTGGCAAATCTTGCCCATACGGAGGCATATTTCAGCATTTATATTTTGATTGCCTTTTTCTCCTTCTATGTAAGCGTGAAAAAACCGGAGACGGGAACACCGGGCAGGGGCGGAAAGCAGCTTGTGTGGATCCTGTCGGGGCTGTTCTCTCTGGCGGTGCTGCTGGCCAACTATCCGCTGTGTACTCTGGTTCGGGATCCGGCTCGGATCGGCAGCA